>LJCW01000231.1 GCA_001298555.1 Actinobacteria bacterium OV450
GAGCATTTTCAACTGGGCCACTGATCGGGTGACGTGGAGGTGGCTGCGGAACGGGCAGAGCCCCACCGGTGTTGAGCGAGTTGTCTAAGCTCAGCTACTCACCGGTGGGGCTCTGTTGGTTCCGTATCGTGCCGTACTCGATGTCCCGCATGCACTCGTGGAGTGGGTGACGATGCTCATCGTCACCCGGGAGGGTGACCGGCGGTGCAAGCTCCCGCCGTCCGGGCGTGCCCTGGCCGCACTGGTGTACCTGAAGAAGAACGAGACCCTGCACCAGATCGCGGCCGGTTTCGGGATCAGCGTGGGCACCGCCCACGCCTACGTCCACAGCGTGGTGTCGCTCCTGGCCGCCCGGGCACCCGGCCTGACCGCGGCCCTGAGAGCCGCCCACGCCCGGTACGTCCTGCTGGACGGGACCCTCGCCGAATGCGACCGGGTCGGCGACAGCCGCGCGGACTACTCGGGCAAACACCGCCGCCACGGAGTAAACCTGCAGGTCATCACCATGCCCGACGGAACACCAGTGTGGATCTCACCGGCGCTGGCGGGGCGCGTGCATGATCTGACCGCGGCCCGCCGGCACCGGATCATCGCCACCTGTATCCGGCTCGGCATCCCCGTCCTGGCCGACAAGGCCTACCAGGGAGCAGGAGACATCGTGGCCGTTCCCCACCGCCGCAAGCCCGCCAAGGACCTCACACCCAAACAGAAGTCCGGCAACCGGGCCCACTCCCGCATGCGATGGCCAGTCGAGAGAGCCATCGCCCGGATCAAGACCTGGCGCATCCTCCGCAAAGCCCGCTGCAGCCCGAACAGACTCACGTCAATCGCCAGAGCTATCCTCACCCTGGAGACTCGCCGCTGAAAATGCTCAGTGTCAAAGCTCCAGGACGCCACCAGGGGGCCGTTCGCGGCGTCGTCATGGAGTTCGGTCACACGGCCGAGCGCGTCGTACACGCTGTACTGGGTGCGGCCTCTGGAGTCCTTGGCCCAGACTTGCTGGTCCAGCTTGTCAAAGCCGAAGAACGACGCCCCGGTCTCCGGGTCGCTGGACGATGTCATGCGGCCGCGGGCGTCATAGCCGTACGTCCACTGGTTGGCGGCCGAGTCCTTGACCGATGTCAGTTTGTCCCGGATGTCGTAGGCGTACGAGGTCTTGTTCCAGGTGGTACTGCCGACGTCGGCTGATGTCGCGTATTCGATGGCAGTCTTGCGCCCCAGGGCATCGGTCCACGTTCGCGCCGCGCGACTGCCTGCCAGAGGGCTCTTACCCGTCGGGTCCATGGCTGAGCGGGTAAGGGTCCAGTCCCCGCCATACTGCACGGTGGCGGAGTACTGGGCCACTCCCTGGTGAAGCGTGGTGCTACGCAGGGACCGCCCAAGACCGTCATACGCAATCTCGGTGGAGTTGGGGATACCCGTCACCGAGTCAGGCACGAAGATCTTTTCGTCCGGCGCCCCATCAGCGTGGTAGCCGTTATTGGTCTGCCGGACGGTGCCGTTCGCGTTGTAGAACGTGTCTGTTATCAGACGGCCGCCGCCAGGGGCCTCACCCTGGGTCTGACGGGGGCGGAGCATACCGTCATGGATCGCGATGGTCTTGGTGTAAGTGCCGTCGTCCTGCAGCGTGCTGCTGGAAACGATCGGGGGCTGGTCCACCTCGATTTGGTAACTGAACGTGAAGGCGGCCTTGTCCGTGCCCGGCTTCTGCGAAGGCGTCCATACAGCAGTGGAGCGGCCCAGCGCGTCGTAGTCGGTCGTGACCTTGCGGTTGTTGGCGTCCGTGGTCTCCACCGGCGTGCCACGGCCGGGGTCGAGCTTGCTCGTCGTGGTGTGGCCGAGCGCGTTGGTGCTGGTCACGGAGAAGGCCGGCCCGGTGGCCGGGCTGTAGGCGGTCGACACCGGGTTACCGGCGGCGTCGAGCACCTTGACGGGGCGGCCGAGCGCGTCGTAGTCGGTGCGTGCGGTGGTGATCCAGCCGGTGCCGGCGGCGTCGTTCGTGTCGACTTGGCGCACGAGGCCCTTGGTGGGCGCAGTGCCGAAGGCGTCGAGCGCATCGTAGGACGTACGGGTCGCCGAGATCAGCGCCGCGGTGGCTGCCTGGTCGCAGGTGCCGGCGGTGGTGCGTGTCTGGTTGGGTAGACCGATCAGGTTGTTGGTGGGGTTGTGGACGTAGGTGGTGGCCGTGCAGGTCTGGCCGAAGGTCTTTGAGCCGCTTCCCTCGGGCTCCACGGCCTCGGTCTCGGCCTTGTCAACGAGGCCGTACGTGGGTTCGTGGAAGTAGCGGGTGCGTGTCGTCCGTGTGGCGCCGTTGCTGATGGTCTCGATGGTGTCCGTGCGGGCTTCGCCAGAGCGGTTGGCCAGCAGGTCGGTGGTGCCGGAGCGCTTGCGGGTGGCGGTGTTCTGGCTCCAGGGCCAGGTCAGGGAGCGGGAGGCGATGGCGCCGCCCGCCTTCTTGTACGTGATGGTCTCGAAGGCCCGACCCTGGTACTGGAGGAGGTCTTCGCCGAGGTCCTCAGTGCCGGTGGAGTCCTTGACCGTGATCTTGGCGCGGCCGGCGTCGCCGGACATGCCTCGGAAGTAGCGGCTGCGGGCCTGGGACTGCTCGGTTGCTTCCGGGCCGCCCGCGTTCGCGTCGACACCGCGGGTGGTCACCACGCTGGCGTAGCCGCGCCACTGGTTGTAGGTGCGCAGCTCGGGCTTGGTGAACTCGTCGTCCTCCTTGGCCCAGGCGGCGTCGCCTTCGTAGGTATAGGAGGTGATGACGTCGGGCTGGCGGGCGACACGGTCCTTTTCGACGACCCGGTCGACGACGTACTTGTTGAACCACTCCAGCGGAGGCTTCTCCAGTTCACTGTCCGGGGACCAGTGGGCGGGGAAGCAGCGGGTGGTGTTCTTGTCCGGGTCGGGGTGACTGCCGCCGACAGGGCACGGATCCGAGTAGTCGACGTACGTCTCGCCGCCGGTCTCGCTGCGGATGGTCTCCACCCGCAGCCGGTCGAAGTCCGGCGTCGCGTCGTCGGCCTTCGTGGCCACCCGGTTGGGCATGTCCACCGTGTTGGCGATGAAGGACACGGGCGGCAGCGAGATGCCCGGCTGGCCTTCCTTCGTGCCATAGCCGGTGCGGGTGATGGACTCCAGCCACAGCGGGGGGTGGGTGTCGGTGCGCTGCTTCGGGAACGACTGGGTCAGTGACCACTGGTCGACCTTGGACAGTGCCGTGGACCCGGAGGTCCGCTGCGCGTAGGTGGTGACACCGGTGAGTCGTTTGCGGGACCAGAAGGTGGGCGAGGGGACGTAGCAGTTCTCGGCGTCCGTCTTGCAGTGCAGGGTGGATGGGGTGTCCCACCACGCTTGCTTGTCACCGTAGTTCTTGGACTCGAACTGGGCATCGCCGCACTTGGTGCTGCCTTCCTCCTGGCAGCGCTCCGCGACGGTGAAGTCGACGCGTCCGGCCGGGGCGCCGGCGAGGTTGTCGGAGCGCAGACCGTAGAGGATGCGGACCGGGTAGCCGCCGCGGACGTATCCGACCTTGGCGGGGTCCTTTTCCTTGTACGCCTGGTTCCTGGCGTAGCGGTTTGTTTCCTTGGCCCAGTCGATGATCATGGCGTTGCCATGGACGTCCTCGACGTAGTCGAGGTTCCACCGCCAGGCCTGCTGGCAGCTGGAGTCCTTGAACTCGCTCTGGTGGCAGGGCTCCCCGGCGTGGTTACCGAAGACCGGGACGGTGAAGACCGATTCCGTGGTGGTCTGTCCATCACCGTGGGCGCCGACCGCGTGGCGACCGAAGTGGTACCGGCTCCCGTCGCGGGCGGTGACCACCCAGTACTCGCCGTCCTGGGCGCCATTGTTGCCGCCGGTCTTACGCTCCACTTTGGAGCCGTCGTCGGAGGCGGGGATCCACTGCCCCGTGGCGTCGTCATGGACCAGCTCGGTCGTCGAGCCGCCGAGTGACATGACCAGGCTGTCGCCGGCCCAGCACAGGTCGGACTTCTTCTTGTCGGTGGTGTTGTCGTTGTTCGGCGCGCTCGGCTTGGCCTCGCGGTCGTCGGCGCAGGAACGGTAGCGGCGCTCGATGAAGCCGGGGTTGTAGTCCCATCCGTCGCCGATCCAGGACGCCTGGCCGTTGGCCACGGACGTCTTGCCATCGACGGCCTGGGAGGAGTACGAGAACGCGATCTTCGGGGCGGGGCCTGCAGGAGGCGCCGGAACCGTCAGCGGGTAGCTCCATGAGAAACCGCCGCCACTGCCGCCCGCGGTCCAGGAACCGGTCGGGGACAGAGAGGTCGCCGTGTACGTGCCGCCAGCGCCTGAAGCACTGTCGGAGGCGGCCAGAACCACCGGACCGCCGCCGCCGACTGCCATGGTGCGCAGGCCCTGGCTCGGTGCGGTTGCCGGGTCGACGGTGGCGCGGACCGTTCCGCCGGCGGCGTCGTTGGTGCTCGGGATGTCCTTGGCTACGGAGCACTCAGGGAGGGTCGGGGTCGTCAGGAAGCACTGGGGAAGCTGCTTCAGGGCCAGACGGGTCGACCATTCGGTGCCGTAGAGGTCTTTGAACTGCTTGTAGTCCAGCTGGACGTCGACCGGGGTCGCGGCTCCGGTAGGGGGTGTCACGGTGATGAGCGCGCCGTCGACGCTCGCGGCCTCCGTTGCCGCGCGCGCCTCGACCGCCACCGACCACGTACCCGATGGGGCCGGCGGCGTGGGGTTGCTCTCGGTGGGTGACGCCTTGCCGATGCTGACGGGCAATGCGCCGGCCTGGACCAGCTGGCCGTCCGTGGCCGACGTGAGGGTCACTGGCGCGGAACCGGCGCTCGGTGGAGTGACCTTGGATGGTTCGTAGCCGGGCGGAGGCGGTTGGGCCTTGCCGTCCCAGCCTTCGAGTTTGGCTGCTGCGACCTTGTCCAGTTTCGCCTTGATGTCGGGCTGCAGGCCCGGCAGCTGGACGCCGCTGCGGTCTCCGGGTGGCGCTGCCCATGCCTGGGTGGGCAGAACGGACGCAACCAGGAGAACGGACAGCGCGATGCCTGTCCGCCCGGCAAGGCGCGCGCGTGTTGCGCGCGCCTTTCTACTTCCGGGCAGGCGGAAATTATGCGCCGAGAACGGCGGCATGTGGACCCCCCACGAGCTGCCGTCGCGGCGATGTCACACGGACGGCAAGAAACTGATGATTAGCCAACTGATTCTGCGGCCAGCCGACTCGAAACTCCATGGTTCCCAGATCCGATGTGGGCTTTGTCACCAAAGACGCCCAATATCGATGGATATCCGGCACAAATCAACCCTAAATGCCATTCCAATGACCCTGGCCTGGGATGACGATGTCGGAGGGATGGTTCATGCTCGGCTCGCGCATCTTGTGCGCAAAAGGCGGGCGGGGAGCGCGCCTTCCGAGTGTTCGGCCCATGGCCGAAACCACATGTGAGTGCCGAGGGACGCAGGAAAGTCGGCGCCCTGAGGGGGGAGAAGTACAGCCATGTCTGTCAGCGATTCCGTGGACGAGAGTCCGCCAACAGCTGCTGAGGCAAACGATGTCGACGTGCCGCCGCGTCCCTGGTTCCGGCGCCGCCGGAGCCTCGGCGGCCTGGCGGCCCTGCTCGCGGTTGCCGTCGCCGTACCGGTCGGCGTGCATCTTGGAGCGGGGAAGCCCAGGACGCAGGGGGGCCGCGACGAGGCACACGTCACGGCCCCGGAGGCTCGGCGGCTGGCTGACCAGAGCGGCAAGGAAGTCGAGGTCACGGCCGAGCGCAGCGCGAACACCACCACCTGGGCCCAGCCCGGCGGGTTGTTCCGCAAGCAGGTTTCCTCGTCGGCCATCCGGGCGAAGGTGCACGGGGAGTGGAAGGCGATCGACACCCGCCTGGAGCGGGTGGACGGTGGCTTCGCTGCCAAGGCGGTCAATGGTCGAGTCCTGTTCAGTGCCGGGACCAAGCGCGCTTCACGAGGGGTGACGCGGGCGTCGCTGACGCAGGACGCGCCAGGTGCGACCTGGACCGACCTGGTGCGGTTGAACACGGATGGCCACGAGCTGGTGGTGAGCTGGCCCGAGGCCCTGCCCGAGCCGGTGATCGATGGGCCCCGGGCGCTGTACGAGAACGTCCGCCCGGGCATCGACCTGGTGCTGACGGCACAGGACGGCGGCTACACCCACGTCCTGGTGATCAAGGACAAGCAGGCCGCGGCCGACTCACTGCTGGGCGAGCTGAAGTACCGACTGTCCTCACCCGACCTCGCCTTCAAGCTCGATGCCGAGTCCGGCGCGGTCAGCGCCCGCAACGACAAGGACGAAGAGATCGCGGGCTCTCCGTCCCCTCTGATGTGGGACTCGTCCGGCAAGGTCGCCACCACCGACGGCGAGCCGGCCTGGAAGCCCACCGAGGCCGCCAAGCAGCACCCCACTCTGGCGCTGCCGGGCCTGGCGGGTGCGGAGGGTGCCAGGATGAAGGTCGCCAAGGCCGCACTGTCCGAGGGCACTCTCACTCTCGCGCCGGACAGCGCCCTCCTCAATGCTCCGGAGACGGTGTACCCGGTCTTCGTCGACCCTTCTTTCAAGGGGCACAAGCACTCCTGGACGCTGCTCTACAAGACGGCCGGCAACTCCAGCTTCTACAACGGGCAGAACTACAACGCGAGTGGCACGAACGAAGCCCGCGTCGGCTATGAGTCCACCACAGGCGGAACATCCCGCTCCATATTCAATTTCGATTTCGGCAGCGAGCTCTACGGAGCCGGCATCCGGTCGGCCTCCGTCCACGCCCTGCAAACGTATTCCTGGTCGTGTGACCGGAAGCCGATGGACATCTACTCGACGCCTTTCATCACCTCGTCGAGCACGTGGAACAACACGGACAACGCGTCCTACTGGAGCAGGAAGGTCGCCACGGAGGACGCCGGCTACGGGTACAACAGCTCCTGCCCCGACAACTGGGTCGCCCCCGACATCACCGGCCTCACAGCGGAAGCGGCCAACAACCGCTGGGGCGCGATGTCCCTCGGCTTCGCGGCCCCTAACGAGGGCAACTCGTACTACTGGAAGAAGCTGCTGGCCAACGGCGAGACCGCACCGTTCCTGGAGATCGTCTACAACACCCCGCCCGACACCCCGGTCGCGGCGAACATGAGCACCTCCCCCGGCGGCCCCTGCCAGACGAACGATCCCGGGACCAGCATCGGAAAAACCGAGGTGACGTTCGAAGTCAAGGCCACCGACCGCGACGGCAACCTCGACAAGATCCAGCTCGTGATCTGGGAAGCGAACGGCCAAGGGGACGTCTCCAGCGAATGGCTCACGGCCGACAGCGGCGGAGTGATCAAGAAAACCATCCCCCTGACCTCCTTCACGTCGGGCCACAAGTACTTCTGGCTCGCCCGAGCGATCGACAAGGACGGCTGGCAGTCCAGCAGCGGCCCCCTCGACTCCGGAGGCGGCGGCTGGTGCACCTTCACCGTCGACCACACCGTCCCCGCCAGCCCCGCAGTTCGTTCATCGCACTTCCCCGCACCCGGACCCGACGCCACCGAGTGGAGCCTCAACCCGGCCGGAACCCCCGACCAGTGGCTCGAAGTCCTCGGCAACGGCACCGCCGCGGCCGACATCCGCGAGTACCAGTGGAGCCTGAACCACCCCGTCTACGACCAGAAGACCTGGCCGTGGCAGAACGACCTCGCCTCGATCAAACTTCAAGTCGATCTCGCCGGCCCGAACGTCCTCTACGTCCGCACCGTCAACAAGGCCGGGAACATCTCCGTCCCCACCGAGTACGTCTTCTACGTCAGCCCTCGCCCGGGCACCGACAAACCCGGTGACGTCACCGGCGACGGACATCCCGACCTCCTCGCCATCGACGCAGCCGGCAACCTGCGCACCTACGCCGGTGACAACATCGGGGACACCGACGCCTACATCCCCGGCGCAGTCGAAAACGGCAAGCCCGTCCCGCCCGGCTACTGGAAAGATCCCACCACCGGAAAGCCCGCACTCATCGGACACTCCACCGACTGGTACCCCGGCGACGGCATCACCGACCTCATCGCCCGCATGCCCGACGGGAAGCTCTACGTCTACCCGGGCACGGGGACCGGCCAGTTCGACGTCGGACGCCGCATGGAGATGATCCTGCCCGCGAGCGCGCCCAACCCCGCGACCCTCCGACAGATCGTCGTCACCGAGGACATCGACGGAGACGGGCTCGCAGACATGTTCGCCCTGGACGACGACGGATTCTGGTTCTTCTCCGGCTACACCGGATCCAGCTTCGCCTCCTACCGCAAACTCGCGACCGGATGGGCCACGCGCGACATCGTCGGCGTCCGGGACATCGACGGCGACAAAATCCCCGACCTGCTCTTCCGCGACAACTCCAACGCCGACCGCACCCTCGCCCTCCGCCTGGGCAAAGCGGGTACCAACGGCGGAGCGGACATCACCTCCCTGCAAGCAGCAGCCAACTCCAAAGAAGGCAGCGACATCACCTACGCCACCAAGGGCTGGGGCAGGGCAGCCGTCCCCCAGATCCTCGGCACGCCCGACACCAACGGCGACGGGATCCCTGACTTCTGGGCCGTGAACGCCACCGACGGATTCGAGTACCTCGTCAAGGGAGACCGCCGCAAGGCAGGCGACGTCAGCGGCCGCGACGAAGACCCCTGGAGTACCTTCCTCACCATCGGATAACCCCACACCACAGCACACAACAGCCGGCCGCTGCCGAAGTCGAACTTCCGGCAGCGGCCCAAGGCAGCCAAGCGGACGACGGCTGAGGGGAGTCACCCAAATGTGGGTGACTCCCCTCAGCCGTACCGCACGTCAATACACAACTGTCGTCTGCGAAAGAACCGGCGGATCTCGGTGTCGACTCTGGGACCGCTCCACCCCACCTCGGCTACGAGAAAGCACGACCCGGCGGGCGTACGCAGTGGGAACCCCCGTAACGGGGTCCGGCCCAAGACCGTGCTGACCGACGTCGGGCCGGTCGGGACACAGGTGCCGCGCGACCGCGAGAGCAGATCCGAGCCGAAGATCGCCAAGAAGCGCCAGCGGCGCTCGGCCAGCATGGACGAGAAGTGCTCCTCTTGGTGATCTCGTCGGACCCGCTGAGGTTGCACCGTGGGCTCGCGCGCCCGTTACGTCTGCTTCGGGGTCGCGCACTCTCGACTGGAGCTGCCCTTGCCTGCGAGTTGCACCCCGGTGTCGTAGGGATCGAGGGTGGGCCACTTCGGTGCCTTCGCGCGTTCCTTGGAGAAGAGCGGGTGCAGGTAACCGTCTTCCGGCACGCGGCAGTCGTCGTTGGCCGCCCGCCACTGTGCTTCACGTACTGCCAGGCGTCCGTCAGCGCTGGCCACCAAGTCCAGACGCCGCCGGACGACCACCCGGGTGACCTCCTCGACGCCCGGCACCACCTCGGTACCGCCCGATACCTTCACCAGCGGATAGACGAAGGTGTAGTCGGTGTGCACCACCAGCTCATCCGCCGGCGAGGCCTCGTAGGTCATCGATCCCCGCGTCTTGATCACAGTGCCGTGCAGCATGACCTCGTCCGGGTCGAAGCGCGTGAAAAACCGCAGCGGACCGTTTCCGTCCCCCGGCTGCGCGAGCACCTTCTCCACCTCCGCATCGGGCTGCCCGCCGGACACCACGCGAGGGGTGAGGTTCGACTCGACCAACAGCCCACGGGTCTTGCGTAGTACGTCACCCACCTGCTCGGAAGTCAACGCGCCCACCGCTTCCGACGCCGGAAGGTCAATGCCTGCGACACCATCCGCCCATGCGGCCGACGGTGACCCGCGGAACGGCATCCGCACCGTTGCAGGCCATTGCGGTGGCCACATCGCCTCATCCAGCGCCTGCGGGGCATACGGCTCTTCGTCCGGCCGCTCACCGGTCGAACTCACGATCCACCCCCCGACCACAGCCAGCCCGAGCACCGCGGCGCCAACGGCCAACAGGACCCGGCGGCGCCGGGCCAGGCGGTCCAAGCGCAACGCCTCCTCGCGTCCGGGCGCCTGCTGTTCCCCACGCAACCGGGCCACAAAATCTGACGGCTCCGACATGAAATACGTCCCTCCCCCTTGAGTGCGGGCTCCCCACCCGAGCGCCGACCGTCGACTCTCGCAGAGCCGTAAACACGCTGCTCAGTCGGGGTAGACGAAACCATTTGGCAAACCTCCCACCAAGCAGTGGCCCCCGCCCCCGGCAACGAGGTGAGGGCCCGTAAGTTGTACGGCCCGGTCACGGGCCCCATCCACGGCCAAGCCCCACCGGAGCTTGGTCGCCTTCCACTCCGCCCCATACCGGCACAGCTCATCTGCCGCCCCGGCGGCAACCACTGCGCCGGGTCCTGGTCCGCCCTGCTCCGGTTCGAACGGGCGGTCGCCGCGACCAGGGAGGCCAGCTGGCCCCGGTCGTTCGCGTACACCTCACACCTTTGCGCGGTCCACGAACCGGCGCCAGCTGGCCGGGAGCGTCATTCGAGCCGTACGGTAGCCCTCGCTTCAATGCACCTGATAGCAGGGGCAGGCTGAGGTCAGTTGCCGCGGCGCCATTCATACCGCCATGCCACGTCGAGGCAGGCCATTTCCTCGGTGCGGAAGCCGGGCCGCGGGGGGCCCAGGCGGTCCGCCCCTTCCACGCACCGCTCGTCGTCGTGGAGTGCGAGACCGTACACGGCAACAAGCTGGACCCGGCGCTCCGGGTGGTCGAGGAGGGCCGCCATGGCGTCGGTCAGCGCGGGATCGCCGTTCCTGGCCTCGCCGGCTTTGCGGCAGGCCGCGATCCGTACGTCTGCATCGGAGTCGGTCATCAGCGCCAGGAGTGCCTCACGGGCTTCACCGGACAGGCACGTGGAGTCCAGGCGCGTGCCGAGACCGGCGGCCACGGCTCGCCGGACGCCGGCGTCGTGGTGGCCGACGTGCGCCAGGAGGGCCGCTTCGGCACGCGGTCCGGCGTACGAATCAAGGCCGTGCAGCACCTCTGTGAGGACGGCGTTGTCCGTCTCCTCGGCCGCCCAGTCGGTGAGGGCGTCAACGGCGAGGACACAGAACTCTTCCTCGTGGCTGTCGGCGAAGAGCTCGATCAGCCGCATCAGCTCCGCACCGAACAGCCGGCGGGACGGGTCCGCATCAGAACGCAAGGCCTCGGCGGCCGTCCAGGTCTCCTGCTCGCGTCGGTGAGACAGCAGAATCGCGGCCCGTCCCCACGCGGGGTGGTCTTGGTCGCGTTCCAAGGCGCGTGTGATGAGTTCCTCGCACGAGGCAGAGATGCCGAGCAGGTCCTCCAGGTGCGTGAGGATCGCCCCGTGCCCGTCCCGCACGGTCATCCCGCCAAGCGTGAGCTCGCCGACCGTGTAGTACTCGTCGTCCTGGGCCCTGGTACGGACGAGTTCGTCCTGGGAGCCCGTGCGGCGCCGCAGTTCGGCTTCGGTCCCCGCCTCGTGCCATCTCCGCGCGAGGTCCCGCATCTCCAGCAGCTCCGTAGCCGGATACCTGTCCTGGATGCTGTGGCTCAACAGGGCGCCGACCAGCGCGGGCGAACCCGACTCAACCGCCTCGCGCAGGGACAGTAACTCCTCCGGCGCGCACTGGCTGGCATAGGCCCCACCCATGAGCAGCAGATCAGCGATGTGCCCGTGGAACGCCTGGACAGCCACAGCGAACGCGGCGGTCCGCTCGTCGTAGTCCCCGTAGTCCCCGTCCTCCTCGAGAAGCTGCTTCACACGGAACGTGTCCCCAGCCCGAGCAGCGGCGACTAAAGGAGGCTCCACCACCCCGCTCACCCGCACGTCCTTCACTTCACTCCCCCGCCGTGTTCTCGCAGCTCAGTCTAGGTCTGTTCAGTCTCCGCCCGGGCCGAGCCGATCCAGGTCCGCCCGTACCTCCACGGGTCCGGTCGCAGTGTCGCCGTACGGGCGGCGAGGTAGGCGGTCCAGCCGGTGGTGGCGCGGCGGCGCCACTGGACGGCCGTGATCGGGTGGAGGCCGAGCATCGGGCCGAGGACCGCGGGCGGGAGGTCGCACGCGAGGGCCACCGGGGCGGTGGTCCGGGCGGGCCGGTTTGGGATGTGATGCTGCCAGGCGTCGGCTGCGGGCGGCGGCGGAGACGTGGGCGCCGGGCAGGTGCCGGGGAACAGCCAGGCAGCGCTGGTTCGCGGCCAGCCCTGGGGCGCGGGGCAGTCAGCGAGGGTGGTGAGGGTGTCGGCCAGGGTGGTGGGCAGCGGAATTGGGGTCCGGCCCAGGGTGAGGAATGTTGTCCCGTCTCCGGTGGTCAGGGCGGTGGTGGGCAGTGCTGCGATCCGGGTGAGGTGTTGGCCGAACAGCAGGAGGATCGCGCCAGCGGCCCGGACGTCGAGGTCGAGGCGGGTGTCGGTGAGGCACTGGTGGAGGAGGTCCCGGTGGGAGTCCTCGTCCAGGCCGATCGGGTCGGCCTTCGGGCGGTGCGGCACGAGGATGTCGCGGGCGTGGTGGCGGCGGTGGGCCCAGAAGACGAAGTCGCGGACTTCGTAGCGGGTTCCTGGGTTGGCCGCGATCCAGGCGTCGAGGAGGCCTTGGTCGAGGGTGGCGATGGCGCATATGACCGGGACGGCCGCCGATCTTTGGAGGTGAGCAGGTCCCCTGCTGCGTCACGACGACCGGCCCGGCTGATCCCGCGCATACCCCCGGCGAAAGACCTCACCCCATGTCCCTCGCCCGCCGGACGGCAGGAAGACGCGGTGGGCCGCTCCCCGTCGGGGGAGCGGCCCACCGCGGCCTGTCACCGGGCTCTGCCGACCGGGCTACCAGCGGTACCAGCGGCCGCTGCTGTTCTTGGGACGGGCGACGAAGCCGATGAGCCACAGGACCAGGACTGCGATCGCGATCCACCAGAGGATCTTCACCGCGAAACCGGCGCCGAACAGGATCAGGATGAGCAAGAGAACCAGAAGCAGGGGAACCATAGTTATCAACCTCCGAAGCGGCTGGTGCCCGCCCCTGCGACGGTCATGCGCTCGATTTTTAACCGGTTCTTATGCCCGCGGCCGGGTAGGAGCGAAAGCTTGCCCTGGGATCGCCGGCCGCAGTTCGCCCGGTCGGCGCCGGAGAAGGCTTACCGTTCCCCTCACACCGGCCACGGCCTGTCGAGTTCGTGGACGCTCGCCCGCCCGCCTGCGGGCACCTACCTGAACCGTGCCGATGCACTCCGATCCGGCAGGGTGCGGGTGCGTTCGGATCTGCGGCGGGGGTCCCGTTCAATGCACGGGCGGCCGTTGGCCCGTCCCGGACACGGGAGCTGGGGGTGGCTGTGCCGCCAGCCACCCCCAGCCCGAGGTACGCTCCGGTACCGCCAGGTCCCGCCGAGGCGCGCCCGGCGGGTCACCGGTCCGCGCCACCCCGTCTCGTAGGCAGCGGATCGGGGCCGGAGCGGCAGTTCCGGATCAGGTGTTGATGCAGGTGTTTCCGAAGGACGGGTTCAGCAGTCCGACGACGCTGACCGTGTTCCCGCAGGCGTTGACCGGAATGTGGATCGGCACCTGGATGAGGTTGCCCGAACCCACGCCCGGTGAGCCGGCGGCCACCCCCTGCGCACCCGCATCAGCCGAAGCGAGCGATGCACCACCGACCACCATCGCGCCGGCCGCCAGCGCCACTGCCAAACCTCGTCGCGCACCAACCATGACAACTACCTCCTGTGAGAAGGCCGAGCCGTACGGAGGGCCCGCACGGCGGGTGAGGGAAGCGGAGAACGCTTTCCGTCTCCCTCACCCGGTGTGTTCGCCTTCGCCCGCCCCGCGGATGGCCGGACAGGGCCCGATTCCCTCGAACGGCGTACGCACCACCCGGCGCATCCCTCGCCTGGCCGTTTACGAGCGGCGGACGTGAGCAGGAGAGCGGTCACGACCGATCCGGTACGACAACGAGGAGGTCCCCATGTCGGGCACCGAAAAGACCAAGGCCACTGCCGAGCAGGCCAAGGGCAAGACGAAGGAAGCCCTCGGCCGCATGACCGGCAACGAGCGGATGACCGCCGAAGGCCACGCCGACCAGGCCAAGGGCGACGCACGCCAGGCCAAGGAGAAGACCAAGGACGCCTTCCGCCACTGAACGCGGACCCACGTCCCCTCCCCGGTGCATCCCCCGACCCACTCCCCCGGGCCGGGGGATGCACCACGCCTGCACACCCGGCGCCGACCAACCGGGTGGTGTCGGCCGCGACGACCAGCCCGGCAACGGCGCCACCTTGACCCCTTCGCCCCAAGCTACGACCGCAGAACGAGCCACCCCTTCGACGGGGACAAGCCACATACCGCTCCCCCGCGGTACCGCGACACCAGCCCGGGCGCCGCCCTTCCCCCTGGCTCTCGGGCCCACCCCCTCTTCGCCCCACCAGCTGGCCAAGCCCTCGACAAAGGGCCCCATCGGCGTCGCGGATCACGCTGGATCATCAAGCACGGCCCCGCACCATGCCCGACTTGGGGCACGCGTCGCCGAGCCCTGACGCCGACGGTCATGGTCGGGGCGCAGCGCTCTTCTCAGGCACGGTGCCGGCGGTGACGGGCAGGTCGCAGCGCAGAGGTGACGCGCGCGGTCTCAAAACAGCGACGGCCCTGGTTCGGCCCCAGGCGGACCCGCCCCGCACCCGTCCGAGCTCCGCGTGGACGGTCACTGCGACACCTGGCGGGCGTAGAGTTCGTGGGCTGACTGGCGTGTGCAGCCGAGCGCGGTGCCGATCGCTTCCCAGGAGACCATCGCCTCCTGGGCTGTACGGACCGTGGCGAGGGCGAGCGCCGGGGTGGTGTCCTGGACTCGGGCGATCGCGCGCAGCGCGGTCACCGGGCTCGTCTAGATCATCTCCTCGACGTCGCGGGGGATCAGGCCCTCGATGGTGGCGACGTGGTATTCCCAGTCCGCGAACGGACCGGTCCTGGCCTCCTCGCCCTCAGCCGCCGTGACGTCGCCCCACACCACCGGGTGCGTGGTATCCGCGCGCCAGTCGCATCCGCACGCTCCCTTGACGGCGACGGCGCGTTCGGAAACGGTGCCGTCACTGTCCCACCACGCGGTACTGCCTCCCAAAGCCTGAACCGGCGGTGCTTCACGGCCATCGGCCAAAACCGCCACGACCGAACCCTGATGACGACCCGTCTCATCCACGCACACGCCGCGCTCCTCTCCCACAAGCAATCACGTCAGGCATTCCTGATACCGCCAGGCGTCGGGGAATCCTGACGAGGAGAGGTGCCTCCCGCAGGCACCAGCCGTTGTTGCAGGTATGGACGAGACACTGGACCTGCTGGACACGCTCCTGGACGGAGGGAAGCCACGGCTGAAACTGATCAGCGCAGACGAGGCACGCGTGCCCCCATCCTGCTCCTCGGACTACTCGAACAAGCCGACCAGCGCGAAGACGTACGCCGGGCCGCGGGCGACATGCGCTTCCTCATCGGGTCCCGCCTCGCCTGTCCCGCATCCCGCCGCACCGCGGCATGCCTGACAGGTGGCTGCCCGGGGTCGTGACAGCCGGATCCGTGTGGAGCGCTCCACGCCGTTTTCCAGGAGACGCCGCCGAGCGAGGCATGGCCGGGCGCGTGTCGCACGTCGGGCCTCACCGTTCCCCGCGGCTCCTCGCAAGACGTCGCCGCTGGGGGCTGCCCGCACGGGTCCAGTCGGCGAACCACCAGGCTGCGGTGACAACGGCAGCCCAGAGCAGCCCTTGCAGCACGGCTTGTGGCCACGCCGCCGACTCACCCCACCGCTCGACTCCCGTCAGCACCCCCCAAGCCACCACGAGAACCACGGCCGTACGTACACGTCGATGCTTGAACATGCGCACAACCTGCCCCGAACGCCGAAGGCCAACAGAGATCAGTACGGCATTTTCAGAGCAGGCCGTCGTGAAAAATGCGCTGGTCCCCTCGCTGGCCGCATAGGGCAGCGGATCCCGGTCAGGTGCGCGGGTGAGCGACCGACTACGCGAACGGAGGCATGACGATGGACTGGCGTCACCGAGCGGCTTGCCGCGAGGAAGACCCGGACCTGTTCTTCCCCATCGGGACCAGTGGCCCAGCCCTGCTCCAAGTCGAGGAAGCAAAGGCGGTGTGCCGCCGATGCCCGGTCTTGGAGCGCTGCTTGGAGTGGGCTCTGGAAGGAGGCATGGATATGGGCGTGTGCGGAGGCCTCACCGAGGAGGAACGGCGCGCCGTCAAGCGGCGCAGGGCCCGGGAGGCACGGGCTCGCCTCCACCCCTGACCTCGCTTGCCCTCGGTGCCCCTTTCCAGCGGGTTCACTCCACGCGGGGACAGCGGCGGCGCGCCTACGAACCGTCATGACTCGTGCAGCCGCCCGTCTCGCCTGTCAGGCCCCGCTTTCTGGGGCAGACGGGGCATCGCCCGCTGTTCGCCTGTCCAGGATCGGATCCCGCCGACACCACCCCTGGCTCAGGCACGGCACGCCGCGATGCCCGCTGGACGACCTACGTCTGCCCGCACTTCCGCACGAGTCTGCTCCGCGCACAATCACGGTGACCTTCACCCACCGGCGGACCGACCTTTTGTGTGAGCAGGCCGTCTTCCACCGCCAGCGCCACACCACTTGGGTTCTGGGACGCGAAATGCCGGCCCGCCGCCACCCGCTCCCGCGCCGACAGCACGAATTCGCTGACTGGCCCGACCCGGTCGACGGCCGATAGCAGCTGCACCTGAGACGCCACCGGAGTCAAGCCCTCATCGGCCTCGGCCTCGCCCGCGAGCAGCTGAGCGGTAGGCCCAGCAGGTCTTCCCGGTGTGGACTTCAGAGCGTGACGCCCCCAGCAGGAGGAGTTCCTGGAGGAGCAGTGGCTTGCCCTGCGGGAGGGCCGCCTTGAGCCGGCACGGCGGGAGTACCGTTGGCAGCCATCGCGTTGACCTGGCGGGCGAAGGCGGCCATCGCTTTGAAATCAGGGAGTTGCCGAAGGACGAAGATGGCGGCAATCGAGCTTGCCGGCATGCCAGCAAGCAGCACCGCGTAGCCGGACTCGCCACGCTGGACCATCTGGTAGCCCAGCCAGATGAAGCCGCCGACCAGTGCTGTGGCGGCGAGCTGGCCTAAGAGGGTTTGCAGCACCCTCCCTATCGCCTCGAACCGCTTGGTTCGGGAGTCGGCTGTCAGTGTGCGGAGTACCGCGCGCAGGTTCTTGGTGTTCACCACCTCTAAGTGCTTGACCAATTCCAGCAGCTGGGCGGCGAGGCGCTGGTCTGCCGAGGCTGGGGTCTCCGGACTGTCGTTCAAGCGCGTCTCTCCTGCAGATCCGAGACCATCATGGTGAGTGTTTGCCGGACGGGGTTGCTGGGGCCAGCCGTTTGCATCAGCCGCCGTGCCGTGTCAGGGGGCTGATCAACTTTTTCTGCTCCACTGCGGATCCCGGACGCTTGTCCGTACTCCTCCATAATCTGCACAAGAAGCGCTCGCGCTGCGTCCGGATCTGTCTCACTCAAGCGCACCAGTCGTGCAGTGCTGAGATCCTCGACCCTTTGACTGGCCAGCGAGTGCAGCTCGGTGTAGAAGGCGCTGTCCTGGCGCACCCGTCGGGTGAGTGAAAGTCTGAAAGCCGCGAGGAAGACCACGATGGCCACCAGTGCGAGCGCGGACAGCAAAGTGATTACCAGCACCGGCCATCGCGTGTCAGCGGCGAGGGAGAAGGCTGCCAAGCCGGTGGACGCCGTGGCCGAGGTGAAGCTGACCATCACGGCGACCAGGCGTAAGGAGGAGAGCTTCTTCCGTGCCTTGCTGCGCTCAGGCTCGGGTGGTGCGGGCGACGGGTCCGCGACCGCCTCCAGCATGGTGTTGAGCGCGGTAAGCCGGTCAGTCAGATCAGAGCCGTCGTCGACGGATCCGCGATGGGCGGGAAACACTGCGCCGGTTGGGTCTAAGACGCTTAGCGCACCCGCCCGTACGTCTCTCCATGACATGGAGCCCCCTACGGACAACGAGGCGGCACACCACCGTGCGCCGCATTCCCTGTTTGATGCCCATATAAAGCGGCCATAAACTGGTAGTTAAAACCTCTCTACGCCATCCTGTGACGAGCGTCACAGCCATCGCAGCATTGTAGGGGTTCGTTTCGCCGACTGTGCGCGCTTTGGCGAAGATAGAGCCCATCCCGCAGGCGCCAGTCCATCGGAACCAGGCCCGCACCCACCCCACCGACAGGGCTGCCACCCCTTTATGAGCAGCGGGCCGCAGCCCCCTCCGTTTGCGCTACGGAAGAGGGTGAACGAACGCGCGTTCGCGCCGCCCAGCTGGCGACCATGTCCAGCGGCCGCTCGCGCTCCGCCCTTTCGCGGCTAAACCCCGGCGGAGCTTGGTCGCCCCCGTACCGGCGCACAGCGTTCGGCCGCGGCCGGCAGCCGCTCCGCCGGATCCTGATTCGCCTTCGGCCGCACGGCGTTCGGGTTCCCTTCCGGGGGCTCGAGCTGCTGGTCCGACACGGTCCAGTCGATGTCGTCGGTGGCGTCCGCTGCTGCCAGAACGGCGGTCAGGAGCATCTCCTATGTGCCGTCGACTGCGCACCTGATTCGACCTGAGTGGGCCACCGGCGGCGGCTCCTCGGATAGAGGACGGCAGGTCCCAGTGGTAGCCGCGACGAACCCCTTCAGGACCTGTCAAGGACGCCCCAGGACACGGGTGAGGCCAGCGACAAGCGTGGTGGCGAGTACCCATCCCGAGGCGATGAGGAGATAGGCGAGCCACTGCGGCCAGCCCGCCGACGTGAACGCCTTCTCCTGGCCGAAGTCGATGACGGGCAGCAACAGGTCGAGCGTGTAGACGGTGGGATTGAAGGCGGGGCCCCGTCCCGGCTCGGAGCGATGTGGCTCATAGATGCTGAAGACGAGTGTGCCGAGGAGCGTGAGGACGACGAGCCATCCGCCGGCGCGGGCGGGCCGGTAGCCGTAGCCAGCGACAACGTCCTGCAACCAGTCCCAGATCTTGGTCGTCCACGGCAGAGCTGAACGGTGGTGACGGTGTTTGGCGCGCAGAACCCTGCGGGCTTCGCTGTCGTGGCCAAGGACGCGATAGGCCGCTGCTAGTTGCTCGTAGGGCTGAGGCAGGTATTGGCCGCCGAGGCTCTCCTTGAGCCATGTGAGGCGAGTGTGGGTCGAGTGAGGTGGGAGCTGTTCGAGCCGCTCGTAGGTGAGTGCATCCAGCTCCAGCAAGGGACCCCCTTCAGGGCGGTCGACGAGCTTGCCGATGGTGGCACCGCGCATCGAGACGGACCTCGTGTCCGTTCTTGCGGTGTCGATGTCCAGGCGTCGCACGTGGATCTCATCGAGACGGATCGCCGGCTCATCGGAGGGGGTGCCGTGCACAACGGCTTTCGACAGGAGTGCTTCACCATTGATCTGTGCGCCGCTCAGGATGATGCCGTGGGCCACCCGGATGTCCGAGGCCCAGAACGTGTCACATGTCACGAGGTGGGCGTCGAGTGCCTGTTCGATCCCTCCTGCATGGCCGATGTCGGCTTGGCGCAGATCGACACCCCCGATGCGGGCGCTAGCGAGCGTCAGCCGCATGCCTATGGACAGGCCGAAGCGACCGTTGAACCATGACCCGATCGTGAGAAGGTTGCCGTTGATCCAGCCACCTATCTTCGCGCGATCGAGGTTGAGGTCAATGCTGATGTCGCTCCCTTGGATCCATACGTTGCCCTCCACGACCGCGTCACGCATGTCAAGGCCTGGACAGCGCAGCGCCTCCGCGCTGAGCTCGGGAAGGTGAGACCCCTGCAGATAGACGGCGAGTGTCGTGGCGTGTCGAAGGCTCAGGACATCGGAGAATGAACAGGCGTCGAAGTCGATCTCGCAGTCGATGGTCGCTGCGGTCAGGTCGAGTTCACCCGTCACTCGTGCGCCTGTGACACGGAGCGCACGAACCTTCCCGGGACTCGCGGGCGGGCCATCAAGAAGTAGAAGCGCGATCACGTGGGCCCTGATCTGCCGTTCCGGGCCCCAGGCTGCCCCAGTGGCGGGATCGTCATCAACCGCCGAGCCCGAGCCAAGGTCCAGCATGCTGCCGTCACGGAAAGCGGACCACATCCGGCGCTCAGGAGCGCTCCACTCTTCCGGCGGTGACAGGTCGTCGGGCTCTGAGCAGTTTGCCATGACTCGTTGTACGGGAAGGAGGGTCTCCTGCACCAGAGTGCCCGTCAGGCCCCGGCCCGAGCAACGCGAGCAGCTACTTCGCCCTTGGAGCGGCGGGAGCCACGGGAGCCACGGGAGCCACGGGAGCCACGGCTAGCTTCACCCGAGGGCCCCGAGGCCTTAACCGCCAACGCATCGAGCCGATCAGCGCAGTTGTGGGCGGCCCGGTGGTACTGCCGCCAGAGCGCTCTGGTCACCGGGCCTCGCCCGCGCACGCCTTATCGGCGCGGACTGCGCCCGAACATAGCCGCAGCCGGGCAGCGCCCCGCTGTGAAAGCGCAACGTTCGGCAACTTGCGTGACATACGAGGGAGCCGGTTGACTCCCCGCGCTCCCCCACCTGCGCGCTAACGAGAGGTCGCCCACGGCGAGGCGCGCCGGCACCTGCGGGGGACAATGTCCCGGGGCCACTCGATGTGTCGGGCGCCGACGGGGCAAAGTGCCTGGCGGACCTTACGGGCAAGAACGGTGCGAGGTCGGCGGTGCCGTCAACCCACCGCCGGTCTGGACCGGGGCAGCCTGCAGTTCGCCCCGGCTTCTCAGCCGATGCCCAGGGGTCAGTGCGGACGAGGGTGCAGATGGTGGTCGCGGCGATCATGGCGGTGCCAAGCGGCGGACCTGCGGGGACACGGTGTGGGGGACGCCTGAGCTCCGGCCACAGGGAGCAGGCCGGCACGAGGACGCTGGCCAGGGACACGGGCACGAGTCGAGGACCTGCTGGCGATGGACACGTACCCCGGGGCGCCGAGCGGCCGAGCAGGTGTAGGCCACGGCTCTGCAGGCCATGTATGTCCCATGCCTGAGGAACCCGGACTGCTGGTTGAGGCCATCACGGCTGCGGTGCGAGAGGGAGACGATCGCCGGATCGACCTCCTTCTCCACCGGTTCAAGAACCTGGCGGACGTTGCCGACCTGATACGGCTCCACCGCCGGCTGTGCGGCCCGGCCACACCGCGCCGTCCATGAGCACCCCTCCCGGAGCCGGCAGCTGCAAGCAGGTCGCGACAGCAGCTCGGCGTCAGACAGGTGGCGTACCGACCTTCGCAGGATGAGTCCGGGCACGGACGGAATCCGCGCGTGCCCAAAGGCAGAAAGCGGACTCGCATCCGACCCGGAACGATGTTCCGCCCAGTGACGCCAACCCGCACTAACCAACGACAACAACCCCACACCTCACACCCCCACCCTGGGGTGCTTGCGGTGCGCCTCCCAGGACCGGGGCCCGCTCGGGCGGGCCCGGCCGGCAAGCGGTAAACGGCTGCCCAGGCGTGAAAGTGACCTGCTCATCTTTCAGCTCCGACTCCGACCCGGATGCAACCGTCCGGGAACCGTCAGAGTGGCTGATCTCCACCATGGACCGGGCCAGGAACCATAGGTGCCGTACGGGCGTCTCTGCCGCCGCAAGTGGAGAGCACCGTCCGGCACCAACGACCTGGGGGGCAACCACGATGGCCCGAAAGACCCGAGGAACCTGGAAGACCTTTAGATCCTGGAGAGCGGTGACCACCGCTCTCGTCATCCTGATCTGCCTGACCGCCGCCGGGGCGTCACCCGCCACCGCCGACCCGAGCGGACAGTTCGCGCCCAAGGTGGACCAGCACTGCGCCATACAGAACAGTGGCAGCGGTCCCATGACGACCGCAATACCCGTCGACCGGATCACCCTCAATCTCGAGACCGTCAGCTACCCCCCGGCCGACTCCACCATCTCCGCCTCCTACACCATCAGCGGCAGCACCAGGACCGGCACCGCCAACGGCACGTTCGACACCGCCAGGAAGAACGCCACGTTCAACTTCTCGGTGTCCAAGCCGCCGCCGGGCGGGACACTGACCGTCACCTACCAGGTGTGGGTGCACGGCGTCTACTACAGCAACTTCGTGAGCGCTCCGCTGGCGCCCTGCACCTGGGACAACCCCAGCTACGTCGACGCCTCGACGTGGAACGACTTCGTGACCGTGACCGGCGTCTCCCAGCGCTGCGAGACCGTCGACTTCGGCGTCGGCGGCCGGCACGCCTACATCCGCGAGGACATCGTGACGGTGAACGTCGCGCACGGTCCGTCCTACGGGCCCTCGTCGTACGCGGGCCGGTCGGTCTGGGCCGACTACTGGATCGTCGGTCAGAAGGCCTACACCTCGGGAGCGTCCGGCGTCTTCGACACCGACGGCAAGGCCACGCTGTCGTTCGTGATCCTCACTCCGACCACCGGCGCCGAACTCGACGTGCTGGCAAGCGGCCAATCGGGCTCGCGCACCTTCCCCGGCCACTCCTGGGCCACCATCACCTGCTGACCCGGCACCGACACATCCGACGACCTGGCCGGTGAAGAGTTCAGCTGCCTCGCGCGCGCAGGGCCCGTGGATGGCGGGCACGTCCGTGACTGTGCCGCCGCCGGGGCAGGCCAGCTCGATCGACTCCCCGTCGGCCAGTCCCCTGGCCCCCGCCCCGAGGCGCTTCCCGCCCCCCGGGCGTGGTCAGGGTCAGTGGGACGTCGGCGCGCCTCCCCCGCGCTGGGACGGTCAGAAGGCCAGGTCTACCACTTTCTGGTGCGCTTCCCCATGGACGTCCTCGGCCCGCCGCTTCAGGTCGAGCGTCTCCGAACTGTTCCAGGCTCACTCCGGGCCGCCCTACACAGGGCTGACCTGATGCATCACGGCCCGAACCCGTCGAAGAACGGGGCGGCCGATGGGGAACAGACACCCGGCGAGAACCCGCCGCCCGGGGCGCGCGCTCAGGCCGCTGTGGCGATTTCCCGGGCCGGCTGCGTCTGCTCGTAGGCGTGGCCGACCCGCAGGAGCGTGGGCTCGCCGAGGGGACGGCCGAGCAGTTGCATGCCGATCGGCATGCCGGCCGAGTCGTGGCCGACCGGAACGGTCAGGGCGGGCACTCCGGTGATGTTGGCGGGGGCGCAGAGGCGCACGTAGGCGTCGGAGACGCCCTCGACGGTGCCGTCGGGCCAGGTGACCGTCGCCTCGTCGGCGCCGACCGCGGGCATCGGGACGCTCGGGGCGGCGATCACATCGACCTGATCCAGCAGCCGGGCCCACTCGGCGCGCATGAGCGTGCGGGCGCGTTGTGCGCGCACGTAGTCCCCGGCGCTCATCAACTCGCTTGCCTCCAGGAGGATGCGGACGTCCTCCTGGTACAGATCGGGGACCGTGCGCAGGCTGCCCTCGTGGTAGGCCCCGGCCTCCGGCACCATCAGGCCCCACTGGGTGGCCTGGATGTAGCGGGTCATCGGGATGTCGACCTCGACGAGCCGTGCGCCCAGGCTTTCGAGGTGCCCGATGGCGTGCCGGACGGCGGCCTCCACCCGCGGGTGGACGTAGTCGAAGTAGTAGGTGCGCGGCAGGCCGATGCGCAGCCCCGTCAGGTCCGTGCCGGCACCGGGCCGGTAGTCCGTGGCGGGTACGGACAGCGAGGCGGGGTCGCGCGGATCGTGTCCGGCCAGTGCGGTCAGGACCAGGGCGGCGTCCTCGACGGTGCGGGTGATCGGGCCGACGTGGTCCAGCGACCAGGACAGGGAGGTGACGCCGTGGCGGGGGACGAGACCGTAGGTCGGCTTGAGGCCGACGACCCCGTTGAGTGCGGCGGGTACCCGGATCGACCCGCCGGTGTCGGTGCCCAAGGCGAAGGTCGCGGTGCCCGATGCGACGGCGACCGCGGAACCGCCGCTGGAACCACCGGCGACCCTGCCGCGGTCCCAGGCGTTGCGGGTCTGCGGGGTGGTCAGGCCGAACGCGAACTCGTGGGTGTGGGTCTTGCCGAGCAGGACCGCGCCGGCCTCGCTCAGACGCGCGGCGACCGTGCTGTCCGCCGTCGCGCGATGGTCGGCGCGCACCCGGGAGCTGGCCGTGGTGGCCATCCCGCCGACGTCGATCAAGTCCTTGAGTCCCATGGGGATGCCGTGCAGCGGTCCCCGGTAACGGCCGTGCGCCGCTTCGTGTTCGGCCTCGCTCGCCGCCCGGCGTGCCTGCTCCGCGGTGACCGTGACGTAGGCGCCGAGGTGCGGTTCCGCTTTCTCGATGCGATCGAGGACGGAGTCGACCAGTTCGACGGGGGACAGTCGCCGGGTACGGATCGCGTCTGCGGCGGCGGCTAGGGACAGCTCATACGGCTGCATCGTGCGGCTCCAGTCCGGCGCGGTAGGCGGCGGCGGGCGAGACGTCCGCGAAGTCCAGCTCGCGCAGGACCGCGACGACACCGTGGATGTGGTTGGCGACAGTGGCGACCGCGGCGTGGCGTTCGGCAGGCAGCACAAGTCCGGCGCGGGCGGCCCAGCGGGCGGCCTCGGGCGGTGTGAGTTCGACGGTGGACATGGGTGTTCTCCTTCTCGGTCGAGGTTGGAGGGGCGGAGTGATCGGGGGCCGTAAAGGCAAATTCTTTGCTTTAGATGGCTGCAGGCGTGGCAGCTGCTCGGGGCCCGCGCCGGGTGGCGGGCGGCACCGGCCGCGTGATCAGGCCGCGGTGGCCGGGATCTCGCGGCCGTGCTCGGCGAGCAGTCGGTAGTGGCCGTTCTCCCGGCGGACGGTGCCGGCGGTGGGCTGGGGGAAGTGGGTGCCCAGCAGGAGCGCGTCGGTGTCCGCCAGCGCCTCGGGCAGCCGGGCGCGGGTGCGGATCGCTTGGGCCGGGTCGGTGTCGACGCAGCTGTGCACGTGGGGGTGGGACAGCTGCACGGGGTGGTGGATGCTGTCGCCGGTGATCAGCGCCCGGCGGTCGCCGCCGCACAGCTCCACGGCGACCTGCCCCGGGGTGTGGCCCGGGGCCGGGACCAGGAAGACGCCGGGCGCCACCTCGTGCCCCTGCTCGGGCACGTCCACGAGGTCGTACTGCCCGGCGTCTCGGACGGGGTGGACGGAGTCACGGAACATCTGGCTGCGCGCCTCGTCCAGGTCGGTGGCGGCCCAGTGGTCCCATTCGGTGCGGCTCGTGAGGTAACGGGCGTGGGGGAAGGTGGGGACCCAGTCCCCACCGGCGAGGCGGGTGTTCCAGCCGACGTGGTCGGTGTGCAGGTGGGTGGTGATCACCAGGTCCACGGACTCGGGCGGGAAGCCGGCCGCCGCCAGGCGCTCCGGGAAGTCGGTGTCGAGACCGTTCCAGGCCGGGTTGGCGCGGGTCTTGGCGTTGCCGATGCCGGTGTCCACGACGATCCGCAGGCCGCCGGCCTCCACCGCGAAGCTGTGGCTCGCCAGCCGCGGGACGTCGGCGTCGGCGAAGTCGGGGCGCAGCCACGGCGCTTGGTCCAGCACCTCCTTGGTGGCGTCCGGCAGCAACCAGGGTCCGGTCTCCCGCGGCAGTTCGATCTCGTCGACGCGGCGTACGACGATGTCGCCGAGGCTCCATCCGGTGGTGGTGAGGGGCGTGGCCTGACGGGGCGTGGTGGTGCTCATCGGTGGGTCCTTTCGGGTGGGGCGGGCGGGGTGGCAAGGTCGGGCCGGGTCAGGCGGTGCGGGGCCGGCGCACGGCGCGGATGAGGCCGGTCAGGGTCAGCAGGATGACGGTCGCGACGTAGAGCGAGACGGCGGTCTGCAGGCCGTACAGGTTGGTCAGCAGGCCGGCGAGGACGGCGGGGACGCTCATGGCCAGGTAGCTGAGGACGTAGTAGGCGGCGAGCGTGCCGGCGCGTTCGCCCGGGGCGGCCGGGGGCAGCAGCAGGCGCAGGGCGCCTTGGGTGACGGTGCCGAAGCCCGCGCCGGCCAGGGCGGTGCCGATGAACAGCGCGAGCAGGCTGTGCAGTTGCGGGCCGCTCAGGGTCAGCAGGGATCCGGGGATCAGGAGCGCGGTGCCGGCGAGGCTCACGGTGCGGGCGGGCAGCGCCCGGGCGGCGTAGCCGGCCAGTCCGGCTGCGGCCGTCAGGGTGAAGAAGACCAGGCCGCCGGTGGCGCGGGCGGCGTGCGGGGCGATGAGCCGGGCGAGCGCGGGGCCGAGAGAGGAGTAGAAGCCGCCCAGGGCCCAGGCGGCGACGATGCCGGGCGCGGCGAGCGCCATGGCCGGCCGGGAGGCGGGGGCGATGGTGATCGTGGGGCGCAGTGAGTGCCAGGCGCCGGGGTGCGGGCGGGCGGTCTCGGGGGTGAGCAGGACCGCGACGGCCTGGGCGGTGAAGAGCAGGAGCAGTAGCAGGTAGACGGTGCGGGTGGGGGCGGGGGCGTACTGGAGGAGGGCGGTGGCGGCCAGCACGCCGAGCGCCATGCCGGCCACGGGGGTGATGCCGTTGGCGGCCGTCGCCCGGCCCGGGCGCTCGGGGTCCTCGAAGTCGAGCAGGGCGGCTCCGGCGGCGCTGGTGGCCACGCCGGTGGCCAGGCCCTGCAGGATCCGGGCGGCGATCAGCGCCGGCACCCCCTGGGCGGTGCCGAACTGGGCCATCGCGAAGGCTTCGGCCAGCAGCGCCCCGGCCAGGACCGGGCGCCGGCCCAGGTGGTCCGAGAGCGTGCCCGCGGTCAGCAGTGCTAACAGCAGGGCGAGCGCGTAGGCGCTGAACACGACGGTGAGCGTCATGGCCGAGAAGTGCCAGGCGGCCTGGTAGAGCGCGTAGAGCGGGGTTGGTGCGCTGGAGGCGGCCAGCAGGGCGGTCAGGACCGAGGCGTGCAGCGGGAACGCGCCGCGGCGGCTCAGAACGGGCAGGCGGCGGGGACGGGAGGGCCGGGCGGTGACGCTGGTCATGGGAAGCACCTCTGAGCCTTAAGGCGAATGCTTTGCGTTAAGCACTCTAGGCCTGCGCCACCGTGAAACGCAAATATTTAGCTTTTAGCGGGCCGCGGGAGGGGTTGCGCTGCGACCGAGCGCCAGCGCCACCAGGTGATCGGTGTAGGCCGCAGACAGGTCCGAGGGGCGGAACAGGATCCGATACATCAGGGGGGCGACGACGACGTCCAGCAGGGTCTCCACGTCGGGCACGGCCTCCCCGCGCCCGGCCGGCCGCACCCCGACGGCCTTCAACTGCTCGGCGGCGTAGTCGGAGCAGCGAGCCGCGTTGCCCTGCTCGGGGTCGCCCAGCAGGGCGTCACGGATGTACGTGCGGCCCGCCGTCGAGGACATCTCCTCGGCGAACTGCACCGCCCACGCCTCCAGGTCCGCCCGCAGGCTGCCGTGGTCCGCCGGCGGGGCGTCGGGGCGCAGGCGCTCGACGGCCACGTCGGACAGCAGTTCCCGCAGGTCCCCCCAGCGCCGGTAGACGGTGGACGGCGTGACTCCCGCGCGGGCGGCGATCAGCGGCACGGTGAGCGCGTCCCGCCCCAGTTCCGCCTCGAGATCTCGGACGGCCTGGTGCACGGACTGCTGGACGCGGGCGCTGCGCCCGCCGGGGCGTGTGGTCGCTCGGGAACTCATGCATACAGCTTAATGCGAAGAAGTTGCGTCTGCCTGGACGTCGACCTGGCCGGACCGTCTGTTTGATCATCCGGGTTCTCCAGAGGGAGGAACGGCGGCAGACGCTCCCGGCACACGGGGCAGGCTCACGGGCGAATGGCATCGTGCCGCTGCGCTGAAGCCGATGTTTCCGTGTCTGCGCCTCGGTCGATCAGGGCGGCGAGGGCGTCGAGGACACGTTGCAGACCGAAGGAGTAGGCGTGGGCGGGATCGTAGGCACTGTTTTGTGCGGCGCCTGCGGCTGCGCCGACGCGGACGGCAGTCGGGTAGGCCTTCTCGTCGAGGACCCGGGCGAGGAGCGGGGCATTCAGTTCCCACCACTGCTGGTCGTTCAGGGCGCTGTCTTGCTGGGCGGCGCGGGCATCGGCGGCGGCGCGGGCGCATGCCTGCACGAAGGTGAGCAGGTGGGTCAGGCAGTCGTCCATCTCGACGTCGCTGAGGCCGAGGCCGTCGAGTGCGGACAGTTCGTGCTCGTACTTCGACATCTGCCCCGGTCCCAGCGGAGGCCTGACGGTGCAGACGGCCGTGGCCCATGGGTGGCGCTCGAAGAGGGCTTTGTTCTCCTCGGCGATGGCGGTGACGCGTTGGCGCCACGGCTGTCCGGTGGTGTCGGTGCGGTGCATGCGGGCGTAGGCGGAGTCGAGCATGAGGTCGAGGAGCTCTGCCTTCCCGGGAACGTAGGTGTAGAGCGTCATCGGCACCACGCCGAGTTCCTTGGCCACTCGGCGCATGGTCACCGCGTCCAGGCCCTCAGCGTCGGCGATGGCGGTGGCAGCCTCGACCACCGCGTCGATGCTCAGTCCCCGCCGCGGTCCTCGGCGGCTCTCGGAGGAGGAGCCGCGCCACAGGAGTTGCAGGGTGCGGGTCGGGTCACCTGAGCTGGTTCGTTCTGCCGGCATGGGGACCATCCTCGCGCATACCAACTCTGTACGATGTACATTATACGGCGTACAGAGATAGTGTTCAGTGCGACCTCAGGAGGAGCTTTCATGAAGTTCACCGCTAGTGCCGTGTCGCTCAACGTCGATGACGTACCCGCATCCAGCGCCTTCCTCGTTGAGCACTTCGGGTTCCGCGAGGAGATGGCCGCCGACGGCTTCGCGTCCTTGACGCACGACGACGCCGGCATGAACGTCATCTTTTTGCGGCGAGGGCTTGAAAGCCTTCCGGCAGACCAGCGCGACGAGCACGCCGCAGGCCTGATCCTCGCCTTCGTCGTCGAGGACCTCGAAGGCGAGCTGGCACGCCTGCGCGCCGAAGGCGTCACGATCACGATGCCGCTGACCGCCGAGGAGTGGGGCGAGCGTGCCTTTCAGGTCCGCGACCCCAATGGCGTCATCGTCCAACTGGTCGACTGGAACGCACCCACCAGCCACTGAAAGGCTCGGCCTGAGGACACGCTGTGCGGCGAACCATGAACACGCAGCGTTCCACTTCGGGCATCGGTCTGGTGCACGGGGATCCTGGTCTGCCCGGTGTCCGACCCGGGACCTATGCCGAGCCCTCCGCCCGGGACGGACGGACCGCCCCGCCCCGCCCAGCTAGCCGCCGACGGCTGGGCCCGGCTTCAAGCCTGTCGGTGAGCTGGTCCGCCATACGTCATCTCACTGGCAGGGCGAAGGCCATCGAGGTCGGCATCAAGGCCTTCAAGATCTACAAGGAGGTCAACAAGGCCTACGACGCCGTCCACGCCGGCGAACGCGGCGCAGCACAAGCCGCCGAGTCCTTCAGCAAGGCCAAGAAGGCCTTCCAGCACGGCCTTCTTGGAAGCCAAGGACGCCGAGGCCAAGGCAGCCCGGTTTCCGTTGAACAAAAAGCCGCAACAGAAACCGCAAGCCATACCGCCAGCACCGAAGCAAAGCCGCCAAGGAGACGACCGACGCCGACGTCAAGGGCGGCGGGGCAGCGGCCAAGACCGAACCGAACACGTGCAACAGCCTCCCGGCCGGCGTCCGTGTGCTGATGGCCGACGGCACGTCGAAGCCCGTCGATGTCGAGGGCGGCCACGGAGATGCCGAGCGTCTCCTCGCCGTCTCCGCCGGCCGCCTAGTGACAAGCCCCGACACCGAAGACCCCCGCATACGCCGACGAACTGCGCCTGCCCCTCGGCCTGACCTCCCGAACCCAGCGGCCGGCCGTGGGCGCGAACACCCTGCTGATCTTCACCAGGGAGGCCGCGGACACCATGTACCAGGCTCCCTTCTTGGCGGTGCCGTTGATGGTCGCGCCGGAGGCGCCGTCGCGGGGGCGAAGAGGCCGTGTCTGCTGCAGTAGCTCTGGACCGCCACCGAAGAATCTGGATGCCGTTCACGGCGGTGGGGCGGTGGATCGTGAAGGCCGTCGAGCTTCACCACCTGGCCAGCTGGGCGCTATTTGTGCACGAGCATTGGCGCAGGAGCTGCGCCATTGGCGAAACCACTCCCTCATCAACGCCCTGATCCACGCCTGCTGTTATCTGATGCCAGCTACGGCCTTCAAGGGGTTTCATGCCCGTCCAAGTTCCGCCGCCCGGCCCGCCGCCAACGCCCGGATACGCCATCCCGCTGCCGCCACCTCCACGGGAAGAGATCGGGGCGGTGAAGCTGATCGGCGTTTCCTGCCTCGTCTTCGCCGCTGTCATGGCGCTGCTCCTGTGGATTGCTCTGCTGCTGTTGTTCTCCTGAGCTTGTCCTACCTTCCAAGGTGGATCTGAGACGGTCATTCGTAGTCCATGGCCCGGTAGATACCCCGCAGGAAGTGCGTGGCCTGCGGATCGCCGCTGACGTCGTCGACGATGTACGCCTGGCGCGTCTCCAGCAGGTCCACGCCGTTGTGCCACAGCCGGGGCCGGTCGCCGCAGGCGGGCACCAGCTCGTTGGCGGAGATGAAGCGGAAGGAGAAGCCATGCTTCGCGCACGGCTTCGCCCAGCGCTCCTCCATCTGCGCAGAGATCTTGTCCACGTACTCCGGGAGGAAGTCGTCCGGATGGCAGATCCAGGTCACCACGTGTTCAGTCGCCACGATCCCATTCCCCTACGAAAACCTTTGGTCAGGCCGGTCATCGACATGGCCCCGATACGGGCGCGGCCTCGAACACCGCAACTCTTGCAGGGGACCGACCGGTTCCGCTCGCTCCGGCAGGCTCGGGTTCCTGCCTGGCGCCGATACGACAGGGGTCCCTCGGGCGGCCGAACGCCCGCGGCCCCGGACCGGGGGACCGATTCGGGGGCGCGGGGATGACTCGGCGGGGGGGCGAGGGGGCGGGGGTCCGACGGGTGGGGCTCTAGGGTCTGTTCAACAGGGTTTCGGGCTTGCGCTTTCCGTTGCGGCAACTTCTACGGTCATGTGTGTGGCCGGAGAGACCGGCCCGGCGAGGGAGGCACCGGCATGGCCTGGTCGATCGCGGAGGTGGCGCGGATGTCCAAGGTGACATCGCGGACGCTGCGGCACTACGACGAGATCGGCCTGCTGCCGCCCGCATGGATCGGAAGCAACGGGCACCGCTACTACGAAGAGGCCGATCTGCTGCGGTTGCAGCAGATCCTGCTGATGCGGGAGCTGGACCTGGGGCTGCGCGAGATCCAGGCGGTCCTGGACAGCCGGCTCGACCAGGTGGCCGTGCTCCGTGAGCACCACCAACGGCTGCTCGCGGAACGGGACCGGCTGGAGACGTTGGCCCGTACGGTCGGCCGCACCATCGCCGAGCTCGAAGAAGGTAGGGACAACGGGAAGATGACCAAGATCAACAAGCCGGAGAACCTGTTCGAGGGGTTCCAGGCCCCCTCAGAGGCCGAAGCCGAGGTACGGGAGCGATGGCCGCAGGCATGGGAGCAGTCCCGGCAGGCAGTCGAGGCGATGACCTCCGAGGACACGGAGCGCTGGCAGCGTGAGGTGACAGCGCAAATGATCCGTATGGCGGAGTTCATGGTGGCTGGCACGCCGGTCTCCGATCCCGCGGTACAGGCCGAGGTGGACGCCAACTACCAGCAGATCTGCCGGTTCTGGACCCCGAACGCGGCCGCGTACAAGGGAGTGGGCCAGACCTATGTCGACGACCCGCAGATGCGGGCGAACTTCGACAAGATCGCCGAAGGTCTCGCCGTCTACCAGCGCGATGCGATGACCGTGTACGCCGATGCCCGGCTGAGCTGACCGCACGCGCCTAAGGCCGTGCGGCGGGTCATGAGCGCAGCCCGAGGCAAATGGCTGCGACGGTCACGGTGCCGTGGAAGGCGTATGCCCTCTTGAGCCGGACACCGCCACGGCGAGCGGGGATCCGCGAAACCGGGCAGTGCTCATATGGGTTCCCCCCTGGTCGGTCTGCCCGACACCGCAGGTCAGCCGGGTGGGGCGGCGGCCGGTCCGTGCGAAGTACTCGCCCGGGGAGCGGCGTCCGCGGCTCCCCGGACGGCCTGCGGTGGGACGAGTTCCGCGGCCCGTCGGCGACCCCGCCCTCAGCGGGTCCGGCCGAGAGAGTCAACCTCGCCCGACGCCGAGCCCGGCCCTGCTCCCGCTCTGCGGTGGTGGCGGCGGATCGATTGGACTTTGACCGCAACGCTGGTCACCGTGCTGGTGGCGGCCGGCGGTCTGCTGTTCACCGGTGTGAGCACGTACTACGCCACCGAAGTGGCGGTGGACCAGCTGAACCAGTCCCGTGAGGACGACGAGACGAAGGAGCGCAAGCAGGCGGAGTTGGTGTCCATGTGGTCGGAGCGACTGGCAAACGGCGGGAGCACCGGCGTCATCTCCAACCGGTCCTGGGACCCGATCGGCGAGATTGCGGTGGTCGGACGCGCGCTGCCCGGTCCGAGTGTTCCGAAGCCCCGCCCGGACGGCAGGGTGTTCCTGGTGGTGTTCCAGACCCTTCCTCCCTGTGCGAAGGTCGCCCTCACCCCCGACGTCCTGGTGGCTTCCCTCGGAGATGCGTGGACGGCGGACACCCGGATCGAGGTGGAGACCGTCTGGTTCCGTGACTCCTCCGGAGCATCGTGGAAGCGCGACAGCACCAAGCCGCTCGTCCGCTCCAAGGTCACCCGCGAGGAATTGAAGGCACAGACCGGAATGGAAGCAACCGACAACACGGTTGACCCAAGGCTCCGGGCCCGGGTGGCAGCGGCCGAACCCCTGCAGGAATGCGTCAAGTAGCCGACGGCGCCGCCCGGTCACCCCGGGCGCGTCACCCCGTCCGGTGTTTCCTTCACGCCGGCGGCTCGGGCTGCACCGCGGCGTGCGCATGACAGTGAAGCCGGACCGCCGCCGGTCCGGCCCCTGGACGGTGACCCGCCCCCGCAGCGCTTGCCGGGTGGAACTGCCCCCCGCCGAACGGAAAAGGATGCTCGGGGGGGGCGGATCGTCTCAGCCGGGCTTTCCACGCGATCCGGCTTACCGCCCCCTGACCGCTACCACTCCTGTGGTCCGGGCCCAGCAGGGGCGGGGCGAGTCCGCCGTCAGCAGGTGCAGCTTGGTACTGCGACGGGTGGATCACCGCCCCGCATGCCGCGCCCGGGGCGTGGCGTCGTCAGCTGCTCGCGGAGGTGACCTGCGGGGCGGGCTCGTGCTTGAAGTTGGCCTGGCCGAAGTTCTTGTTCACGGCCGCGTCCCAGGAACCGTCCTGGACCATCTTCTTCAGGGCGGCATTGATCTTGGCGTGCAGCTCCTGGTTGCCCTTCTTGATGCCGATGCCGTAGCTCTCGCTGCTCAGGCTCAGCCCGACGAGACGGAACTTGCCCGCGTTGCCCTTCTGGGCGGCGTAACCGGCCAGGATCGCGTTGTCCGTGGTCATGGCGTCGACCAGGCCGTCCTGGAGGGCGATCACGCACTCCGAGTAGCCGTCGAGCTCGAGCAGGCTGGCCTTCGGCGCCAGGTTCTGCTTGATGTTCTGCGCCGAGGTGGAGCCGGCGGTGGAGCAGAGCTTCTTGTTGTTGAGGTCCTCGGCCTTGGTGATCGTGGCGTCGCCTGCGCGGACGAGCAGGTCCTGGTGGGCCGTGAAGTACGGGCCCGCGAAGTCGACCTTCTCCCGGCGCTTGTCGTTGATCGAGTAGGTCGCGGCGACGAACTTGACCTCGTTGTACTGGAGCAGCAGCTCGCGTTCGGCGCTGTCGACCCGCTTGAACTCGATCTGCTCCGGCTTGTAGCCGAGCTCCTTGGCGATGTACCTGGAGACGTCCACGTCGAAGCCGGAGAAGGTGCCCCCCGCCTCGCGCAGGCCGACACCGGGCTGGTCGAAGGAGATGCCGATGGAGAGGGTCCCCTTGGGTCCTTCGTCGCCGCCGCAGCCGGTGGCGGTCAGGGCGAGGCCGATCACAGCGGCCATCGCACCAGCCTTGGGGACCTTCATGTTGCAACTCTTTCCTCGGGGACGCGGGACGCGGAGCGGGATCGCCGGTGCGCGTGGAACCGCGGGGTACGTAGAAGCGTCAAGACGCGTGTAAGAGGAAGCTAAGAATGCTGCCGCCGCGGTGTCACTGGATCTTGGCAAAACTTGAGGTAACGATCCGGCTCGACCGGCGTTTCCCGTGGCAAGCGCGTACCGACGACTCCGCGCCCACAGCCGGCGCGCGTCGGGCACGTCGAGCACACGCCGCACGAGGGGCGCCCCGACCCCGCGTAGCGTGCACCGGACCCGCACCTCGTGCGCCACTCCCCGCCGAACCCACCCTTCGGGGCACCCCGCTCGGGGTGTACGTACACCAATCCCCGTTTCACAGGGTGGTCGCATGTGAACGATGGGGCCCCGTAAGTGTCTGGACTCGGTCTGTGCCTGTCAGGGGGCGCGGACGACCACTCCTGAGACGAACCACTGCACGAGGGCCGCAGCCAGATGTACGCCGGCTCGGGCCGTTTCCAGGGTCTCGGGCACGGTGGCGCTCTGGGCGCCGCGCCGCTAGTGCTGTGACCGCGAAGGTTCACCGGGTTCGCTGGCCGCTGCGACCAAGGAGCTGTTGATGCAGGTTGCTGGGGTCGATGTCTATATGAGCCACCCAGTGCTGGCCTTGGGGTCGACTGACTGGCTGCCGATCTTGAGCTTGGAACAGCAACCGGCCGTTGCTTGTGACACGCACGTGGCCGTGCGGGTGCAGGCTCAGGTCAGGCTTATCCGTGTGCGGATCTTTATCCAGCCGTTCGACCAGGGCGTTGTCCCCGATGAGACCTTCACTGACGTCTTCGACGGACCACTCGCACTGCCCGGTGGGCGACTGGTGGTCGGGGATGTGATGGGCGAGAGCCGCTTCGTCAAACTGCTCGGTAACCCTGGCAGGCGACGCATACGGGTGGCCGTGGACCAACCCGGTCGGGGTGCGGGTGCCATCGACATCTGCATCGGCGATGTACTCGACTAATAGTTCAGGCTGCTGGATGGGCGCGTGAAGATTTTCTTCTGGACGATCCTGCGGGTCATGAGGGTAATGGGCGGCTTTTCGGGATCACCGCGCAGACCGCCATGCGCCATGTCGGCGCCGCCGGCCCGGAGCGCACCGCGAAACTACCCAGGCAGCGGGCCCCTCCGAGCCCGATGCCAGTTGAAAGCCCGTGGCGGTGTAGCAGTGGGTCCGGCATCATCCCCATGTGATCGTGATGCAACCCGTTCTGGAGATCTCCGCCGCCGACGACTTCGCGCTCTGGCCGGTTGGCGAGCACGAGTCATATGGCTACCTCGTGCTGAACGGGGGGCTCACTCCGGCGGAGGTCGGCACGGCGGTTATGCAGATCGCCACCTGCAACGACTTCGAGCCGGAGGAGGAGCACGGGCTGCGCCCGACCGACCCGCTCGGAGCATTCCTGCACGGGCTGCTCACCATGCCTGATCCGTTCGCCGCCGGAGGGTTCCGGGTGACCGAGAATGCCACCGGCACCGTCTTCGTCGAGCCGGGCTGCTGCAACGGACTGGAGGCCTGGCGGGACTGGCTGGAGGTGCTCGACGGCACCGGCTGCTCCTACTTCGGCCACGATCCGTCGTCGGTGGCCGAACGCGTTGGCGACATGGTCCGGCTGACGTTCGACGCATACGGGACGAACGGCAGCCCGGTGATCGAGCTGTCGGTGGACCAGGTACGCAGGCTCGTTGCGGGCGCTCAGCAGGATTTGCAGGACTTCCTCGGTCTTGCCGGAATCTGGGCTGAACAGCACCTGCCAGCACACGCCGCCGCCGTCACTGCCGCCCTGGCACGGGCACTGGACCTCGCGCCCGCACCATGACCAGCTTCCTGACCCACCGAGTGCACGTGCACGACGCCCGTCTCCCCCTTCGCCGTCGGCACAGTGCGCTGCGGACCTGCATCACCCTCTTTGCTCCGTACGGCTTTCGGGCGACGTACCACCACCTCACGCTCAGCGCCGCGATCCCCCGGCGGCTGGAGGCGGACCCGGACGCGCTGGTGCGGGCGGTGGAGGAACTGCATGAGGCGCGGGTGCTGTGGCTCGCGCGAGCGGAGGAGTACGCCACGCAACGCCGGGCGGAGAAGCGGGCGGGGCAGCGGGCTGTAGAGAACCCGCGACCGTGGTGGCTGCGGAGCTGGTGGGAGGGCCCGAACCGCGCCTGGTACGAAGACCCGTATCGCCATCCATCGCTGCGGCTGCCTGAGTACGTCCGGCGACAGAACGCGATTCTGGACGGCGCCGATCTCCCCGGCTGCCCCGCCTGCGGGGACGAGAGACCGCGGGTGTCGAACTCGACCGGGCACGGCTGGGTGGAGCTGTGCCGTGGGTGCGCGTATGTGCTGGTGCCATGTCCGTGCGGGCAGCGGCACCGGTGCGTCCCGGAGACGCCGTTCAACTGGAATGGGATCTGGCAGCGGGCACACATGAGCGATGACGGCATGCCGAACCCACATTGGCCTGCGGGCTAGCCGGTTGGATGGGGCACGGGGGCTTGAGTGTGGCTGATCAGCTGGGTGGCGCGCGCTCTTCAGATCGTTGCCCGCCGCGCAGGTGATCGTTGCTCGGCGCTCCTCGTAGCGAAGAGATGTCACAGACGCTGCTGGGAGGTCGCCAGCTGGTCACCACACGTCGACGGACCAGACGTCGCCCCTCTGATGTCCGTCTGGATCTGGGTCGCCTGACCCGTACGGGTCAGTGTCAGCGACGACGTGGACGCGGGCGGCGGACGCGGATACGCGGTAGCAGTCCATGTCACTCGACGTGTTGTGGTTGTCGAGTTCGATCGTGTGGCCGAGGGCCAGGATGGCGGTCTGTAGTTCCTTGAAGGGGACTCTGGGTGCGAATTCCCCGTACTCCCGCGAGAGCGGGGACGGCACGGTGCTCGGGGACTGGTCGTACAGCAGTCGTTGGATCTTCACGCCGAAGCCGAAGCACGACATCTGCCCTTGCCGCCCTGGCTGGTCCGGCGAGAAGTTGATTTCCACGAGCCCGTAGTCCCGCCGCAGTAGGCCGCCGCCGGGAACATCGAGGCATGTCGCCCCCAGGGCGGCTTCCCAGGCTTCCGGGTCGGCACCGAGGCCAACTCCCATGACCTCACCGCAAACGGCGACGTGAGCGTAGAAGTCCAAAGCGGACACCCGCCAACTCCCTCAACTATCCGGACAGGGCACCACTTGCTGATCTCCGCACAGGACAGGCGGACCAGCGCCCAGTATTCGGTGATCGTACAGAGGAGCCTGTCAGGGCAGTCGCCGGGTGAGTTCGTCACCGTCGTCGAAGTCGAAGTCCCAGGCGGGATCCGTCTTTCAGATCAACCGTGGTCTTCCCAATCCTCCTGGCAGAACCGGGCTTCGCTCACCATGTCCCGTCAGCTAGGCCGGAACCCGTGCGTGGGACCGCCGCAGCCATCGGCTGGCATGCAGGTTCCGGCTTATCAACGTTCAGGATTCCGGGAAGCCGCGCGCTTCCGACGCCGACCACTTCAAGGCCGTGAACGACGGCTTCGGGCACCCTGCAGGAGACGTCATCCTGGCCGCGACCGCCGCCCTGCCCACCGCGGGGCGGGCCCGCGCGCGTCCGTCGCCCGCCTCGGAGGCGATGAGTTCGCCGTCGTCGTCGAGGTGGCCGCCGTGCGCCTGCAGCAGCGCCTCGCGCAGCTGGTCCGGATGCTGCACACCCCCGTCGTCCTCGAGGACGGCCGTACCGTCGGCGTCGCCGCCTCGATCGGCGCCGCGAGCACCGGCGTCCTCGGCACCCGCGACCTGACCGTGTTGCAGCGGGCCGCCGACGCCGCCCTGTACGACGGCAAGCATTCCGGCCGCCCCCACCTCGCCACCGCCACGCACACCACGCTTCTGTCCATCAACGGCCGCCGGCCCGGACGTCCTGGCACGGCACTCTGGGGGCGAGCGGCATGAGCACCCACACCGGAACCCTCCCGCCGAAGGGCGACTGGATCCGCGGCTCAGCGTCAAGCAACCGTGGACCACCGCCATCGTCGCCGGGGCCAAGACGATCGAGAACTTCACCGTCGGCTGATCGCGTAGAGGTGCCCGACGCGGGCCTTCTTGGTGGCATAGTCGGGGTCGCGGGAAATCTTCCAGGTCTTCATGCGTTGAAAGGGCACGCCCTCCTCACGGAGCAGGACCCGAAGGCCCTGGTGGCTGCTGTCGTCGACCACCCCCTCGGCGACCATGAAGTCGGCCGGCTTGGCCGGACTCCCGGTCGAAAACGGCATGCCGTGCCCGGCCGGCTTGGACTTGGCGATCTTCTTGATCTCGCGCCGCTCGGGCAGGGTGAACGTTCTGGGACGGCCGCTCTTGTACTCGGGTAGCGCGTCTCGAAGCCGTCGGCGTGCAGGTGTGGATCACAGCCCGCACGTGGTCCGCGCTGGTGAACGTCACCTCGGCGATCTTCGCCACCGGCCTGGCACCTGCGCGGACAGCAGCACCGTCTGCGCCCGCCGCCAGGTCACCACCGACCCAGTACCTTGCGGATGATCCGCAGCAGGCGCCTGCCCTCGTTGTCTTCGATCTCGCAGACGCGTATTCGTTCTGCCACCCGCACAGCCCGGCGACACCAGCCCACCCGGACCAGCACCCAAATGGCGCGTCATGTCACAAGCAGGGGTACCGGCGCTCGCATCACTAGGCGTTGGGGTCGCGCAAGCCGACTGCGTCATGCCGCCAGAACGGCTCTGCATAGACCAGCGTCCCCGTCATCCATGGCTCATGCTCCGGGAACCTGATGACCTGAAAGGCCCCGTCCGGGATGCGCAGGGACGGCTTTCGGAAGCCCAGGCCACCACCGGGCACGAAGCCGAAACGCGAGTAATAGCGCGGATCACCTTCCAGGAAGACGAGCGGAACAGCCCGCTCGGCGAGGACCCCCAGGCCGTGTCGAACCAGGGCAGAGCCGATACCCCGCTTATGGAGCTCAGGCATCACGGCCAAAGGGCTGAGGACTTGCACGTCAACCAGCCGACGAGGCGCATCGAGAAGACTGCGGGTGAACATGACATGCCCGACGACCTGTCCGTCGTGCTCGGCGACCAGGGAGAGACCGTCCTGGGGTGTGATGGTGTCCCGCAGGGTATCGACCAGGTCGGCCACGACCAGGCCATGGTCACCGAACGCCTGCCGGTGAACGTCCCGCACGGCCTGCCTGTCGTTGGGAAGTTCTTCGCGAAGATCCATGCCCGGAGGGTAAAGGCCCCTCCGGGCGGCTCGCACACGGTTTTGGAACCGGAAGGACACGCGGCCAGTGACCGCTCAGTTGCACACCGGACCAGCAACCGAAACCGAACGCTCGCTCCGGCGAGGCGAGGGTTCGCTCGGCGGGTTCGGGTCAGCTGGCAATCGCTCGCCGGACCCTTTCAAGGCGCGCACGCTGATCATCGATCCAGCCGGACGCCGGGAAGTGCGGAAAGCCGACCGTCACCTGCGACGACGGGCCGTCATGGACCGACACTCCGATCACGCCAGGGCTCAACGGCTTGATCTTGAACTGGACCGTCCGACCGGAGTTCAGCCACGACACGGACCGCCCCCTGGCAAGCTCCTCAAGGGCCTCCCGCCAGTCATCGAGGTCATCCGACGAGACACAGACGGGGAAGCTGCCCCTGACGGTCTCGGTCTCCACGACGAACTCGCAGTCCAGACAGTCCCTGCCAGGAGCTGGCAGCTCCAACACACGGAGAGAGACAACGTGACCGCTCGTCCCCGGCGGATCCGCCAGATGAATCAGCTCGCCCAGCTCGTCTTCCATGACAGCCTCTCTCCGTCGACCTCGAAACAAAGGAATCATTCCTGAGCTCCTCGGCGTGCACGGCGCCGAGGTGGGTGCTACTGATTCTCACCAACATTCCGCAGCTTGCTGATCGCTGAAGCGGAGCAGCATCGCCGCCCGCGTCGTGACCACCCGCAACCTTCCATGGACGTCCAGGCGGGAGCATCCTGGTGACGGTGGACGGGGGTGGCAGGCCATGGGGCGTAGACGGGGTGCGTGGGCCGGGTCGGCGGTAGCGGGAGGGGCCGCATCGGTGGCGGCTGTGCTGGGGCCGGTGACCAACTACGCCAGTGCCGCGGTGCCTGGCTGGGCGGCGCAGGCGTGGGTGATCTGGCCGGTGTTCGCCGTGCTGGTGGTGGTCAGCATCGGCCTGTTGCTGTGGGGCCGGCATCTGGATGCCGCAGCAAGGCCCCCGGCGCGGCTGGCACCGGTGAGCCGACTGGCCCGAAGCCAGCAGGCTTCGTTACGCCCCCCGCATGTTCAGCGGGTGCGGGGGCGTGAGGGAGAACTCGCCGTGCTGGAAGGCATGCTTCGGCGGCCACAAGGCCGGTTCGCGGTGCTGTGCGCGGTCGGCGGCATGGGCAAGACAACGGTGGCCGCGCAACTGGCCACCCAGGCCGAGGCGGCGGGCTGGCGAGTGTTTTGGGTGCGCTGGCGCGACGGTGCCGAGCTGGCGCAGCAGATGGTGCAGGCGGCGCTGGCCTGCGGCCTGCCAGAGGCAGAGCTGGAGGCCGCGCGAGCGGGGCAGGCGAGCCTGCCGGACGTGGTGTGGCGACAGTTGGGCCGGGTGCGGCGGTGGCTGCTGGTCGTGGACAACGCCGACGAGCCGCACAAGATCGGCCCGGCAGGGGAGCCGGTGGCCGACTATCGCGGCTGGATCCGTCCTCACGGCCGGGGCCTGCTGGTGGTGACCAGCCGGGATGGCAGCGAGCAGACCTGGGGGCCGTGCGCACAGCTGCTGCCACTGGAGCCGCTGCCGGTGCAGCCTGCGGGGCAGGTCCTGCTGGACGCTGCTCCCGGGGCCGGCAGCGCCGAGCAGGCCCGGGAGCTGGCGGCGCGACTGGGCGGGCTGCCACTGGCGTTGCACGCCGCTGGCACCTATCTGGCCGAACCCACCAGCCGCTACCGCACCTTTGCCGCCTACCGCCAGGCCCTGGAACAGGAACTGCGGTTCTTGTTGGGAGCAGCGCACCCGAATGCCTCCCATCCGCAGGTCGCCCGCGCCGTGGTACGGCACACCTGGGAGGTGTCCTTGGACCAGCTCGCCGCGGAGGGCAACGCTTTGGCCCGACCCCTGTTGCGACTGCTGGCCCTGCTGGCTCAGGCTCCCGTCCCACTGTCCCTGATCACCCCGGACCTGCTGTCCGTCGTCACCGGACACAACGTCACCGAGGTGAGACTGGAAGCCGCGTTCGCCGGCCTGCACCGCTACGGTCTCCTCGGCCTGCCCCACTCTCCCGGCAGCACCGGCCCGGCGTCAGGCAGGAGTGAGGAGGCGCAGGTGGTGCTGCATCCCCTGATCCGAGAGATCAACGCTGTCGCCCTCACGGCCGAGACCTCCGAGCTCGCCGTGTGGCACCGGGCCCTTGCCGAACGGCTGACCACCGCCGTGCACGAGGCCGACCAGCGGGGGCGCGCTGGTTGGCCTGCAGCCGTGCTTCTCGCCCCCCACCTGCCTCTGCTGCTCGACTACGCGGACCCGCGCACCGCCACACACCACCGCACCACTCTCAACGCCCTGGCGCAGGCGCTGCAGAAGGCTGGCGCTTTCGGTGCGGCGCGCCTGCTGCATGAGCGGGTCCTCGACGGCGAGACCCGCATGCTGGGCCCCGAGCACCCCGATACCTTGACCAGCCGCAATGACCTGGGCAATGCCTTGTTCGGAATGGGAGAGCCAGCCGAGGCAATACGCCTGCTGCGGCAGACCCTGGAGGACCGCACCCGCGTCCTGGGGCCCGAGCACCCCGATACGTTGACCAGCCGCAATGACCTCGCATGCGCTTTGGATGGGACGGGTGAGCATGCCGAGGCGGTGGGTCTGCTCCGACAGACCCTCAACGACCGTACCCGTGCGCTGGGCCCCGAGCATCCGCAAACGCTGGCCAGCCGGGACAGCCTCGGTCTCGCCCTGGACGGGATGGGCGAGCACGCACAAGCAGTGCGCCTGCACCGGCGCACCCTGGAGGACCGCATCCGTGTCCTGGGCCCCGAGCACCACCTCACCCTACTCAGCCGCCACAACCTCGCAAGCGCCCTGACCAGGGCAGGTCAGCAGACGGAAGCGATACAGCTGCTGCGGCAGGCGCTCAACGACCACACCCGCATCCTGGGCGAGGAGCATCCGCATACGCTGGCCAACCGGGACAGCCTCGGTCTCGCCCTGAACGGGATCGGCGAGCACACACAAGCAGTGCGCCTGCACCGGCACACCCTCGAAGACCGCATCCGTGTCCTGGGCCCCGAGCACCCGGACACCCTTGCCAGTCGCCACAACCTCGCTCTCGCCTTGACCAGCGCAGGTGAGCAGGCCGAGGCGATACAGCTGCTGCGCCGAACCCTCGATGACCGCGTCCGCATCCTGGGCGACGAGCACACGCATACCTTGAGCACCCGCAACGCGCTGGACACAGCGTTAGCCATGTCCACCCCACGGCGACAGAGCCGGTTGTGGCACTGGCTGCGGCGCAGGAACCCCGCAGCCAACGGCGGTTGAGGAGGCCCTGCTGCGGGCCGGCGTCGACCGCGACCACATCCACGTCGACACCGCGAGTGGCGTGAAGGCGTCCCGCCCGAAGCTCGACCTCGTCATGCAGCTGCTGCGTGGGGGCGACACGCTGAAGGTAACCCGGCTCGACCGGCTCTCCCGCTCCGTGCTGCACCCGGTGACCCTCGGCGCGGACCTGCGCCAGCATGGGATCGGACTGCACGTCACCGAACAAGGCATCGACACGTCCACGATGGAGGGCCGCGCGATGTGCGGGATGCCGTCTGTGCTCGCCGAGCTCCAGCGCGGGCTGATCGTGGCGACGAACACGAACGACGGGCTCGCCTCTGCGCAGGCCCGCGGCCGGGTTGGCGGGCGCCGGCCCAGGCTCACCGAGGATCTGGCCGCGCTCGCCCACCCGCTCTACGACGAGAGGAAGAAGACCCTCCAGCAGATCGCCGACAGTTTGGCGCGTTGCCCGGTCGACGGTGTACGGCCACTCGACAAGAGCAAGACGGTCCGCCGCCAGCCGAAGGGGCGCCGCACAGTCTTGAAAGTTACCGGTGGGGATGCCGAAGGCGACAGAACGGCCGAAGAAGCAGCCACCCCGTACGAGGAGTTCGGCGGCCCGGGGAGGGGGCTCTACCGCGCGCGTCGGGGGCCTGAGCCGGCACGGCGGCTCAGGCCCCTGACATGGAGGCGGGCTGGGCGGCGGTCAGCCGGCTTCCGCGAGGGTGGGGGTGGTGGTCTGGGTGTACGCCGCGGTGCCAGGCAGGCCTTCAGCCGTGAGCACAGGCCCAGCTTGGCGGCGGCCCGGCGAATGCGCTGCCCGTCCGCGAAGCGCGCGATCCTGCCGAAGCCGATGTTCTCGGCGGCCGGCATCTCGTACTGCATGAAGTCCTGCCCAAGGACTGGACTCAAGATGAGGTCTCTGCGGCTCAAACGTGACGGCGTGCGTGTGTCAGTGCTTGTTGGCGCGGCCCCGGGCCTTTGGAAGCTGGACTCCGGACCAGGCATCGACTTCGCACTGTCCATCGGCATTGTTCCCTGCGCTCACGACTGTGCCGTCGCCGCGCAGGCCGAGGGTGTGCGTGGAGCCGGCCGCTACGGCGACGATGTCGCGCCAATCACCGACTTCGCACTGTCCGTAACTGTTGTCTCCCGCTGCAAGGACCCGGCCGGACGCAGTGACCCCGACGGTGTGGTAGCTGCCCGCGCCGAGCGCCACCACGTCTTCCCACCCATGGACCTCGCACGCCCCGGTTGCCCGGTCTCCGGTCGCTACGACCCGCCCGTCGGCTCTGAGGCCGACGGTATGGAGGTACCCGGCCGAAACGGCGGCCAGGTCACGCCACCCTTCCACGGCACACTGCCCTCGCCGGTTGTTCCCCGTGGCCAGTGCGGAACCGTCCGACCGTACGCCGACCGAGTGCCAGTCACCACACGCGAGGACGACCATCTCGCGCCAGGACTGCACGTCGCACTGTCCTTCTGAACTCCGGCCGACGGCCAGCACGCGGCCATTCGCGAGGAGCCCGAGCGTGCGGCGCCAGCCGGCGGCCACCGACGTGACGCCTCGCCACCCGGCGACGTCACATTGCCCATCGCCGTTCCACCCCGTTGCCAGCACCGTGCCGTCCGACCGGAGTCCCACCGTATGGGACCTGCCCGTGTTCGTCGCGGTATGGACATTGCCGGCTGCCACCGCGACGACGTCCTTCCATCGCTCGACACGACATTCACCGGCTGCGGTACCGCCCACGGCGAGAACGGTTCCGTCCCCGCGCCGTCCGACCGAATGACGCCTGCCGGCCGCCACAGTCGACGAGTTGGCGAGCATTCCGCCTCCTTGTGCTCGGCCGCGAGTGCGCGACATGCAATTCCACCCTACGTCGGCCCGGAATCGAGCGGGGTTCTCAGTCGTCGCCGGCGAATGCGGCACGATCACCGAGGCGCAGCACAGGCGGCTCACCGACCTCGGGGTGAGTGCGTCCGGATCTGCCGCCCCGGGGGCTGGCCGCCGGGCCGCGGTGTGGGAGCCCGGCGTCACGGCGGTCCGCGCGTACCTCGCCCGGGAGGCGTTGACCGCGGTCCCCCGGGGCCGCGTCGAAACCATCGAGCACGACGGCCAAGAGCACGCCGTCAAACTCCGTGTCTGGCCACCCATCGCTGCCCCGCCGCGCGAAACTCCGCGGCGCGGCGAGCGCCTGCGTCGTGTCTTTCGGAGCAGACCGGGATCGCATGCCACCGCCCTGCATGCACCCGTCAGCCGGGGAAGGAGAAATAGAGCGCCTCGCTGTAGAAGGAGGCGAAGTGGTTCTGCCAGTCGGCTCGGACCGAGGCCAGCCAGTCGTCGTCCTCGCCGGCGATCGCGGCCTCAGCCTTGGCGACGGCGGCGGGAATGTCCTCGGACGCCAGACGCCGCACGCTCTCCACCGGGTCGTCGCCCGACATCGAGACGATCTCCCCGGTCTCGAGGACGAAGTACTCCGCCTGCTGCTTCTTCAGGTGGGCCGTGGTCCTGGCAACGCATTCGGCGAACTCGGCGTCGTCCTCCAGTCCCTTGCCGACCGCGTGAAGGAGATCGAGCAGCAGAGCCGCCCCGCCGGCGTAGTCCGCGGCAAGGCCGATCGGCGGGTTCCAGATCATGGACGGGACGATCGTCGTTCCGCGCCCCACCATGATCTTGTGCGCGAGCGGGACGTCCCAGTTGTGCTCCGATATGCATCGGACCGTCTTGGGGATCGCCGCATCGTTCGGCATCGAGTCTGCGGAGTAGAGATATGAACGGTTTGCCATGGTGGCGACGCTAACACCGGGGTCCGACAAGGCGGTGCCGTCGGGCTCTTGATGCTTTGGTGCACGGTCAAAGCCGTCGCGTCCACGGCCCCGCAGCGACGTCGAAGAGCGGTGCCTGCTCCGCAGGGGCGACGGCCGGGTCCCACCGGAGCTTGATCGTCCACACCTTCCGTATCTCCGGCGGATCCGCCGTCCACGACGAGAGCCGCCCCGCCCGCGAGCAGCGCTGCGTCAACGCAGCAGACACCCGGGCGCGCTCGCGGAGGGCTGCCCCTCGTCGTCGGGATCTCCGCCGACAGCGTCCACGACAGCCACGGGCTGAGACGCCGACCGCCGCCACGGGCGCCGCTTCCACCGGGGAGAACTCCACGTAGAGCACGGTCTGAGGGGCGATGCGGGTGCCAGGGCATTCAGGCGGCGGTCGCCAGGGTGGTGTCGAGCCAGTCGTAGATGCGGGCGATGGCGTGGCGGATGGCGCCGGGGTGGCAGTGGGCGCCGGCGCCCTCCGCGGCGGTGAAGAGCATAAGGGTCTTGGGGCAGGTGAGGTGTGCGTAGAGCTGCTCGGGCTGGCCCTTGAAGAACTCGTCCTCCGAGGCGTCGCAGACGAGGGTCGGACACTGGATCTTTTCGGCGATGCCGTCGGCGAGGGTGTAGTCGAGGTAGGAGGCGTTGAAGGCGCGGGGGGATTCGACTCCCATGACGTACATGCCGTGGTTGAGGGCCCAGCGGGCGATCGGGTCCTTGGCCATGATCTGTTCGAGGGCGGCGTCGAGTTCCGGGGCGGACTCCGCCCGCAGGAGGCGTTCGGCTTCCTTCCGGTCGCCGGGGATGTTGCGGACGGCCGTCTCGCCGAGGTCGTAGAGGCCGTCGACGGCTATCAGCGCGGCCAGCCGGTGCTCGAACGCGGCGGCACGGGGGGCGAGTACTCCGCCCATGCTGAGACCGAGCAGTCCGATGCGGCTGTTGTCGACCTCCGGGATCGTCTCGGCGAAGTCGACCACCGGGGTGATGACGTTCTCCCAGTCGGGACGGAAGACCATGTCCTGGTGGTGGCGCGGCCCGGGCATTCCGGGGCCGTCGAAGACCAGCACGGTGTAGCCCCGCTCGACGGCGGCCAGAGCACCGAAGAAGTGCATCTCCTCCGCCGTGCCGTCGAAGCCGTTGTGCATGATCACCGTCGGCCGGGGGGTGCCCGAGTCGTCGACCCGGTAGAGATAGCCGGGCAGCGTGGTGTTCTCGTAGGGGATCCGGACCGGCTCGATGCGCGGGCTGGTGTAGAGGGCGGCGGCGGCCCGGAAGCACTCCACGGAGCGGTCGTAGGCGTGGTCGTGACGCGGGTCGCAGTCCTTGCCGTGGAGGAAGAACTCCGCCGACCGGTAGTAGTTCGAGGCGCGCAGGAACCCGTCGCGGGCGCTGACCCGGTGACCGGCCGCCAGAGCCGCCTCGGCCTGCGACGACACCCGGCCGGCGGTGGCGAACCACTCGGTGTACCAGCTGTCGTAGTCGCCCTCGGTGATCCGTTCGGCGGTGGAGACGACCTCGCCGAAGTCGGCCCCGCCGTAGGCGATGTGGCTCATCGAGCGCAGGGTCTCGTACCAGAACTGGGTGTTGTTCGGGAAAAGCAGCTGCTTCATGACGGTCTCCTCGACTCGAACCACAAGCACAGATTTGTGCTTGCGGAGATGACTGTAGGGCCTTGGGCGCCTGGAAGCAAATATCTGTGCTTATGATGGTGGTGTGACTCAGAAACAACCGGCCCCGCGCATCCGCAGGAGTCCCGAGCAGGTCCGCGCAGCCGTGCACCAGGCGGTCGTGGACCTCCTCTCGGACGCGGCGGGCGAGGAGCTGAACATCCCCGCGATCGCGCAGCGCGCCGGCGTCAACCACACGAGCGTGTACAGGCGTTGGGGAAGCCTCGACGCACTGCTGGCCGACACGGTCACCACCCGCCTCGAACGGGACTCCCCGCTGAAGGACACCGGCACCCTGCGCGGCGACCTCATCGCGTGGGCCGAAGCCAGCGTCGCGAGCATGCGCACGTCCGAGGGGCGCGCCCTCGTACGCGCCGTCGTCCTGTCCATGCCGAGCGGCGCCCAGGCACAGGGCGAACGGGCCGGACAGTTCCAGCGCCGCATGCGTTCCATCGAGCAGATCCGCGAGCGGGCCACGGCCCGCGGCGAGGACCCCCCACCACTGGAACAGATCCTCGACCAGCTGATCGCACCGTTCTACATCCGGACGATCTTCGGCATCGACGTGCCGGACACCGGCTACCCGCAACTCCTCGTGGACAGGCTCCTCGGCAGGGCGACCGACCCGGAGGCGGGCTGAGGAGGCGGGCTGAGGAGGCGGGCTGAGGAGGCGGGCTGAGGAAGCAGGGCGAGCCGGCGCAGGGTGAGGGCTGCTCCTGAGCGCCTTCGTGCGCGGCATGCAAGTCGCGCGGAAGGCGCAGTACTGGCCGGGGTCAGCGATCGTAGCGGGCTGCCAAGGTGCGTACGGTCGCGGCGATGCGGTCGCGGAGTTCGTCCGGTGCCACCACCTCGATGTCCGTGCCCAGCCGCAGGAACTCCCCGTAGGCGTGGTCGAGCGACTCGATCGGCACCCAGGCCTGCGTCCACCCCTCGCTCGCAGGCGGCACGCCGAGACGGCGGGCGCCCTCCGGGGTGAGCCGTACCAGGGCCTTCCCGGTGTGCAGCCGGGCCCTGAAGTCGGCCAAGTAGCCGTCCCAGTAGGCGGCCAGGTCGAAGCCGTCCGGGGCGGTGAACTCCTCCAGCGGTCGGATGCCGAGGATCTGGTCGACCCGGTAGGTGCGGACCCCGGAGGGCCCGCCCGCGACCAGGTACCAGCGGCCCGCCTTCAGCACGAGCCCGTACGGCTCCACCCGGCGCTCGATCTCCTCCGGCGCCCGCCAGCGCCGGTACCGCAGCACCATGGCCCGCCGCTCCCACACCGCGGCGGCGGCCGGGGCCAGATGGGGCGTGCGGTCGGCATCGCTGTACCAGCCGGGTGCGTCGAGCAGGAAGCGTTTACGGATACGTTCGGCGTGCTCGCGCAGCTCCGCCGGAAGCGCGGCACGCAACTTGAGTTGCGCGGTGGCGAGCGCCTCCCCGAGTCCCAGGTCGGCCGCGGCGCCGGGGAGCGCGGCGAGGAAAGCGGCCTGCGCCTCGTCCGCGGTGAGTCCGGTGAGCCGGGTCCGGTAACCGTCGACCAGCCGGTAGCCGCCCGCGTGTCCGGCGGCGCCGTACAGCGGGATGCCGGCGGCGCCGAGCGCCTCGACGTCCCGGTAGACCGTACGGACGGAGACTTCGAGTTCCTCGGCCAATTCCCGGGCGGTCATCCGGCCCCGGTTCTGGAGCAGGAGGAGCAGAGTGACCAGCCGGCTCGCGCGCATGCCGCCCAGTATCCACATCCACTGACAGCAGATGTCAGGGGACCGTCCCTAACCTGCGACGCATGAACGACTTCGACTTCCTGCACGGCTCCTGGGACGTGGCCAATCGCCGTCTCACCGCACCGCTGGCACCGGGCACCGGAACCTGGGTGGAGTTCCCGGGCCATGCCGTGATCCGGCCGCTGTTCGGGGGCGCCGGCAACATCGACGAGATCACCTTTCCCACCCTCGGCCGCCAGGGAGTGACCCTGCGGCTGCTCGACCGCCAGACGGGACGCTGGTCGATCCACTGGTCCGACAGCCGGACGGGCCGGCTGGACCCGCCCGTGATCGGTGGCTTCATTGGGGAACGCGGTGACTTCTACGGTGACGACACCCACGACGGGCGCCCGATCCGAGTGCACTTCACCTGGTACCGCCTCGGTCCGGACCACGCCCGCTGGGAGCAGGAGTTCTCCGCCGACGACGGCCGCACCTGGGAGCACAACTGGACCATGGACTTCACCCGAACCGGGCGGGCCGGCGCATGAGCATCGTCGAACTCCGTCAGTACACCCTGCGTCCCGGAGCCCGGGAAACCCTGATCGATCTGTTCGAGCGCGAGTTCGTGACCGGCCAGCAGGCGGTCGGCATCACCGTCGGCGGCCGGTTCCGCGACCTGGACGACCTGAACCGTTTCGTCTGGCTGCGTTCGTTCCCCGACATGGCGCACCGTCGGCGCTCACTGGAGGCCTTCTACACCGGCCCGGTCTGGCGGGAGCACCGCGAGGCGGCCAACGCCACCATGACCGACAGCGACGACGTCCTGCTGCTGCGCGGACCCGGCTTCACGCCCGCGCCCGGCGCCCGCGAGGTGCTGGCAACCGTCTGTCATCCGGCCGCGGCGACCGCCTTCGACGGGTACGCCGCCCGGCACCTGAATCCGGGCCACGCGCTGCACCGCACCGAGCACGCCGAGAACGACTACCCGCGCCTGCCGGTCCGCACCGGGGAGGACGTCAGGGTCTGGTTCGGCCCGGCGCAACCACCGCCCTGGCCGAGCCGCAGGCTTCGGCTCGAACCGGTGACGACCTGAGTCGCGTCCGGCGGATCCGGTCTGGCCCCTGCCGCGCCTCGGCGCAGGGCGCTCACACCCCGAAGTGGAAGCATCCAGATCGCGCAGCGGGACCGGTCCAGCTCTCCGCGGGCGCCGAGTTCGTCGAGGACCAGGCGGTGGAGCGTGGCCCACTCCCTAACCCTCGACCACTCGGAAAACCGCCGGTGGGAGGTCGCGCCGGAGGGTCCGAACGAGGCCGCCGCCGGCAGCTGCTGCTGCAGCCAGGTTTTCAACTCTCGCGATCGTGTGCCCAAATTTCTCGCCCCGATGATGTGGCTGAGGCGCTGGTCAGCGCTGGCTCTTGATCTCACCCAGCGTCTGTTCGACCGGGCCTGCCAAGACGTCGAACAGGCCGTAGCGGTTCCGCATTTCGCGGATCGTGGGTTCGGATAACGTGCGACCCTCCTCACCCACCGGCGCGATGACCATCACCACGTCTGCACCATGTGGACCAAAGCGCCAATAGGTAGTGACTCGGCGCCGTTCTCTCGTATAATGATCGATCGCATTATTTTCTTGCATCGGAGCCGTTTGGACGATGACGTCATTCTCTTCATGTTCTGCCTTCACCCAATGAGGCAGCTTAACGCCCCTCCACGAGTAGCCGGGCGATCCGAAACCTCCCATAACGAGCTTGTCTTTACGCGCCAGACTCACGCTTGCATAGAAGGTCAGCTTTTCGAAATTCGTGTCGATGGGAAGTTGAACAATGGTTCGCGTGAGCGACTCGCCTTTCACCTCGACCCAGTTTCCGGCGGGAATCCATGGCTGGGCCGCTACCAGCTGGCCGGGCTGGTAGACCTCTCTGCGGGTGAGCGGGTGCTTCTCCCGGTACATGGCCCATTGCTCGGCCCCTTGGCGCCACTTCGAGGCGGTCACGTCCGTCCGGGTCACCGTCACGTCCTCTCCCATGGCATGGAACTCGGTACCCAGCACATAGAAACTCACATCGCTGTGGTTCACGAGCTTGATGTCGACCGGCACGGAGAACGCCTTGCGGTCCACGCTGAGCACCGCCTTGCCCACGTCCAGCTGCACGAGAGGGGCGACATCTCGCCGGTTCGGCTGAAAGAGATACTGATAGCTGAAATTGGCGACCGCCACAATCGTGGAGACAATGAGTGCCGCAGCCACCCGCTTCGGAGTGGGGATCTCATCCAGTCTCCGCCACACCAGGATGACAGCCAATAGCGAACCCACGCTGAGCGCAACGGACAGGACCATGTAGCCGACCTTCTCGCCGTCATTCCATGTCCGAAACGCGAGCAAGACGTTCGTCAACAACGCCACGCCGGTACTGCTCAGCGCGACCACTCCGAAGTTGGATACCGGCCCCCGGACCCAACAGTCCACGACCGCAGCAACACCCACGACCATGATGAGGGCCGCCAGCATGAGGGCCACTCCGGTGACGTAACCCGGGAAAGTCAGGCTGTCCCTGAAGTCCTTGAAGCCGCACCAACCCACCGGTAGCGCCGTCAGGAGCAGAACCAGTACAACCCAGGCCATTTCCGCCCGTGAGTATGTGGATTTCGTAAGGCCACGTCGTACCATCACGTGCGCGCCGGAGTGGGACCCCGAGTCGGGCTCTAATGAATTCGTCACATTATCACCTCCTGACGATGCGCCGGAATTCGATCATTATGCCCCCAGCTGATCCACCCGGCCACTATCCACATTCCGCATGTCGGCCTAAACTTATTGAATCTTGGAGAGCAGCCGGAGTACGCCAGAAACAGGCAATAGCGCTCGGCGAGCGCGATCTGACGGTTGGAGGCTCGTCGACTGATCACCCGGTCGGATGGTGCCTTATTTGGTGAGACGGCGGCAGTTGAGGCAAATGTGGACTGCGGCTACGCCGACGAAGGCGAGGAAGTGTTCTGCCTTGCATTCGTAGCGGCGGTGGAGCCGACGGCAGCCGGCGAGCCAGGACATGGTCCTCTCGACGACCCATCGCTCCAGCCCGGCCTGGGCTGCTGGTCGACGCGGGGCGCCGAGAAGGCGGGCCATGCGCGGGGCGTCATAGCCGGCGTCGAAGACGATCAGGATGTCCGGCGTCGGTGTTCGGCGTTGCCCTCCTCCTGATCGCGTCCTGATCGCGTCCTGATCGCGCAGGAGGGGGGCTGGTCCTTCTCCGGTGAGGGACGACCAGGCCGGTGCCCAGGTAGGCGTCATCCGCGATCAGCGTCGTTCCGGCCCCCTTGGTGGGCAGGTCCGACTCCCGACCCCGTCGAGGAGGCAGGCCAGGCCGAACTCGAAGGAATGGTCGAAGCCGTGGTCCTCGGCCTCGACGACCCGGCGGGCGAACTGCGGGTAGGCACCGCTCTCGACGATCCGGTGGATGTACGGACTGACGCTGTCGCGCCACTGCTCCTCGGTCATACCGGTGCGGCGCTGCGCCTCCTGCTCGGCGAGTTCACGGGAGACGACGCCGATGACGTAGTCGAAGACCAGCGAGACGACGTCGGAGGCCAGGGTGATGTCCTCGGTCGCCGCGCCGGCCGCGGCGAGCGCGTGGTCCATCTGCCGCAGCGAGTTGGGGCCGAGGGCGGGGCGGGTTGCCAGCACGCTGCCCAGCCACGGGTGGCGCAGCAGTGCGGCTCGCTGCCCACGCGCGACGTCGGCCAGGTCGGTGCGCCAGTTCCCGGTGAGCGGCTTCGGTGCCGCCACTGCCCGCGCGGTGTCGATCATGAGCTCCAGGAGCTCGTCGCGCCCGGCGACGTACCGGTAGAGCGAGGTGGTGCCGGACTGGAGGTCGCCAGCGACGCGGCGCATGGAGAGCGCGTCCAGCCCTTCGGCGTCGGCGATGCCGATCGACACCTCCACGATTCGCTCGATGCTCAGCACCTGCCGCTTGGGGGCGTGCCGTTCCTTGCTCCAGACCAGCGCGGGAGCTGACTTCTCTTCGGCCATGGCGCCCATCATACTCATGTGGGTACAGTGTTCCCACATGAGGGAACACCGTTCCCGTCAAGAGGGGGGAAGCCGTGTCAGAGTCCGAGGTTTTGATCGTCGGCGGCGGTACCGTCGGCCTGAGCGCAGCGGTGTTCCTGGCCCACCACGGGGTCCGGGTCCACCTGGTGGAGCGGGGGGCCGGTCCTCAGATCCACCCCCGGGCCACCGGCGTGGGCATGCGGACGGTGGAGCTGCTGCGCGAGGTCGGCCTGGACCGCGCGGTGAACGAGGCCGCCGTCGACATGGCCGCGAGCAGTCTGGGCAAGATCAGCGCAGAAACGCTGGCGGCCGCCGCGCTGCCCGCTCGTCCCGTCCAGCCCGCCGGCGTCGGCCCGGCCGAGCAGCCGCTCTACACGCCCGCCGCGCTGCGTGGCACGTGCCCGCAGAACCGCCTGGACGCGGTCCTGCTGCCGGCGGCCCGCCAACGCGGCGCGCGGGTGGAATACGGGGTCGAACTGCGCTCCTTCGACCAGGACGCCCAGGGGCTCACCGCCCACCTGGGCGACGGCAGGACGATCCGCGCCCGCTACCTCGTAGCCGCCGACGGCGTCCACAGCCAGGTGCGCTCGGCGCGCGGCATCGCCACCTCGGGCCCGGGCAACCTGGGCGAGGTGATGACGAACACGCTGTTCCGGGCGGACCTGCGGGAACTGACCGGCCCGCACGGCTTCGTCGCCTGCCAGATCACCCACCCGCAGGCCCCCGGCATGCTCGTGACCATCGACGGCGCGAAGGAGTGGGTGCTGCACACCGGCCCGGACCACCGGCCGACCCCCGACTTCATCCGGACCGCCCTGGGCGCCCCGGACCTGGACGTCGAGGTCCTGAGCTCGCTGCCCTGGCGGGTGCGCGCCCAGGTGGCCGACAGCTTCGCAGACGGACGGGTCTTCCTGGTCGGCGACGCCGCCCACGCCATCCCGCCGCTGGGCGCCTTCGGCATGAACACCGGCATCGCCGACGCCCACAACCTGGCCTGGAAGCTGGCCTTGGTCCTGCGCGGCCAGGCCGGCCCCGCGCTGCTCGACAGCTACGATGCCGAACGCCGCCCGGTTGCCCAACTCGCCATGGAGCAGTCGGTGTTGCGGCTGGCCGATCCTCGCCTGCACTGGGACCGGGGTCCGCAAGGAGCCGAGGCCCGTGCGAAGGCGGGCGCGGTCAACGCCCCCGTCGTCCACCTCGGCTACCGCTACGACTCGGCCGCGGTCATCGAGGCGCGCCCCGAACTGCCGTCCGCCGAGGACGTCGCACTCTCCCTGGACGGCTCCGCCGGCTCCCGTATGCCGCACGCCTGGGTCGCCGACGGCGTCTCGACGCTCGACCTGGTCGCCTCCCGGTTCACCCTCTTCACCGCTGAGGGCAGGGCAGGCGCCGACTGGGTCGCCGCCGCCGCGCCCCTGGGCCTGGCCGCCCATAGGGTTGACCTGCCGCAACTCCCGCCGGGCGGCGCGCTACTGGTCCGCCCGGACGGCTTCGTCGCCTGGCGCGCGGCGAGCGGCCAGGCACAGCAGCTCCCCGCCGCGCTCGCCGCCCTCCTGAAGGTCTCCACGCCCGGCTGAACCGGAATCAGGAGTTGCCGCCCGTCAGCGCGAAGGCGAGCGGGCGGCCAGCCCCGTCACAAGCCAGGTGGATCTTGCTGGTCAGCCCGCCGCGGGACCGTCCGAATGCCGGGGTTCGGAGCCCCTATCCGGGCCCCGGCCGCGTGCTGATGAGCTCGGACGAGGCCGAGTCGACCGACACCAGCCACTCGATGTCGTCCGCGGCGTCGGCTTGCGCCTACGCTGCCCGCGGCATCCGGTCGAGTGCACCGTCGGCCGCCCACCTGCGGAAACGGGTATGCAGCGTCGTCCACGACCCATATCGATCGGGCACGTCCCGCCAGGCGACGCCACCGGTGCGGAACTTCCATACGATCCCGATCCGCCGTGGGGCCGCGCACCTCGACCTCAACGCCCTCGCTGCCCTCGCCCTCGCTGCCGGTGTCGCCGTCACCGTCGCCGCGCACGCGTGGCGTCTCTTCTCGCTGGCCCCGGGGGTCACCGTAGGAAGGTCGAGGACGCGGCAGCCGGTGCGACACCGGGCGGTGATGGCCGAGGTCCGACCGGAGCCGGGTGAGACCCACAAGCCCTGCGGGCGTGTACCAGCCGCCGACCACCGCTCCGGCAGGAAGATCCGGGCGATCTACCGCCCCTTCTCCCCGGCTGGAGCCCCTCCCTTGCTCGAACGCAAGCAGCTCAAAAGCCGCACACTGATGACGTTGATCCTGCCCGAGGACACCCCGCCCGGAATCGTGAGCGTCGTCGGAGACTCCAACCCGGCGACAGCATGCGCACCGTCAGCGTCCCCCTCTCCACCAACCAGACCCACGCCTTCCGCTACCTCCCCGCCGACGACTACCGGTTCGACGACACCGACGCCGGCCACCACGACGGCACCGACAACCACCTCCACACCTGACCATCTCGACCCGGGCAGCAACAGCGGTCGGCACTGCCGTACAAACGGCGGCCAGACGACACGGCCCGCCAGACCGTGCCATGGGGCAGCCCTTGCCGTGCCCTCCGGGCCCCCGGGCCCCCGGGCATGATCGCCATGTGGAGGCGGATCGCATGATTCGCGCAGCGGCCTCCCAACGCGTCACCACCCCGGAGAGGCAATGACCGGTGAGCGGGTCAGACCTGGCCGCCCCATTGAACGGTGGCAGTACCGCGACCGCATGCGACACGACGCGCGACAGCCCACTCCCGACGGCCGGACGGGCAAGCGAGTGAGCGGGTGAGCGGGTGAGCGGGTGAGCGGGTGAGCGGGTGAGCGGATTCAAGAACCTCCCCCGTTTACCGGCGGGCTATGTGAGCAGGAGAGCGGTCACGACCGATCCGGTACTGCACGAGGAGGTCCCCATGTCGGGCACCGAAAAGACCAAGGCCACTGCCGAGCAGGCCAAGGGCAAGACGAAGGAAGCCCTCGGGCGCATGACCGGCAGCGAGCGGATGACCGCCGAAGGCCATGCCGACCAGGCCAAGGGCGATGCACGCCGGGCCAAGGAGAAGACCAAGGACGCCTTCCGCCACTGAGCGCGAACGAACGTCCCTTCCACGGTTCAGCCCCCGCCCACTCCCCCGGGCCGGGGGCTGACTGGCGAGTGCAGCCCAGCGCGGTGCCGATCGTCTCCCAGGAGACCATCGCTTGCCGGGCTGTACGGACCGTGCCAAGGGCGAGCGCCGAGGTGGTGTCCTGGAGTCGGGCGACGGCGCGCAGTGCGGTCACCTGGCTCGTCTGGACAGTTCGGTGATCCGGTCCTGGGGGCGGTGAGCATCTGCTCGACGTCGCCGGGGATCAGGCCCTCGATGGTGGTGACGTGGTATTCCCAGTCCGCGAACGGACCGGTCCTGGCTTCCTCGCCCACAGTCGCCGTGACGTCGCCCCACACCGCCGGGTGCGTGGTGCGTCCGCGTGCCAGCCGCACCCGCACGCGCCGTTCCGCGCCATACGCGTTCGGAGGCCGTGCCGTCACTGTCCCACCAAACGATACTCCCGCTCAAAGCCCCCACGGGAGGCGCCTCACAGTCATCGGGCCAAACCACGACGACCGCACCCTCATGACGACCTGTCTCATCCACCCACACGGCCGGGTGCACACAGTCGTGGCTACGGCGTTCGGGCCACGGCGGTGTCGGAGACGGCATGGACACCGGCGCTGATCTGGCAGTTGCCGACCTTGCCAAGAGTGCCCGACTACTGCCGGGCCACACCGGTTGAATCCTGCCGCCTTGGGGAAGCCAGTGTCGTGTACCACCCACACCTGCGGAGGCACCACCCGCACGGCCCGCCATGCCAGCCGGGCCCGGACGTCCTCGACCGGCCAGGTCTAGGACGTCCTGAACTGCTGCAGCTGCTGGTGAGCGACACCGAGCCGTTCGGCATCGGCTGCATCGTCTTCCGCCAGCCCTCCAGCAGCAGTCCCCGCAGATCCAAGGCGCCCTTCTCACGCTGGTCCCGCCGAACCAGCGGCGCGAACACCTCAGACGCGAACTCCTGCAACGGCCCCGCACCCCGGCAAGCTCCCCGGCCGTCACGACCACCGTGCGCAGGGCGGTGACGAGGTACAGGACGCCTCAACCTCGGGCTGGTCAAGGGCCGGGCTCCGTAGGCCATGGCGTCAGGTCGCCAGGTCGCCAGCGTGGCTGTGGCGAGGGAACCCCGAAGGATCTGCTCTCGGGGCAAGGAAAGATCGAAAAGGCGGCTCAGGATCCCCAGCAGTGTGCACCGCATCTGCTCTTCGTCTTCATCGCCTGTGTAGCCTTCCCGGCCGGCAATGGGCAGTCCTGCCCCTGCCATGGCCGCTGTCACTTCCGCGGCCACCGTCGGGTCCCCGTCGATTCCGTCATATCCCCACGACCCGTCCAGATGCAGATTGAACGAGCAGGCGAGATGCCCATCGCGGAGGTACTCGAAGAACGGCGGCACCGGCTTGCCATTGTCCTCTTCGAACATCACCTGGAAGACGTGCGCGCCGCCCTCCGAGACCCGTCCCAGCCCGTTGAACTCGCCCCACCACGCGCCGTACATGACCGCAAACGACAGGCCTGCGTACTCGCCGTAGCGCAGTTGCACGTCTGAGTCGACATCGAAGAGGTCAGGGTTTCCGACCTCCTCGGCCGTGTGCCTGCCAGATGCCCGGTGGACAACGGCGGGCACCCCCCAAAAGGCCGTCGCCGCGAGCCGCTCCACCAGCTCGTCCGGGGTCAGCCCCCGGGCCATCACCACGTTGTATCCCCCGAAAGGAATCCAGCGGGGCGCCGCGAGCCAGGCAATCCCGGTGTCGGGTCCGACGGGATTGATGTCCTGCGTTCGATGAGTCACCCGGACATGATCCAGGACGCCACCGACAACCCGGCGCAATCGGCTTCCCTCTGTCCCGCGCCCGGGCTGCTCCAGCCCCGAACAGCGCCGCGGCAAATCACCTTGCTGCGCAGCGGCGCACGGAGAAGCAAGGCTTTTGGCGCCCTGGCAAGGGCTTCACCCGGCGCCCGCACTGGGCTCTGGTTATCCGTTGGTCGGGTAGGCCGTCAAGGCGCGGTCGTCGGAGAGGGCCAGTCCGGTGTACTCGTTGACCAGGTAGGGGGCGATGCCGGGTCGTGTCGGTAGGTCGGCGCCGGTTCGTGCGTCCAAGGTGAGGGGGCCGTCGTTGGCCTTCGCGTAGATCAGCCCGTGCCACACTGCGGTCACCTGGGGTGCGATTCGGCCGGCGTTCTTGTCCGGCAGCTGCCAGCGGAGTGCAGCGCTGGTGTCGTCGACGGCCCAGATGTAGAACTCGGGACCATGACCGGCGCACACGAGGGTGCTTGTGCCGTCGTGCGCGCAGTCGCTGCCGGGGAGGTCATCCGGCAGATCCCGCTTCACCTGGCCGGTGGCGGGGTCGAGGAGCTGGCGGTAGTGGATCCGGAAGTCGGACTTGTCCACTGCCGTGGCCAGGATGAGGTGGGGTCCGGCCGGCATCACGTCGAGGTTGGTGCGGTCCTCGGCGCGCCACTTCTCGGTGGCGGTGGCCAGGTCGTATCCGGCTGCAGCCGAGTAGTCGCTGTCGTTCTTGTCCCGCTCCTCGCCTGTCACGATGCCGCCCGTGACCGACGCCGCCCGGAACAGGTCTTTGGTCCACAGCACCCGATGGCTGTCGAGATCGACGGCATACGTGGTGGCACCGGATGAAGACATCGACCGGGTGGTGGAGAGCGTGAGGACGGCGACCTTGCCGGACGCCCCGACGACCGTGGCGGTGACCGGGGACTGGCTTTCCTTCGCCCACTGCGGAAGTTCCAGCGGCAGCCGCCACGGGGCAGCACCCTTGGCCGTGGGAATCGCCGTGAACTCCATGAAGACACGCGGGGCCTGCGTTCCGGCACCTGGCTGGTGAACGAAGAACGTGGTGAGGACCAACGGTGAAACAGCTTCGGTGACGAACGGAGCCGGGAGGTTGTTCTCAAGGTTCGGGGTCAGTTTGACCAGCGGCTCGGCCTCAGATGTCGCAGCGGTCGTGACCGCACCGCTGGCCGTGTCGACCGCCAGGACACGATCGGGCAGGGCCACATACGCCGTCTCCTTGTGGAGAGCCACCGGCGTTCCTCCCCCCGGCCATCTCAGCCGGCCCGACCCCGCTTCCTTCGGCATCGGCACCCCCGCACCGACATCGAAACGCCCCGCCGGATAGTGCGCGGCGCGAGGGGGCTTGCCGGGTGTGCCAGTGGAAGCCGGGGCAGCGCCATCCGGGCGGTCCTGCGATGGCGCCGGCGACTGAGTGCAGCCTGCGGCCGCCGTCGCCAAGACCGCGATTAACACGCAAAGCCGCTGTATGGACGTGGGCTTCACCAACCGCCTCACCTTCTTCGGAGTCAAATGATCACCCTATGGCAAGGCCCGGGCATCTGCGACGCTGCCGACCCGTCGCCGCTGTCCTACCGGTCCTCGACACCAGCCGTAGGCCCCTGAGCAACGCCGAGCATGGCCGACGTCGGCTGAAGCCCGCCTATGTGGATCCGCTCGCGCACGCATACCGAGTGACCAAGCAGCTGCTGGCTGCGCAGGACCGTTCCTTCGGCGTTCAGACCGCGTCCGCATCCACCGGTTCGGCCGACGGTGAGAGCTCCCCCCGCACGATCGGGGAGAAGATCAACTATCTGCTCAAGCACGGACACCCCGGCGAAGTTCTCCCGCCCGAGGGCGACATCGCGTCGGCCGTCAGTCAGCACGCCGGGGTGACCGTCACCGCGGACATCGTCGCAGGCTTGCGCGCAGGGTCATCGCCATGTCTCGCCGACGGTGCGGGCGGCGCTGGCCCCGCTCTCCAGGTCGACGCTGAGGTCTTTCTCGACGACAGGGAGATGGGCCCTGCGGCTCGTGAGTTCTTCGCGGCCCTTCGATTTCTGGGATCGATCCGCGCTCTTCCCCAGGGTTCCCATCGCTGTGCTTCGGTGGCTGCGCTGGCCACTCCCGTGTACCCGCTCGCCTCCGATCGTGCAAGCGGGCTACCCGGAGCCGGATTTGCGGAGTCGGTCAGGTCAGTGGGAGTCGGTCAGGGATACGCCCAGAAGGGCCTCAAGGCGGAATATCGTCTGCTCGGGCTGCGTTGCGTGCACTCCCGCGAAACCGAGCGCCTCTGCCGCCTGAACGTACTCCTCAGTGTCATCGACGAAGACGCATTCCTCGGCGGCCAGCCCCAGGAGCTTCAGCATGGCCTCGAAGATGCCCGGTTCGGGCTTGCGCATCCCGACGAGCTCGGAGATGACTACACCGTGGTAGAGGGCGTCGAGGTCGTACCCGTCGTACAGATTCCAGGGAGCGAGGCCCACGCTGTTCGACAGGATGCCGACCTTGATGCCGCCCCGCTTGGCGGCAGCGGCCGCGGCGACCATGGCCCGCTCAGGCCGCAGGTCGGCAAATATCCGCCCCATCAGGTTGTCCGGAGAGACACCGAGCTTGGGGGCGGCGGCGGCGTTCCACTCGGCCTGCGTGATCTGACCGCACTCCAGTTCGTGGGTGAGCCGGACGCCATCCGCGTCCATGTGCAGCGCGTTGATGCAGGCGCCCTGCGCCAGCCCTTCCCGCTGTTCGAACGCGAGCACCGCAGGCAGAAGCGGCGTGGTGAGCACCCCGCCGAAATCCAGTACGAGGCCGGTGCGGTGAGACGACATACAGGAACTCCAGCAATGATGAGGGATTGGTATCGGCCGGGGCGCCAGCCACCTGGAGGCAAGGAGCGGGCCGTGCCGAGACCATGACGTCAAACTCGGTTCGGTGCGTCCGTGAGCTCCGCCCAAACGCTCTGTAGTGGCCGCGCCCCGTACCGTACCAGCGGGCCGCTGAGCTGCAGGGTCTCGGGTGCAGCGCCGTACGACACGGGCGAAGCGATTCGGCCCGCTGGGCCGTGGACCTGCGGACGATTGGGCAGCGTTGGGGCGCACGTTTTCTACAGGCGTTAGCTGCGCATGAAGGACTGGACGACGTGGGCGCTCTTCCGCGGTACACGGTTCCGGTCGAAGAGGCCGAATGGAACACCGGATCCTTCAAGCCATTCATAGTTGTCCACACCGGTCCAGAAGTGGACGCCCGTGATATGCATTCCGCCATCGATGGCAGTACGGACTTCTTCCAGGCCAGCGGGTAGGTAGGCGGCTCGCGCCGCGTCGTCGTCACCGCGGAGCCAATCTCGGCAACAAGGAACTTCTTCGACCGGCCAGCAGGACAAACTCCGCCTTGGCTGAACGTCCTTGACGCCCGCAATGTTGTCCGCCGCATCACCGGTCAGGGCCGGGTGGTTAGGCCACTGGGCCGCAGTGGCGCCGTAGCGATCCGCGTTCTCGGTCTCGGTGTCGGTGACGATCGGGGTCGGCAGACGTGATCCGCGCCGCACGGCCCGTGCGATCTTGAGTGCCAGTGCGTCCTCCCACGTACCGTGAGGCCGGGGCTCTGCGGCAAGTGGGCCACACGGTGCGCGGGATTGGGCGCGGTCGAGATATTCATATTTCACCGTTTACTGCCCCTCAGAGAGGGCCAGGGTTTGGGGCAGAGCCCCAGAAAGCTTCGCTGCACGGCTGTTGCGCGCCCGGACCAGCGGGGCCGTCGCCAGCGGGGCGGGGACAGGAGCGGGCGGCGGCCCCCAGGGCCGGAGCGCGCGGCCCGCGCCAGCGGGCCGCCTTGATCAAGTAAAGAAACTCTGAGCAGCGCGATCCATCACGCCAGCACCTCTGGGCAGCCTGGCAACGACTCCCGCCACTCTGTGCGGCATACGTCCGCCCACGTTGCCGTCAACTACCGCCGTCACGATGGCCAGAAGCCCACCGGAGTGACATTCCGGTGGGCTTCTGTCCGTTTATTCGGTGTTTTGGCATGGAGTCGAATTATTTCACGACAACCAACACCAAACCTCGAGACTAATGGCTGTCGAGCCAGCGACGCGCCGCAGCGCTCTCCGTCGGATGCCCGATCTCGCCTGTCGCCACCCATTCGGCGAACTTACGAAGGACCTGCGAACGGTGTGGCGCTTTCACCACAAACGCACTGATCGCGGACTCCCAGGTGGTCCCGCAGGAAAGCACTGACCCGTCAAGCGAGAGCATGCGGAATTCGGGGCGACAGTACCCGCTGCCGAGCAGCCCTGAAGCACCTCTCCCCATAATGTCCCACGAGTCCTGCAATTCCACGCAGATCCACTGTGCAGGACCGTCCTCCTCAGGGGTGAGCGCGACCAGAAACCGGCGGTCGGCCTTAGTGAAAAGGCCTGCTCCGACCGACAGCCGATACCACTCTGCGTTCGCCTTCTCGAGTAGCAGTGGATCTCCGACGTCCACCAGGGATTCGGTCCGACCGTCCTGGGGGGGACAGCTAGGCGCCTGACCAGTGACAAGGGGGGGGACGAGCCCACCCAGGTCGCCGCATTCCTCCAGCAGCAGGAGACCCGCTGCGGCAAGAGATTCCTTCAGTTCCATATCATCCATCTCGGGATCACTGCGGTTTCGGTACATACCTGCTGAGAAGATTGGCGTAGCCGTATTCGACCACGTTGTTGTAATTATGGCCGAGCACGTACCCGACGACCCCGTCGCTTCGCACAAGCACGCGGGTCAGAGTTGTAGCTGAGCCCACACCGGTGAAGATGGTCGCATTGTGCCACGGGCTGTTGGTATTCCCGTTCGCGTTGAACCAGTCGGGCCCCTTGCTGTTGATCCGCTGGGTGACCCGCCCGCTTTCAATTCCGTTCACCGTGTTGTGAACTTCCCTCGGAATCGCCTTCCAAGCAGCCTCTGCCTCTTTGCTCCGCTTAGCTACCTCGTCCGGGTGGTACGGGTCGCCCTCAAACGCGGGCGAGACGGATTCTGCTTCGCCCCCGCAGTTGTGAACCAGTACCGGCGTGGCTCCCGCCAGCACATAGTACGTGTGGACGTCGTCGATGGAGAGGTCGTGCGTGCGCTGGCGTTTGGTGTAGCGCTTGAGTGCAGTGATCTGCACCTTCACGCCGGCGCTGGTGTGGAGCCAGGAACCTTCCTGAAGCTTGCCGGCCTCGACCCATTCCTTGAGTTCGGGGACCCAGAAGGGGTGGGTGTCCGTGGCGACGATGAGGCTCGGGCCATCAGGGGTGGCCACGGTGATGTCGGTGAAGTCTTTGTCGTCTTCGGTCTGAATGGTTTCAAGGACGGTCTTCTTGTAGTTCTCGCCGGTTTCAGGGTCTGTTGCGAGAACGGAATCCCCGGCCTTGATGTCTTCGATGTTCTTGCTGGATCCGTCCGCCATGAGGGCTTCGGTCCCCGGCGGGAAGGAATGGCAGCGAGCCTTGGACACCACCCTGCCCTCGGCAGCGGCGCCGCCGAAGATGAGGCTGAACATCATGGCAACGCCTTCGCCGTCCTCGTACTCCTCACCCTTCGTGTCGACCCCGGCTGCCCCCACCAGCCAGTCGTAGGCCCTTGTGTTGAAGTTCAGGGGGCCCAGTGGACTGATCGAGTCAAGGTTGGAGACAGAGTTGCGCACTGCCCCGGCAAGAGTGGCCAAGCTCCGCTTCAGCTGGCGAGGCTTGAGGTAGGTCCACGTGACGCGGTTGAAGTTTTCGAACCTGCGCTTCTTCTCGCGCTTGTCGACGATCCACGACGACCAGTTCCACTCCCCGCGCCCCGCGTACTGCCAGGACTCGTGGTGGTCGACCGTCGCACCGCTGCGTTCGTTGTCGTCGACGCACCTGGTCGAGTTGCCGCCGCACACTCCGTCGGGGCGCAGGCCTGTCGGGTCCGAGAAGGTCAGCGGGTTGTTGTTGGCGTAGGCGTAGCCGTTGAGTGACTGCGGTTGGTCGAGGCTCAGGATCGGGTCGACACTGATGAACTGACCGAGGCTGCTGTCGTATTCGCGGGCGCCGATGTGGGTGAGGTTGGTGTTGGTGTCCTCCGGCTTGCCCAGGAACCGCTTGTCGTCCGGCCAGCTCGCGGGTGCCGGGCCGCGGGCGGCGCCGAACGGGGTGGTGTACCGCTTGGACACCGTCTGGGTGTCGTCGGCGGATACCGCGAGCGAGGAAGTGCCGTGGGCATCTCCGGCCACGTAGGAGAGCCGCGGGGTGCCCGATTCGTTGGTCATTTCCGCGACCTTGGTGCCGGCGAGCGCGTAGGAGCGGGTTCCCCACTTCTTGGCGTTCTTGAGGTGCACCTCGGTGGAGCCGGCGTAGAGGATCGTTTCGCCGGCTTGGTCGCGGCGGATGAGGAGCTGGCCGTCCGCGTCGTAGACGTAGTCGGTGGAGATCGGTGTGGCGGCAGCGGCCTCGGTGAGCTTGGTGAGCTTGCCCTCCGGCCCCCAGGTCAATGTCTGGGTGGTGGCGCTGGCCGGGGTTTCGACGCGCTGGGTGGTGTTACCGGTCGCGTCGTAGGTGTACTGCGGGGCGACTCCGGTGCAGGATCCGCCGGTGGTGGTGGCCGCCACGGCGTGCGGGCGGGCCGAGTCGTAGCAGTAGGTGCGGGTCCGCGGGGTGCCGGTGTTGGTCTTCTCCGTGGCCCGCTGACCCGATGCGGTGTAGGTGTAGCTGTTCCAGTACGGGGCCGCGCCGCCCAGGTTGGCGACGGTCCGTCCGGCCTTCGAGCAGTCAGCGGTCTTCGGGGTCCAGGCTTCGGTCACGCGGCGCTGGCCGTCGTAGGAGAAGCACTGGTTGTCGGCTTGGGTGAAACCGCTCTGCGGGGCCGCGTCGAAGATCGACAGGACGTTGCCCGCGTCGTCGTACTTGTAGGTCAGGTCCTGGAGCATGCCGGCGTGGGTCTGGTCGTTGACCGTGGACCGGAGCAGGCGCCGGGTGCCCTCCTCGTAGGTGTTGCCGATGAACGTCTTGCGGACGCCCGCCGCCGCGGAGGGAGCCAGGGTGAACTGCTCGACATCCCCGAGCGGGGAGTAGGACACGCCCTGGACGTAGTCCGAGGTGCCCGACAGTGCCTTGGGGAGGCCGAAGTCGGTGTAGTCCACCTGCACGATCTCGGACGGCAGCCCGCCTGCGGCCGGCGCGCCCATGGTGTTCGGGGTGCCGTCGAGCCGGTAGCTCGCCGTCTCGTCGGTGGTGGCCGCAATGGCACCCGAGGTGACGAGCGGGTCGTCGGACGGGAGGGTGAGACGGGTGGTCGCCGGACGGCCCAGGGTGTCGTAGGCGGTGACGGACTTCGTGTACGTCTTGCCGCCGAGGCCGCCCTCGTAGCGGATGGCGTCGGTCACGGCGCCCTTGCGGACGCTGTCGTACGTCCATGCCGCGAGCTTGTTCGCGTCGGACTTCGGGGACTGCCACAGGCCGGTCTTGCGGCCCAGTTCGTCGTAGCCGTATTCCAGGACCGTGTTGCGTGCGTCCTTGGTGGTCGCGATCTGGTCCAGGGCCGTGTAGGTGGTGGTGCTCTTGCCGCTGTCGGGATCCGTGGTGCTCACGGCACGCCCGAAGAGGTCGTAGCCGTAGGTCCACTTCGCCTTGTCCGGGCCGGTCGCGGTGGCCTTCTTGCCGTCCTTCGTGTACGTCTGGCTCACCTTCGTGAACGACGTGCCCGGCGCGGTGCCCCCGTACGAGGGGTCGTTCGGCGTGGTGCCGCTGTAGGTGCGGGTCTCCGTCGTCCTGCCGAGGGCGTCGGTGATCGTACGGCTCGCCGTGCCGCCCGTGACCGCCGTCGTCGCGACCGAGTCACCGGTGTAGCTGATGGTCGTCGACTGCTTCTGCGTGCCGTAGACGAGGAGCGTGGCGGTGACTGGGCGGCCGAGGCCGTCGAAGACGGTCTGGGTCTGCAGCGGGGTGCTGCCGAACTCAGCTCGGGCGTAGGTGCCCTCGGGCGCCTTGTCCTTGTCCCAGATGTCCGCGTACGCCTCGTAGGCCATGCCGCGCGAGTCGTAGCGCGTGTCGGTCAGGATCCGGCCGCCGTTCGGCGACGGGCTCTGGGTCTGGAGCGGGCGCAGCAGGGCGTCGGCGATCGTGTAGACCGTCTTGTAGGTGCCGTCTGCTGCGAGGGTGCTCATCGAGGTCCACGGCTGCTTGCCGCGGGCGAGGAGGTAGTCGTACTTGACGTTCGGGGACTGGGACTGGGCCCGGTTGGGGAGCCAGGTGGCCGTGGCGCGCCCGAGTGCGTCGAAGGTGTTGTAGGTCGAGGCCATGCTGGCGTCGATGGAGCGCACGACGGAGCCGCGCAGGTCCATGTACGCGTACGACTTGTGCTGCTGGCCGTTGGAGGAGAGCTTCGGTGCGGTCGTCACGGTGACCTGCAGCGGGCCGGCTGCGGCCGGCGTGTAGCTGGTCGTCGTCGTGTTGCCGGCCGCGTCGGTGGCGGCCAGCGGCCGGCCGAGCTTGGCTGTCGCCGTGTCGTAGGTGATCTTGCCTACGGTCTGCCAGCCTGCGCTGCCCGCCGGGTCGCGGTCAGCCGTGCCGTTGGCCGCCGGGTAGGACTGGGCGCGGCCCGTCCAGGTGGACAGGCCCAGGGTCGGGGTCTGGTTCGCGCTCCAGGCGGTGGCGTTGGTGTCGTCGTACACGGTGGCCGTGTCGGCGAGCACGTCGCCGCGGGCCGCCGAGGTGGTGGGCAGGGACAGCTTGTCGTCGGTGACGGAGCAGAGCGCTCCGACGGTGCGGGTGCGCGAGGTCAGGCTGGTGAGACCGATCCCGTCGTTGCGGGCGTACCAGGTGCGCGTGCAGGTCTCGTCACCGGTTTTGGCGGTGTCGCCCTCCGACGAGGTCTGCGTCTGCATGCCGTAGTCGTCGTAGGTGCTGTCGCTGCGGGTGGTGCGCCAGGTACCCGGGACGGTGAGGAAGGTGTGGCTGTAGCTGGTCGCCGGGCGGATGTAGTAGGCCTTGGTATTGGCGTACGACTTCTGCTGGCTCGCGGTCTCCTTGCTCCACGGGTCGGTGACGGAGGCGGAGAGCGCAGTGGCGCCGTCGTAAGTGATCTGCTGGCGCTGGAAGCCGCTGTACGGACCGTCGTCGTTGATGGAGGGGATCGTCAGTCCGGTCAGCGGCACCGCCGCGACCGTTGCGGTTCGGGTGGTGCTCGTGCCCTTGCGCTTGTCCCCGTTCATGCCCTGCATGAAGACGCTGACGGTCTTGGACCGGGTCTTGCCGGAGGCACCGGTGTTGCTCGTGACCTTGCCGTAGCCCCGCCACTCGGACCAGGTCCGCTGCTTCTCGGGGGTCAGCGGATCCTCGCTGTAGTGCCAGCCCGGGTTCTCGTACTCGTACGAGTACTCGACGAGCTCGTTCTGGCCGGCCGGGTCGGCGACGGTGACGGCGGTGACGTTGTACTTGTGGAACCAGTCGAGCGCCGGATCACCGCCGTTGATCGCCCAGTACACCGGGTAGCAGGACAGCGCGTTGTCGTCCTCGGCGGCCGGCATCTTGGTGCCGCGCACGCACTGCGGGTCGGAGAGCGTGACGGTGGTGATGGCACCCGTCTCGGAAGTGATGGTGTTGATGCGCGGACGGGTCAACGGCACGATGTTGTCGCCGTCGGCGTCGACCCGGTTCGGACGCATGTGGTACGTGAAGTCAATCGGCGGGACCTCGACCGTCCCTCCGTTGTTGCCGATGCGCCTGATGGACTTCAGGACCAGGGACTGGTCGCTGGTGTCACCGAGGTCGCCGGCGTCCAGGTACTCCTGGGTGAGGTCGAGCGTGTCGACGGGAGCGTAGTTGTCGGGCTCCAGGGCGGTGGACCAGGCGAACGTCTTGACCGCGGTCATGCGCTTGCGGGTGAAGAAGTTCGGTGATGTGGCGCGGCAGTCGGCCTCCGTCGCCGAGCAGACGGCGTCGAAGGGGACGTCGGGCCAGTTGGTGGAGGTGGCCTTGGTCAGGTTGTCGCAGTTCGCCGCGAAGCAGCGCTCCTTGTAGTCGAAGGTGACCTTGTGGGAGGCGTTCGCGGTGAAGAGCGTGTCGGCGCGCTGGCCGTAGCGGATCTCGGAAAGGGTGCCGCCGCGAGTGTAGGGCAGGAGCTTGGTCTTGTCCCCGGCCTTGGCGTAGTAGTTGGTCTCGGGTGCGTACCAGTAGCTGACGGCGTTGCCGTGGAGGTCCTGGATCAGGTCCAGGTTCCAGCGCCAGGCCTGGGTCTCGTACCGGTCGGCGAAGGCGGAGCCCTTGGTGTAGCCGGGCTCGCCGGCGTCATCCCCGAAGACGGGGGTGGTCCAGGTCGAGTTGGTGCGCTGGGCGTCGGCGCCGGGGAGCTTGTTCAGGCCGAAGGTGTAGGTGGTGCCGTCACCGGTGACCACCTTCCAGTACTCGCCGTCGGCGTCACCGTTGTCGGCGCCGGTGCCCCAGGTGACCTGGGAGGCGTCGTCGTTCTTCAGGCGCCATTTGCCGCTCGTGTCGTCCTTGACGAGTTCGCTGGACTTGCCGTTGAGGACGAGCGAGGCGTTCTCGTACTTCCAGCAGAGGTCGTACTTGTCCTTCTGCCCGTCGTCGTTGCAGGACCCGTATCTGCGTTCGATGAACGAGGAGGTCAGGTCGAAGCCCTCGCCGACCTGGGAGCCCTGGTTGTTCGAGTTGGCGGTCCGGCCGTCGATGCTGGCGGTGTTGTACGTGAAGGAGAGCGAGGGTGCGGGGCCGGCGGCGGGAGGTGGCAGGGGCACCGGGTAGGACCAGGTGAAGGCACCGCTGGAGTTGCCGGACTCCCAGCTGGAGGAGGCGGAGAGCGGGGTCGCCTTGAGGTCGCCGCCGCCCTTGGCCGAGCCGGTGTCCGAGGCCATCACCGCGAAGACCGCCGGCGCCTGGGCGGCTGGGGCCTTGGTCTTGGTCCCCTTCGCCTTCGCCTTGCCCGTGTCCGCCGGTCCGGCGGGGAGCGAGGCGACGTCGGCAGTCACGGTGTGGTTCATGAGGCTGTTGGCCGAAGGCAGCGGGGTGGTCTTGCGACACTCGGCCTTCTCGGGGCTGGTCAGCGCACAGGCCGGCAGACTGACCAAACCGAGACGGTTCGACCAGCCGCCACCGACGGCCGAGGCGAAGGAACCGTAATCGATGCTGACCTGCGCCGGACCGCCCGATTCGGACGTGGCCGAGAACAGCACGCCGGTGATCCCGGCCCGTTCCGCGGACTTCTGGTCGAGCACCTTGACGGTGGACTTCCCGCCCGGTCCTGCGTCCGGCGCCGCGACCGGGCCGACGGAGGCGGCCGGAAGCAGCAGGGCGCTCTTGGGGTGTGCGGTGGACCGTACGTCGACCAGGGGGCGGGTCCGGGCCCGGGCGGCGGAGGGGTCCTGGACGAGCGTGGCGGCCTTGGGCCAGGTGGCCTTGGCTTCGGTGCGGGCCCGGGCAGCCTGGGTCTTGTTCTCGGCCTGGTTCTTCGCGACCAGTTCTCGGGCCGCCTTGGCGCCCTGGGCGTTGACCGCGTGGACCTTGGCGTCCTTGTGCTTGGCGAGCTTCGGTGCGCCGGGTAGGTCGGCGGCGGTCGCCACGGGTGTGAGTGCCCCTGACGCCACGAGGGCGAGAGTCAGGGCGGCTGCCACGGGCAGCCGGTGGCGGATTCCGCCGCCTGGGGATCGGCCGGACAAAAGGATGCTCCTCAGGGTGTAGGGGTACGTGAGGGCCGTGGCCGCCCTCAGCGGGGCGGCCACGGCAAAACGGGAATGGGTCTCCGGCTGTCAGCCGGTGGCGCCGAAGACGGTCTTCGAGACCTGCTCGGCGTCCTTCATTGCGCCGGACCACAGGCGCATGCCCTTGATCGCGCCGGGCAGGAAACTGCCCCAAGCGCTGTCGGTGAAGCCCTTGCCGACGGCGAGCTCGCCGCGGCCGACGCTGGCCGTGTAGGCCTTGGGCTGGGCTTGACCGACTGCCCCGACGTAGAGGGTGATCGTGCCGTCCTGGGCGTTGTACACGCCGGTTACCTGAACGCCTGCGTTGAGAGCGGCCAGGCTGTCGCTCGTTACCGAGGTTCCGGTGCCGTCGGCCGTGAGGCGGCCGAAGTGCCATGTGCCTTCCGCGAAGGTCAGCATCTGGTTGGGATCTTGCTCGGACGGCTCGGTTCGGGTGCCGGTCTTCTCGAACCACAGGCCCCAGGAGGAACCGGTGGCGGTGCGCTGCCCCATGACCTGGGCCTTGTAGCCGTTCGGCTTGTCGATCAGACGGGCGTTGTCGAGCTTCGCCTCGGCCGTCACGGTGAACGAGCCGGTGTCGTCGACGACCGGTCCGGCCGCGGTGGCCGCCTCGGTGGTGCCGTTGAGAACGAGAGCCCCGTTCGTGACGGTCGTACCGGTGGTGGGCGTCAGGGGGCGGCCGTTGCCGGAGGTGTCGGCGAAGGAGGCACCTGCCGTGGACAGGTCCCAGGATGCCGCCAGGGCCACCAGGGGCTTGCGCGTCGTGGGGTCGGTGAGCGCAGCGTCCTGCTTGATGGCGACTTCGCTCAGCTCCTCCTGCCAGAGCTTGACTTCGTCGATCCGGCCCGCGAGGCGGTTTACCCAGTCGCCCTTGTACTTGACGGTGCCAATGCTGAGCCTGTCGTAGGAAGCGATCGGGTTGGCCACGGTCATCTCGCCCTGAAGCTGGCCGTTGATGTACAGCCGCGCGATGTCGGTGTCGGCGTTGTAGGTGCAGGCCACGTGGGTCCACACTCCCGGCTGGGCGTTGGTCTTGCCGTACAGCCAGGAAGTGGTGAGGTCGCCGTCCGCGGTGTCGCTGGTGTTCATGGACAGGCCCCAGGGCTTGCCCGCATGAGCCGAGAGGGTGAAGCCGCTCATGAACTTGCCGCTCTCGCCCATCAGCGAGTAGTTGCGGTCGGTGTTGTCCAGGCGGACCCACCCGGCCGCTGAGAAGGAGGCTCGGGTGTCGACCACCGGCTTACCGGAGGCTGTGCTGGCGTACCCGTCTTTGCCGTTGAGCTGGAGCGCCCGGTCGAGGTGCGGAGCGGGGGTCGGGACCCATCCCCGCCGACCTGTCTCGGTGCGCTGCGCGCTCGGGGAGAGGTCCGTGTTCTGCTGGAGGGCGGGGTCGGTCGTCGAGACGTCCATGACCTGGCCGGAGGTCTCGTCGAAGTCGTAGGAGACGACGGGGCCGGGGCCCGGGCTGACGACGAAGTCGACGACGTTCGTGCTGCCCCAGCGGCCGATGGAGTCCTTGGCCTTCACGCTCAGCCGCATGGTGCCGGACACGGGCGGGGTGATGGAGACCGTCGGCTTCGCACCGGAGACCTCGGTCCACGCGGTGTCCGTGGCCAGCTTGTACTGGTAGGCCGCGTTGGTGTCCCCGCTGCCGGGGCCGAAGGTAAACGAGCCGGCGGTACCGGGCTTGCCTGCTGGCATGCACGCAGTGCTGGTGCAGGCGCTGTACGGGCTGCCGAAGGTGACCTTGGGCTTCTTCGGGGCGGTGGAGTCCACCTTGAAGTAGCAGTCACCGCTCGGTGCGCTGTCGCGTACCTGTCCGTCCGCGAACGACTTGGTCCAGGTGCGGAAGCGGTAGAGGGCGCCGTCCACGAGGGTGGCGGGAGGGGCGCTGGTGACCTTGACGTTGTCCCCGACGTAGCCCGAGCTCGGCTGCTCGATGAAGTCGGCGTCGCCCGCGTTGGCTTTGACCGGGGTCCAGCTGCCGTTGGTCTCCTGCTTCTCGGTCTGCATGGCGATGCGCAGCGAAGCGCCGGACTCGCCGCCCCAGACGGTCTCGGTGATCGCGGTCAGGGCCGGGGCCGGGTCCGAGACGATCGACGGCTTGGTCGAGTCGCCGGTGCAGATCTCGCCGCTTCCCGCGACCAGTCCCACGTAGATGGGCGTGTTGGGCTTGCTGATGTAGTCGACGGACAGGACCGCGTCATTGCGGAAGCGCTTCCACGCAGCCGTGTCCGACTCGTCTTCGGCCCGCAGTTCCAGGTTCAGCCGGTTGTACTTGCCGTTGGCGAAGTCACGGACGGTGGGCGTGAGGTTCTCATCCGGCTCGTCGGGAAGATTGTCAGCGAATTCGACGGGTGCCGCCGGTGAGTTCGGGTCGCAGGACGATCCGCGGCCGGCCGAGAGCCACCGGTCCCCCATGAGGTCGGCGTAATTGGGCTTGTTCCACCAGTTCGTGGACGGGCTGATCTCACCGTCCATACGGACCAGCCAGACGTTGCGCAGATCGCACTGGAAGGCCCACGGCTCGGTGATGCGGAAGCGACTGTTCAGGACCTCCTTGCCGACGAGCTTGCTCGGCGAGAACTCGAAGTACAGGCGCTGCACGTAGCCCGGGCCGCAGTAGTAGCCGCTCCAGGAGCCGCACTTGCCCATGCCCTTGCCCATGTTGTCGTTGCCGTTGTCCCAGTTCCAGAAGGACGTGCCGTCGTTGCGCAGGGCGGTGTGCTCCGTACCGTCGTCCAGGGCGACGGAGGGGTCGATGTAGAGCGGGAAGGCCGCAGGGTCACTCTGCTTGAGGAGCCCTGCGTCTGGTACGACGGCCAGCGAGTCGGCGTCCACATGCACGGGCATCTGCGCGACCTTCGAGCCGGGGGCGGGCCCGTCGGCGGGGTGCGCTGCCGGCTCGGCGCCGGCAGAGGCCTTGGGCAGTGTGCCGCCCTCGGATTTGGCAGCGGCCACCTTCTCCTTCGGGGACAGGGCAAGGGGTGCGGGCACGCCCTTCGAGTCCCACATCAGGGCCGGGGGCGCCTTGAATACCCGGTTTCCGTTGGCATCGGCGACGGCCAGACCGCCGTCGCTGCCGGTGTTGAGCTGGACGTCCTTCGCCTTCAGGTCGAACTCGACGCGCTGGAGCTTCGGGTTCTTCGCAGCCTCGGGGGTCTTTACCACGAGAACCTCGCGGAAGCCCTTCAGCGTGGCCGTCATGCGCAGGTCGACGCCCGGCATCACCTCCGGATAGACGGCGCTGTCTCCGTCGAGCACCGGCTTGGGCAGGGCGCCGCCCTGCCAGCCCCACGACATGGAACGCCCGCCGTGGTCGATGGTGACCAGACTGCTCTGGCCACCCCCACCGGAAAAGCCGACTCCGGCGACAGCGGCCTTCGGCCCCACCGATCCGTCGGCGCGGACTTCCAGCGTCGCGTCCGGCGTGATCCAGCCAGCCCCGTTCTTGGCCTTGACCCGGACCGGGACGGCCGAGGTGTCCAGGCGGAAGGACTTCCCGTCCGGGTTCGCGAAGGTGGTCGACGATTCAGTGCGCTCGCTTTCCACCTCGACCGGCGTACCGGCCTTCTTCGCCGCCGCGAGCGCACGCTCGCTCTCCGTCGCGGGCGCCGCGGCGGCCACAGCGGCTATCGGCGCATACGCCGACGCCACCCCCATCACGATGGTCATACCGAGTGCGGTCGCCACGGCATGACGAAGCCGACGACCTTCTATTACAGACATAATCCCCCATATTCATTTGGCACGGAGAACTCCCCAGTCCCCACGCCAAGCCGTCGACCTGTCCTAGCAGTTGCACGCAATTCACACGTCAACGGCGGCGCCCGGCAACTTCGCCGGATGCATTCGGATGGACGACGCTCTTCCCCAGTTCTCACACATGCTCAGCAGGACTACTGACGCCCGGCGTCTGGTCTCAACGACCCACACCTGGGGCGCAGCCGGCTCCCGGTCAAGGAACGCCGACATACCCGCTGACCATAGGGCGAGATTAGAGCACATGTTCGCGGTGGCGAAGACCGCAGTGGCGCGTCTCCGCTCCAGGCTCCAGCGTGCGGTTCCACCAGCGGCAGCCCAGAGGTCGCGCCACACCCACTTCACGGCACTCCCGCCGACGGCCATTTCGGCAGGCATCAAACGCGACATTTAACCTCTATGGAAAATCTTCCGCTGTAACCAGCGCGAGCCGGGCTAACCCTCCCAGCCGCGAGAGGCGATTTGAGCAAGTTGCGGCCGCAATCACCTGATGCAGATGATCTTGATCTTCGGGGTGATGGACCAGTGAGGACTGGATGGCGGAGCCGACGAAGAGGCCCGCCGGGTCGAACTCGCCGGCACACAACGCGGCGCGCGAGCCCCCGACCCCAACCCGCCTGCCACCGGCTCTGAACCGGCACCCGTGATACGACTCACTGGCTGGAACCCGCCCTGCCCTGCCGTCAGCCACGCTCGGAGCGATTGGCGCGAGCGATCCACCGTTGTCCGGAGCCGGAGCAGCCACCACCGGCAGGCCGAATGTGGCGACGCTGCCCCGTCGACGTCAGTCAAGACGGAAAGCTATTCCGCAGACACAGGAATACGGCCTGTCGGGTATCAACGCCCCGCGGGGCCACGACGCTCGTGGGCAACTCCCCGAACTCACCTGCAGAGCAGCCACAAAGTCTTCCTGAAGGGCAGGATTCCCACCAAGAATGACTACACGGCTACATGGGTGCCAATCAGATAAGACAGTGAACGCCATGAACTTGGCATACGACGCCGACTGGCGCGCGACCGCAACAGACGAGCCGTTGCGCGTGAAGTTCGACAGCCGGCACTTCCTGTGAGATTTCGGACGGTGCTTCCAGCTGTGTCGGACATAGCGGTCATCCCCGCGCGGGGAGCAGAACCCCACCTACATCAAGATGGTGGACTTGGGGGGTGCCCCTATGTCTTCGGTCACGGGAAACAGGGCGCGGGGTGGCCGACCTGCTGTGGGATGACGTGAAGCGCTTCTTCGACCCTGACTTGATGGGGTCGCTGCCGGACGTGCGTGTCCCAGATGCCTCGGTGGAGGACTGGCAGGCGGTCCTCGATCTTGTCGCGGAGAAGGGCTGGAAGTGCCAGTACTCCGAGGGAGAGATGGTGCTTCCGGTGCCCCGGGCGGAAGCCGTGCTGTCCCGTCCGGCGGATGCTGAGTGCCGGGACCTGCGGGTCTGGCCGACGCCTGATGTGTTGGCGATCTCCCGTTTCCATGCCGACGACGAAGTCGACTTCGACGTCGACCTGCGCGAGTTGCAGGGCCAGGATCGACTTGATGTGTTCTGCGGCTTCCTCCGTGAGATCGGCCGACGGCTGGGCAAGCCGGTGCTGATGGACCCGGAAGGCGACGATGGCCATCCGGTGATCGGCTTCGATGTCGAGACCGATCAAGTCGTGCTCCTCGCAGACCCGCAGGTCAGGTGACTGCAGCCGACGGCTGTGGTTCGTAGAAAGTTCGCTCGGCGATCGTCTCGTCCTGGCCGTCGATCGCCCGCAGCGTGTGCGGCATGGCCCGGGAGGCGTCCGCGATGATGAACGCGTCTCTGACGTCGGTCTTGGCCTCGCCCGGGTAGAGGTCGGCGATCCGCCTCATGGACAGGCCCGGAAGGTAGGCGACCGGCCAGCCCATGTCCCGGGCCACCGCCAGCGGCAGGGCCCCGAATTCCTGACTGCGGCGCTCGTCGGCGCGCTGTCCCTGCTGCTCCGTCTCACCGACACCTGGTCCTGGTGGGCCTTCCTCTGGGCTCCGCTGCTCGGCCTTGCGGTCGGCTCCGCAACGTACGAGTGGCGGCTGACAGCCCGCAGCCGGTGGCGCATGCCCCCGTGGAGTGGCTGCTGCTGATCGTCGCGCACCTGAGCCTGGGCATAGCACTGGCAGACGTAGGGGGCTTCCTGCCCCGCTGATCACGGCTGTCAGCCGACGGAGCCCGGGCTTTTCACGGGTTGTGCGTTCTGGCACACAATTTGTGAGGACGATCAACGACGCTGGAGTTCGTCACCACCCGCAGGCCATGTTGTTCAATCAGCCCAGCCCCCGGTGTTGGAGCAGGATTCGTAGGTGTAGCGGGTGTCGCGGTCCCACTCCTCCCCGGTGATTCGTTTGTATGCCCGGTCCGGGGTGTAGAGCAGGGGCTCGGCCCAGATGAGGTCGGTGGCGTAAGGAGTGAAGACCGAAGGGTCCTGGAGGACGCTGTCGAACTCGGTGCGGCCGACGGCGACGACCGCGGCACGGGTGTAGAGGAAGGCGTCATCGGACAAGTCGTGTCCGTACTCCTTGCGGTCCAGCCGGTAGAGCGCCCATGACAGTTGTTCGGCAAAGCCGATGACCAGCAACAACGGGGACTGGGCAAGCCGCTCGGTGAGCGTGGCTGCAAGGTGTTCGGCGTCCGGGTCAGGTCGATGAGCTGCCAGAAGACATCTTCGTTCATGCTGGCGAGCATGCCGCAGCGGTCTGACACTCCATCGCGGCGAGGATGCACACGACGACCGCTACATGCGCTCTCTGCCTACCGGGCCCCGTCACAGGACGCTCGTCCCGCGGTGTAGCTCCAGCGCCCGCGCCAGCTTCTGCAGCACCCGGGTCAGGCCTCGAGCGTGGTTCCAGTCCGCGTGCGCCCCACACCCCCGAGGACCCGCAGCCAAGCAGTACTCCCACTCGCTGAGGCCATCGGCCACACTCGCAGTCCGTTCGCAGATCCCCCATCGTAGAGAGCCCGCCCGCAGGTAATCAGGTCGCCGACGAGAACCGCGACATCCTCTGCCGCCGGACGAGAGACGTACGGGGCGAGCGCCCGCCCCGTCAGGACAGCCAGCCGCCCCTGGACCTGCTGCTCCATTCCGCGAACTCCCTACCGTCGTCGGGCGAGGGTGGCAAGAGGCCGCGCGAGGGCGCCATCAATGTGCAGCAATGTTCACGGCAACACCCGATTCGGAAACGATGTCCGATCCACTCTTGACCTCTCAACGTGCGCGCACGGCTGTGGTGTTCATCCGTGCACAGCCTGAGCAACGGAGGACACCATCGCGCTACGTTTCGTCGGCATCGACCCAAGCAGCAGCGACGGCGAAAGCCCCACCGTGCGAGTCGACGAGGAGCACCAGGAGCTCGTAGTCCAAGGGTGGAAGCCCAGCCCCGAGCTGGAGGCCGAGTGCGCCGCCCTCGAACTTCCCGGGCACGGGACAGGCATTCCGGAGGGCGAAGCCGTGGGGCGGATCCCCGCGCGCATGGTGCGCATGATCAGGGAGGCCTGCGATGCCCTTGAGCATCCCTAGCTGGCTCGACCTCCTCGGTGCCGCCCAACACTCGGCCGTCCACCTGGAGACCCGCGACGCCTACGCGGTCGACTACGAGACCGGCCCGTTCGCGGACTGGCGTGCCGGCCACCGCCACGACCCCGCCGACCGGGCGGCATGGTGGCGTCCGTGGCTCGACCTCATCGCCGCCACCGTCGCCCGCGGGGTCACCGTGCGGCGGGCCCGCATCGTCTCGGAACCGGTCAGCGAGTACACCCGCTTCCTGTACGACGGGACGTTCACCAACGTAGCCGCCGGAGAGGAGGTGCGCTGGCTCCCCCGGCGGCAGGCCAGCGACATCGCCCTGCCCGGCAACGATTTCTGGCTCATCGACGGACGGCTCATCCGGTGGAACCACTTCACAGGCGACGGGGAATCTGCCGGCGGAGAGATGAGCGAGGACCTCCCGAAGCCAACGATCGTTTCACGAAAGGATTCTTTCGACTACCTGCGTCTGATTCTGGTTGCAGCGTGGCCAAAACCCCTATCCTGTGCCGCTGAACAGGCATGCCTGTCTCATGACTGCCACCGCTCCCAGAGGGGGATTCAATGATCCTTTCACTTGTGTAAGCAATCATTGATCTGCTCTAGGCCGTTTCTTAGCGATCACCTCGCGGCCCAGATGTGGATGGCAGCGAGGTGTAAAGCCGCCTGGTAGATGGTTGCCGTCTTGTCGTAGCGGGTGGCCAGGCCACGCCACTGCTTGAGCTTGTTGATGCACCGTTCGACGGTGTTCCGCTGCTTGTAGGCGGTCCTGTCGAAGGCCGGGGGCCTGCCGCCCTTGCCGCCGAGGCGTTTGCGGTTGGCGATCTGGTCGGCAGGTTGCGGGATCACCGCCCGGATCTTGCGGTTGCGCAGGTGCTCGCGGATCGCGCGGGACGAGTAGGCCTTGTCGGCCAGCACGACCGTGGGACGGGTGCGAGGTCTGCCTTTGGGCCTGGCCACCCGGATCGCGGCCATGACCTGGGTGAACGCCGGTGCGTCACCGGCCTGGCCGGGTGTGACGATGAAGGCCAGCGGTCGGCAGCGGCCGTCGGCAGCGAGATGGATCTTCGTGGTCAATCCGCCGCGGGACCGTCCGAGGGCATGGTCGGGCGGCTCGCCGGCCGGGGCCCCTTTTGACGGGCCCCGGCGGCGTGCTGGTGGGCACGGACGATCGTGGAGTCGACCGCGACGACCCAGTCCAGGTCGCCTTCGGTATCAGCTTGGGCGAGCAGGGCGGCGAAGACGCGGTCCCACGTGCCGTCGATCGCCCACATCCGCAGCCTGCTATAGGCGCCTTTCCAGGAGCCGAACCGCTCGGGCAGGTCCATCCACGGCGTGCCAGTGCGGTACTTGAACGCGACCGCATCGATCACCTGCCGGTGATCACGCCACCGTCCACCCCGCTTCGGCGTCCGGTCCGGCAGCAACGGCTCGATCCGCGCCCACTGCGCGTCAGTCAACGACACACATCAACCAACGATCCGATGATCCGAGAGAAACGGCCTA
>LJCW01000221.1 GCA_001298555.1 Actinobacteria bacterium OV450
GTGGCCCGTCCCCATCCGCACCCCGCCCCCCCGGGCGCCCCCCCGGAGCCCCGCCCCCCCCCCACGGGCCGCCCAGACCCCCACCCGCCCCGACCGGGGCGGATCAGCCGGAAGGAACACCGCCTTCCCCTCAGCCAAGCCCGCCAGCCGGGCAAGCCACCCCTCCCGACCCGGCTCCACCGACAGGGACCGGGACGCGGCCGACTCAGTCACGGACACCCCCGCCAGCCGGGCCACCGGCTCTGCCGACAAGTACACCTTCGCCACAGCACCCACCCCTCCACCCGTTCGGGGCGGCGCAGGTCCCACGCGCCCTCAACAGCCCAAGGTTATCCGCACAGACGGACCGCACGTGTCGAGAGCGGCTTCGCTCACTCGGCGGAATGCGAGAGGATGATACCGGCACCCACCACGTCCAAACCCACCGCCGTACCTGTGCCGGAACCCGCCTCCGCATTGAGGGAACCCTTCGCCGTGACCGAACCCGTGCCCACCTACCAGCTGAAGATCACCCTGCGGGACACCAACCCACCGATCTGGCGCCAGGTCACCCTGCCCGCCGACACCTCGCTCGCCCGCCTTCACGACATCATCCAGACCTGCTTCGGCTGGCACGACTCGCACCTGCACGCCTTCACCGAACCTGGCTCCGGCCGCCAATCCCTCGACTTCAACTCCCCGCTGGACCGCGATCCCCGCCACGACTTCGACGAGGAGTCCACGTCCCTGGCCGAAGTACTGCCCTCCGAGGGCAGTCGGCTGGAGTACACCTACGACTTCGGCGACGACTGGCGGCACCAGATCACTCTGGAGAAGACCCTCCCCGCGTCCACCGGCGAGCGTCGCGTCCACTGCACCGGCGGACGCCGCGCCATGCCCGCCGCCGAGGACCTCGGCGGCGTCTGGGGACTACAGGCCGTACTCGACGCCGTCGCGGACCACACCGCGCCGGCCCGCGAACCGTGGACCGACCTGGTCGAAACTCTGCCCGACGAGGGCTTCGACCCCACCGGCTTCGACCGCGAGGCCCTGGACCGGGAACTCGCCGAACTCGACCCGCAGCCACCCACAGCTGCCCCAGCAGCGAAACCAGCGCCCGAACGGCCCGCAGCCGCCCCCGGCGGGCGCCTCTGCTCCTGCGGGGAGATCCACGACGACCAGGACCTGTACATCGAGTTCCTCCCGGTGCGCCCAGTGTCCCTGGCACCGCGCGCGGACCTCGCCGCCATGGCACGCGAAGTGCCGCCGATCAACACCGCGCTCCGCCTGGCCCACTGGTGCCAGGACGGACGAGCCGTCACCTCCCGCGGCGTACTCAAACCCACGCTGGGCCGCGCGGCGGTCCAGGAACTCGATCTGTGGGCCCAGGACGACGAACTGAGCGCACTCCAGCCGACGCAGCGCGACAACCGACTGGCCCGCCTGCGCAGCTCCGGCGACCTGCCCTGCCTGGACAACCCCTGGAGGCTCGCCCTCTACACGGACCTGGTGGAGATCCGCTCAGGCACAGCGCGCCCCGGACCGACCTTTCCACCGCAGAGACAGACGAGGGAATGCTCCGCCTCTGGAGCAAGGCACTCACAGCCGAACTCGACGAGCTGGACAGCCTTGGAACCCTCGGCCTGCCCCCGGTCCTGCTGGCCACACTGGGCATGCAAGGCGAAGACGGCACCGGCCTGACAGCAGTGGTACTGCGAGCACTGTACGAGGTTCCCGACGACGAATGGCTCGACACCGCCCTCCTCGTCGAAGCACTCCGCAAAAACCTCCCCACACACGAGGCACGGCTGATCGAACTGCTCCTCCTGCAGCTGCTCGACCAGGCGGCTCTGATCCTCGCCGAATACCAGGCAGCGGACGTCGAGACCAGTCCGGAGACGAGCCGGACCCACTACCACATCCTCCTCGGCGTCAAGGGAGCCTCCGACGGCAGCGACGACACTCCACTGCCAGGGACCCGGCTCAGACTCACCCCACTGGGACGCCACGGCCTGCGCGAATACCTCCTCGCCGAGGGAGTCCCAGCTCCACTGATCGGCGAACTGGCCGACGCCGACGCGCCGACCCTGCTGGAGGCCTTGCTCGACTACGACCCGGCCTCCGCCCACGCGGAGATCACCGGCTGGATCAACCACCGGAGCCAGGGCCCGGCTGCCGTCCAACTCATCGACGCCTGCGCCGGGCTGGAAGCCGACGCAGCCCTCCGCCGACTGAGCGCGGCACCAGTACTGGCAGAACTCGACGAACCCAGAGCGCTCGCGGTCCTACGCAAAGCCGCAGCCTCCCAGGTCCCTGGCTGCGCCCAGAGCGCAGCGATCGCGCTGGCCGGCCGTGGCGAGATCCCCGAAGGACACGGCCCGGAACTCCAACTATGGGGACTCATCGACCAACTGTGGGGGCCGCTCGGCGTCGCCGACAACGCTCTCTCCGCTTTCCTGGACCAGGAAGGGGACAAGGTGATGCCGCTCCTGGAGCAGACCGCCGACGATCTGTGGCGCTGCGACCACCCCGCCACCAGGGCCGTCCTGGAAGCAGCCGGACGACACCTGAAGACCCGGGACAAGGTGCTGGCCAAGCGACTGCGCAAGTCCGCGACCAAGGTCGGGTCCCAGCGCCGACAGTGAAGACCATAGAACTGAGCTTGGTGTTTAAGTGGGCAGCCTTGGTGTTCCTTGACCGACTTGGCGCGTTTGACTATCTTGCCGACGACGCAGACTGAACCGTTCCGGGAGCCTTTTTCACGTGTAGATCGTGAGGGTGAGGATGGCCGCTGCGACTGACGTGAGCTTGTTCGGGCTGATGCGGGCGTGCCGGAGGATTCTCCAACCCTTGATCCGGGAGATGGCGCGTTCGGGAGTACTTTCCGAAGGGCACAG
>LJCW01000222.1 GCA_001298555.1 Actinobacteria bacterium OV450
CGCCAGCGCCCGTAGCCTGCCGGACGCCGGCGGACCGGCCGGGCCGGTGCTCGTGGGTGTGCCCGGCGGCGGTGACGCCTGCCTGGCGAGCCTTGGCGGCTCGCAGCCACCGCGCTTCGGCGTGCCCGGCCGCGTCCAGCAGCCTGACCACCGCCCGCGGCAGCCACCACGTCCGCTCCGCCCCGCGCGCCTGCTCCACGAGCACCCGCCGCCAGTCGACCCCGCCACATCACACAGCCGGCCTTCCTCACACCGGGCCGCCCGTCCGCAGCCGGCTGTTCCCCGCAGTTCCTCAGCTACGCGCCCACGCCATCCCAGCAGCGTTCCCCCGCCGCTCTCCCGCTTCGGTGCGCCGCCGAACGGACCGATGCGGACCAGGTCACGGCCGTCCATCCCAACCGAGTTCAGCCCCAGCGCAGCCTGACGCACCTCGACCTCAGCAACGCCCCACCGGCCGTCGTCCGCCCTGACCGCCGCCACCACACGAGCGCCGAGCACGACGTACCCCGCCCCCACCCAGGCAGGAGGGCGGGTTAATACAGCGGAGGCGGCCGGCACCGCGCTGCCGGCCGTCAGAGCGGCCCACAGAGCATCCGCGGCACTCAGAGAGACCAGAGCGCCCACGCCGCCCGGAACAACACGCTCGGACATGCCAACAGGCTAACCGGCTGCTGGCCGCACAGGACGCCGGAGCTCCGGCGGCGCAGTTGCAGCAGATCGCAGCCGAAGGCTTACAGGAAGTCTGCTTCAAGGGCGGCGGCTGCGCCCAGGGGCTGCTGGTGGAGTTCACGGACATCGGCTACAGCGACGTGTCCCGGTGACCTGAGTGCCGTTTGCCCTGGCCAGGCGTGCGGGGTGACGCATGACGCTCCCGGCAGGGTTGCAGGATGGTGCAGGTGCAGACCGGCGGGAACTTCGCTGCGGTCATCGAAGGTCAGGCCGCGCCCCGCCGAGAGGTCCGCGACGGATTCACCTCCGTCAACGGCCGCCTCGACGCACTCGGCAACACGGTCGTCGAGCTCCGCGACGAGATGCGCGCCAGCACCGCCCAGATCAGCGGTCTCAGTTCAGCTCGCCTTGAGATATGTGTTCCAGCCGCCGGTCGGTGACTGGCCCGGGGCCAGGGAGCGAAGCTTTGAGAGTACTTGGGGGTCCTGGGCGTCCAGCCAGTCGGCGAACTGCCGGAAAGATGAGAGCCGTACATCCTTGTGGTTGCCCATGATCTTGATCGCCTCCTCGACGGCGTCCATATAGATACCGCCATTCCATTCCTCGAAGTGGTTGCCGATGAACAGTGGCGCCCGGTTTGTCTCATAGGCCCGTCGGAAGCCCCCGACGTAGGCTCCGATGGCCTGGGTGCGCCAGGCCGGATAGTTAGCTGGAACACCGCGGGTAGTGTTCTTGGATTGATTTGCGAGGATGTTGTAGTCCATCGACAGCACCTCGAAGGAATGTCCGGGGAAGGGTAAGCCTTGGAGTGGGAAGTCCCATACACCCGCTTTCTTCACCGGCCAAGTCTGGAGCCCTCCAGGCGAACTCGCGTCGTAGCGCCAGCCCAGCTCCACGGCGGTCGGCAGTAGTGCCTCCTGGCCCAGGAGACAGGGCGTGCGTCCGCCGATCAGCTCCCTTCGGTAGTCGAATGGCAGCGGGTCGACGCCAGTGAAGCCGGTGTTGGTACGCCAGTTGGCAACGAAGGACACGGACTGTCTGATCTCCTCGTGCCAGTCGGCTGAGGTCCAGTTGGCAACGGAACCGGAGCCGCTGCAGAAGTGTCCGTTGAAGTGGGTGGCGATCTCATGGCCGTCGAGCCAGGCTTCACGGATGTATCGCAGAGTGCCTCGGATGTTCTCGTCTCTGAGGTAGCCGATATCGGAAGCGCCCACCCGGTTTTTCGGCGGGCGGTATAGGTGCCTCTTAGTCTCCGGCAAGAGGTAGAGGCCTGAAAGGAAGAAGGTCATAGACGCCCGGTGATCTCTGGCCACCTTCAGGAAACGGGGGAAGAGCCCGTTGCCGACCTCCCCGGCGCCGTCCCAACTGAAGACCACGAACTGCGGAGGCACCTCGCCAGGTTGGAGGCGGACGGGGGAAGTCGGCTGGTTGGGCTGCGGGCCGGTGTCCGCTGTGGAGCCGTCGCCGATCAGCTTCGGCCCGGGCAGGCCGGGCACCGTCCTCCCCAAGTCCCCATGGCCTGGGAAGCTCTGGCAGCCAACAACACCTGCTACTACCGCGCTGCCGAGTCCGAGCACGCCCCGGCGAGTGAATTCGCGCATGCCTTGTCCCGCCGTTGTCTTTATGGAAATCACTGTTGTACATAATGAGACATTCGCGGTTTGGGTCAGGGCATGACGCCGGGGCCGCGTGTCGAACACGGGGTCGACGTCCGGAGGCGGTCTCGTCCCACCGGCGCCGGATCACGAATGCACGGTGGCCGGTTGAACTCGCCGTCCAGCGCCTCAATGCCTGGTGACGGCGTTTCCTGACTGTCAGCGCTGGTCGTCGCGGCCGGCAGTCACGCGGTGATCCTGACGGCACGCACTCGGGATGCCGCGGTGCTGTGTCCGATGCGCGCAACGCCGACGGCAAAGGTGCGCGGGCACCACTGAAGTTCCCCTCTTATCTGGACAGGTTGATACTGGAACGACCCTGTCCCGGAGGAAGCAGTCCAGGTAGTGAGTAAGAAGAGCAGCGCGAGCAAGCGGTACACGCACGAGTTCAAGAAGGACGCGGTCGAGCTGGTCCGTTCCTCCGGGCGGACGGTGACCGGTGTGGCCCGGGAGCTGGGCGTCAGAGCCTGGTGATCAAGGGCTAGTCAGTGCGGGGTGCCTCGCTCTGGCGGGTGATCGTTTCCCTGTGGTGGGTGCCGAGGAGGGTTACGGAGAAGCATCGAGATGGTTCCGAGTGGACGTGGGAGGT
>LJCW01000223.1 GCA_001298555.1 Actinobacteria bacterium OV450
CAGCAGTCAATGGCTGCCCCGGATCCGGACCAACTCCCGAGTGGGCTGGACTTGAACCCTCAGCAGCAGTCAATGGCTGCCCCGGATCCGGACCAACTCCCGAGTGGGCTGGACTTGAACCCTCAGCAGCAGTCAATGGCTGCCCCGGATCCGGACCAACTCCCGAGTGGGCTGGACTTGAACCCTCAGTCGACACTCGCCCGCCTACACGTGAGCTCGCTTTTCTCCTGCGCCGATTTCTTCCCGACATGACAAGTCACATTCCCGGAACAATAGGCGGGATATCGGCTGTCACCGACATCCACTCGTGTGCCCCAGCCGGATCGCCGGACCCATGACCTGGTGTGCGAGACGCTGACACCCCACTGGCCTGCTGTCGGTCTCTCACACGCCGCCCGCACGCCGGTCAGTGACCAAGTGTGCACAAGCGAGCTGTAGCCAGCATCGCGATCACAGCGAGCGACGAGCGCTTACTGGGAAAACCTCACTGAGCCTCTTTCATCCTGGATATCCACTGCTCAGGGGCGTGTGGGTGATTCTGTTGGTGGTGCATCGGGCTCGGCGGAGGATGCGCCAGGCCTTCGACTGTTCAGGGCCTCGCTTGGTGTTGTGGTGAACCCTCCAGATAGGCTGAACTCCGCCCAGACGGATTTACCGTTGGAGTAGAGCGCGAGGTCAACTCCCCATTCGTCGGAGAGCGCGTCGACAACCAAAAGACCCCGTCCGGACTCATCGTTGCCGCGAGCCCTTGTGGGCTGAGGTAGGCTGGCACATCTGTCGTGCACTTCAAGCCGGATGATCTCGCCAGAAAGCGAAAGTCGTACTCGCATCGGAATTCGCCCGGGCGGCGTGTGTAGGACTGCATTCGAGGCTAATTCGGAGGCTGACACGCATACGTCATCGACGCGAGTTTCCAGCCCCCAGCCCCGCAGGGTCTCCAAGACGAAGGTGCGCACCGCTGCGACGGCAACCAGGTCGCGGGAGAAAAGCATCTGAGCCGAACAGAGTAACTCCATCACGCCACCCCGAATTCATCATTTGTCCGTCGGTAAGTAGGCCTCAAGCGGCATTATCCCCGCAGCCTTCGACTATCAAAGCCGCCGAGAAGAGGAATCCCGTAAAGGGCAACGGCGTGTTAACCTCGATCTTTTGCGACGGTCCGTCGGTTTCTTCGGAGAGCCGTTTCGGTTGTCAGGGTCGGTGGCGGGCGCGTTGCTGGCTCGGCTGTCGCGTCAGATGGGCGCCGGGCTTCCACGGCTCTGCTCGGGATGATGCTGTTTGCAGGGACGGGAACGTGTTGGTCTGAGGTGACCCCGGAGTGTGCTTCCCCTCGTAGCGTGGAGTCGTCAGGGCTGATGCAAAGTCAGTTGATCTAGCAACTTGCCTGGTCGGCGCAGGTGTGTCCGAAGCAGGCGAAGCTCCGTTGTGGTTAATGACCTCGCGAGTCGTCCACCAGCAACGGAGCTTCGGTGCGCCAGTCTGCCATGTCCTGTCCCTGCTCGGAGTGCGGTGCTGGTGTGTCGGGCGCTCATGGCTTCCCGGAGTTGGTGGGCGGGCTACGGGATCCGCGGAAGGCGCGGGGGCGCCGGCATCCGCTGTATGCGGTGCTGTTGGTTGCGTTGTGTGCCATGGCCTGCGGGTTCGACTCGTTCCGGGCGATGGGCCAGTGGGCGGCCGCGGCTCCGCAGGAGACGCTGGTGCGGCTTGGGCTGCCGGTGCGCGGGGTGTTCGCGCTCGCTGTGCCACCGAGCGCGTCCACGATCGGGCGGGTGGTCTCGGCAGTGCTGCCCGGCGGGCTGGAGGCGCTGCTGCGGGCCTTCCGGGAGAAAGCGGTGACGGTGGCCGTGGACGGAAAATGCCTGCGCGGATCTCGCGGTGGTACGGCGCCTGCGGTGACCGTGCTGGGGGCGATGCTGCAGGATGGGACGCTGGTCGCGCAGCAGCGGGTGCCGGACAGGACGAATGAGATCACCGGGTTCGCCGCCCTGCTCGCGGCCATCGACCTGACTGGCGCGGTGGTCACCGCGGACGCTCTGCAGACCCAGCGCGAGCACGCGCGGGTACTGGTAGAGGAGTTCGGCGCCCACTACGTCTTCGTCGTCAAGCGCAACCAGCCCGACCTGTGGGAGGCGTGCCGGGCGGTGCCCTGGGACCGCGTGCGGACGGCCTCACGCTCCACCGTCCGCGCCCACGGTCGCGTGGAGACCCGGGTCGTCGAGGCCGTGACCTGGGAGGATCTGGACTTCCCGCACCTGCGGCAGGTCGCGCGCGTCACCCGGTACCGCACCGTCCGCGCGAGTGGGAAACGGTCCCGGGACCGCGTCTATGTGATCACCGACCTCCCCTCGCAGCAAGCCGGCCCGCAGCGCATCGGCGAGATCACACGAGGGCGCTGGGGCATCGAGAACAAGGTCCACTACGTGCGGGACGTGACGCTGGGCGAGGACGCCTGCCGTACCCGCACCGGCCACGGCGCCCAGAACATGGCCACGTTGAGATCAGTCACGATGAACTTCCTTCGCAGGACCGGAAGTTCCATTGCCGACGCACGCCGCCAACTGGCCCTCGCGCCACACACAGCCCCGCTCGACCTCTTCGGCATCCCCCGTGACCTGCGTATTCCTGTCCTGGAGAGCCAAGTACGCCCTCCGCGCAGGTGTCGAGGGCACCGTCAACCAGGCTCTCGACGTCACCGGCATCCGCCGGGCCCGCTACCGCGGCCTGCCGAAAGTCCGAGTCCAGCACGCCTTCTCCGCCACCGCGCTCAACGTGGTCCGGCTCGACGCCTGGTTGACCACCGACCCACTACGCAAACCCCGCACCAG
>LJCW01000224.1 GCA_001298555.1 Actinobacteria bacterium OV450
GGCCACCACAACATCGCCGCCGGACTCCGAGAGACCTCCTACACCCCCTTCACCCTCCCACTCGACCTACTCGGACTGCCCCTGACCAGCGACGCAGCCTGATCAACACGACTATGAATTAGCCCTGTCTTCCCTGCAGGGGGGTAAAAGACCGTCAGGGGCATCACGTTCGCATCCGGACCTTTAATCCGTTGGCCTTAGGTTCAGTGTCGTTGAAATCGTTGACGTCGGCGGTTTGGGCTGGTGCGGCTTGTGCTGAGGATGCGGTGAAAATCGGTCCGCTAAGGCCGATGGTGAGAGCGCAGACTGTTACGGTCATTTCGCTGTTTGGCGCGCATTCTCCGCAAGATTTTCGGGTGGCACCAATTCCACATTTCAGTGAACAGGGAAATTATTCCCCGACTGAGCACTGATCTTGCTCAACTCGTGCACCGTTCGCATGGCGAGCCTCCAGAGTGTCTGCAGGTCAAAGGGCACTCAAGCAGGATGCTCGGAGCACGGTTTGAACAAGCTCACTGTTCAGCCCGCTCACCGATCGGTGCCCGAAGGCTCCCATCCCTGCGGGTCACAGCGGTTCAGACTGACCACCCGAAGTCCAAGTTGAAAGGGTGCAATGTTTGCCAGGCCTGCCTTCCTTAAAATCCTCCTTACGTCCCCAAGGCACCAGAGGCAGGGGCTCGCGTGCCGGTTAAGGTGGTAGCAGGTTAAAGGGCTGGAAAGAGCGCTTTGGGGGCGCTTACGTTGTCAGGCGTGTCCGTTCGGAGGGTGTGACCCTCGCCTTGTGAGGCGGCGGGTAGCTGTGGGCCGGGCGGGTCTGGTCGCGTCCCCTGTGGTGGTCTAGCAGATCACGGTGGTTTTGGGCATCTGGGTAGAGACCGCCAGTCCTAGCGCCTGTGACCAGCAGGAATGGAGCCTCCCGTTACCCGATCGGTGGGCAAGTTGAAAATACACCCCAACCGGTATCCCCCAATAACTCCAAAGCCACGTCAACTTTACGAACCCGCCCGGCGGTCGATTTTTGACTGTATTTCACTTCTTCTGAATTGATTCTATTTCTTCGGCGCCGTGCGCACGGCAGACCTTTAGAAGGGGGCAGAGCACTATGTACCAAGGTGCTGGATAGGGGCTGTTGGAATCTAGGACGACGGCCACATGCACAACGATGCCGAGATGCCGTTCGCCCGTGATTTTTACCCTTGTTCCCTCTGGATATGCTGTGCGCCTCACCCGGGCGTCCATGGCTTGTGGGACGACGCCACCGTTTCGCCTCTCGCGCAATGCTTGCGGCGAGTAGGTATCAGACCCGTTGATCCTCATGTATACCAGGGCTCTGCACATCGAGAGCCTCCGCGCGTCACTCGCGAGTGACGGCTGCCTCGTTGCGTATGCAGCGAACAGCTCCCGCTCCACGGTCATGCGGTCAACCTCGTCCAGCAGGAACAAGGCTGGCGGAGGGAAATCCGAACAACTCTCGGCCACTTCATGCCTCTTCCTATAATGATCCTCCAGCCTCACGAAATGAATATAAATCATAGGGCTGGTTTGATAAGGTGCAGCTCTCGCTCGAGTATCTCGGATATCTCGTCAACATCGCGTGCCATTTTGAGCATATTTACGGCCGGCCGTTCCAAAAATCCGGATGATATACAGCGCTCGAGCTGACTTGTGAGTCCCGAGAAGAAGTGGCCAATGTCCACCAGAATGAGGGGCCGAGGGACACCTTGTCTCATTATATTGAGAATACTTTCGACTATTGCGATTCCTCCGGGCAGCACGACGTACACTGAGGCGAAAGTGTCTAGCACTCTTGCATTTTCAGCCGGCGTGTCCACCACGTGGAGGGTTCCTATGGGAAGTCCCATGCTGCGCTCTTCTAGTAGCTGATTCATAGCTTGTCGCGGAATTACCCCTATAACGGGGGACCCGGCATGCATTGCTGTTGATGCCAACGCATTCCCCATTGGCCCCCCGCCTGCATTGTATGCGACGCCATAACCGGCCGTTCCGATTTGCCTGCCCACTTCTCTTGCAGCCTCGACGTATTTTTCGCGCATGCGACTGCTAATGTCGCACAGAACGCCTACGAACGGCTTTTCTCCCATCCGTTTCTCCATAACCTGCCCCTCTAATTTCCTTTGATTTAGGTGCGACCACAAGACCGCCAAGACCGGAAAGTTGCGACTTCGCACGTGCTTCGGCCGGGAGATTTCGAACACGACTCGATCCGCGACGGTGCCCGTCGCAGCCTTTCTTCAATGTCTGTGTTATGCCGTCGCAGGCTCCCTTCCGACCAACTGCGCAGCACGGTACGAGCAGCGGCGGGCATTAGCAAACGATGGCGGAACTGATGAGCATCCTGCTGAGCCAATGGCGCGCATGCTGCCGATGGCACCTGTACTGCAGGACTGACTCCGGCTCCCACGCCAGCGGGTTCTCTTAACACCACTCCGGAATTTACGGCTCCATTTTTACCCTCCATGGAAGCGGTACCCAGGATGCGGTAGACATGATTCCCGGACGTCGTACGCGCAATCGATTAGAGAAGAGGAGATATCGCCGCCCGCCTTAAATTGATGCCCAGCATAAACATATTTAAACATGTGCTGCAATATGCAGCGGAAGGCCTTGCTGGGAGGCGGCAGGCATTCCGCCTTCAATGGGGGGTGGATTTTATTCGGGCCCATCCCGGAAGACATCGCTACGAACTCGTATTGAGACGGAACTATTTAGTTTCCTATTCGAGGGTGTAGCGGACGTGGCGGGCGTGGAAGTAGCCGCGGACGTGGTGGGGTTGTTGCTGGCGGCGGTGGGGGAAGCGGCGGGTCTCG
>LJCW01000225.1 GCA_001298555.1 Actinobacteria bacterium OV450
CGCCGACCCGGCCTCCCGCACCTACTACGACCGGCAACGAGCACGAGGCAAAACCCATACCCAGGCACTCCTGCGACTCGCCCGCCAACGCATCAGCGTTCTGTTCGCCATGCTCCGAGACGGCACCTTCTACGAATCCCGAACCCCCACCGTCACCCTCGCCGCATGACCACCCCAAACAACCCCATACCCGGCACCACGTCCTTGACGAAGGACATAGAGACACCCCCCCGCTGGCCTGGGCCTGCCCTGACTGGTCCTTCCCCCAGGCCGGTCAGGGACCTCCTCGTATCGGTCATTCATGGTCATGTATACATGAGCCCGAAGAATTTCCCAGAACGGTTGTTACCAGCTCAACTAGTCCGGGTGGGTGACGCGGGCCCGAGGTCCGCGGGGTGGTGCGCGGGAGCGCACTATTCCGGTATGCGGTTGGTGGCGCGGGTGAGTGTAACGGTCAGTGAATGTCAGGGTCACGCCTGGCCGGTATCCATGTGGCATGCAGGCGAGTGTGACGGGAATGTCCGGCTCTGGTAACCGGTTCCGGCGGAGGCTGCAGCCGGTGGTGTGGCGGGGCGAGAGTGGGGCCCTCGGCTCATCCGGGCCGCGAATCCGCACCGCCTCCACCAGCGTGTTTCGGCTGGTGGGGTGCTGTTCTTGAGGGAGCGTCACTCATGGCTTCTGCTTCTTCCGTACGTCGTATCGCCGCCACCGCCCTGGCCGCCGGAGCCGTGGTCCTGCGCGGCCGCGCTGCCGGCGGCCGCACAGGACCACGGCCACCACCAGCGGCCGGGGGTGGAGAAGCCGACAGCCCTGGACGCGACGACCGCTCCAACCGTTCCCTGAATGCGGAGTGGGTGGAGATCACCAGCACCACCCGGGACGCGATCAACCTGCGCGGCTGGACGCTGCGCGACGATGACGGCAACCGGTACCGCTTCGACAATGTCCGCCTGGCAGGCCGTTGCCACGATCCGTATCCACACCGGCGCCGGCCGCAACACCCGCACCGACATGTTCCAGAACTGCCGCGAGTACGTCTGGGACAACCGCGCCGACGTCGCGACGCTGCGCGATGACGGCGGCCGCACGGTCGACACCGATGTCCTGGGGCCGTCGCCACCACTGACCGGTGTCAAGGTGTCGGTGGCCGCACCATCGGTGTGCGGCGCAGTCGCTGCCGCGCCGCCGTTCGACGCGGACCGCAAACCGCGGCCTCGTCCGCAGGTGGCGGCAACCTGCAAGGCTGCCCCGTCGCTCGCGGCGTACAGCGGCTTCCTGCGAGGGACGTGGTGCCGCGGGCCGGACCACTGCGGCGTGGGGAAGCCGTGACGTCCTGGATGGGGTACTGGTGCGCCCGGACGTGGTGGCGGAGGTCAGCGCGGCCGGGCGGTCACCGCGATCGCCCAGATGCCGGGCGCCGAGGAGCCGCGCCGGGGCCGGCCGGTCTGGCTGGAGGGCACGACGATGATGCTGGAGGCGTTTCCCGACCTGACGATCGAGATCGGGGTACATCTTCGGCGTCGGCGCCTTCCAGCAGTTCGCAGCGACCGGCCAGGAGGTCGACTACCGCAGTGTCGAGCTCTACCGCATCGAGGGCGACAAGATCGCCGAGGGGGGTCTCCGGACCTCATCACCCTCGATGCAGCAGATCGCGCCGCCCCTATGGGTGACTGAGCCCGGCGGGCTCGCCCTCCGCATGCCGCCGCGCGCAGTATCGACTGCGTCGGAGACGTCCCCTGGGAAGTCGGCCTTCTCGCTTGGCGGAAGATCGGCTTCCTGGCGGCGACATCCTGCGTCAGAGTGGGAGGACCACCCCCGCTCCCGCGCAGGAGGCTGTCCGGCATGCCGGAGGACCCCGAGGACACGGGGTCCGCGAGACGGCAGCAGAGCCGCACCACGGGTCACCTGATTCCGTAGCCCGCTTTGTCCCCGGCTGGCTGCCATGCCGTTGATGCATGGCTAGCCGGGTCTAGCCTGCCTCGGCGGGGGTACGGCCCTTCGGCTCGCGGCGGGCACGGGCCTCACGGACAATCTTCCAGAGCATCACCGGGAGGAGCAGCGTTAGAGCGGCGAAGACGACGGCCGGGTGGTCGCCCCCTGCGGTGAGAGTGCCGATCAGCACCGTACCGAGCGCATGATCGAGGGCATCGAGACCCGGGCCGGTTCGGTGGCCCGGACCGGCCCGGCGCATGCGGTGCAGCGCCTTCAGCGCGAAGAAGAGGTTCAGGCTGGCGCAGGCGAGCAGGGCCCAACGAACCGCCATGGGTATGTTCACGGGCGCGACTCTAGGCCACTCGCACCACCCCAGATGTTCCGGCCCAATGCAACGGCGTTGCGACGATCTAACTTCCGACGGCGTCTAGACAGTTGCACGACCCATCACCAGCACGGTGAGGTATCTGAAGATGCAGCTTTCCGACGGTGGGCGGTGCCTCCCAAAGTCATGAACAACGGCTTGGCGCCGATGGCCAAGGTGACTCCCGAACCGCTGTCGAAACGCTGCTCATCGACGTGTGCAGAGCCAAACGGGGCGCGGCACCTACCGGACGGCGACGATCAGTCACCGAGCTGGTTCCGGGGCGCTGGGTGATTCGGTGCTGTTCTTGGACTGGCACGGCGACGGCCGCGGTTACCAGCGCCACGATTACACGGGGTCTCCGACCGTCTGAACTGCCGCACTTTGGGTCAGGCGGTCAGGTGTGGAGGTGGTTGTTGGTGCCGTCGCGGTGGTCGGCGTCGGTGTCGTCGAACCAGTAGTCGTCAGTGCCGAGGTAGCGGAAGGCGTGGGTCTGGTTGGTGGGGAGGGAGATGCTGACGGTGCGCATGCCGTCGCCGCG
>LJCW01000226.1 GCA_001298555.1 Actinobacteria bacterium OV450
CCAGGATGCCCCACCTGCCGCCAGCACCAGCAAGATCAACAATTCACGCAGATCCGGATCTTCACCACCGTCAGGTGACGTCATTTCTGGTGAACATCCGCAGCACCCAAGATCGCTAACTGCTGCCTAAACCGCTGACCAATCGCTGCTACTTCACATGAACGAAGCCATGCTGAACCACGCCATGCGCACCAGGTTGTTCGCGGCGGTCCGGGCTTTGCTGGCGGATTCACGGGTCGAGGGTTGCCGGGATGCTGTCCGGTTGGCAGCGATCGTGATCTTGGCGAAGGCGCCGGCGACTTCTCTTCGTGTGCCGTTCCGTGCACGGGAGTTGGCGCGGTGGCTGGGGTACACGGAATCGTATGTCGCACACATCGTGCTGCCCGAGCTGCGCGAGCGCGGGATCCTGACCTCCCAGGTGGAGACGTCCGATTCCGGTGAGGTGACCGGTCTGGCGCTGCGCCTGGAACCGCTGCGTCAAGCCAGGGCTGGCAGTGGCGGACACCCGTTGGCGTTGACCCGCCGGGAGTTGGCGACGCTGCTTCGGCTGTGCGAGGCCGTGGTCGGGCCGGGCTGGGAACCGAAGAACGGGCCGGTGACGCGTCCGGGGCTGCTGGGGGAGCGGACGGGGAAGGGCGCGGCCACGGACCGGTTGGCGTTGCTGATGCTCGTCCTGCAGTCGCGTCCGGATGGCCGGGCGCGGCTGGTCGGCGGGAGCGTGGCGGCGGGCCGTGGGCGTGCGGACGCGACGGTGGCGAAGTTGCTGGGCTGTTCGGTGTCGGGGGGCGGCAAGGTCGTGGACCGGCTCGGCGCCCTGGGGCTGGTGGAAGTCCCGCGGGCTGCGGCGGAGTCCGGGTGTTTCGGGCGCAGTCGGCTGGTCGTGCCTGCCGTCCGCGCGGCTTGGGCGGGCGTCGAGGCCATCGTGGCCGGCGCAGACCTTGCTGTTGAACCGGTCGAGTCCGCGTGTTCGCAGTGCTCGGCGTCGGCGGATGGTGGTGAGGGTGCATTCCCGTTGTCCGGGGACGGCTGGGAGCAGACCTCCTTCGACGCTCTGTGGGACGACGTAGATGACGCGGGGGAGGGTGGGAACGGCCAGCGCCCCGGTGCTGAAGTCGGCGATCTTGAACTGGGTGAGACGGCTGGTTCCATTGTGATTACTGGGCTGCACGGGCTCTCAGGGGCTGCTGATACCGGTGCTGTGGACCGCCCTGTTGCTGCAGACCTCCACGCCACCCACACGCCGGTGGTTGAGGTATCAGGTTCTTCTGCTGGTGACTTGGTGGGCTTTTCCGGCTCTGCCGCCGATGGTGACCACCGTCTTCCGGAGCGCGCGCAGGAGCGCGAGGACCAGCGGGACGACCAGGCAGTCGGAGCTGCTTCGGCCGGTGGGTGGCTGAGCGGCCCGCTGCGCGGGGAAGAGCGTGCTTCCGCTTCGGGGACACAGCGGGGCAAGGGCGGGCGGGGCTCTGTGTTCGTTCGGGGGGCTGGGCTGCCGCAGGACCTGGCTGACGTGTTGGGCCCGGTGGCCTGGCTGTGGCCGGTGCTTGGCCGGACAAGCACCAGTCGGTGGCTCGCGGTCGCGGTGCGTACCGAGTTGGGGCGGCTGCGTGGCTTGATGGCGGAGGAGACTGCTCGGCGCGCGGTGGCGGAGCGGCTGGAGCGGCGGCTGCAGGCCCAGGCGGGCCGGCCGGTGCAGGACGTGGTCGGCTGGGTGCTGACCCGCGGGCTGCCACAGCGCCCCGGGTGCTGGTCGACGGTATGCGACGACCGCACCCGAATGGACACCGGCCAGCCGTGCGCGAGTTGCGACACGGTGCTGGGCGACCGGCGTGCGGTACGTCGGGCGGTTGCAGCGGAGGTTGCGGCCGAGCTGCCGCGGCTGTCCGGGGAGGCGCGGCGGGGGGAGGTCGAACGGCGGCTGAACCGCCGCGTGCAGGTTCAGGCGGCAGCCGACCGCGTGCGTCGCGAGCGGGCGGGGGGCCCGAGGGGGGGGCGGGAGGCGGCCTGGGCGCGGCGGCGGGAGGAGGAGATCGCGGCCGGGGAATCTGCGCGGATTCAGGCCGCGTGCGTGGACTGCGGGGTTCCGCGTGCGTCGGGGCTGTGCCCGACGTGCTCCTTCCGGCGCCGGGTCGAGGTGCTGGTGGGCGAGGCGGTCGACCTGGTGGTGGCGCTGCGCGGTGAGGTGACCTCAAGTCAGCAGGCACTGGAGCTGTCGGTGCGGGTGGAGACTGACACCCGCGCGCTGATCGAGGGGGGCTGCGTTGGGGTGGAGCCAGGCGTGCTGGCGTTCACCGCCGCCACGGTGGCTCAGCGGATCACGGACGGGCGTCGCCGGTCGGTGCTGGCGAGGTTGGAGCGGTGCGAGGAAGCCGACGCGGAGGCGGAGGCGGCCTTCGAGGGGACGATGCGTGGCCAGCACCGGTTCCCGACCGTGGCGGTGGCGCGGGAGGCTGCCGAGAAGGCCGCGGCCGCCGCGCGGCGGCGGGCAGCCCAATCGCTGCTTGCGGAGTTCCTCGACCGCCTGCAGCAGGTGCGCGGCGCTGCCGGTGGGGGAGAGGCGCGGGCCGGCTGGCGGAGCCGGTGTGCGGACCTCGCGGGCCGGGCGCTGCCGGGGGAGACCCAGGAGCTGCCGGGGCTCGGCAACCGGAGGCGGCTTGGGGGGCTGTGCGCGCGTTGTGACGGCTACGGGGCGCGCCAAGAGAACTGGCCTGGCGGTCGCGGTGTGGGGGCGGGCGA
>LJCW01000227.1 GCA_001298555.1 Actinobacteria bacterium OV450
TACGCAAACCCCGCACCAGCAGACTCGAACGCCTCAGCTGCCGACTCGCCAGCTGACGAATTCAGCAACGGAGTCGGCACCGGCTCAAAGGCCGGTGACGGGGCGTCTGGCAGTGCGAAGAGGCGGCGTTGGTTCCGGCGCCGGCGCACCGCCGGTACGGGCCGGGCCGGACGGCGCGGACGTACCCGCCGTGCCGGTCGTACCGGCCGGACGGGGCGTGGTCGTACGGGTCGTGCCGGTCGGCGCGGCCGCCGGGCGGACAGTCCGTTCGGCGCGGAGGACTCAACCCCGACGGTGGAGTGGCCTGACCACCCCGCCCGACCGCCGCGCACTGACAGCACGAGCGGCGAGGACGGCATCGTCGACGCGGACATCGTCCCCGACACCCCCGCGGCCGGCACGGACGGCTCATTCGCCGAAGGAGAAGCCGGTGACCACACCGCGCAGCGTCGCGCTCGAACGCCTCGCCTACACACTCGCCGCGCCCGTGCTGGCCGTGGTCCCGAACGTCTACCCTGACAGCCCTGTCAACCTGGTTGTGAAGCTCGCCGGCGTCGCCGGGATCGGCGGCTGGTTTCTCGCCGCCAAGAGCGACGAACTCGGTGCCGGACGGAAGATCTTGCGGTGGTCGCCCCTTGTGCTGGCCGCCGCCATCGACATCGCCGCCAAGAACACCATCGGCTGGGGCCCGTACGGGATGGACGGGCTGCTCGCTGCCGGATGGGCGGCGGCCGGCTACCTGGTGATGCCGTTCTCCCGGCACACCCGCCGCCGTCATCGCCCCGCCCTCGCCGCCCCCGCCCATCAGCTGGCCCCCGCCGAAGTCCCCGAGCAGCCGGTGGCGGTGCCGGACGACGGAGCCGACCTGCTCACCCGCGAGGTGCGGATGATGTGGGAGAACGCCGGAATGCCCGGCCGCACCCACGTCGTCAAGGCCACCCGGCACCCCGGGATGCGGCACGACATGACGATCCTGCTGCGCGCCTCGGAGACGGGACGGCCGATCACCGGTCTGTCCGAGGATGCGGTCGCAGCCCCGTTCGGCGTGCCGTCCAGCGACGTCGTCCTGGCGGAGGTCGCCGTCCAGCCCGGCCGCCAGGGCGGCCCCGGCTGGCTGGAGGCCCGCATCACCCCCGACGTCAACCAGCGCCGCCGCACCACGCCGACCGACGCCGAGCGCTGGACGGACCGGGTCGCAGGCGCCAAGGGAGGCGCCCCCGGCTCCGAGCTGGTCCACAAGACCCGAGATGACGAACGCGGCGTCACCTTCTACCGGGCGAGGATGGCCGACTCCACGGAGACGCCGCGCATCGACTTGGCCAAGGTCTGCCGCGGCCTGGGCCTGCCTGAGGACGACTCCTGTGTGTTCGTCCTCATCGACGGCAACGAGTTCCTGATCAGCGCGTTCGACACCCCGCCGTTGTCGCAGATCTTCCCCGCCACCCGCGAGCTGCTCACCCCGGATGCCAAGGGCATGTACGTGTGCGGGTACACCATCACCGGCCAGCCGGTGAAGAACATGGTCTTCCAGCACGACAAGAACGCCGCGCGCCACGGCCTGATCCTGGGCGTGTCCCGGTCCGGGAAGACGCAGTTCTTCGCGATCGACATGGCTGCCATGTCGCTGGCCGGTCAGGTGGTGTGGCTGTCCACGGTCCGCAAGGACGAGAAGACCACCGTGCTGGGCCAGTACATCGACCGGCAGGGCTCGAACGCGCTGTGGATGGCCCGCTCTCTGCGGGCGGCGAAGGCGCTGTGCGAGATCAGGGCGGACATGCCCTGGCCGCACGACGGGGAGCCCCACGACTACAAGCCGGGTGACCCGCGCTGCCCCTATCGGCAGCTGAACGTCTTCGCGGATGAGTTCATGACCGCGGCGCAGGACGCGGAGTTCGGCGAGTTCATCCAGACCGACGGCGACGACCTCACCGTCACCGGGCTGAAGTACGGCATCGGCTTCAACCCGGCCGGCCAGTCGCCGTTCGCGCACAACGGGTTCTCGACCGAGATGAAGGACAACCTGCGGCAGAACTCCAGGCCCACGATCTTCAACATGGGCTCGCCCGGCGCCACCCGCAAGGCGGCCGAAGGCACCATGGAGAACCCGTACGACGTCCCGACCATCCCCGCCCGCTACTCCCGCACCGAGGGCTCCGCGATCGAGCGGGCCATGCGCGGCGAGGCCCACCCGGAGAACGGCGTCTCCACCGGCGGCGTCGCGGTCATCGTCCTCGACAACGGCCGCGCCGTCCTCATGCGGTCGCTGTACGCGGACTTCGACACCGACCTCTCCGAGCTGTTCCCCGACGAGGTCAACCGGCTCACCGACCACGAGATCAGCGAGCTGACCAAGCGCGGCCTGTGGTTCGACTGGAACGAGCCCGTACGCCCCGGCGAGTTCTGGCCCGAGCCCGACGAGGACGACGACGGCGACGGCAAGCCCCGTCGGCGCGGAGGCGGAGGCGGCGGCAAGGGCGGCGGCCGCGGCCCCAAGGGCGGCAGCCGGTCCGAGAAGGTCGCCTCGCCCCGCCAGGCGCTGGAGGCCATCAAGAGCCTGACCGACTCCTGAACCACCC
>LJCW01000228.1 GCA_001298555.1 Actinobacteria bacterium OV450
AACAAGGCCGAGTTCCCGGGCGACCTGGGCGACCGGACGGGACGTCTCGATCACCATCTTCACGGCCTCTTCCCGATACTCGGGAGTGAATTTCCTGCGTTTCTGCGACAACCGACTTCCCTTTCCGAACAGACCCATCCTAGTGGGACCACTGTCCGGAAACTCCGGGGCGCCTCACTTCAGCCTGGAGGCTCTGTTGGTTCCCTATCGTGCCGTACTGTAGGGCTCGTCCGCTTTGATGCGGTCGGTGGGGATGAGGGTGCCGTCAACGATGACGAAGTCGCCCTCACCCAGGCCGGCGAGGGCTTCGTGGAGGCCCGGAGCCCAGGCCGCCAGGACGTCCAGGGTCTCGTCGACGTACCGCCAGGCCGTCGCCTCCGAGACCCCGAACCCGGCACCGACCTGCGCGAACGTCTCATTCTTCCGCAGGTGGACGAGCGCGAGCAACGCCTGCTTAAAGTAACCCAGGCGCCGCCAGGGCGAGTTCAGTTCCTGCCGGCGTTCGTAGATCAGCCAGGAGACATACTCAACGAGCTCGTGCGGGACGTCCAGCGTGGCAGAATACGGGACCAACGAAGCCTCCGGCCCTGATGTGATGAGTGAGATCACCACCCCAACGACGGAGGCTTCGCCATGTCACAGCACCCCCACTGACCTGCACTCTCACCCTCACAGAGCCAGGATGAAAGAAGCTCAGTGAAACGGCAGCGGAGCTCCTTCGGGACAAGCTGTCTTGGACGACTGCCTGTACCAACGAGCTCCGTTGCTTCACGTCAGAAACCTTCGATACCCCTTGCGTGACCTGTGAGACGCTGATCGGCCGCCTGTTCTGCGTGAGCTACACGGTATAGGAGGCTGCTGTTAAAGCGGCACGGCTGGTCCTGACCCAGCCCGCCCGGCGGGCGCTCTCGGCCCGCCCCAGCGCATGCTGTAGCTGGGCCGCTTGCGGCAAGGGTCAGACGGTCTTGGTTGGGGCTCTGCGTCGGAGGAGGAGGGGCGCTCCGCCAGCTACGGCCAGAACCACGGCTGCGGTGGCTCCTAGCATGGCTGTCCGGTTTCCGCTTAACCCGGGCGGCGACGCTTTGGCGTCGTTGGTGTCTTCCGCGGCCGCATCCGTCGGTGCCGTTGCATTAAAACCTCCTGCAAGGCCCTTGCTGTCGTAGGCGGTTCCGGGAGTCTTGTTCGCGTAACGTCCTTGAACCAGCTTCTGGTAGTCGGTTAGGGATACTGCTTGCGCGCGGCCAAGACTGGTGACGGCTTCGGGATTGAGTGGCAGCACATGATCATCCTGGGTGAGCCTGTACCAGGCGTGGATCTGGGGTTCGCTGAAGACTTGGCTGCCGTCGGTGGCGCGGGCAGCCAAGCGGACCTCTGCGTCTCCGTCCCGGATACTTGCCAGTTCCCAGGAGGCGTCCCGTGAGCCTGGAGTGAGGAGCACAGCGGCATTCTGCCCGTCGCCGGTGCTCGCTTGGGACACGAGGTAACTCAGGCGTAGCGCCGTCTGGCGGGTGGGCTTGTCCTTGCTCGTGAGGAAGGCTGGAGTGATCTCATATAAGGGGGCGGGATCTTGCAGTCTCAGGGAGGCTGGGTCGGCGGTTGACTTGCGCTCTTGTCGGGGCGTGCCGGTGCTTCCTCCATCCGCTGCCGCGAACTTTGCCTGGCCTGTGGCAGTGAGGAACCGGGAAACGCTGTCCAGTACCTCATGGGAATGGATCTTCTGCTGTGCGGCAGTGTAGCCGGGAATCCTCGGTGTGGGTGAGTTGGCAGCGTGTGCCGCCCCGCCAGCATAGATGAGCGAGATCAAAGAGGCTGTCAGAAAGCGAGCGGGCCGGATTATAGTGCGGATATGCCGGTCTTTGGTGGTGTGCATGGGTTGGTCCTCTTCAGCCATGGATGCCGACGCGGGAATGGGTCCACTGGAATGAACGGTTGGAGGAGTACGCGTTGTAGTTCCACCACGTGTAAGTCTGTGTACCGGGCCACGGGTCGGCCACGGCGATCATGCCGGTGGTGCTGTCGTATCCGTAGATGACATTCATGTGTCCGCCGCCGGCCGCGTATCCGATCCGGACGGCGAAGGGTCGGCCGCTAGCTATTTCCCGAGTTACCTCGCTGAATGATGCCGATCGGTTAAGGTCCCATCCGCTGCTGCGGAAACCCATCTGATGGAAACCATTGGCCATGTCATCTAGCGTCGCAGGTCTATTATTGCAGTCCAGGCGGCCATTCTCGGCGGCGAGTCGGCAAAAATCGTACTGATCGTACTGGCGATATCCCCAGTAATTTGCGATGGTTAGGCCGGAGGCATCCCAGCACCACTGGTCTCGTACCTGTTTCTGCATGACTACGTCCAGAGCGGTCCAGGAGGCAGGCCGAAGCCCGGTGCATTCTGGTAAGCCGTTGGTGTTCTCCGAGATGAATGCATCGGCTATGTAGAAGGCGCCGGTCCATACCCATCGGGAGTTTTTCTCGACCACATCTCCGGTGGTCCGGCATATCATCGGTGACCGGTCGCCGATAGAAGCTTGACTTATGATGCGAGAGGACAGGAAGGGGGACTCTCGTTCATTGATTGATGTGTAGCGCCCCTGCCCGCCGTAGATAGTCCCCTTGATCACTCCTGCCTGAGCGATGACGCCGAGCGTTAAGAGGAGAGCGCCCGCAAGGAGTCCGGCTGCTGCAGCGGATAATGCTTTCTTTCCAGGCGTTCTGCGCCGTCTGTGCATGCGAATCCTGTATTCAGTAGAGCCGTAAAAATTGGAAGAGGGTAACGGTAACTGGAGTAAGTGGGGGAGGACTGGCACTCTGAGCCGCCTTCGGGCTTTCAGGGCCTGCAAAGCGCTTGCTGCGGTCTCCGGATGGCCTCCGTTGGCATGTCGAGACGCCGGAGTGAGGTCGAGGTCACGACATCGCATAGCCGGCGCAGCGGCACCAGGTCACCTGCACGGTCTGGCGCAACTCGTCACAGACTTACGAAGATCCGTATCCGCCAGCGTTCTCTCATGATCAATGCATGCCTTTGCGTGGTCGCAGGGATGGGCGTGCGGAAGCATGCCAGATCACTACGCGGCTGCCAGGCGGACAAACTAGGAAGGATCGGAAGTTCGGCAATCACTCGCTCGCAATGACGAAATGACGAGAAGTCAAAATGGTTACGAGCGCGGGTGCTTGCACTGCACGCTTCAAAGTCAAGGCCAGTCAACTCGCCCACACTTCGTTACTGAATTGAAACGCCTCGCCCTAGAGTCCTGCGCCTGAAATTATGGGCTTATTGAGGCGGAACTATTTAGTTTCCTATTCGAGGGTGTAGCGGACGTGGCGGGCGTGGAAGTAGCCGCGGACGTGGTGGGGTTGTTGCTGTCGGCGGTGGAGGAAGCGGCGGGTCTCGCGGGCGAGGTCGTCGACGGAGCGGGCGCGGGCGGCGTGGACGTGGCGTTTGATGTCCGCGTTCAGTAGTTCGTCGGGGTTGAGTTCGGGGCTTTATCCGGGCATCAGGTGCAGCTCGACGCGGTCGCGGTTAGTCTCCAGCCACGTGGTCACGGCTTTGGAGCGGTGTACGGGGTGGCGGTCGGCGATCACGTGGACCTTGCGCCCGGTCTGGCGGGCGAGGCGTTCGAGGAAGGCGGTGAACACCTTCGCGGTGAACTTCTCGGTGAACACGGTGAAGTACACGGTGCCGCGGGAGGCGATCGCGGACATGACGTTCACCTTGAACCGGCGGCCGGAGACCTTGACGATCGGGGTCTGTCCTTTCGGGGCCCAGGAGGTGCCGGGCGGGGCGGTGTCCGAACGCAGCCCGCACTGGTCCGCCCAGGCCACGACCGCGTCCTCCTCCTTCGCCCGGGCGGCGATCGCCGGGTACTCCTCCTCAAGCCAGGCATCGACTTTCGCCTGGTCCTGCCGGTACGAGCGCCGATCGGGGCGTTGCGGGGAGAAGCCGTGCCGGCGCAGCCATTTGCCGACCCCTCGCTCGGTCATCACCACCCCGGTGACCATCCGGACCAGCTCAGCCACCAGTGGACGGGTCCACAATGGGCCCCCGATCAGCAGTTCCTCAGGGGTGTAGCCGGCCATTGCCTGGAACAGCACGGCCCGTTCCTCCGTGCTGATCCGCTCGTCCGGCCCGGGGCGAGCCGTCCGCCGCACGGCCAGGGCATCGCGGCCACCCGCCCGGTACGCACGCCACCACGTGCCCACGGACCGCTCGGCGACCTGGAACACTTCCGCCGCCTGCCGGTACCCCTTCACCTGCCCCGACTCCAAAGCAGCCACGACCCGCAACCGCACCACTTCCCGCCCCGCCGGCGTCACCCGCCGCAGATCCCCAGACTCAGCCACACCCCATCAACGAGCCAGGCAACCCCACAGTTCCGCCTCAATAAGTATCTTGCTGATTTTGGTGGCTGGCAGAGCGACTTTGATGAGGTACTCAGGTTGAACTCGTAGTGTCGGGCTGGCTGATCATGGTGGAACGCATGGTCAGCCCGGTCTCGGTGAGGCAGCCGTCGATCAGCTCGGGCCGGT
>LJCW01000229.1 GCA_001298555.1 Actinobacteria bacterium OV450
CCGACCACCTGTACAGCAACGACATCCGCGTAGCAGGCCGCTACACACGCCTCTTCGACACCGACGCCGTCGGCTGGCTGGGCCACTGGCACCACTGCCCCGGCTGCCGCACCCGCACCATCCTGCCCCTGCCCCACCTCGCCGCATGGACCGCCCACACCGCCTGCCGAACGCTGCGCCCGGCACACCGCGAAGGCCGCACGCGCAAGCCCTGCGGTGTGCTGCGTGTGTCCTGGACGGGCAGCCAGAATACGCCCCGTTCCTGCCTGCTGACGGTGGCCGTCGACTTCTGCCCCTTGGGCGAGCATCGTGTGCTCGCCCAAGTCCCCTACCGCGAAGCCGCCGACCGGTTCCGGACCTGGCTGGCCGAGACGGCCCCCGCCGTAGCTGCCGCGGCCGGACCCGACCGCCTGGACGGCCTCCCCGCCAGGTTCCGCCCCGTCATCGCTGACACCGGCGGTGAAGGCCTCTCGCTGTTCTGAGCGGACAGGGGCAGAGGCCCGGCGCGGGTATCGCGAGTTGCGGGGGCGGCGATCTCCCGTTCTGGGCAGCCGAGTGAGGTGGAGGCGGGGAGTGAGGTGGAGGCGTTGCATGTGTGGCAGGGGACGGTGCGGGGCTGGCGTAGTGCGCCGAGGCCCTGGTCGCGCGTGATGGGAGCGGCAGCCGATGACGTGGACCAGGCGTGCCGTGGGATGTGCTGCAGTCGGCGCCGTCGAGGGGCGCACGCGGCGGCGTCCAGCCAGACGCCGTGTTCCACGGGTTCCGGACGCCCGCTGCCGCCGGCGGGGCCCAGCAGGTGATGCCTACCCGGTACTGCCAGCCGCCCGCAGCACGTCGCCCACCACCACCCCACCCCAGAAACGTCCCCGCCGGCACATCCGTGTGCAGCCGAAACGAGGCCGGGCGAGCGCACGGAGGACCCCCGCTTCCAACAGCTCCTGGTCCCGCTCGAGAGCGTCAGGGACACGACCGCGATGGGTGCCATGCCTCCGATATCAGTCCAGGGCCGCAGCCTGCGGCACCTCTGCCGAAGAGGGGCCTCTCGATCACATGCCATGTCAACCGCAGCACGACTCCCGGGACCGGCGCGCCGAGAGACGCAAGAAGTTCAAGTCAGCTGACGTCGCGCTTCGCGGCTTTCCACCAAACGCACTCGCGGGTCCAGGCCGCGCCGTGCAGGGGTAGCAGTGTCTGCCACGAGACACCATAGCGAAGATGCCGGGCTGTGCAGCAAGGCGGCGAACCAGCCGCTCGCGAACCTCTGCGGCAGCCTGTAGCTAGCTCCCTTCGGGACTTCAAGGACGCCCACGGGAGAACAGAGAAACCCCACCGCACCTGCGAATATACCGATAGATCTAACTAGACACATCCCGCAACATAGGTAGAGTTATATCTGGATTCACATCTCTTGGAACAGCGCCATCTATATGCTGATGCATCTACTGATTGCCGCACCTATACATAGCATCTTGAGTATCGCTATCTATATCTACACCTTTACTGCTACCGATAGCCGGATACTTATCCTTACCTGTAGCCAGACCTGCAGCCTGGCCGATACGCCTTCCGCCAGTCATATCCACGGACCTACCCACCTTCTCTCACACCGATTTATCTGCGTTCCTGCTTACCGAACTACACGACGACTTACCTGCCTTCGTAGCTACTCATCTACGCTTCTGCATCTCGACTTACGCACAGGTACTACTACGTACCTATCTCCGTAGTCATCGAACTACCAACGCACTAAGCTACTTACAGACAGAGCGACTGAGTCACCACTGCACCGACCGATGCCCGTAACTTCCGACCTATGCACTGCCCCAGTGACGTACCGGTCTACCCACCGACTCGACTACACACTTACCGACAGAACTTCGGAACAAGCGACTCCTACACGCACGGACTTATCGAACGACTTACCGTCCGACGCCCTCTTCTACCTACGTTCCGCTATCTCTACCGACGGACCACTAGACACACCGGCCCAACTACGCAACGGTCTATCTACTGTGCGACGCAGGCACCCACTGGCATATCCACCGCTAGATCCACCTGATGACTTACCGTTCGGTAGACGTACCCGCCTACCGCCAGCACGATCTACGGACGCACGCCCGGATGGACACACAGACGTCGCTACACCCACACCGTCAACAGGACCGACGCACCCACCCCCGGAACTGCCCATCCACCGACAGATCGGTGGACCGATCTACAGCTCCGCCCATGCAACGAAGGACCTACCGATTGAGGCGCCCCGGAGTTTCCGGACAGTGGTCCACTAGGATGGGTCTGTTCGGAAAGGGAAGTCGGTTGTCGCAGAAACGCAGGAAATTCACTCCCGAGTATCGGGAAGAGGCCGTGAAGATGGTGATCGAGACGTCCCGTCCGGTCGCCCAGGTCGCCCGGGAACTCGGCCTTGTT
>LJCW01000230.1 GCA_001298555.1 Actinobacteria bacterium OV450
CCCCCAGGCCGCATGGACATTGCCCCGACCTCCTGCGGCCAGGGCAGACAGAACGACCGCACCGACGATCATGCCGAACAGACCCAGGCCACCGCAGGCAATTCAGCAACGGAGTCCAGCAGGTAGTGAGCCCTCTTCTCCTCCACCAGAAAGCGGACGTGGCCGCGCTGGGTGTGCAGGGCGTCGGCCGTGACCGTGACCCCGGCCAGGTCGAAGGGCGCCAGCAGGGCGGCGAAGCAAGTGATCTCGTTGGTCTTGTCGGGAACCCGCAGCTGGGTGACCGTCCGGCCGTCGGCGGTCATCGCGGCCAGCAGGTGGGCGGCGGGCGAGGTGCCGTGCCGGGAGCCGCGGGTCGTCTTGCCGTCTACGGCGATCGAGTCCGAGCCGGCGGGATCGGCACCGGTCAGATCGGCCAGACCGCCGGGGCAGGCCAGGCCGATCACTCGCCGGATCGTGGCGGCACTCGGTGCGACCCGCACATTCATCGCGCCCACGACCCGCGCGCCGGAGGCGAGCCAGGGCGTGCTGCGGAGCGTTCGCCGACCACTGGCCGATGGCCGCGTACGAGCGCGCGCCAGCGGCCACCGCCGAGGCGGCGACCAGCAGCACCGCCATGAACGGATGGCGCATCCCCCGCCGCCGACGCGGATCCGGCAGCAAACGCAACCGCTCCACCAGCGACAATCCCGCCACACCGTCCAGAACGGGCGACTTGATCAGACAGACGGTGGCAGACTGGCGGCACATCGAAGCTCCGGCGGTTCAGGGCGACTTGGGAAGGTCACCCCGTTCAACCGGAGCTTCGTTGCGTTTGTGACGGTCTGATCCGGACACCTGCATCGCCGTGACCTGCGGACTCAAGTCCTCACCAGAACTTTGCAACACCCCTGCCGGGGGTCCTCCGCTGTACTGCGTTGCTCGGTCAGTGGCGGGGAGCGGGGCTGCCGGATGGGAGGGCCCGGGTGTCCGGGAGGTGTTGCTTCAGGACGGTGATCTCATTTTGGAGGGTGACGAGGTCCTGGCGGGTCTGGGACAATTGGCGGTGCAGTGCCTGGATGGCCACGAGGGCCACTCCGTTGGTGTCGACACAGCTGATCGTCTTGTCATCCCCGCCGAGCCCGAAGGCGGCGTACCAGTCCTGGGCCATCGGGCCAAGGTGCCGTACGTGCGGGGCATCCCAGTGATAGCGCCATGTGCTCACCGGCAGTGCGGCGACCCGCTCCAGCACACGATAGCCGTTGACCTGCTGGCATCCATCGCTCGCAGCCGCGGTCGAGGCCAGGCCGGCACCCGGTGGGCGCCCTGCTCTGCGGGATCTGAGCGCCAGGCCCCGCAGCCAGCCGGTCACAGATCCCACACCACGGCCGTCACATCGCGCTTCAGCGCACAGTCCGTCATGGACAAAAGACGCAGCCGGAGTCGGTGCCGATGGTGATGGCAGCGTGGCCGCTGACCGGGGCGTACTCGCCATCCCCCTGTACTTCGGCGCCGTATCCGGCCAGAAGCTCCTGCACCGTACCGGGGCCAAGGTTCTCGGATGCGCTGATGGCGGCCTTGCCGGTGTGGTCGGTATAGGCCCTGCCCAGTTCGCGGCCGCCAGCGGTGGTGAACTTCACCATCCGACCGGCCAGCGGCTGCCCGGTCACGGCATCGGTGACGGTGGCGCTGATGTTCTCCAGCTGCATCTGGGTGACATTCAGCGACCCCTGCGTTGGGGCGATGCTGGTCGCCTTGAGGGCCGGCGCCGGGGCGGCCAGCGACGCCACTGCGGGGGCGGCCGCGGAGGCGGCCGCGCCACCCGCCAGCCCGTTAGCGAGAGCCACTGCCGACACGACGATGGCGCTGATACGGGCAGTCTTCTTCTTCATACAGATCCCCTGACCGGGAGAAGAACGGAACCACCGGCCACCCAAAAGGTCACCGAGCAGTCATCAAGGACACTGGGACTTTAGGCCCACTCTAAATATCCGATAGAGAGAAATTTAGTTTGAAACAGTGCTATCTTGCCCGGTCTGTCCACTCGTCCGAGTGATACGCGGGCACCTTCAGGGATGATCGGATCATCAGGGGATCCAGAACTGGCGACCTCGCGTAATCGACTGACGCCTATTCCTTGGCCATTGAGGCGCTGGTGTCACCGTGTGTGGTCGCCGGGGGCGCACGGTCCGCAGCCCGCGGTAGAACGAACCGGCCTGCCCAAGGCGGGCGACGGGCCCGGCCAGGATCTCGAACAGCCGCCGCAGCGGCGCTACCCCTATCCGCCGCCGGGCCCGGGAGAGCGAGGAG
>LJCW01000242.1 GCA_001298555.1 Actinobacteria bacterium OV450
GCCCACGGAAGCGGGGCCCGGGGATCCGTCCGCGGGCCCCGGCCCGGGCTCCGCGCCCCGCGCCGGGCGGACCCTCGCCGCGGTCATGTCGCCGCCCCCGGGATCCGGGCCTGACGGGGCGGCGGGGTCGGCCCGGCGGCCGTCCCCCGGCCCCGGCGCGGCCACGCCCCCGGGAGGCCGCGCGGCCGGGGCCGTCCGGCTCACCTGGGCGCAGCCCGAGGACCTGGTCGGGCACGAGCTGCGGCAGGCCGCCGAGGACGGCCGGGATCCGGCTCCCGTCCTGCGGGCCTGGCTCGCCGCGGGCGGTCGCCCCGCCCCCGAGCGTGCCGGGGCCTCCCCCGCCCCGGCCCCGCCGGAGCTGCGCGCGCTGGCTGCCCGCCTGCTGGACGACCTGGCCCGGCTCCCGTCCGCGTGGGCCGCGGACGAGCCGGGGGCCCTGGAGGCCATCAGGGCCGCCTGCCCGGACTGGCCGCCCCCTGCGGCGAGTTCCTGCACCCGCGCCCCGGCCGGGCGCACCGCACAGCGCCTTCCGCCCCTGCCGGGCGCCCCTCTGCGGGCCGCCCCCGGCCCCGGCGGCGGCCCGGCCGCGCCGCAAGGCCCCGCAGACCCGGCCCGCGCCGTGGGCCACCCTCCGAAGGAGGCGGCGCCGGGGCCGGAGCCCGTCCCGGCCGGTGCGGCGGAAGGCAGCCCGACCCGCCCGGCACCGGAATACAACCCGGCCGACGCCCCGGAGCCCGCCCCAAGCCGCACCGCGGAACGCCACCCGACCCGCCCGGCACCGCCACACGACCCGGCCCACGCACCTCACCCCGCCACGTCCCGCCCCGCGGAAGGCAGCCCGATCCGCCCGGCACCGCCACACGACCCGGCCTACGCACCGCAACACGCCCCGGCCCGCCCCGCAGAAGGGATGCTGGCGCGCCCGGCAGCGGAACCCGCCCCGGCCCACCCCACCGAAGGCCACCCGGCCCGCCCGGCACCGGAACACCGCCCCGCGCACGTCACGGAACACGGCCCGGTCCACTGCGCGGAGGGCCCGCGCGCCGCCGAGCCCCGTGTCGCGGAACCTCCGGCGCGGGGCCCGGATCCGCGGCCCGCGGCCCCCGGGCCGGCGGAGCACCGGTCGGGCCGTCCGGACGGGGCGGCGCCCGTGGGGCCGGGTTCGGCGTTGCGGGAGCGGCTGGAGGCCGCCTGGGTGGGGCGGGCGGTCGGGTGCCTGCTCGGCAAGCCCGTCGAGAAGCTGCCCCTCGCCGGCATCCGCGCCCTCGCCCGCGCCGCAGGCAACTGGCCGCTGGACGACTGGTTCACCGCCCGCGGCGTCCCCCCGGAGGTCCTGGCCGCCCACCCGTGGAACCGCCGCTCCGCCGCCACCTCCCTCGCCGAGAACATCGACGGCATGCCCGAGGACGACGACCTCAACTACCCGCTCCTGAACCTGCTCCTGCTCCAGCGCCACGGCAAACGCTTCACCACCTCCGACGTCGCCCGGCTCTGGCTCGACGAACTCCCCGCCGGCCGGACCTTCACCGCCGAGCGCCTCGCCTACCGGAACCTGCTGCTCGGGCTGGAGCCCCCGGCCACCGCCACCCACCGCAACCCCTTCCGCGAGTGGATCGGCGCCCTCATCCGGGCCGACGTCCACGGCTGGACCAACCCCGGCGACCCGGCCGCGGCCGCCGCCCAGGCCCACCGGGACGGCGCCCTCACCCACACCGGCAACGGCCTCTACGCCGCCCTGTTCGCCGCCGCCGCGCTCGCCGAGGCCGCCGCCGGCCGGGCCGACGTCCACACCGCGCTCCGGGCCGGGCTGGCCGTCGTACCGCCGCGGTCGCGGCTGGCCGAGGCCGTCCGCCACGCCGTCGACACGGCCGGCCGGTACGCCGACTTCGACCGCGTCGTGGACCACCTGCACGCCCGGTACGGGCACTACCACTGGGTCCACGCCGTTCCCAACACGGCCCTGGTCGCCGCCGCCCTCACCCACGCCGACGGGGACTTCACCCGCTCCGTCTGCCGTGCGGTCTCCGGCGGCTGGGACACCGACTCCAACGGGGCGACGGCCGGCTCCCTCGCCGCGCTCGTCGACCCGGGCGGGGTCCCGCACCGCTGGTCCGCCCCCCTCAAGAACCGTCTCGCCACCACCGTCCCCGGTTTCGACGGCATCGGCTTCGACACCCTCGCCCAGCTCACCGCACAGGAGGCAGCCCGCCCATGACGGCCATCGCCGTGCTCGGCAGCACCAACATGGACCTCGTCGCCTACGTCCCCAAGGCACCCCGCCTCGGGGAGACCGTCACCGGCCGCGAGTTCCGCACCGTCCCCGGCGGCAAGGGCGCCAACCAGGCCGTCGCCGCCGCCCGCTCCGGCGGGGAGGTGGTGATGATCGGCGCGGTCGGCGCCGACGAGTTCGGCGTACGGCTGCGCTCCGCGCTCACCGCGGCCGGCGTCGAGACGGCGGCCCTGCGCACCGTCGAGGGCGCCAGCGGCACCGCCCACATCACCGTCGACGACGAGGGCGGGAACAGCATCATCGTCATCCCGGGCGCCAACGCCCGCGTCACCGGCCTGGAGGCGGGCGACGAGTCCCGTATCGGCGCCGCCGACGCCCTCCTCCTCCAGCTCGAACTCCCGCTGTCCGCCGTCCTGGCCGGCGCGCTCGCCGCCCGCGCCCACGGGGTGCGTACGGTGCTCACCCCGGCCCCCGCCCAGCCGCTGCCCCCCGAGCTCCTCGCCGTCACCGACCTGCTCGTCCCCAACGAGCACGAGGCCGCAGCCCTCACCGGCCTCACCGACCCCCACCGGGCCGCCGAGGCCCTGCTGTCCCAGGTCCCCGAGGTCGTCGTCACCCTCGGCGCGGCCGGTTGCCTGTACGCCGCCCGCGGGCGGGAGCCGCTGACCGTGCCCGCGCCCCGGGTCCGTGCGGTGGACACCACCGCGGCCGGTGACACCTTCGTCGGCGCGCTCGCCGTGGCCCTCGGGGAGCGGGTCCCCGTTCCGCGAGCGCTGGCCTGGGCTTCGGCGGCGGCCGCGCTGTCCGTCCAGCGGCCGGGGGCTCAGGACTCGATGCCGACCCGGGCCGAAACGGACGCCTTCGCCGCGACCGGTCCCGTCGCCGGGGCCGGGGAGGCCCCGTGACCCCCCTCGGCCCCCTGGAGGGGGTGCGGGTGCTGGACCTCGCCACGCTCTTCGCCGGGCCGCTCGCCGCCACCCTGCTCGGGGACTTCGGCGCCGACGTCGTCAAGGTGGAACACCCGCGGCGTCCCGACCCCTCGCGCGGGCACGGCCCCGCCAAGGACGGCGTCGGACTGTGGTGGAAGCTGCTCGGCCGGAACAAGCGGACGATGACCCTCGACCTGTCCACCCCGGGCGGGCGCGACACCCTGCTGCGGCTGGCCGCCACCGCTGACGTGGTCGTCGAGAACTTCCGCCCCGGCACGCTGGAGAGGTGGGGCCTGGGCTGGGCCGAGCTGTCCGCCGCCAACCCGCGGCTGGTGCTGGCCCGCGTCACGGCCTTCGGCCAGCAGGGCCCGTACGCCCGCCGTCCCGGCTTCGGCACCCTCGCGGAGGCGATGAGCGGCTTCGCGGCGATCACCGGGGAGCCGGACGGCCCGCCGACCCTGCCGCCCTTCGGCCTCGCCGACTCGATCGCGGCGCTGACCACCGCGTACGCCGTGATGACCGCGCTCGCCGGGCGCGAGCGCACCGGCCACGGGCAGGTGGTGGACCTGGCCATCATCGAGCCGATCCTCACGGTGCTGGGCCCGCACCCGCTCTGGTACGACCAGCTCGGCTACGTCCAGCCGCGCACCGGCAACCGCTCCACGAACAACGCGCCGCGCAATACGTACCGCAGTGCCGACGGGCGCTGGCTGGCGGTCTCCACCTCCGCCCAGTCCATCGCCGAACGCGTGATGCGGCTCGTCGGCCGGCCCGAACTGATCACCGAGCCGTGGTTCGCGACCGGCTCCGGCCGGGCGGCCCACGCGCCCGTCCTCGACGAGGCGGTCGGCGGCTGGATCGGCCGCCACAAGGCCGACGACGTGATCGCCGCGTTCGAGGAGGCCGAGGCCGCCGTGGCCCTGGTCTACGACGTACGGGACGTCATGGCCGATCCGCAGTTCGCGGCCCTGGACACCGTCACCGAGGTCGACGATCCCGAACTCGGCCCGCTCCGGATGCAGAACGTCCTGTTCCGGCTGTCCGAGACCCCCGGCGCGATCCGCTGGGCGGGCCGCCCGCACGGCGCGGACACCGACGCCGTACTCACCGAACTCGGCCTGTCCGAGGCCGAGATCAGCGCACTCCGGATGGAGCGGGCCCTGTGATCCTGACGTGGCTCTACGTACCCGGCGACCGCCCCGAGGTGGTCGCCAAGGCCCTGCACTCGGGGGCCGACGCCGTCATCGTCGACCTGGAGGACGCGGTGTCGGCCTCCCGCAAGGAGTACGCCCGCGCCGCCACCGCGGAGCGGCTCGCCGAGCGGCCCCCGGTCCCGGTCTTCGTCCGCGTCAACGCGCTGGAGTCGCCCTGGGCGGGCGCCGACCTCACCGCCCTGACCGGGCTGCGGGGCCTCTCGGGGCTGCGGCTGCCGAAGATCACGGCTCCGGAGCAGATCGTTGCGGTCGCCGACCGCACGGGCGGGGTGACGCTGCACGCCATGCTGGAGTCGGCGCTGGGCGTGGAGCGCGCGTACGAGATCGCCCGCGGCGCCCCCGCCCTGCGCGGGCTCTCGCTCGGCGAGGCCGACCTGCGGGCCGACCTGGGCATCAGCGCGGACGCGGGCCTGGACTGGCCGCGCTCCCGGGTGGTGGTCGCGGCCCGGGCGGCGGGACTGGCCCCGCCCGCGCAGTCGGTGTTCCCGGACATCCGGGACCTGGAGGCCCTGGCGCTCTCCTGCGCCCGGGGGCGGGCCCTGGGCTTCCTGGGCCGGGCGGCGATCCACCCGCGCCAGCTGCCGGTGATCGAACGGGCCTACCTGCCGCGCCCGGAGGAGGTCACCGCCGCCCAGGAGATCGTCGCGGCCGCCCGCCGCTCCCCGGGGGCGGTGGCCCTGCCCGACGGCCGCTTCGTCGACCCGGCGGTCCTGGCCGGCGCAGAACGCGTGGTCGCCCTGGCCCGCCGCGAATGACCCCCGCACGGCCCCACGGGCCCGCGGGCGCAAGCCGCGGACGCAGGCCCGGGTCTCCACGGGCGCAGCCGCAGGTCCGCAGCGCGGGTCCGCAGGCGCAGACCCAGGTGCACAGACGCAGGCGCAAGCCGCAGACGCGGGCACGGGCCCGCAAGCGCCAGCCGCAGGTCCGCAGGCACGGGCCCGCAAGCGCAGACCCAGGCCGCAGGCGCAGGTGCAGGTGCAGGTGCAGGTGCAGGTGCAAGCCGCAGACGATCGCGCGCCCGGGGGTGCCGTACGGGCACGCACCCCCTCCCGCACCGCTCCCAGCAGGGCGTTCGCCCGGGGAGAGGCGGTCAGGGCCTCCAGCGTCAGCGGCCGGCCCGCGCGCTTGGGGGTCGGGGGGCTCGGCGGTGGCGGATTCCCGGAACTCCCAGGCGGCAGGCGCGGGTCTGCGGGCGCAGACCCAGGTGCACAGACGCAGGCGCAAGCCGCAGACGCGGGCACTGGCCCGCAGCCGCAAGCCGCAGGTCCGCAGGCGCCAGCCGCAGGAGCGGGTCCGCAGCGCGGATCTGCAGCGCGGGTCCGCAGCGCGGATCTGCACGCAGGCGCAGGTCCGCAGCGCGGGTCTGCAGGCGTATACGCGCGGATCTGCAGGCGCAGACGCAGGTCTGCACGCGCAGACAGGCGCGGGTCTGCGGCGCGGGGCGGGGGCCGTGCGGGCGGCGGCGGCCACGGGTAGCGGGCGACGTGGGCCGACGCAGACGGGAGGGGGCGCCGCGTGGTGCGCGGCGCCCCCTCCCGTCGTGGTCCGGACGACCCGGTCAGAGCTTCTTGGCGGCCTTCGGGGCCTCGGCGTCCTCGGAGCCGGCCTTGTCCTCGGCACCGGTGTCAGCCGCGGTCGCGGTCTCGGCGGCGGGCTTCGGCGCGGAGTCCGCGGTCTCGCCGGAGGCGGCGGAGGCTGCGGAGTCCGCGCTCTCGGCGGAGGCGGCGGGCTGCGAGGAGGCGTCCGTGGCGTCGGCCTCGGTGTCGGCCGTGGCCTCGGCGGCCGGGTCGGAGGCCGCCGGGCCGCGGTCCGGCTCCACGACCTCCTCGCGGCCGGGCCGCAGCTTCGCCGACAGGACGAAGTAGACGACGGCCAGGATGAAGACCACGATCGCGGTCCACACGTTGAGCCGGACACCCAGGATGTGGTGGGCCTCGTCGACGCGCATGTACTCGATCCAGCCGCGGCCCGCGCAGTACGCGGCCACGTACAGGGCGAACGCCCGGCCGTGTCCGAGCTTGAAGCGGCGGTCGGCCCAGATCACCAGCGCGGCGACGCCCAGGCACCACAGCGACTCGTACAGGAACGTCGGGTGGTAGGTCCCGGCGACCCGGTTGGGCCCGTCGCTGATCTTCAGCGCCCACGGCAGGTCGGTGGCGCGGCCGTACAGCTCCTGGTTGAACCAGTTGCCCCAGCGTCCGCAGGCCTGGGCGAGGGCGATGCCGGGGGCCAGGGCGTCGGCCCAGGCCGGCAGCGGGATGCCGCGCAGGCGGCAGCCGATCCAGGCGCCCACCGCGCCCAGCGCGATCGCGCCCCAGATGCCGAGGCCGCCCTCCCAGATCTTGAAGGCGTCGACCCAGTTGCGGCCCTCGCCGAAGTACAGCTGGTAGTCGGTGATCACGTGGTAGAGGCGACCGCCGACCAGGCCGAACGGCACCGCCCACACGGCGATGTCCGCGACCGTGCCCGGCTTTCCGCCGCGCGCGATCCACCGCTTGTTGCCGAGCCAGACGGCGACGAAGACGCCGATGATGATGCAGAACGCGTAGCCGCGCAGCGGGATCGGTCCGAGATGGATCACGCCGGTCGACGGGCTGGGGATATAGGCAAGGTTCATGGCAGAGCCGACGCTACCCTGCCGGGCGGTGCGGACCGCAACCCGCCCGGCAACCTGGCGCCAAATCGAGACGGGGCGGTCAGTCCTCCGCGGCCCCCTTCGAGGTCCCGGTCGCGGCCCCGGCCCCGGTGGAGGTCCCGGTCGCGGTCCCGGCCGATCCGGCCCTCGACCCGGAGGCCGTGGACGAGGTCTTCGCCGCGGCCGAGGAGGAGGCCGGCGGCGCCCCGGCCCCCGAGGTCCTCGACCCCTTCGAGGGGGACGCCGAAGCCGAGGCGGAAGCGGAAGCGGAAGCCGACGGTGAGGCGCTGGCGGCCCCGCCCCCGGTCCCCTTCGCGGCGGCCTCCACCTGCTCCTTGAGCTTCTGCGGGGTCACCGGGTTGGCCTGGTCGGCGAAGATGTCCTTGCCGTTCAGCAGCACGCTCGGGGTGCCCCGGAACTTCCCGGCCCGGAACGCCTCGAAGGACTTGTTCACCCAGCTGTTGTGCGTCCCGTCCTCGACGCACTTGCGGAACGCGGGGGTGTCCAGCCCCGGCACCTTGGCGGCCAGTTCCAGCAGCTTCGCGTTCGTCCCGTACGCGTCGCTGGTCTCCTGCGGCTGGTTCTCGAAGAGGACGTCGTGGTACTCGGCGAACTTTCCGGCGTCCTGGGCGCAGGCGGCCGCGTTGGCGCCCTTCAGCGAGCCGCTGCCGCCCATGTTCCCGTCGATCAGGGTGACCAGGTGGTAGTCGACCTTGAGCAGGCCCTTGGCCTCCAGCTCGTGGACCGTGTCCCGGTAGTTGGTCTCGAAGGCCTTGCACGCGGGGCAGCGGAAGTCCTCCCACACCGTCAGCGTGGACTTGGCCTCGGGCTTGCCCGTCTGGATGGCGAGCGCGTCCTTGCCGGTCGCGCCGGAGGGGGCGCTGACCGGGCCCGCGTCGGCGGATCCGTCGCCCTTGTCGGTGTTGGCCGCGATCAGGCCGACGACGGCCGCCAGGCCGAGGACGCCGACCACGGCCGACGCCACGATGAGGGTCCGCCGCCGCTTCTCCCTCTTCTTCTCGCGCTCGCGCTCCACCTGGAGCCGCTCGCGGGCCGATCGTTTCGCTTCGCGGTTCGCACCGTCGTTCTTCTCGCTCACGTTCGGCCAAACGAAGCGGGGAGGCACTCGCGTGCCTCCCCGCTCCCACTTCCACCCGATCGGACTACAGAACCCGCTCAGGGGTTCGTGCCGCGGGTCGAACGCGTACGTCGGCCGGGTACGTCAGCCGTCGTACGACGGCCGCGTACGTCGGCGGTGCACGACGGCCGCGTCAGCCGCCCGCGTCAGCCGTGTGCGCCGGCCGCGGTCAGCCCCTGCGCACGCCGTCCGCGAGCTCGCCCGCCAGGGCCCGTACGGCGGCCAGCCCGGCCGGCAGGTCCGGCGCGTCCAACAGCAGCTTCACGAAGGCCGAACCGACGATCACCCCGTCGGCGAAGCCGGCGACCTGCTTGGCCTGGACGGCGTTGGAGACGCCGAGGCCGACGCAGACCGGGAGCTCGGTCTTCGTCCGGGTGCGGCGGACGAGTTCCTGGGCCTCGTTGCCGACCGACTCGCGGGTGCCGGTGACGCCCATCAGCGAGGCGGCGTAGACGAAACCGGAACCGGCGGCCGTGATGGTCGCCAGGCGCTCGTCCCGGCTGCTCGGGGCGACGACGAAGACGGTCGCCAGACCGTGCTTGTCGGCGTGCTCCCGCCACGGCGCGGACTCCTGGACCGGCAGGTCGGGCAGGATGCAGCCCGCGCCGCCCGCCGCCGCCAGCTCGGTGGCGAAGCGCTCCACCCCGTAGCGGTCGATCGGGTTCCAGTACGTCATCACCAGCACCGGCGCCCCGGTCGCGGCGTGGGCCTCGCGCACGGTGCGCAGCACGTCGGCGATCTTGACGCCGCCGCGCAGGGCGATGTCGTCGGCGGTCTGGATGATCGCGCCGTCCAGGACCGGGTCGCTGTGCGGAAGGCCGACCTCGACCACGTCCGCGCCGCCCGCGATGACGGCCTTGACGGCCTCGATGCCGCCGTCGACGGTCGGGAAGCCGGCCGGGAGGTAGGCGACGAGGGCCGCGCGGTCCTCGGACTTCGCCTTGGCGAGGGTGTCGCTCAGCAACTGGATGTTGCCCTTGGCGTTGGCGTCCGTGCTCACTTGCTCTCCCCCTCGGTGGCGGCCCGGTCGTCGTAGAGGCCGAAGTAGCGTGCGGCGGTGTCCATGTCCTTGTCGCCGCGGCCGGACAGGTTGACCAGTACCAGCCCGTCCTTGCCGAGCTCCTTGCCCAGGTCGAGGGCGCCCGCGAGGGCGTGCGCCGACTCGATCGCCGGGATGATGCCCTCCGTGCGGGAGAGCAGGCGCAGGGCCTGCATCGCGGCGTCGTCGGTGACCGCGCGGTACTCGCCGCGGCCCGAGTCCTTCAGGAAGGAGTGCTCCGGACCGATGCCCGGGTAGTCCAGGCCGGCGGAGATCGAGTACGGCTCGGTGATCTGGCCCTCCTCGTCCTGGAGGACGTACGAGCGGGACCCGTGGAGGATGCCGGGTTCGCCGGCGGTGAGCGTGGCGGCGTGCTCGCCGGTCTCCACGCCGTGTCCGGCGGGCTCGAAGCCGACCAGGCGGACGTCGGCGTCCGGGATGAAGGCGTGGAAGAGGCCGATGGCGTTGGAGCCGCCGCCGACGCAGGCCGCGACGGCGTCGGGCAGCCGGCCGGTGCGCTCCAGGATCTGGCGGCGGGCCTCGACGCCGATGACCCGGTGGAAGTCGCGGACCATGGCCGGGAAGGGGTGCGGGCCGGCGACCGTGCCGAAGAGGTAGTGGGTGCGGTCCACATTGGCCACCCAGTCGCGGAACGCCTCGTTGATGGCGTCCTTGAGGGTGCGGGAGCCGGACTTCACGGCGATGACCTCGGCGCCGAGCATGCGCATCCGGGCCACGTTCAGGGCCTGGCGCTGGGTGTCGATCTCGCCCATGTAGACGGTGCACTCGAGGCCGAAGAGGGCGCAGGCGGTGGCGGTGGCCACGCCGTGCTGGCCGGCTCCGGTCTCGGCGATGACGCGGGTCTTGCCCATGCGCTTGGTGAGCAGCGCCTGGCCCAGCACGTTGTTGATCTTGTGCGAGCCGGTGTGGTTGAGGTCCTCGCGCTTGAGGAAGATCCGGGCGCCGCCGGCGTGCTCGGCGAACCGCGGCACCTCCGTGAGGGCGCTGGGCCGGCCGGTGTAGTTGACCATGAGGTCGTTGAGCTCGGCCGCGAAGGCCGGGTCACCCTTGGCCTTCTCGTACTCGACGGCGACCTCGTCCACGGCGGCGACGAGCGCCTCCGGGATGAACTTGCCGCCGAAGTCGCCGAAGTAGCCCTCGGCGTTGGGGACCTGACCCTCGGGGTCCGGAATGAAGAACGAGCTGCTGGACATGCCCAGTACTCCTACGGGTGCGATGGGATGGATGCACCGTATTGCGCCGCCGGCCCGCCGCACGCGCACCCCGCTGCGGGGTGGGGATGCGTACGGGCGCAGCGGCCCGCGCCCGGAGCCGGCGGCCCGGGGCCACGGGCCGTGAGCGAGCACCGCGGGCGGTACGGCGGGCGGCGTCGGGAGACGACGTCAGACGTACCGGACCCGGTCGGTCCTCGTTACGGCGCGGCCGTGGTGCGCCATCGCATGCCGTTGACCTGACCGGGCTCGGAGCCGATCACGTACCGGACCCGCCGCCCGTGCACGCGCCGGGCAGGGGCGCGGCAGCCGCGGGGGCGGCAGCCGCGCGCCAGGGGCGCGTGCGCCGTCGGCACGGCGGCGGGGCCGAAGCCGGGCCGGGTGCGGACGGGGGGACGGTCGGTGGTCATGGGTAGGTCAGCTCCGGCCGTGGCGCAGGGCGGGGTGGGCGCCGGCGGCGACGAGGTCGGCCACGGCCGCCTTCGGGTCGCGTCCGGTGACCAGGGATTCCCCGACGAGGACGGCGTCGGCGCCCTCGTTGGCGTAGGCGATCAGGTCGTGCGGCCCGCGGATGCCGGACTCGGCGACCTTGACGATGTGGGCCGGGATCTCGCCGACGACGCGCTCGAAGGTGGAGCGGTCGACCTTGAGGTCCTTGAGGTTGCGGGCGTTGACGCCGATGATCTTGGCGCCGGCGTCGACCGCGCGTTCGACCTCTTCCTCGTCATGGACCTCGACGAGCGGGGTGAGTCCGATGGACTCGGCCCGCTCGATGAGGGAGACGAGGGCCTCCTGCTCCAGGGCCGCGACGATCAGCAGGGCGAGGTCGGCGCCGTAGGCGCGGGCCTCCCACAGCTGGTAGGCGGTGACGATGAAGTCCTTGCGCAGGATCGGGATGTCCACGCGGGCGCGGACGGCCTCCAGGTCGGCCAGCGAGCCGCCGAAGCGGCGCTGCTCGGTGAGGACGGAGATGACCGCCGCACCACCGGCCTCGTAATCCGCGGCGAGTCCGGCCGGATCCGCGATCGCGGCCAGCGCGCCCTTGGAGGGGCTGGAGCGCTTGACCTCGCAGATCACCTTGACGCCGTCGCCGCGCAGGGCCGCGACGCCGTCCTTGGCCTGGGGCGCCTTGGCGGCACGCTCCTTGAGCTCGTCGAGGCTCACGCGGGCCTGCCGTTCGGCAAGGTCTTCGCGGACCCCTTCGATGATCTCGTCGAGCACACTCACGCGAGCGGCCCCCTTCCGGGTTGATGACGGTCGGCCGCCTTGCAGACACGTACAACTGCAAGGTCAGCAATCAAATGGTATCCGCAGGAGGCCTTGCCCTCCGCACGCGGTTGACGCCGTCCCATTGACTGGACATTCGGAATCCAGGATTCATATAGGCCCTGTGCAGGCGTTATGGGGCCAGCGCCGATCCGAGGGGCAGGTTTCGGACGACGACGAAGACCAGCGTCAGCACCCCGATGGCCCACCAGTACGGGCGCCGCAGGACAAAGCGCGGGACCGGGCCGCCGCGCCAGGCGCGAACCAGCCACAGGATCATAAAACCGGCGAAGACGAAGTAGCCGACGACGGCCAGGGCATTTGCCCCCAAAGCGGTGATCAGATCGCCGTGGGCGAACGCGTGCGCACTGCGCAGTCCGCCGCATCCGGGGCACAGGATTCCGGTGAGGCGGAAAAGCGGGCAGACCGGATAGTGGCCCGGTTCATTCGGATCCACGGCGCCCACGTAAGCAAAGGCCAGGGCGGCGGAGGCCAGCGTGAGCGCCGGCGGGGCCAGCCGCCGGGCGCGGCCCTGGGGCGGCGCGGGCACGGCGTAGGGGCTGCGAGGGGCGTCCACCCGCTGATTCTCTCCGCTCATGACAAAAGGCGCAGCCCGGCGGGGCCGCGCCTTTCGAAGGTGTGCACCGGTACGGGGGCCTCGACGGGCCCCTGCAACCTCGGCCGGTCCTCAGACCTTGGCGGCGGCCTTGTTGGCGGCGATGACGACGGCCAGGTCCTCGTGGGCGCCCTTCGGCGCACCCATGCCCGCGGCCTTCATGGCCATGCCCACGACACCGCCGAGCGCGACGACGACGAGACCGGCCCAGAAGCCGAGCGGGTTCGCGAGCACCATGAAGGCGCCGGAGATGCAGAAACCGATGAAGGCGATGATGACACCGGTCCAGGCGGCCGGGGTGTGTCCGTGGTTCGTGCCCGCCATGAGTTGCTCCTCGTTTGCTCTGTCGCAGCGCTGTCTATGAAAATCGCGGTCTGTGTCGACTGCCCGCGGCCCATTGTCCCGCACCGGGCGCGGTGCCCGGTCAGCGGGTCGGGTCCTCGCCGCGGTCCAGGGCCTTCCACAGGTCCTCGGGCCGGTCGGGGTCCACCACGGCCGCCCTGCGGGGCCTGGGACTGCCGTCCCGCTCGTACCGGCCTCCCATCGCGGGCCAGCTGCGGCCGAACCGCAGGGCCAGCAGTCCGGCGACCAGGATCAGGGCCGCACCGGCGGCCGTGACGTACGGCCAGGCCGTGTGCGTGAGAGCGCCCACCCGGGCCGCGGTGTCCGCCGTCGTACGGGCCGCCTGCGCGTCCAGCGCCTGCCGGTCGTCGGCGGCCAGCACCGCGGCGAGCGCCGCGCCCAGGCCGCTCAGCGCGAGCAGCCCGGAGACCAGCAGCCGGCTCCTGCCGCGTACGGCGAACACGGCCACCAGGGCCGCGAGGCCGACGATGGCCAGGGCCGCCGGAAGTCCGGTGACGGCCCGCCCGTCCGCGGTCAGCGGCAGCGAGCCGCCTCCGACGGCGGCGGTGCCCCGGGCCCAGACACGGCCGGAGGCGAGCAGGACGACGGTGGCACCGAGCGCGCCGAGCAGCAGGGCGACGGCCACGCTGCGGCGGCCGCCGCGGCCTTCAGGGGCGTCAGCCGCGGCAGGGTCGTCGGTGTCGTTTCGGGGTGGGGGTACGGCACTCACACCCCCACTATCCCCTACCGGGTCAGGAGGCGTTCAGCCGGTTGGCCGCTCCCACCGCGCGCAGGACCGCGGCGGCCTTGTTGCGGCACTCGAGGTCCTCCAGCTCGGGCACCGAATCCGCGACGACTCCCGCGCCGGCCTGGACGTACGCCGTGCCGTCGCGCAGCAGCGCGGTGCGGATCGCGATCGCGGTGTCGGAGTCCCCGGCGAAGTCGAGGTAGCCCACGCAGCCGCCGTACAGGCCCCGGCGGGAGGGTTCGAGTTCCTCGATGATCTGCATGGCGCGCGGCTTGGGCGCGCCCGAGAGCGTGCCCGCCGGGAAGCAGGCGGTCAGGACGTCGAAGGCGGTGCGGCCCGCGGCGACCCGGCCGGTGACGGTCGAGACGATGTGCATGACGTGCGAGTACCGCTCGATCGACATGAAGTCGACGACCTCCACCGATCCGGGCTCGCAGACCCGGCCCAGGTCGTTGCGGCCCAGGTCGACGAGCATCAGGTGCTCGGCGCGCTCCTTGGGGTCGGCCAGCAGCTCCTCGGCGAGCTCGTGGTCCTCCTGCGGGGTGGCCCCGCGGTGGCGGGTGCCGGCGATCGGGTGGACCATGGCCCGCCCGTCCTCGACCTTGACCAGGGCCTCGGGGCTGGACCCGACGACGTCGAAGCCGTTCTCGAAGCGGAACAGGTACATGTACGGGGACGGGTTGGTGGCCCGCAGCACCCGGTAGACGTCCAGCGCGGAGGCCGCGCAGGGGGTCTCGAAGCGCTGCGAGGGCACCACCTGGAAGGCCTCGCCGGCCCGGATCCGCTCCTTGATGTCCTCGACGGCGTCCTGGTACTTCTCCCCGCCCCACAGGGCCGAGAACTCCGGCAGCTCGGAGGCGGGCAGCGGGGTCGGGGTGTACGGGGCGGGCCGCGCCAGGTCGGCCTCCATCGCGTCGAGCCGGGCCACCGCGTCCGCGTACGCCTCGTCCACACCGGTGTCGAGGTCGTTGTGGTTGATGGCGTTGGCGATGAGCTGGACCGTGCCGTCCCAGTGGTCCATGACCGCCAGGTCGGAGGTGAGCAGCATGGTCAGCTCGGGCAGCTGCAGGTCGTCGGCGGTGTGCTCGCCGATCCGCTCCAGGCGGCGCACGATGTCGTAGCCGAGGTAGCCGACCATGCCGCCGGTGAAGGGCGGCATGCCCGCGGCGAGGTCGCGGGGGGTGTGCAGGGCCTCGACGGTGGCGCGCAGGGCGTCCAGGGGGTCGCCGTCGGTGGGGACGCCGACGGGCGGGGTCCCGATCCAGTGCGCCTCGCCGTCGCGGACGGTCAGCGTGGAGGCGCTGCGGACGCCGACGAAGGAGTACCGGGACCACGAGCGGCCGTTCTCGGCGGACTCCAGCAGGAAGGTGCCCGGGCGTTCGGCGGCCAGCTTCCGGTAGAGCCCGACGGGGGTGTCGCCGTCGGCCAGGAGCTTGCGGCTCACGGGGATGACGCGGCGGTCCGCCGCGAGCTTGCGGAACGTCTCAAGATCCATGGGGAGGGACCCTAACTGCCTATTCGGCCAGCGGAAGGACATCGGCGTCGAAGCACGTACGGGCGCCCGTGTGGCAGGCGGCACCGACCTGGTCGACCTTGACGAGGAGGGTGTCGGCGTCGCAGTCGAGGGCGACGGACTTCACGTGCTGGAAGTGGCCGGACGTGTCCCCCTTCACCCAGTACTCCCGGCGGCTGCGGGACCAGTAGGTGCAGCGGCCGGTGGTCAGGGTGCGGTGCAGGGCTTCGTCGTCCATCCAGCCGAGCATGAGCACCTCACCGGTGTCGTACTGCTGGGCGATGGCCGGGACCAGGCCGTCGGCGGAGCGCTTGAGCCGGGCGGCGATGGCGGGATCGAGGGAGGACGTACTCATGGGGGCCATTGTGCCGCGCCGGGGCGGGCCCGATGGATCACCGTCCGCCTGATGGGCGGGCACGGGGCGTGTTCCGGTCGTAGGCTGGCACACATGTCTACCCATGCGAAGCGTGAACGCCTGCTGCTGGCGGACCTGTTGGAGGCGGTGGGGCCGGAGGCGCCGACGCTGTGCGACGGCTGGCGGGCCCGGGAACTGGCGGCGCACGTGGTGGTCCGGGAGCGTCGCCCGGACGCGGCGGGCGGCCTGCTGCTGAACGTCCTGAAGGACCGGCTGGACAAGGCGATGGCCGAGTACGCGGCCAAGCCGTACGAGGAACTGATCCAGCTGATCCGGACCGGCCCGCCGAAGATGTCCCTGTACGCCCTCAAGCAGATCGACGAGGCGGCCAACGCGGTGGAGTTCTACGTCCACGCCGAGGACGTACGGCGCGCCCAGCCGGACTGGTCGCCGCGCCAGCTGGACCCGGTGTTCTCCGACGCCCTGTGGTCCCGGCTGGAGAAGCTGGCCCGGCTGACGGGCCGCCGCTCCCCGGTGGGCCTGGTGCTGCGCCGCCCGGACGGGCAGACGGCGATCGCGCACAAGGGCACCCCGGTGGTGACGGTCACCGGCGAGCCGGGCGAGCTGACGCTGTTCTGCTTCGGCCGCCAGGACGCCGCGGCGGTGGAACTGGACGGCCCGAAGGAGGCCGTCGCCAGGCTGTCGGTGGCCCAGCTCGGCATCTGAGCCGGGGGGCTCCCGGCGGCCGCCGCAGAGCCCCCGGTACCGCCGGGCCGGTGAAAACGGGCACGGCACCCCGGGCGAAAGGTTTCCGCATGGCGCCACCTCCCTACGCTCCGTCACGGATGCCGACCGGTTCGGTGTCGTCACCGTGGAAGGAACGGAACCCCCATGCGTCTTCGCACCACTGCCGCCGCGCTCGCCGGAGCCCTCGCGCTGGTCCTCCCCGCCGGAGCCCAGGCGTTCGCCGACGACGGCAAGGTCCTCGACTACGTCTACGTGGACCAGAACAAGAACGAGAAGAACGCCCAGATCAAGGACGACGGCGCGGACGCGTGCCACGCGCTGCCGTCCGCCGCGTCGAACGTCGTCGAAGCGGTGAACAGGACCGACTCGGAGGCCTTGCTGTTCGAGGACGCGGAGTGCGGGGGCGAGCCGGTCGCCACCCTCCAGCCGGGAGAGAAGGCCGGCGACTTCCAGGCCGCCGCGGTGGTCTTCCGCCAGGCCCGCAAGCAGGAGCAGCAGCAGGCGGACCAGCAGGAGCGGCCCGAGCACCAGCAGGCGGACCAGCAGGAGCGGCCGGAGCAGGAGGACCTCTCCGACTCCTTCGGCGACTTCCGCTAGGAACGCCAGCCGCCCGGCCGGGGGACCCGAGGGCGATCCCCTCGCACCACCCCGGCCGGTGCGGCCCGGCTCCGGGTCAGCGGACCGGGTGGCCCGCCCCGCGGAGGGTGTCCTTGACCTGGCCGATCCGCAGGTCGCCGAAGTGGAACACGGACGCCGCCAGCACCGCGTCCGCGCCGGCCGCGATCGCCGGCGGGAAGTGCTCCAGCCGGCCGGCCCCGCCCGAGGCGATCACCGGGACCGTGACGTGCCCCCGCACGGCCGCGATCATCTCGGTGTCGTAGCCGTCCTTGGTGCCGTCCGCGTCCATCGAGTTCAGCAGGATCTCCCCGGCGCCGAGGTCGGCCGCCCGGTGCGCCCACTCGACGGCGTCCATGCCGGTGCCCCGGCGGCCGCCGTGCGTGGTGACCTCGAAGGAGCCGTCGGCCGTGCGGCGGGCATCGACGGACAGGACGAGGACCTGCCGCCCGAAGCGCTCCGCGATCTCCCGGATCAACTCGGGACGCGCGATGGCGGCGGTGTTCACGCCGACCTTGTCCGCGCCGGCCCGCAGCAGCTTGTCCACGTCGTCGGCGGAGCGCACCCCGCCGCCCACGGTCAGCGGGATGAAGACCTGCTCGGCGGTCCGCCGCACCACGTCGTACGTGGTCTCGCGGTTCCCGGACGACGCGGTGATGTCGAGGAAGGTCAGCTCGTCGGCGCCCTCGGCGTCGTACAGCTTGGCCATCTCCACCGGGTCGCCCGCGTCCCGCAGGTTCTGGAAGTTGACGCCCTTGACGACCCGGCCGTTGTCCACGTCCAGGCAGGGGATCACACGTACGGCCAGGGTCATCGCGACGCTCCCCGGTAGGCCTCGACCTCCACCTCGACGACCATGCTGGGGTCGACGAAGCCGGAGACGATGATCATGGACGCGGCGGGGCGGACGGCGTCGAAGAGCTCCTTGTGGGCGCGGCCCACCTCTTCGACGTCCCGGGCGTGCGTGAGGTACATCCGGGTGCGGACCACGTGCTCGGGTCCGAGACCGGCCTGCTCCAGCGCCTTGAAGGCCACCCCGAAGGCGGTGACGGTCTGGTCGTACGGGCCGTCGACACCGGCGGCGGTGCAGCCGGAGACCAGCACGAGGCCGTTGTCGAGCTGTACGGCACGGGAGTAGCCGATGACGTCCTCGTACGCGCCGCCGGAGGAAATGCGGCGCACTGCGTCGGAGCTCATGCGGAGACCGCCTTCAGTGCCTCTTCCAGGGTGAACGCCCCGGCGTAGAGGGCCTTCCCGACGATCGCGCCCTCCACGCCCAGCGGCACCAGCGCGGACAGCGCCCGCAGGTCGTCCAGCGAGGAGACGCCGCCGGAGGCGACGACCGGCCGGTCCGTGGCGGCGCAGACGTTCTTCAGCAGCTCCAGGTTGGGGCCGGTCAGCGTGCCGTCCTTGCCGATGTCGGTGACGACGTAGCGGGCGCAGCCCTCGGAGTCCAGGCGCGCGAGGGTCTCGTAGAGGTCCCCGCCCTCGCTGGTCCAGCCGCGGCCCTTGAGGGTGGTGCCGCGGACGTCGAGGCCGATGGCGATCCTGTCGCCGTGCTCGGCGATGGCCTTGGCGGCCCACTCCGGGGTCTCCAGGGCGGCGGTGCCCAGGTTGACGCGGGTGCAGCCGGTGGCGAGGGCCGCGGCGAGCGTGGCGTCGTCGCGGATGCCGCCGGAGAGCTCGACCTTGATGTCCATGGCCCCGGTGATCTCGGCGACCAGGGCGCGGTTGTCACCGGTGCCGAAGGCGGCGTCGAGGTCGACGAGGTGCAGCCACTCGGCTCCGGCGCGCTGCCAGGTGAGGGCCGCCTCCAGCGGGGAACCGTAGGAGGTCTCGCTCCCGGACACCCCGTGCACGAGGCGGACGGCCTGCCCGTCGCGGACGTCGACCGCGGGGAGGAGTTCCAGCTTGTTGACGGGCATCAGAGGGTCTCGATCCAGTTGGTGAGGAGCTGGGCACCGGCGTCGCCGGACTTCTCGGGGTGGAACTGGGTGGCCCACAGGGCGCCGTTCTCGACCGCCGCGACGAAGGGCTCGCCGTGGGTGGCCCAGGTGACCTTGGGGGCGCGGATCACCGGGTTGGTGACCTCCAGGCTCCAGTTCCGCACCGCGTACGAGTGCACGAAGTAGAGGCGGGCGTCGTCGTCCAGGCCCTTGAAGGCCCGGCTGTCGGCCGGGGCGTCGACGGTGTTCCAGCCCATGTGGGGCACGATCGGGGCACGCAGCGGCTCCACGGTGCCGGGCCACTCGTCGAGGCCCTCCGTCTCCACGCCGTGCTCGATGCCGCGCTCGAAGAGGATCTGCATGCCGACGCAGATGCCCATGACGGGGCGGCCGCCGGAGAGCCTGCGCCCGATGATCCAGTCGCCGCGGACGTCCTTGAGGCCCTGCATGCAGGCCGAGAAGGCGCCGACGCCGGGGACGAGGAGCCCGTCGGCGTCCATCGCCTTGTCGTAGTCGCGGGTGATCTCGACGTCCGCGCCGACGCGCGCGAGGGCGCGCTCGGCGGAGCGTACGTTTCCGAAGCCGTAGTCGAAGACCACGACCGTCTTGGTGGGGCGGACTGCGCTCATTCCCAAATTCCCTGGATTCGCAGGACTCCGGCGGCCAGACACATCGCGGAGCCGAGGGCGAGCAGGATGACGACCGATTTCGGCATCTTCTGCTTCTGGAAGGAGTAGACGCCTCCGGCCAGGAACAGGCCGAAGACGATCAGGATGGTGTTCAGGCCGTTCACGCTAGAGGGCGCCCTTCGTGGAGGGCAGGATGCCGGCCGCGCGCGGGTCGAACTCGGCGGCGTAGCGCAGCGCCCGTGCCAGGGCCTTGAACTGGCACTCCACGATGTGGTGGGCGTTGCGGCCGTACGGGACGTGGATGTGCAGGGCGATCTGCGCCTGCGCGACGAAGGACTCGAAGATGTGCCGGGTCATCGTCGTGTCGTACGCGCCGATCATCGGCGCCATGTTCTCGGGCTCGGTGTGCACGAGGTACGGGCGGCCGGACAGGTCGACGGTCACCTGGGCGAGGGACTCGTCCAGCGGCACGGTGCAGTTGCCGAAGCGGTAGATGCCGACCTTGTCGCCGAGGGCCTGCCTGAAGGCGGCGCCGAGCGCGAGGGCGGTGTCCTCGATGGTGTGGTGGCTGTCGATGTGCAGGTCGCCGTCCGTCTTGACCGTGAGGTCGAAGAGGCCGTGGCGGCCGAGCTGGTCGAGCATGTGGTCGTAGAAGCCCACGCCCGTCGAGACGTCGACCTTGCCGGTGCCGTCGAGGTCTATCTCGACCAGGACCGAGGTCTCCTTCGTGGTCCGTTCGACCCGTCCGATGCGGCTCATGCGTGCTGCTCCTTCTTCAGTGCGCGAACCGCTTCCAGGAACGCGTCGTTCTCGGCCGGGGTGCCGGCGGTGACCCGCAGCCAGCCCGGTACGCCGTTGTCACGGACCAGGACACCCTGGTCGAGGATCTTCTGCCATGCGGTGTGGGAGTCCTCGAACTTCCCGAACTGGATGAAGTTCGCGTCGGACTCGGTGACCTCGTACCCGATCGCGCGCAGTTCGTCGACGAGGCGGTCCCGCTCGGCCTTGAGCTGTTCGACGTAGCCGAGCAGCGTGTCGGTGTGCTCCAGGGCGGCCAGCGCGGTCGCCTGGGTGACGGCCGACAGGTGGTACGGCAGGCGTACGAGCTGGACGGCGTCGACCACGGCCGGGTGTGCGGCCAGGTAGCCCAGGCGCAGTCCGGCGGCGCCGAAGGCCTTGGACATGGTGCGGGAGACCACCAGGTTCGGCCGGCCCTCGATGAGGGGCAGCAGCGAGTCCCGGTGGCTGAACTCGACGTACGCCTCGTCCACGATGACCAGGGAGGGCTTGGCCGCCTGCGCGGCCTCGTAGAGGGCGAGGACGGTCTCCGCCCCGACCGCGGTACCCGTGGGGTTGTTGGGCGAGGTGATGAAGACGACGTCGGGTGCGTTCTCGGCGATGGCCTGCTCGGCCGCCTCCACGTCGATCGTGAAGTCCTCGCGGCGCGGGCCGGAGATCCAGCCGGTGCCGGTGCCGCGCGAGATCAGCGCGTGCATGGAGTACGAGGGCTCGAAGCCGATGGCCGTGCGCCCGGGTCCGCCGAAGGTCTGCAGCAGCTGCTGGATGACCTCGTTGGAGCCGTTGGCGGCCCAGACGTTCTCCAGGGCCACCGGGTGCTTCGCGGTGCGGGTGAGGTAGGCGGCCAGCTGCGTGCGCAGCTCGACCGCGTCCCGGTCGGGGTAGCGGTTGAGGGTGCGGGCGGCCGCGGAGACGCGCTCGGCGATGCGCCGCACCAGCTCCTCGGGCAGCTCGTACGGGTTCTCGTTGGTGTTCAGCTGGACGGGCACGTCCAGCTGGGGGGCGCCGTACGGGGTCTTGCCTCGCAGTTCGTCCCGGATGGGGAGGTCGTCGATGCCGACCTGGTCGTACGAGGTCACTGGCCGGGCACCTTCCATCCGAAGCGCGCCTTCAGGGCGGCGCCGTGCGCCGGCAGGTCCTCGGCCTCGGCCAGCGTCACCACGTGGTGGGTGACCTCGGCGAGGGCGTCGCGCGTGTAGTCGACGATGTGGATGCCGCGCAGGAAGGACTGCACGGACAGGCCGGAGGAGTGGCACGCGCAGCCGCCGGTGGGCAGCACGTGGTTCGACCCGGCGCAGTAGTCGCCGAGGGAGACCGGGGCCCACGGGCCGACGAAGACGGCACCGGCGTTGCGCACGCGGGCGGCCCAGGCGGCGGCGTCGGCGGTCTGGATCTCCAGGTGCTCGGCGCCGTACGCGTCGACGACCTTGAGGCCGTCCTCCAGGCTGTCGACCAGCACGATCGCGGACTGCTTGCCCGCGAGCGCCGGCTTGATCCGGTCCTCGACGTGCTTGGTGGCCGCGACCTGCGGCTCCAGCTCCCGCTCGACGGCGGCCGCGAGGTCCTCGGAGTCCGTGACGAGCACGGCCGCGGCCAGCGGGTCGTGCTCGGCCTGGCTGATCAGGTCGGCAGCGACGTGCACCGGGTCGGCCGTGGAGTCCGCGAGGACCGCGATCTCGGTCGGGCCGGCCTCCGTGTCGATGCCGATCTTCCCGGTGAAGTAGCGCTTGGCGGCGGCGACCCAGATGTTGCCGGGGCCGGTCACCATGTTCACCGGAAGACAGTCCTCCGTGCCGTACGCGAACATCGCGACGGCCACGGCGCCGCCGGCCGCGTACACCTCGTCCACGCCGAGCAGCGCGCACGCGGCGAGGATCGTCGGGTGCGGCAGACCGCCGAACTCCTTCTGCGGCGGGGACGCGAGCGCGATCGACTCGACGCCCGCCTCCTGGGCCGGGACGACGTTCATGACGACGGAGGACGGGTACACCGAGCGGCCGCCCGGGGCGTACAGACCCACGCGCTCGACCGGAACCCACTTCTCCGTCACGGTCCCGCCGGGGACCACCTGGGTGGTGTGCTCGGTGCGGCGCTGGTTGCGGTGGACGATCCGGGCGCGCCGGATGGACTCCTCCAGGGCGGCGCGGACGGCCGGGTCCAGCTCGTCGAGGGCGGCCTTGAGCGCCTCGGCGGGCACCCTGACCTGCTCCAGCGTGACACCGTCGAACTTCTGCGCGTACTCGATCAGCGCCGCCGTGCCACGATGATGGACGTCCTCGCAGATGGGCCGCACCTTGTCCAGGGCGGCTTCCACGTCGAACTCGGCACGGGGCAGCAGATCGCGCAGGGCGCCACCCTCGGGGAGGGCGTCACCGCGCAGGTCGATACGAGAGATCACCTCCCAATTCTCTCAGACCGCCTCACGCCACTGTCCGCCCGTATCACTGGCTGATACGGGTCCCGGATGTCACCGCCGCCCACTAGCGTTCCCCTACACGTAATGTGCGGCGTGTACGAGCGGAGGGGGGCCGCCATGGCGGAGCCACGTGCGGGCGAGCAGCCCGCGGATCTCACCGATCCCGAACGCCGCATGTGGCAGGCGTACCGGACGGGCAGCGTCTGCGACCTCAGCGCCCGGGCGGCCGCCGAGGACGACCCCCACGACAGCGGGCGGGTCTGGGGCGGCGGGCGCAGCGTCCGGGCCCAGGTGGTGGCCCTGCTGCTGCTCCACGGACCGCCGCCGGTGCCGGGGCGCGTCGCCTCGCTGAAACTGCGCGGCGTGCGGATCACGGGGCGCCTGGACCTGTCCGGGGGACTCGTGGAGCCGTACGTCGAACTCCAGTCCTGTCGCTTCGACAGTGAGATCCAGCTGTCGGAGACCCGCTTCGTCACCCTGCGCCTGGTCAACTGCGCGATACCCCGGCTGGACGCCTCCCGGCTGCACACCGAGGGCGACCTGCACCTGCCGCGCTGCCGGGTGGCCCGCGGGATCCGGCTGACCGACGCGCAGATCGGCACCGACCTGCTGATCAGCCAGGCCGTGGTGCGGCGCGACGACAAGGGCCGGGCCATCGCCGCGGACGGGATGTCGGTGGCGCAGGACTTCCAGGGCGAGCTGCTGGAGACGCACGGGGAGGTGAGCCTGCGCGGCGCGAAGATCGGCGTGTCGATGAACCTGCGCGGGGCCCGGCTGAGCAACCCGCACGGGCGGCGGGCGCTGAACGCCCCGCAGCTGACCGTCGAGCGGACCCTGTACCTGACCTCGATCGCTCTGGACTACGTCCTCGGCGACCTGGGCTCCTCCACTCCCCCGTACGGGGTGGGCCAGACGCCGACCCGCGGGCAGCGGTCCCGGCGCTTCGAGTGCCGGGGCGGGCTGCGCCTGGACGACGGCCGTTTCGGCGACGCCGTCGACTTCTACGGCGCCCGGTTCACGCTGACCGAGGAGCAGGAGGTCTCGCTGCGCCGGATCCAGACGCCCGAGCTCCGGTTCGTCGGCGAGCGGCCGGAGCGGGGGCGCGTGGTGCTGTCGGGGGCCAAGGTCGTCAAGCTGGTCGACACCTCCACCAGCTGGCCCGGCCGGGGAGGCGTGTCGATCGAGGGGTTCGCGTACGAGACCCTGGCGCCCCGCGGCCATTTCCCGCTGGCGCGCCGGCTGGCCTGGGTGGCGGCCGCCACCCCCGAGTACTCGCCGGAGCCGTACGAGCGGCTGGCCACCGTACTGCGCGCCAGCGGCGAGGACGCCGACGCCCGCGAGGTCCTGCTGGCCAAACAGCGGCGGCGCCGGGCCACCCTGCCCCTGGCCCTCAAGGCGTGGGGGTACCTCCAGGACTGGACGGTGGCGTACGGGTACCGCCCGGGCCGGGCCGCCCTGTGGATGGCGGTGCTGTGGGCGGCGGGCACCCTGCTCTTCTCCCGGCACGAGCCGCCGCCGATCAAGGCGGACGAGCACCCGGGGTGGAACGCGGCCCTCTACGCGCTGGACCTGCTGCTCCCGGTCATCGATCTCGGCCAGGAGGGCCAGTGGAAGGTGGAGGGCGGCTGGCAGTGGGGTTCGGCGGCGCTGGTCCTGCTGGGCTGGATCCTCGCGACGACGGTCGCGGCGGGAGCCTCGCGTCTGCTGCGGAGGGGATGACCGGGAGGACGGGGAACAACTGAGGTGACAGGCCCTGGGCCCCGGCCACTACCCTGTCCGTCGTGACCTCCGTTCGCCTGCCCCTCTTCCCGCTCAACTCGGTGCTGTTCCCGGGACTCGTCCTCCCGCTGAACGTCTTCGAGGAGCGATATCGCGCCATGATGCGGGAACTGCTGAAGACGGGCGAGGACGAGCCGCGCCGTTTCGCGGTCGTCGCGATCCGCGACGGCCGGGAGGTCGCGCCGACCGCGCCGGGCCTGCCGGACCAGACGGCGCTGCCCGAGCGGGGCCCGACGGCCGGGTTCGGCCCGGACCCCGTCCAGGCCTTCCACCGGGTGGGCTGCATCGCGGACGCGGCGACCATCCGGGAGCGGGAGGACGGCAGTTTCGAGGTCCTCGCCACCGGGACGGCCCGGGTCCGGCTGCTGTCGGTGGACACCACGGGCCCCTACCTGGTCGCCGAGCTGGAGGAACTCCCGGAGAACGCGGGGGACGGCGCGGGCGCACTGGCGGAGGGTGTCCTGCGGGCCTTCCGGAACTACCAGAAGCGGCTGGCCGGAGCCCGTGAGCGGTCCCTGAGCTCGGGCGCGGACCTGCCGGACGAGCCGTCGGTGGTCTCGTACCTCGTGGCGGCGGCGGCCGTACTGGACATCCCGGCCAAGCAGCGGCTGCTCCAGGCGCCGGACACCGCGACGCGGCTCGCGGAGGAACTGAAACTGCTGCGCTCGGAGACGGCGGTCATCCGCCACCTCCCGTCGCTGCCGGCGGTGGACCTGACACGCGCGCCGACGAGTCCGAACTGACGGCAAAAGACCCACGGCAAGAGACCCACGGCAAGAGACCCACGGCAAGAGACCCACAGACCGACCGCAACAGACCGACCGCGGGACACTGACGGCGAAGGACCGATGGCGAAGAAGAAGAGCCAGGCCCCGGCGGGCACTCCGGCGATCGCGGCCCTGACCTCCGCCGGGGCGGAGTTCACGGTGCACGCGTACGAGCATGACCCGGCGCACCCCTCGTACGGCGAGGAGGCGGCCCAGGCCATGGGGGTCTCCCCCGGCCGGGTCTTCAAGACGCTGGTCGCGGAGGTGGACGGCGTGCTGACGGTGGCGGTGGTCCCGGTGTCGGGCAGCCTGGACCTGAAGGCGCTGGCGACCGCGGTCTCCGGGAAGCGGGCGTCGATGGCGGACCCGGCGCTCGCGGAGCGCACGACCGGCTACGTACGGGGCGGCATCTCCCCGCTGGGCCAGCGCAAGCGGCTGCGGACGGTGGTGGACGAGTCGGCGACGGCGCACGCCACGATCTGCGTCTCGGCGGGCCGCCGGGGCCTGGAGGTGGAGCTCCCGCCCACCACCCTGACGACACTGACGGACGCCACCCTGGCCCCCATCGGCCGCCCGTAGCAGCGGCCCGGGGCCCGGCGGGCGGTCAGCCCCGCGGGGGCTGCGGAGCGGACGGGTCCGGCGGGGTCGAGTGGACGTGGGCCGGGGGGTAGGCCTCCTGCCCGGCCGGGTCGGCGTACGGATCGGGGTCGTGCGGGGTCCACAGCGCCGTCAGCCCGAGGTGGACGGCCACGGCGACCATCGGCCAGACGAGCAGCACCCCCCGCGCCAGCAACTGCAGCGGCGCATCGAACGGCACGCCCTTCCCGGCCTTCAGAGCGGCCGCGGCCACGTCCGCCGACGGCCCCAGCCACAGCCCCAGCCGCCATCCCACGAGGGCGGCGAAGCCGGATCCGATGGCCAGCCCGATGACCAGCGGGACGCCGCCCCGGCGCCGCCACAGGAAGACGAGCACGGCGCTCAGCACGCCGAATCCCACCGACAGCAGGAAGAACGCGCCGTCGGTCCCTATCCGGGCCTCGCTCTCGGTGTTGCGCAGGAACACCGCCTCACCGTTCGAGACGTACTGCGTCTTCGGCGCCAGCCAGGCCCACAGCAGTCCGAGCAGCACCCCGGCCGCTCCGGTCACCAGGGCCACGGCGGCCCCGTCGCGGACGTCCCCCGCGGTGATGCCTGAGGAGCCCTCCGGCTTCGCGGGCGGCTGCGGCGGTTCGTGCGGGGACGGCGTGGTCACGGCTTCGGTCACCCCCACATCGTGCCAGGTGCCCGGCGCGTCGGCGTCAGCGGACCGCCGCCCGACGGTACGCCCACGTCGCGACGGCCAGGGAGAGCACCCCGACCGCCCCGCACACGCCGAGGTCCAGCCCGACCGCCGTCCAGTGGGGGTGCGGGGCGAAGGTCCGCGCGAAGGCCTCCACCCCGTACGTCGAGGGCAGCAGGTCCCGCGCCCACACGATCACGTCCGGCATCCGCTCCGGCGGCAGCACCCCCAGCAGCAGCGCCGCCGACATGCCGAGCTGCCCGGCCAGTGTGGCGAGCTCCTGGCGCGGGGCCAGCAGCCCGAGTGCGGCGCCGAGCCCGGCCAGCGCGGCCCCGGCGAGCGGCACCACCGCGGCCAGGATCCACAGCCCGCTCATCGGCAGCCCGAACAGCACGCACCCGAAGACGGCGGTGACCAGCGTCCCGGGCAGGGTGAAGGAGGCGTACGCGGCGGCGGCGCCCAGCACCACCGAGGCGGGCGGCACGGGCAGCGTGGCGTAGTGGTCCAGCCCGCCGCCGGCCCGCAGCTGCCCGAAGTACTGCGCGAGCAGGTTCAGCGCGACGAAGGCGACGACCAGCACCGAGGACCCGGCGACGACGGCCCGCGCCTCGGAACCCCCGTCCACCACGCCCCGCATCAGGATCATGATCCCGACGGACTGGAAGGTGGCGACGAACAGCAGCGGGATCCGCGACACCCGGGCCCGGGACAGCTGGGCCCGGTACACGGCGGCGAGCGCCGGGAAGAGCCGGGCCCGCGGCGCGAGGGGAGCGGCCGGGCGGGACACGGGGCCGCTCGGCGCGGCCGTCCCCGGCATCGGCCCGAGGGCCTGCGCCACGGCCGCCACGGTGCCCGGAGTGCGGTCGCTCACGACTTCACCAGCCCTTTCGTCTTACCGCCGAGGGCGAGGTACACGTCCTCCAGGCTGGGGGTCGCCAGGGTGAAGTCGTCGAGGGCCGCGAAGGCCGGCCCGCCGGTGACCGCGGCCACCGCGGCGCGCGCCTCGTCCGGCGCCAGGCGCAGCACCCAGCGGCGCCCCGAGACGACGGCGTCCGCTCGCAGCCGTGCGACCTCGGGCACGTCCGGCGGAGCGCCCTCGCGCCACACCAGTTCCAGCCGGACCTCGCCGGAGACCCGCGCCTTCAGCCCGGCCGGGGAGTCGCAGGCGATGACCCGGCCCTGGTCGATGACGGCGACCCGGTCCAGGACGGTCTCGGCCTCGATGACGTTGTGCGTGACCAGCAGGACGGTCGCACCGTGCCGGGAGCGCCGCCGGTCCACGGCCGCCCACACGGCCCGCCGGGCCACGGGGTCCATGCCGGTGGTGGGCTCGTCGAGGACCAGGACCGGCCGCTCTCCGACCAGCGCGGCGGCGAAGCAGGCCAGTCGCCGCTGCCCGCCCGAAAGCTTCTTCAGGGGCCGCCCCGCGATCGCGGTCAGCCCGAGTTCCTCCAGTACGGCGTCCCGCTCGGCCCGCGCCGTCCGGGCGTCCAGTCCGCGCAGCCGGCCCGTGGTCTCGGCGGCCAGCGCCACCGTCAGCTCGTCGAGGGCGGTGGACTCCTGCCCCAGGTAGGCGAGCAGCCGGGCGGCCCGCTCGGGGTGGCGCACAAGGTCGTGGCCGAGCAGGGTCACGGCGCCGGAGTCGGGCCGCATCAGGCCGGTGAGCTGGCGGACCAGGGTGGACTTGCCGGCGCCGTTGGGGCCGAGCAGGCCGAAGATCTCGCCGCGCCGGACGTCCAGGCTGATGCCGTCGGTGGCCCGGGTCTCGGGCAGGGCGGGAGCCCCGCGCCGGCCCCGTACCGCGGGATAGGTCTTGACCAGGTCACGCACCGCGCAGACCACGTCCGCCGCCGCGTCTGCGGCCACTGCCGTGCTCGGTTGTGCTGATGCTGTGCCCGTACTCACGAGGGAGCAGCCTACGCGGCTTTCGCCCGGCCCCCGCCGGGAGGTGCCCCCCGGACCCTGGCGAGCGTGCGTACCAGGCCCCGCCGGCCAGACGGGACTTTGACGACACGACCTTAGTCGGCCGTCGGCGGCATCGGGGTGGCGGGCACGGCGGAGGGCGGTCCGGGGACGTGCTCGGCGGCGGCGCGGACGTCGATCTCCCGCCAGAACCCGGCGCGGATGGCGTAGCGGTCGTGCTCGTCGATCTGGTCGTCCTTGTGCGCGAGCAGCCCGAACCGGGCGGCGTAGCGCAGCAGCTCCCCGTCGATGCGGTGCGGGATCCGCGGGTACATCGTGGCGAGTTTCTGGAGGTGGACGGTCTCCGGGAGGCGTTCCATCCAGCGCCGGGCGAACACCTGGCCGACTTCGAAGGGGTCGCCGCCGACGGTGGTGATGTCCTCCTCGCGGTCGGCCCAGCGCTGCTCGGCGCTGGTGAGCTGGGCGAGGGTGGGCAGCGAGGCGGTCTCGGCGGGTTCGCCGAGGGGGCCCGCCCGGTCGATCCATCCCTTGTCGGAGGACCAGCGCAGCGCGCTGCCGGCCGGGGGCTGCGGGCTGCCGTGGCCGCCGGTGGGGCCGGGCTGCTGGCCGGGGGCGCGCAGGGAGCCGGCGAGGTCCTTGGGCGTGGGTACGGTCTTGCCGCCGGCCGCGGGGGCGGGCACGGGTGCTCCGCCGGCCTCGGGCACGGCGTCGGCGGGTGCGCCGGATCCGTTGCCGCCTGCACTGCGGGCGGCCTCGGCGAGGGCGGCCTCGGGCAGCGGGGCGGAAAGGATCGCCGCGATCTCGGGGCGGGGCGCGGGCGGCGGGGCGCACAGCCCGGCGAGGTCCCGGGCGCGGACGGCCCGGGTGATCCAGGCCCGGTCCAGGACGCGGCGCTCGTCCGCCTCGGCGACGAGGTCCTCGGACTGGTTGTAGTCGCCGTCGGCGGCCTGGACGGCCCACAGGTGGACGGCGACGCCGTGTTCCTTGGCGGACATCAGGCCGGGCAGCAGGTCCCCGTCGCCGGTGACGAGCACGACGTCGGAGCAGGCGCGGTTGCGGGCCAGTTCGGTCAGCTCGGCGTGCATGGCGGCGTCGACGCCCTTCTGCGCCCAGCGGCCGTCGCTGCGGGTGAGGGCGCCGAGGCGGACGGTGACGCGGGGCATGACGCGCAGCCGCCGGTGCTCGGGCTGGGGCACCCGGTCGGGTGCGCCGTCGAACCAGTAGATGCGCAGCAGGGGCTGCTCGGTGTCGGCTTCGGCGCGCTCGCGCAGGCCCTGGATGAGGGCGGCATGGTCGACGGTGATGCGGGAGCGGGAGGGCTCCCCTGCGAGAAGGCTGGCGGCGGCGCCCAGCAGATAGCCGGCGTCCACCAGGACGACGCAGCGGTCCACGCGTACCACCCTCTTCCCTGGGGATCCTCTGTGTGTGTCGCGGGTGCCCCGAGTCTGCCCGACCGCAAGGGTGTTGACGGCCGGAACTCGATCATCGGCGTGGCGGATCCGGCGTTCGCCGCCCCCGGGACTCCCTGCTACGCGCAGTAAAGATCCAAAATGCGCGGTTTGCGGTGCCGTGTGAGGGTGAAGGCGGTCCTGGCCCCTAGACCCTCACGGAGGCTTCCACCATGGCCAAGAACAAGAACCGCCAGCACGAACAGAAGCAGCAGGCCCGCTCGTCGACGCAGGGTCCGGCGAAGGGCTCGGAGTCGGTGTCCGAGCCCTCGGGCAGCTCCCCGAGTCCGATGGACATGGCTCGCAAGGGCAAGCAGAAGAAGTTCGGCCACAACTGACGCCTCCGCGAGCACCACGCACGAGGGCGCGCCCAGAGCTCTGGGCGCGCCCTTCTTCACGTGCGGCCGCGTACGGGGGCCCGTACGACCGGCGTCATCCGGCCAGGCAGGACGGCCCGAGGAGCACCTTGAGGTCGCCGAACAGCGCCGGGTCGGGCTGCACCCGGTGCCGGTCGAGGCGCAGGACGGTGGTGGTGCGCGGGCCCTGGAGCTTGATCCGGACCTCGGTGTTGCCCTTGTGGTGCCGCAGGATCTCGCCCAACCGGGTGACCATCGGAGGAGTGACCTTGACCGTCGGGATGGTGAGGACGACGGGTGCGTTGGTCCCGGCCGAGGAGAGGTCGGGGACCATCATCTCCATGGCGACCAGGCGGGGGACGTCCTCGCGCTTGTCGAGGCGGCCCTTGACGAAGACGACGGTGTCCTCGACCAGCTGGGTGGAGACGAGCTGGTAGGTCGCGGGGAAGAACATGCACTCGATGGATCCGGCGAGGTCCTCGACGGTGGCGATGGCCCAGGCGTTGCCCTGCTTGGTCATCTTGCGCTGGAGGCCCGAGATGATGCCGCCGATGGTGACGACGGCGCCGTCGGAGTGCTCGCCGCCGGTCAGCTGGGAGATGCCGGCGTCCGTCTTGTCGGAGAGGACGTGCTCCAGGCCGAAGAGCGGGTGGTCGGAGACGTACAGGCCGAGCATCTCGCGCTCCTGGGCGAGCAGGTAGGACTTCTCCCACTCCACGTCCGAGAACTCGACGTCGAGCCCGAAACCGGGCTCGTCGCCCGCGCCCTCGTCACCCATTCCGCCGAAGAGGTCGAACTGTCCCTCGGCCTCCTTGCGCTTGACCGCGACCACGTTGTCGATCATCGACTCGTGGTGGGCGACCAGGCCCTTGCGCGTGTGGCCCATCTCGTCGAAGGCTCCGGCCTTGATCAGCGACTCGACGGTGCGCTTGTTGCAGACGACGGCCTCGACCTTGTCCAGGAAGTCGGGGAAGGAGGAGAACTTCCCCTTGGCCTTCCTGGTCTTGATGATCGACTCGACGACGTTCTGGCCGACGTTGCGCACGGCGGTGAGGCCGAAGAGGATCACGTCGTCGCCCTGGGCCGCGAAGTTCGGCTCGGACTCGTTGACGTTCGGCGGGAGCACCTTGATGCCCATGCGCCGGCACTCGTTGAGGTAGATCGCGGACTTGTCCTTGTCGTCCTTGACCGAGGTGAGCAGGCCGGCCATGTACTCGGCCGGGTAGTTCGCCTTGAGGTAGGCGGTCCAGTACGAGACCAGGCCGTACGCGGCGGAGTGGGCCTTGTTGAAGGCGTAGCCGGCGAAGGGGACCAGGACGTCCCACAGGGCCTGGATGGCCTGGTCGGTGTACCCGTTCTTGCGGGCGCCCTCCTGGAAGATGGTGAAGTTCTTCGCCAGCTCCTCGGGCTTCTTCTTGCCCATCACGCGGCGCAGGATGTCGGCCTCGCCGAGGGAGTACCCGGCGATGATCTGGGCGGCCTTCTGCACCTGCTCCTGGTACACGATCAGGCCGTACGTGACCGCGAGCACCTCTTCGAGGGGCTTCTCCAGATCCGGGTGGATCGGGGTGATCTCCTGCTGCTTGTTCTTGCGCAGGGCGTAGTTCGTGTGCGAGTTCATGCCCATCGGGCCCGGCCGGTACAGGGCCGAGACGGCGGAGATGTCCTCGAAGTTGTCGGGCTTCATCAGGCGCAGCAGGGAGCGCATGGGCCCGCCGTCGAACTGGAACACGCCGAGGGTGTCACCGCGGCCGAGCAGTTCGAAGGTCTTGGGGTCGTCGAGCGGGAGGGCCAGGAGGTCGATGTCGATCCCCTTGTTGGCCTTCACCATCTTGACGGCGTCGTCCATGATCGTGAGGTTGCGCAGGCCGAGGAAGTCCATCTTCAGCAGGCCGAGCGACTCGCAGCTCGGGTAGTCCCACTGGGTGATGGTGACGCCGTCGGTGTGCCGCACCCAGACGGGTACGTGGTCGGTGATCGTCTCGCTGGACATGATCACGCCGGCGGCGTGCACGCCCATCTGGCGGACCAGGCCCTCCACACCGCGGGCGGTGTCGATGACCTTCTTCACGTCCGGCTCGTTCTCGTACATCGAGCGGATCTCGCCCGCTTCGCTGTAGCGGGGGTGGTTCGGGTCGAGGATGCCGGACAGCGGGATGCCCTTGCCGAGGACGTCCGCGGGCATGGCCTTGGTGAGCCGGTCGCCCATGGCGTAGGGGTAGCCCAGCACGCGGGCCGAGTCCTTGATCGCGTTCTTGGCCTTGATGGTGCCGTACGTGCCGATCATGGCGACCTTGTCGGCGCCGTACTTCTCGGTCACGTACCGGATCACCTCGACGCGCCTGCGCTCGTCGAAGTCGATGTCGACGTCGGGCATGGAGACGCGCTCGGGGTTCAGGAAGCGCTCGAAGATCAGACCGTGGGTGAGCGGGTCGAGGTCGGTGATGCCCATGGCGTACGCGACGATCGAGCCGGCGGCGGAGCCTCGGCCGGGGCCCACCGCGATGCCCTGGTTCTTGGCCCACATGATGAAGTCGGCGACCACGAGGAAGTAGCCGGGGAAGCCCATCGAGATGATCGTGTCCATCTCGTACTCGGCCTGCCTCATCCGGTCCTCCGGGATGCCCCCGGGGTAACGGCGGTGCATGCCGCGCATGGTCTCCTCGCGGAACCAGCTGACCTCGGTGTGGCCCTCCGGGATGTCGAACTTCGGCATCAGGTTCCGGAACGTGAACATGCCCTCGGTGTCGATCTGGTCCGCGACCAGCTTCGTGTTGGCGCAGCCCTCCTGCCAGGCGTCCGAGGAGTCGATGGCGTACATCTCGTCGGTCGACTTGAGGTAGTAGCCGGTGCCGTCGAAGCGGAAGCGGTCCGGATCCGAGAGGTTCTTGCCCGTCTGGATGCAGAGCAGGGCGTCGTGCGCGCCGGCCTCGTGCGCGTAGGTGTAGTGCGAGTCGTTCGTGACCAGCGGCGGGATGCCGAGCTTCTTGCCGATCTCCAGCAGGCCGTCGCGGACCCGGCGCTCGATCTCGATGCCGTGGTCCATCAGCTCCAGGAAGTAGCGGTCCTTGCCGAAGATGTCCTGGTATTCGGAGGCCGACTTCAGGGCCTCGTCGAACTGGCCCAGGCGAAGGCGCGTCTGGAGCTCGCCGGAGGGGCAGCCGGTGGAGGCGATCAGGCCCTCGGACCACTGGCTGATGGTCTCCTTGTCCATGCGCGGCCACTTGGTGAGCCAGCCCTCCTTGTAGGCGTCGGAGGACAGCCGGAAGAGGTTGTGCAGGCCGGTGGCGTTCGCCGCCCAGATCGTCTTGTGGGTGTAGCCACCGGAACCGGACACGTCGTCGCGCTTCTGGTGCGGCTGGCCCCACTGGATGCGCCGCTTGTTGCGCCGGGACTCGGGAGCGACATACGCCTCGATGCCGATGATCGGCGTGACCCCGGCCTTCTGCGCGGAATGGAAGAAGTCGTACGCGCCGTGCAGGTTGCCGTGGTCGGACATGGCGATGTGCGTCATGCCCATCTCGTTGCACGCGTTGAACATGTCCTTCAGCCGCGCGGCACCGTCCAGCAGCGAGTACTGGGTGTGGACGTGCAGGTGCGTGAACGGCGGCTTGGTCACGGCGGGTGGCTCCTGACGGTGGGGGCGGCGGCAGCTATGAATCCTACGTCCCGGGAGTGACAGATCCGGGGCACGGACGGGTACGGTCGGGCGTTGCAGAACCGGGACGGCCCACGCGACGTCCCGTCGGTCAGAACCTGTACCAGCACGTGCACCAGGAGGCACCCGCCATGGCGGTCCCCGAGACGACGAACGAGCAGCGCGCCGAGCAGATACTCGACGTGTTCGACACCGCATTCGGTGAGCTGCTCGCCGCCGACCCCGCGGCCTTCCAGGTCAAGTTCCGCAAGATGGCGGCCTCGGCCTTCGCCTTCTACCGCGGAACGGCCTGCCTCTTCTACGCCGACCTGGAGCGCGACCGCCACGGCGGCCCCTACCTGGACGAGCGGACCGGCCGGGTGTGGATCCACGGCGATCTGCACGCCGAGAACTTCGGCACCTACATGGACGCCAACGGCCGCCTGATCTTCAACGTGAACGACTTCGACGAGGCGTACGTCGGCCCCTTCACCTGGGACCTGAAGCGGTTCGCCGGCTCCGTCGCCCTGATCGGCTACACCAAGGCGCTCAGCGACGAGCAGATCAGCACCCTGGTGCGGACGTACGCCGACGCCTACCGGGAGCGGATCCACCGCCTGGCCACCGGCGCCAAGCACGAGGAGGTGCCCTCCTTCACCCTGGACACCGCCGAGGGCCCGCTGCTGACGGCCCTGCGCTCGGCCCGCTCCCGCACCCGCTTCTCCCTGCTGGACTCGATGACCGAGATCCGGGACCACGAGCGCCGCTTCACCTCCGGCGGGGGCTCGATCGAGCTGGACGCGGCCACCCGCTACAAGGTCCTCGCCGCCTTCGACGGATACCTGGAGACCCTGCCCGACGAGTCCCTGGTCCGGCCCGACTCCTACCGGGTCAAGGACGTGGTGGGCCGCCGCGGCGTCGGGATCGGCTCGGCCGGGCTGCCCTCGTACAACATCCTGCTGGAGGGGCACAGCGACGCCCTGGAGAACGACGTCGTGATCTACCTCAAGCAGGCGCAGACCCCCGCGGTGTCCCGGCACATCACCGACCGGGCCGTGCGGGACTACTTCCGGCACGAGGGGCACCGCACGGTGATCTCCCAGCGCGCCCTGCAGGCGCACGCCGACCCGTGGCTGGGCTGGACCGAGCTGGACGGGTCCGGGCAGCTGGTGGCCGAGGTCTCCCCGTACGCGGTGGACCTGGACTGGTCGGACCTGGACGACCCGGAGGAGATCGCGGCCGTGGTCGCGGACCTGGGCCGGGCGACCGCGACGATGCACGCCGCGGCCGACGAGGCCGAGAGCGGGCACTCGCTGGTCCCGTTCTCCACCGAGCGGGCCATCGACGCGGCGATCGCCGCCGACGAGGAGGGCTTCGCGGAGCTGCTGGTCGACTTCGCGCACGCGTACGGGGCCCGGGCGCGCGCCGACCACCAGATCTTCGTGGACCTGTTCCGCAACGGCCGCATCATGCACTGAGCGGCACCGGGCGCCGCCGCGGGTTTTCGGCCGCCGGCCCCCGGCCCGCACCGGTCCGGGGACCCGTTTTCACAGGGAGCCGTGGCAGACTCGCGCCGATGGACATATCCAGGGCAGGACTCCGAGGGCTGCGGGCCGCGCTGTTCAGCGCCCTCGTCGTGCTGCTCTCGGCCGGCTCGCACGTCCTGATGTCCCGGGTGCCGCTGCCGCCCGCACTGGTCGCCGGCGCCTTCGCCGGTGTGTTCTCGCTCACGTACGCGCTGGCCGGCCGCGAGCGGGGCTTCGGCCCGATCGCCGCCCTGCTGGTCCCGCTGGAGCTGGCCGCCGACACGGTCTTCACCGCCGGGCAGCACGTCTGCTACGGCCCGGCCGGCGGGCCCGTCTCCGGGCCGCTGCGGGCGCTGGGACTGGACGCGCTGTGCGGCGGACCGCCGGTGGGCGGGCCGCTGGCCGAGGTGCCCGGGGCCGTCCCCGACGCGGTGGCCCTGCTGGCCTCGCCCGGACCCTGGACCCCGTGGCTGCTGCTCGGCGCGCACGTCTCGGTCGGACTGTGCGCCGCGGCCTGGCTGCGCCACGGGGAGCGCGCGCTGGGCCGGCTGCTGCGCGCGGTGGCCGCCTTCGCGTTCCGGCCCCTGCTGCTGGCCGCGGCGTCGGCGGCGGCCGCCCACGGCCCGCTGCGGGGGGTGCTGCGCCCGGCCCTTCCGGGCGCGGGGGTCCGTACCCGCTTCCCCGCCCATTCCGTGGGACGCCGGGGACCTCCCGTACACGGCGCGCTCGTCTGCGCCTGACCCCGTACGGAATTCCCCCTTCAGCGCGTCACACCCCACGGAGATCACCATGAGTTCACGCAACAGCCAGGCGAACAAGGCGGCGGCCCGCGAGCGGCTGCGCGCCGAGCGCGAGAAGCAGGTCAAGAAGGACAAGGTGCGCCGCCAGGTACTGGTGGCCGGCGCCGTCGTCGCCGTCCTCGCCCTGGCGGGCGGCATCGGCTACGCGGTCGTGCAGGCCAACCAGCCGGGCGAGTGGGACAAGGCCGCCGACGCCACGCTGGTCGCCCCGAAGAACACCACGGGCGACAACGGCACCACCGTCGTCATAGGCAAGGCCGACGCCAAGAAGACCCTCGAACTCTACGAGGACGCCCGCTGCCCGATCTGCTCGACGTTCGAGCAGGGGGTCGGCCCGCAGATCAGGAAGGACGTCGACGCGGGCAAGTACAAGATCCAGTACGTCGGCGCGACCTTCCTCGACAAGGCCTTCAGCGGCAGCGGCTCGAAGAACGCGCTGAGCGCGCTGGGTGCGGCCCTGAACGTCAGCCCCGAGGCGTTCCTCGACTACAAGTCGGCCCTGTACTCCAAGGAGAACCACCCGGAGGAGAAGGACGACAAGTTCAGCAAGGACGACTACCTGCTGAAGGTCGCGGACGAGGTTCCGGCCCTCAAGGGCAACGCCGAGTTCAAGAAGGCCGTCGAGGACGGCACGTACAACCGCTGGGCGATCGAGATGTCGAAGGTCTTCGACAAGAGCGGCGTCCAGGGCACCCCCACGGTGAAGATGGACGGCAAGAAGATCGAGCTCCAGGACATGACGCCGCAGTCCTTCACGGCCGCGGTGGACAAGGCCATCGCGGGCTGACCCGCGCCGGGTCCGCACCGGATCCGCACAAAACCCGCACCGGCTCCGCACGGAGCCCGCACACGGGCAGGCGAACTCCGAGAGTTCGCCTGCCCGTTGCCTTCACGGGGGTGTACCAGCGGTTATACCCGTCAGTAATATGCCGGTCCGTGACCAGTCATCTCCCTTCCCCCACTGCGGCAACTCCGCGCCGCCGCACGGTCGTCAAGGCCGCCGCGGCCACCGCCGCCCTCGCCCCCTTCGCGACGGCCGCCCTGGGCATCTCCCCCGCGTCGGCGGCCTCGGGCGGGCCCGCCTTCCTGCACGGCGTCGCCTCGGGCGACCCGCTGCCCGACGGGATCCTGCTGTGGACCCGCGTCACCCCGGCCCCCGACGCCGTACCCGGCTCCGGTGTCGGCCCGGCCACCCGGGTGAGCTGGGAAGTGGCCGAGGACAAGGCCTTCTCCCGGATCGCCGCGAGCGGTTCGGTGACCGCGACGGCCGCCTCCGACCACACCGTCAAGGCGGACGTGCGCGGACTGCGGCCGCAGACCCCGTACTTCTACCGGTTCACCGCCGACGGCGCCGTCTCCCCCGTCGGACGCACCCTGACCGCGCCGGGCCACGACGCGACGACCCCCGGGGTCCGCTTCGGCGTGGTCTCCTGCGCCAACTGGGAGTCCGGCTACTTCTCGGCGTACCGCCACCTGGCCGCCCGCACCGATCTGCACGCGGTCCTGCACCTGGGCGACTACATCTACGAGTACGCGAACGGGGCCTACCCCGAGGCGAAGTACGTCGTGCGCCCGCACGAGCCGCGGCACGAGATCCTCGACCTCGCCGACTACCGCACCCGGCACGGCAACTACAAGACCGACGCCGACCTCCAGGCGATGCACGCCGCGCACCCGATCGTCGCGATCTGGGACGACCACGAGTTCGCCAACGACGCCTGGTCGGGCGGGGCCGAGAACCACACGCCGGGCACCGAGGGCGACTGGGCCGCCCGCGCGGCCGCCGCCAAGCAGGCGTACTTCGAGTGGATGCCCGTCCGCACCTCGACCGCCGGCACCGTCTACCGCCGGCTGCGCTTCGGCAGCCTCGCCGACCTGCACCTGCTGGACCTGCGCACGTTCCGCTCCCAGCAGGCCAAGATAGGCAGCGGCACGGTCGACGACCCGGAGCGCACCATCACCGGGCGCGCCCAGCTGGACTGGCTCAAGGCGGGCCTCGCGAGCTCGAACGCGACCTGGAAGCTCGTCGGCACCTCGGTGATGATCTCGCCGGTCGCCTTCGGCTCGCTGCCCGCGCACCTGCTGGCGCCCCTGACGAAGCTGCTGGGGCTGCCCGAGGGCGGCCTCGCGATCAACGTGGACCAGTGGGACGGCTACACGGACGACCGCAAGGAGCTGCTGAACCACCTCAAGGACCAGAAGATCAAGAACACGGTGTTCCTGACGGGCGACATCCACATGGCGTGGGCGAACGAGGTCCCGATGAACATGGCGACGTACCCGGGGTCGGGCACGGCGGCCACCGAGTTCGTGGTGACGTCGGTGACCTCCGACAACATCGACGACCTCCTGCACGTGCCGGCGGACACCGCGTCGCTGGTGGCGGAGGCGGCGATCAAGGCCGCCAACTGGCACGTGAAGTGGCTGGACATGGACGCCCACGGCTACGGGGTGCTGGACGTGACGGCCGAGCGTTCGCAGATGGACTACTACGTGGTGTCCGACAAGCGGAATCCGGCCGCCACCGCCGCGTGGTCGCGTTCGTACCGCACGGCGAACGGCACGCAGAAGGTGGAGCGGACGTACCAGCCGGTCGGCTGACGGTTCGTCAATTCTCCTGCGCAGAGGGGCGTCCGGTGCAGACCGGGCGCCCCTCGACGCACAGAAGCAACAAATCTTTTACGTAAAGGTCTTGCTCAGTGCATGACATGGACACATAAGCTTCGCGCCAGCGTGAGGAAATCCCTCACCCCCCACCACGCTTCGCGAGGAGTCAACGTGCGCGCCCCTGCCCGCATATCCCCCATGCTCCGCCGCCGCCTCATGGGAACGGCCGTTCTGGCCGGAACCCTGGCGTTCGCCCCGCTCACGGCCCCCACGACCGTGGCCGCAGCCGCCAAGACCGGCTCCGAGGCCTGTGCCGAGGCCGGCACCTCCGCCAACGCCCGGGTCGCCCGTCCCAAGGACAACCACGCGGCCGACCCCAACGAGGTGACGGACGCCCAGGTCAAGGCCATGGACGCCGACCTGGCCAAGAAGAACGCCGAGCTCGGCCCGCAGCGCCAGATGCGCGCCGCCGAGGTCACCGCCGCGACGACCATCCCGGTCTACGTCCACGTCATCACCTCCGGCACCGCCGGCAAGCTGACCGCCACGGACATCAACAACCAGATCGCGGTCCTCAACGCCGCCTACAGCGGCAACGGCACCGGCAACGTCGACTCGGGCTACCAGTTCTCGCTGGTCTCCACCGACTACACCGACAACGCCGCCTGGTACAACGTCTCGGACGGCACCCAGGCCGAGAAGGACATGAAGAACGCCCTGCGCAAGGGCGGCTCCAACGCGCTCAACCTCTACACCGCCAACCTCGGCGGCGGCCTCCTCGGCTGGGCGACCTTCCCGAGCTCCTACGCCTCGCAGCCCAAGATGGACGGCGTGGTCATCCTCAACTCCTCGCTGCCGGGCGGCTCCTCCGCCAACTACAACGAGGGCGACACCGCCACCCACGAGGTCGGCCACTGGATGGGCCTCTACCACACCTTCCAGGGCGGCTGCTCGGGCAGCGGTGACTCCGTCGCCGACACCCCGGCCGAGAAGAGCGCCGCGTTCGAGTGCCCGGCCGGCCGTGACAGCTGCACCAACAAGACGGGCGTCGACCCGATCCACAACTTCATGGACTACACGTACGACTCCTGCATGTACCAGTTCACGGCGGGTCAGGTGGCCCGCATGAAGAGCATGTGGAGCGCCTACCGCGGCTGAGCGGCATGACGAGGAGGGGGCGGGGTGCGCATGCGCACCCCGCCCCCTCTTTTCCTTCCCCTGCGGCTTTCCCCCGTCCTACAGGCTGTCGAGGAAGGCCAGCGCGACCCTCCAGGTCCGCTCCGCGGCCTCCGCGTCGTAGTCGTCGAGGTCGGGGTCCGTGAACAGGTGCCCGGCACCCGGGTAGCGGTGCACCTCCACGTCCGCGCCCGCACGCTGCATCCGCAGGTACCAGGCCGTCAGCCAGTCGTGCGGCTCGAACGGGTCCGGGTCCGCGATGTGCAGCTGCACCGGCAGCTCGTCGACCGCCGTGTCCTCCTCCAGGTCCGCCGTCCCGTGCAGGAGCAGCAGCCCGCGCGCCTTCTCGTCGGCCAGCGCCAAGTGCTGGGCGACGGAACCGCCGAAGGAGAAGCCGGCGTAGACCAGGCCCTGGTCGGAGTAGGGGGCGGAGGCCAGCACCGCACGCTTGAGGAGCTCGCCGCGGCCGATCTCGTCCCGGTGCTCCATGCCCTCCTCGACGGTCTCGAAGGTGCGCCCCTCGAAGAGATCCGGCACCTGGACCTGGTGACCGGCCGCGCGCAGCCGGTCGGCCGCCGCGTGCACCGCGGGCCGCAGCCCGTACGTCGAATGGAAGAGCATGATGTTCATGCACACCATCGTGCCATTCGTCGCACGGGCGGAGCCCGGGGGCGCGTTCCGGCTACGTTGAGGTGCATGGACACGGACACCGTTCTGCGCCCGATCGCGGTCCTCGTGGGCGCCCTGGTCGTCACCCTGATCGCCGGGTGGCTGCTGGACCTGCTGCTGCGCCGCGCCGACGCCCGGCACGGCGAGACCCCGCTGTGGGGGCTGCTGCGCCGCTGCCGCATGCCGTTCCGGCTCCTGTTGTGCACGACGCTGCTGTACGGAGCCCACCGCCGGGTGGGGATCGCGCCGGACTACGTGTTCGCCGTGGGGCGCGCCCTGACCCTCGTCATGATCGCGTCGGCCGCCTGGCTGCTGGTGCGCATCGCGACGGCGGTCGTGGACTCCTCCTACGCGCGCTTCGCCGCCCAGCACCCGAACGACGCGCGGGTGCGCCGGGTCCGTACCCAGGTGACCCTGATCCAGCGGGCGGTCACCGCGGTCGTCGTGGTCGTCGCGGCGGCGGCGATGCTGCTCACGTTCCCGCCGATGCGGGCGGTCGGCGCCTCGGTGCTGGCCTCGGCGGGCGTCCTCGGCATCGTGGCCGGCATCGCCGCCCAGTCCACGCTGGGCAACCTGTTCGCCGGACTGCAGATCGCCTTCGGCGACACGGTGCGGATCGGCGACACGGTGGTCGTCGACGAGGAGTGGGGCACCGTCGAGGAGATCACCCTGACCTTCCTCGTGGTGCGCACCTGGGACGAGCGCCGGATCACGATGCCCGTGTCGTATTTCACAGGAAAACCGTACGAGAACTGGTCGCGCGGCGGCGCCCAGATGACCGGGACGGTCTTCTGGCACCTGGACCACAGCGCCCCGCTGGACCTGATGCGCGAGCAGCTCCGGCGGATCCTGGAGGAGATCCCGGAATGGGACGGCCGGACCGGCAGCCTGGCGGTCACGGACACGACCCCGCACACGATCCAGGTCCGGGCAGTGGTCACGGCGAAGGACGGCTCGGACGTCTGGACGGTCCGCTGCCAGGTCCGCGAACGCCTGATCGCCTGGCTGGTGGCCCACCACCCGTACGCCCTGCCCCGCATCGCCACGGCCCCGGCGGACCCCCGCCCGGGGGCAGCCTGACCCCGCGGCTCAGAACGTCAGCCGGAACAGGGCTCCGCCGCCCGGGGCCGGTTCCGCCACCAGCTCGGCGGAGTGCGCCCGGGCGATCTGGCGGGCCATCGCGAGGCCGAGCCCCGAGCCCGGCAGCGCCCGCGCCGTCCCCGCCCGGTAGAAGCGGTCGAAGACGTACGGGAGGTCCTCGGACGCGATGCCGGGGCCGTGGTCCCGCACCGTCAGCACGGCCCGTGCGCCGCCGCCCGGCGACACCAGCTCCACCTCCACCGGTGCCCCCGCCGGGCTGAACTTCGCGGCGTTGTCCAGCAGGTTCGACAGCAGCCGGGTCAGCCGGGCGGGCACCCCCGGCACCACCGCGTCCTGCCCGCGGACCCGGACGTGCACCGGTACGGACGGCCAGTGCGCCCGCGCCGCCTGCGCGCAGTGCTCCACCAGCGGAGCCAGCCGGACCTGCTCGACCAGTGGCTGCGGCTCCTCGTCCCGGGCCAGCTCGATCAGGTCGTTGACCAGCCCCGTCACCTCCCGCAGCTGCCGGCCCAGCGCGAGCGAGGCCCGCTCGCGCTGCTCCGCCGTCAGCCGCTCACCGCGCGCCAGCAGCTCCGCGTTCGTCCGCAGGGCCGTCAGCGGGGTCCGCAGCTCGTGCGAGGCGTCCGCGACCAGCCGCCGCTGCGCCGTCACCGACTGCTCCAGCTCGCCCAGCATGGTGTTGAAGCTCCCCGCCAGCCGCGTGATCTCGTCCTCCCGGCCGGGCGGCGGGAGTTCGATCCGGTGCCGGGGATCCCGCGTCGCCGCGATCCGCTCGGCGGTCGCCGTGAGCCGGGTCACCGGGGCCAGGCCGGTCCGCGAGACCCAGTACCCGAGCCCGGCCGCCACCAGCACCCCGGCCGCGCCGATCAGGGCCAGCCACCGGGCCGCCTCCTCGATCCCGTCCTCGACCGTGTCGGCCCGCAGCGCCACCTGGAGCGCCCGGCCCTTCGCGTAGTCGGTGGTGAGCATCCGCGCCGGGTGCCCCGCGTGCACGATGTCCGTGTAGAACGGCGCGTGCCTCCCGGCGGCCACCGCCCGCGTCGCGGCGTCCACGGGCAGCAGGTACGGCGTCGCCGGGTCGTTCGCCGGCTCGGCCGGCACCACCTCCGCACAGGCGGGCGCCGCCAGGAACCGGCACTCCCCGGCCAGGGTGTCCGGCCCGGAGTCCGGGTTGCGCCGGGCCGCGAGCCGCGCGGACTGGGTGAGGCTCAGGTTCAGCTGCTCGTACAGGGCGCTGCGCACGACGAAGAAGGCGGCCGTGCACACCCCGACCGCGACCAGCGCGACCGCCGCCGTGGCCGCCAGCGCCAGCCGGGTCCGCAGTGGCCGGCGCCTGCGCCAGGGCGCCCCGAGCCGGCGCCGCCCGGCGCCGCTCATGCCGCGCCCAGCCGGTAGCCGACCCCGTGGACGGTGTGCACCAGCCGCGGCTCGCCGCCGGCCTCCAGCTTCCGCCTCAGATAGCCGACGTACACGGCGAGCGAGTTGGAGTCCGGTCCGAAGTCCCGCCCCCACACCAGCTCCAGGATCAGCTCCCGGGGCAGCACCTGCCCGGGATGGCGCAGCAGCAGCTCCAGCAGCGCCGCCTCGGTCCGGCTGAACTCCAGCGGCCGGCCGCCGCGGCGCCCGGTCCGGGTCGCCGGGTCCAGGGCGAGGTCGGCGAAGCCGAGGAGCTCCGTGCCGGCCGGGTCGGGCGCGGCCCGGCGCAGCAGGGCCCGGACCCGGGCCACCAGCTCGTCCAGCGCGAACGGTTTGACCAGGTAGTCGTCGGCGCCCGCATCCAGGCCGTCGACCCGCTCGCTCACCGAGTCCCGTGCGGTCAGGACGAGTACGGGCGTACGGTCGCCCAGCGCGCGCAGCCGTCGGCAGACCCCGAGGCCGTCCAGCACGGGCATCATCACGTCGAGCACCACGGCGTCGGGCTGCCAGCCGGCCACCTCCGACAGTGCGGCCAGCCCGTCGCAGGCGCCCCGTACCTCGTACCCCTCGACGGCCAGACCGTCCTGGACGGCGGCCCGCACCTCGGGCTCGTCGTCCACGACCAGGATCCGCTGCGCACGCGTACTGCTGGGGCTGCTCATGGGGCTGCTCATGGGGCTGCTCATGGGGCTGCTCATGAGGCAAAGACTGCCAAACGGTTCTGAGAGAACCTCTTAGAACGTTCTTAGGGCGCACCGGGAGGCTGCGCCCATGACCACACGAAGCACCTCTCACCGGCCCCTGTCCGTAGTGATCGGCGCGGGCGGCACCGGCGGCCACATCTACCCCGGGCTCGCCCTCGCCGAGGCGCTGCGCGCGGCCGTTCCGGATGCCGTGGTCTCGTTCATCGGGACCGAGCGGGGCCTGGAGACCGAGCTGATCCCGGCGGCCGGGTACCGCCTGCACACCGTCGACATGATCCCCTTCGACCCCTCGCTCGGCGCGCGGCGCTATCTGCTCCCCGCCGCGCTGCTGCGTTCGGCCGGGCAGGCCCGGGCCGTGATCCGGGCCCAGGGGGCGCACGCCGTCGTGGGCATGGGCGGCTACCCGAGCGCACCGGCCGTGCTCGGGGGCCGGACGGCCGGACTGCCGGCCGTCATCCACGAGTCGAACGCAGTACCGGGCCGCGCCAACCAGTTCGCGGCCCGCCTCACCCCGCACGTCGCGGTGGCCTTCGACCGCAGCCGGGCCCATCTGGCGGGCGGGGCGCACGCCCTGACCACCGGCATGCCGATCTCCGCGGCCATGGCCGGGCTGGCGGCCCTGCCGCGGCCGGAGCGCGCGGCCCTGCGCGCACGGGCCCGGCGGGAACTGTACGTGCCCGACGGACGCCGGCTGGTCGTCTTCAACGGCGGCAGCCTGGGCGCCGCCCGCCTCACCGCGGCCGCCGTCGGGCTGGCCGGGCTCTGGCAGGGGCGCGACGACGTACAGCTGCTGATCAAGACCGGTCCGCGGGCCCTGGCGGACACCGCCGCCGATCTCGCGGCCTGCGGCGGGCAGCGGATCGCCCGGGCCGTGCCGTACCTGGACCGGATGGACCTCGTGTACGCGGCCGCCGACCTGGTGGTGTGCCGGGCCGGGTCCGCGACGGTCGCGGAGCTGGCGGCGACCGGCGTCCCCGCCGTCCTCGTCCCCTACCCGCACGCCCCCGGCGACCACCAGACCCACAACGCCCGGGTCCTGTCGGACGCCGGCGCCGGCCTGCTGCTGCCGGACGCCGCCACCACGGCCGGCCGGCTGGCGGAGCTGCTCGGCCCGCTGCTGGCCGACCCGGCCCGGCTGGCCGCGATGGCCGGCGCCGCCGACCCCGGCCCGCACGCGCGGGCCGCCGAACTGCTGGCGGCGTACGTCCTGCGCGTCGCCGGCCTCCCCCTCCCCACCTTGGAGCACGCATGAACCGCTGGAGCGACCGCACCGTCCTGGTCACCGGAGCCGAGGGGTTCATCGGGTCCACCCTGGTCGACCTGCTCGTGGAGCGGGGCGCGCGGGTCCGCGCCTTCGTCCACTACAAGCCGTACGCACAGAGGGGCCACCTGGCGCGGTACCTCGCAGACCCCGACGGCCCGGTCGAGATGTGGGCGGGCGACATCCGCGACGCGGGCCGGGTCAGCGACGCGGTGGAGGGCTGCGACACCGTGTTCCACCTGGCGGCGCTGATCGGCATCCCGTACAGCTACGCCTCGCCGGGCGCGTACGTCCAGACGAACGTGACCGGTACGGAGAACATGGCGGAGGCCTGCCGCCGCCACGGGGTGCGCCGCCTGGTGCACACCTCCACCAGCGAGGTCTACGGGACGGCCCTGACCGCCCCGATCGCCGAGACGCACCCGCTCCAGCCGCAGTCCCCGTACTCGGCGTCGAAGATCGGCGCGGACATGATGGCGCTGTCGTTCCACCACGCGTTCGAACTGCCGGTGACGGTGGTGCGGCCGTTCAACACCTACGGGCCCCGCCAGTCGGCGCGGGCCGTGATCCCGACGATCCTGGCGCAGCTGCACGCGGGCTCGCGGGAGATCCGGCTGGGCTCCCTCGCCCCCACCCGGGACTTCACGTACGTGACGGACACGGCGGAGGGGTTCCTCGCGGTGGCGGAGTGCGACCGGGCCCTGGGCGAGGTGGTCAACCTCGGTACGGGCCAGGAGATCTCGATCGGGGACCTGGCCCGGGCCCTGATCAAGGCCTCCGGCCGGAAGGCGTCGGTGGTCGTCGACGAGACCCGCCTGCGCCCTGCGGGCAGCGAGGTCCAGCGCCTGCTGTCGGACAACTCCCGCGCCCGGGACTGGGCGGGGTGGACCCCGCGGGTCTCCCTGGAACAGGGCCTGTCCCACACCTCGGCATGGATCGCCCGGAACCTCCCCCTCTTCGCCCCGTCCCACTACGAGGTCTGACCGATCGGCCACCCGCAGCGCGGAGCCCGGGGCCCGGGGCCGGGCCGGGGCGGGCCACCACCCGCCATGCAGGGCCCGGATACGGGGGCGGGGCCGGGCCACCGCGAGGGCCGCGGGCCGGTCCCCGCTGCCGCGCGGGGCCGGGCCACCCCGGGGGCCGAGGGCCGGTCCCCGCTGCCCGGGACCGCTGCCCGGGGCATGCCCCCACCCGGGTGCACGGGGCATGCCCCCACCCGGGCTTCCACCGTTCCCCGGCTCCGCCCGGCCTCCCCGGCTCCCGCCCGGCGTCCTCGATCGCCGGCGGGGCCGGAGACGCCCTCCGGCACGTACCGGTGCGGCCGGGCCGCATCCGGTCCGGTCGGCGTCCGAGGCGCGGGGTCCGGGGCCGGCCCCCGCGGGCGGCGCCGCACCTGGGCACGGGCCGGGGCCGGGCGGAGTGACGGGTCAGCTGCTGCGGAGGCTGCGGACGTCCAGGTGGCGCAGGACGCGGTCCACGATCTCCGGGTCGGCGCCCGGCTCACTGCGTGCGGCCAGCACCTCGTGCCGCGCGGCCGACATCATCTCCCGCTGGATCCGCTGGACGTCCCGGATCCGCTCCACCCGCTTCGCGTAGGCCTCCCGCCGCTCCTCGTCGACCATGTCGGGACTGATCCTGGCCCCCACGTCGTACGCCCGCCGGTACAGCACCTCCACGAGGTCGGCCGGGAGGTCCTCCACCTCCTCGATCTCCTTCAGCCTCCGCTTCGCGGCCTTCGCCGCGCGGATCGCCAGCCGCCGCTCGGTCTCCCGCTCGGCGTCCTCGTCCGCCTCCACCCCCAGCTTCCCCACCAGCCACGGCAGCGTCAGTCCCTGGCACACCAGCGTCACCATGATCACGGCGAACGCGATGAAGATGATCTGGTCCCGCGCCGGAAACGGCGCCCCGTCCTCCACCCGCAGCGGAATGGCCAGCGCCAGCGCCACCGAGGCCACCCCCCGCATCCCGGCCCACCACATCACGACGCTCTCGCGCCAGCTCAGCGGGATCTCCTCGGCGTAGTCGCGCCGCTTGTGCAGCCGTTTGGCCAGCCACCCGGCCGGCAGCAGCCACGCCAGCCGTACGAGGACCACCACCGCGATCACGGCGGCCGCCCACCCCGCCATCTCCGCCACGCGGCCCTTCGCGACGCCGAAGACGTTGTGCAGCTCCAGCCCGATCAGCCCGAACGCCACGCCCGTGACGAGCGTGTCCACGACCTCCCAGAAGGTGTGCCCGGCGAGCCGCCCCAGCACATCGTCCGCGTCGCTCGCGTACTCCGCGAGGAACAGCGCCGTCGTCAGCACGGCCAGCACGCCCGACCCCTTGAGCTCCTCGGCCACGACGTACGACACGAACGGCACGAGCAGCGTCAGCCCGATCTGGAGCGTGGCGTCGTCGAGCCGTCCCATGAGGGCGTTGGTGGCCCACCCCAGCAGCAGGCCGACACCGACGGCGACCACGGCGGAGAGCACGAACTCCCCCAGCGCGACGGGCCAGGAGAAGCTGCCGCTGACGGCGGCGGCGATGGCCACGTGATAGAGCACGATCGCGGTGACGTCGTTGAACAGGCCCTCGCCCTCCAGGATCGACACCATGCGGCGCGGCAGCCCGAGCGATCCGGCGACGGCGGTCGCGGCGACGGGGTCGGGCGGGGCCACGAGCGCGCCGAGCGCGACCGCGGCGGCGAGCGGCAGTGCGGGGACGACGGCGTACGCGACGGCGGCGACGGCGGCGGTCGTGACGAACACGAGGGCCACGGCGAGCAGGAGGATGGGCCGGACGTTGGCGGCGAACTGCCGCCACGACGTGCGCTGCGCCGACGCGTAGAGCAGTGGGGGCAGCAGGAGCGGCAGGATGTACTCGGGCGGGATGTCGACGTTCGGCACGGCCGGCACGAGTGCCAGTGCGGCCCCGCCGATGGTCATCAGGACGGGCGCGGGCAGCCCGAGCCGGTCCCCGAGCGGCACGGTGACCACGGCTCCGAGCAGCAGCACGAACAGCAGAGCAAGCTGATCCACTCCCCCACCCTGCCAGGCCGCTGTCGCTGAGCCGTGCGGAGGGGGGCTGCAGCCGCGTGTCGGCACCCCGGGCGCCGACGGGCCCGTACGGGGCAGGCGCCGTCCGCCGGCCGACACCTCACCGGGGTCCGGGGCCGGGCCCCGGTGAAGGGGAGAGGGGCGGGAAGGGGACCGGCTCCGCGGGGACCCGGTCGGCCGACGCGCAGGCCCCGGTGCCCGGTGGGCCGGATCCGCAGGGCTGGCGCGGCGTCCACGGGCTACGGGCTACGGGCTACGGGCTACGGGCTACGGGAGCGTGCGCCTCATCGACCGGTGCGGGATGCCCGCGTCCTCGAACTCCGGCCCGTAGGCCGTGTACCCGAGCCGCTCGTAGAAGCCGAGCGCGTGCGTCTGCGCGCCCAGTTCGACCGCGGCGAGGCCCAGCCGGGCGGCCTCCGCCTCGATCGCGCGGACCAGGGCCACTCCCACGCCCAGGCCGCGCGCGGACCTGGTTACGGCGAGCCGGCCGAGGGAGCCGACCGTCAGGTCGCCCGTCTTGGCCAGGGCGGCCGGCCCGTGGAGCAGCCGGCCGGTGCCGAGCGGTTCCCCGCCGGGCCCCTCGGCGAGCACGTGCAGGGCGTCCGCGTCGTACGCGTCGTACTCGATCGACTCGGGCACGGACTGTTCGACGACGAACACCTCGGTCCGTACGGCGAAGCACGCCCGGAGGTCCGCCTCGGAGGCGGCGCCCCTGACCGTGAAGGCCGTCACTCGCTCTCGGCCCGGATCACGTCCAGCGCGTGCTGGAGGTCCGCCGGGTAGGTGCTCTCGAACTCCACCCACTGGCCGTCCGACGGGTGCTCGAAGCCGAGGCGCACGGCGTGCAGCCACTGGCGGGTCAGGCCCAGCCGCTTGGCGACGGTCGGGTCGGCGCCGTAGGTGAGGTCGCCGACGCACGGGTGCCGGTGCGCGGACATGTGGACGCGGATCTGGTGCGTGCGCCCGGTCTCCAGCTTGATGTCGAGCAGCGAGGCCGCGCGGAAGGCCTCGATCAGGTCGTAGTGGGTGACGGACGGCTTGCCGTCCTGGGTGACGGCCCACTTGTAGTCCGCGCTGGGGTGGCGGCCGATGGGGGCGTCGATGGTGCCGCTCATCGGGTCCGGGTGCCCCTGGACCAGGGCGTGGTACCGCTTGTCCACGACCCGCTCGCGGAACTGGTTCTTCAGGGAGGTGTACGCGCGCTCGGACTTGGCGACGGCCATCAGGCCGGAGGTGCCGACGTCGAGGCGGTGCACGATGCCCTGGCGCTCGGACGCGCCGGAGGTGGAGATGCGGTAGCCGGCGGCGGCGAGACCGCCGATGACGGTGGTGCCGGTCCAGCCGGGGCTCGGGTGGGCGGCGACGCCCACCGGCTTCATGATGACGACGATGTCGTCGTCGTCATGGACGATCTCCATGCCGGGGACGGGCTCGGCGACGACCTCGACCGGCCGCGGCGGCGCGGGCATCTCGACTTCGAGCCAGGCACCGCCGTGCACGCGCTCGGACTTCCCGGCGACGCTGCCGTCGACCGACACCTTCCCCGCCGCGGCGAGCTCGGCCGCCTTCGTCCGGGAAAAACCGAACATACGGGCGATGGCGGCGTCGACGCGCTCGCCTTCGAGGCCATCGGGAACGGGCAGGGTGCGGATCTCGGGAATCGTACTCACCCGTCGAGTATGCAGGACTCGACGGCGCGGCGGTTCCGCGATCGGTGGGCCACGGCCCCGCGATCAGTCCTTGTGGACCGTGCCGTCCGGGTCCAGACCCTTGAACGAGAGCAGCACGATCAGGATGCCGCCGCACACGATCGCCGAGTCCGCCAGATTGAAGACGGCGAAGTGGGCGGGGGCGATGAAGTCGACGACGGCTCCCCGGAACACCCCCGGCGAACGGAAGATCCGGTCGGTGAGGTTGCCCAGCGCGCCGCCCAGCAGCAGACCCAGGGCGATCGCCCACGGCAGGCTGTAGAGCTTCCGGGCCAGCCGCACGATCACGATGATCACGGTGGCCGCGATGCACGTGAAGATGATGGTGAAGGCCTCGCCGAAGCCGAAGGCGGCGCCCGGGTTGCGGATCGCCTCGAACTTCAGCAGATCGCCGATGATCCGGATCGGCGGCTGGTGCTCCAGCTTCGCCACGACCAGCATCTTGCTGCCGAAGTCCAGCAGGTAGGCGAGCAGCGCGACGACGAGCAGCGCGACGATCCGCCGACGCCCCTTGGGCTCGACGGACTCCGGCTGGGCGCCTTCCCCGATCTCCGGCGTACCGATGATGCTCTCCGCCTCTGCCACGTGAGTCCCTCTGCTGGCTCGAACCAGGTTGCCGACGACACAGCCGTGCCAGGTTCCTGGACCCTGACGAGACACGAGAGTACGTCAGGGTCCGTCCGGGGCGCCGCCCGGCCCGTACCGCATCAGCGGACCCCGTGCCGGCTCAGTGCCGCCGCTCCTGCTTCTGCTTGCAGTCCACGCACAGCGTCGCGCGCGGGAAGGCCTGCATCCTGGCCTTCCCGATGGGCCGGCCGCAGTTCTCGCAGAGCCCGTACGTGCCGGCCTCCAGTCGCTCCAGGGCCCGCTCGGACTGTTCGAGCATCTCGCGGGCGTTCGCGGCGAGGGCCAGCTCGGACTCGCGGGTGATGTTCTTGGTGCCGGTGTCGGCCTGGTCGTCACCCGCACCGTCCCCTGAGTCGCGCATCAGGCCCGAGATGGCCTCGTCGGAGGCCTGGAGCTCGTTGCGCAGCCGCAGGACCTCGCTCTGCAGCTCCTCGCGCGCCTCGGTCACCTCTTCCGGGGTCCAGGGGTCCTCACCCGGCCGTACGGCCAGCTCGCCCGGCGCCAGGCCCGCCGTGACCCTGGCCTTCGGCAGGCCGCTGGTGGCGGCCGCAGCCGTCTTCCTGGCCGTGCCGGTGCTCTTCTTGGCAACCACTTTCCGGGCTCCCGTCTGTTGCGCGGCGTGCGCCGCCCCCTCGGCCCCGGCCGCCTTGGCCGTGACCTTCCTCGCGGTCGTCTTCCCGACGCCGGTCGCCTTCTTGACGGCCGTCCTGTCGACGGCCGTCCTGTTCACGGCCGGGCCCTTCCCGGCCGCTGCCTTCCCGGCGGCCGCCTCCTTGGCGGGCACCTTCCCGGCAGCCGCCTTCCCCGCCGTCTTGGCGGGCGCCTTCCCCGCCGTGGCGGGCGCCCTGCCTGCCGTCTTGGCGGGCGACTTGGCGGGCGCCTTGGCCGCCGCCCCGCTGGCCTTCCCGGCTGCCTTCCCGGCCGCCGCCTTGGCCGGCGGCTTCTCGGCCGCCTTCTTGCCGGCCGTGGTCTTCTTGCCGGCCGTGGCCTTTCCGACAGCCTTTCCGACAGCCTTCTCGGCAGTTCTCCCGGCGGTCTTCTTAGCCACCATGGCCGCGGCCCCTTCACATACTGTGATCTTGCGCGCGAATCGTGCCGGAACGATAAATCGACTCCGGCCTCGCGGCAACGGGGCACGCGTCCGTCGATGCCAACCTGCATCCGTTGTGCCCAGCAGGAAGCCCGGTAATCCGCCACTCCCGTCACACCGGAATCCGGACCGGCACATCGGCCCGTTCGGGTCACGCCACACACCCGCCCGGCGGCCGGCCCGGGTCCGTCGCACCCCCCACCCCGCCCCCGTAAACCGGTCTGCCGAGCGGGCCCCCGCCCCGTACACTGGGCCCAGCGAAAGGCATGGACGGGGACGAGTAGCGTCGGACGCAGCCATGAGCGACCCGGGGACGGTGAGAGCCCGGGGGCGAGCGCGATGCGAAGGATCACCCCTGAGCCGCCGGAAGAAAGCCGTACGGATCCCACCGGATCCCGCGCGGCGAGTAGAACCGGCTTCGCACCCCAATGAGGGGGCCACCGGATCCGTCCGGAGGCCAAGGAGGGTGGTACCGCGGGAGCAGCAGTCGGCTCTCGTCCCTCCGGACGGAAGCGACACCCCGCCGGAGGAAGAGTTCAGCCTCATGACCACACCGCCGCAGTACCGCCCGGTACCCGCCCAGGTCGACCTGCCTGCCCTTGAGCACGCCGTCCTCGACTTCTGGCGCGAGAGCAAGACCTTCGCCAAGACCCTGGAGCAGTCCGAGGGACGCCCCGAGTGGGTCTTCTACGAGGGCCCGCCCACCGCGAACGGCATGCCCGGCGCGCACCACATCGAGGCCCGCGTCTTCAAGGACGTCTTCCCCCGGTTCCGCACGATGCGCGGCTACCACGTCGCCCGCAAGGCCGGCTGGGACTGCCACGGCCTGCCGGTCGAGCTCGCCGTCGAGAAGGAGCTCGGCTTCAACGGCAAGCAGGACATCGAGGCGTACGGCATCGCCGAGTTCAACGCCAAGTGCCGCGAGTCCGTGACCCGCCACACCGACGCGTTCACCGAGCTCACGACCCGGATGGGCTACTGGGTCGACCTGGACGACGCGTACCGGACCATGGACCCCGAGTACGTCGAGTCCGTGTGGTGGTCGCTGAAGGAGATCTTCAACAAGGGCCTGCTGACCCAGGATCACCGCGTCGCACCCTGGTGCCCGCGCTGCGGCACCGGCCTCTCGGACCACGAGCTGGCGCAGGGCTACGAGACGGTCGTCGACCCGTCGGTCTACGTCCGCTTCCCGCTGACCTCCGGCCCGCTCGCCGGCGAGGCGGCCCTGCTGGTGTGGACGACGACCCCCTGGACCCTGGTGTCCAACACGGCGGTCGCGGCCCACCCCGAGGTCACGTACGTGGTCGCCCGCCGTACCGGCGTCGAGGACTCGGAGAAGCTCGTCGTCGCCCAGCCGCTGCTGGAGAAGTCCCTCGGCGAGGGCTGGGAGGCCACCGGCCAGACGTTCACCGGCAAGGAGATGGAGCGCTGGACGTACGAGCGTCCGTTCTCCCTCGTCGAGTTCCCCGAGCCCGCCCACTACGTCGTGAACGCCGAGTACGTCACGACCGAGGACGGCACCGGTCTGGTCCACCAGTCCCCCGCCTTCGGCGCCGACGACCTCGCGGTCTGCCGCGCGTACGGCCTGCCGGTCGTGAACCCCGTCCGCCCCGACGGCACGTTCGAGGAGGAGGTCCCGCTGGTCGGCGGCGTCTTCTTCAAGAAGGCCGACGAGAAGCTGACCGCCGACCTGGACGCGCGCGGCCTGCTCTTCAAGCACATCGCCTACGAGCACAGCTACCCGCACTGCTGGCGCTGCCACACGGCCCTGCTCTACTACGCGCAGCCGTCCTGGTACATCCGCACCACCGCCGTCAAGGACGCGATGCTGCGGGAGAACGAGAAGACGAACTGGTTCCCGGACTCGGTCAAGCAGGGCCGCTTCGGCGACTGGCTGAACAACAACATCGACTGGGCGCTCTCCCGCAACCGCTACTGGGGCACCCCGCTGCCGATCTGGCGCTGCGAGGAGAACCACCTCACGTGCGTCGGCTCCCGCGCCGAGCTGTCCGAGCTCTCCGGCCAGGACCACTCGGACCTGGACCCGCACCGCCCGTACATCGACGACGTCACGTTCACGTGCACGCACGAGGGCTGCTCCCTGACCGCCGTCCGCGTGCCGGAGGTCATCGACGCCTGGTACGACTCGGGCTCGATGCCGTTCGCGCAGTGGGGCTACCCGTACAAGAACAAGGAGATCTTCGAGAAGCGCTACCCGGCGCAGTTCATCTCGGAGGCCATCGACCAGACCCGCGGGTGGTTCTACACCCTGATGGCGGTCGGCACGCTCGTCTTCGACAAGTCCTCGTACGAGAACGTGGTCTGCCTGGGCCACATCCTCGCCGAGGACGGCCGCAAGATGTCCAAGCACCTGGGCAACATCCTCCAGCCGATCCCGCTCATGGACCAGCACGGCGCGGACGCGGTGCGCTGGTTCATGGCGGCCGGCGGCTCCCCGTGGGCGGCCCGCCGGGTCGGCCACGGCACCATCCAGGAAGTCGTCCGCAAGACCCTCCTCACGTACTGGAACACGGTCGCCTTCCAGGCCCTGTACGCCCGTACGTCGAACTGGGCCCCCTCGGCGGCCGACCCGGCGCCGGCGGACCGCACGGTCCTGGACCGCTGGCTGCTGTCCGAGCTGAACGCCCTCGTGACCGAGGTCACGGACGCGATGGAGTCGTACGACACCCAGCGCGCCGGCAAGCTGCTGTCGGCCTTCGTGGACGACCTCTCCAACTGGTACGTCCGCCGCTCGCGGCGCCGCTTCTGGCAGGGCGACGCAGCGGCGCTGCGCACCCTGCACGAGGTCGTGGAGACGGTGACGCGCCTGATGGCCCCGCTGACCCCCTTCATCACGGAGCGGGTCTGGCAGGACATGATCGTCCCCGTGACCCCGGACGCGCCGGAGTCGGTCCACCTGTCCACGTGGCCGGCCGCCGACATCTCGGCGGTCGACGCGACCCTCTCGCAGCAGATGCTCCTGGTCCGCCGCCTGGTGGAGCTGGGCCGGGCCACGCGTGCCGAGTCGGGCGTGAAGACCCGCCAGCCGCTGTCCCGGGCGCTGGTCGGCGCGGTGGGCTTCGACGCGCTGTCCCCCGAGCTCCAGGCCCAGATCACGGAGGAGCTGAACGTCTCCTCCCTGGCCTCCCTCTCGGAGGTCGGCGGCTCGCTGGTGGACACGACGGCGAAGGCGAACTTCCGGGCGCTGGGCAAGCGCTTCGGCAAGGGCGTCCAGGACGTGGCGAAGGCCGTCGCCGCCGCCGACGCGGCGGCGCTCTCCCTGGCCCTGCGCTCCGGCTCGGCGACGATCTCGCTGAACGGCGAGGAGATCTCCCTCTCCCCGGAGGAGGTCATCATCACGGAGACCCCGCGCGAGGGCTGGTCGGTGGCGTCCGACTCCGGTGCGACCGTGGCCCTGGACCTGGAGATCACTCCGGAGCTGCGGCTGGCGGGGCTGGCGCGTGACGCGATCCGCCTGATCCAGGAGGCCCGGAAGAACTCCGGCCTGGACGTGGCGGACCGGATCGCCCTGCGCTGGTCCTCGTCCGACCCGGAGGTCGTGACGGCACTGACGGACCACGCGTCACTGATCGCGGACGAGGTCCTCTCCACGGACTTCGCGTCCGGCGAGGCCGACGGCGCCTACGGCGAGCCGTTCACGGACGAGTCCCTGTCGCTGACGTTCCGCCTCCGCAAGGCGTAGCCTCCCGGCCGTAACGGCCCGCGCCCCCTCCCTTCCGGTTGGGGGTGCGGGCCGTTACGTTTTCGCCGCGCCGCCCCGCCCCTTCCCGGAACCGGGCCCCGCCCGGGCCGGGGGTCGCGGCGGCCGACCCCCGGGAAACGGGGAAGGGGCCGGGCGGAGAGAGGCTCCGCGCGGCGCACCCCGCGCCCCCGCCTCCGTCGGCGCCGTCGGCCCGCCCCGCCCCGGGCACGCGAACGGGCCGGGCCCGGCACCCCCGAAGGGGAACCGGGCCCGGCCCGTGACTGCTGACGGCGCCCGTGGGGCGAGCCGCTTAGTTGTCGTCCTCGTCGATCAGGAAGCCCCGCATCGGCGACGGCGCCTGCTGCATCGGCTGCGGTGCAGCAGGCCGCACCGGAGCCATCGGCTGCGTCATCGCGGGAGACATCTGCTGCTGGCCACCGTACGAGGGGCCGCCCATCGGGGACGGGCCACCCATCGGCGAGGGACCGCCCATGGGCGACGGGGCACCCATGGAGGGGTTGCTCATCGAGTGGCCCATGGCTCCGGCCGGAGCCATCGACGGGGTCGGCGACGGCGGCAGCGCCGGGCCGGCCGGGTTGCGCGGCGGGGCCAGGGAGTCGTCCGCCTGGGTCTCCAGCTGACGCAGCTGCGACTCCAGGTAGGACTTCAGGCGCGTACGGTACTCACGCTCGAAGCCCCGCAGGTCCTCGACCTTGCGCTCCAGCGTGGCGCGGGCGGACTCCAGCGAGCCCATCGCGACGCGGTGCTTCTCCTGGGCGTCCCGCTCCAGCGCGTCGGCCTTGGCACGGGCGTCCCGCTCCAGGCCCTCGGCGCGGCTGCGCGCCTCGCCGACGATCTTGTTGGCCTCGGAGCGGGCCTCCGCGATCGCCTGGTCGGCGGTCTGCTGCGCCAGCGACAGGACGCGGGCGGCGCTGTCGCCACCGGGGCCCTGCTGCGGGAGCTGCGGCTGCTGCTGCATCGGCTGCATCTGCTGGCCCATGGGCTGCATCTGCTGACCCATCTGCTGCATCTGCTGGCCCATGGGCTGCATCTGCTGGCCGAGCGGGTTCTGGCCGCCCATGGACTGCTGGCCCATCTGCTGCTGGCCGCCCATGGTGTGCATGGGGCCGCCCATCGGGCCCGGGCCGCCCGGACCCTGCGGTCCGAGTCCGCCGGGGCCGGCCGGAAGCTGCGGCTGGCCGCCCGGGAGCTGCGGCGGGCCCATCTGCGGCGGGCCCTGCTGCGCCGGCGGGCCGGATATGGCGGCGGGCACGGGGGCACCGGGGCCTCCGGGGCCGCGCTGGTCCTGGGGTTCCGGCTTGCGCATGCCCTGCTGCTGCTGGTTCTGCGCGGCGGCACGCGTGGCGGCGGCCAGCTTCGCGCGCAGGTCCTCGTTCTCGCGCAGCAGGCGCGTCAGCTCGGATTCGACCTCGTCGAGGAAGGCATCGACCTCGTCCTCGTCATAGCCTTCTCGGAGGCGGACGGTCGTGAACTGCTTGTTCCGCACGTCCTCGGGAGTCAGCGGCATGTCTTCTTCACCTCTACGTAGTCGTCGGCAGTCGGCAAGACCGTATCGGGACTGTCCCCACGCCCGCGGGGAAGCTCATCGTTCACACGCTTCTCGCAGCGGTGCTCACGAAACTGATGAGTATGTAAACGATGATCATCAGAACGAAGAAGGACAGGTCGAGTGCCACGCCCCCGAGACGCAACGGCGGAATGAAACGCCGGAGAAGCTTGAGCGGTGGATCGGTGACAGTGTAGGTGGCCTCAAGGACGACCACCATCGCCTTGCCGGGTGTCCATGAACGTGCGAACTGGAAGACGTAGTCCATCACCAGTCGGAAGATCAGCACGATAAGGAAGCACATCAGCACGATGTAGACCACCTGCAGTGCGACGCCCATCCCGCGCTTCCCTCTCCCCTGCTCTCACTCTGGCCCCGGCCCCGTGTCTGACGGATCGGTCTAGCTTTGGTTGAAGAACCCGCCCTCCGCGATGCGGGCCTTGTCCTCCGCCGTGACATCGACGTTAGCAGGCGACAGCAGGAACACCTTCTGTGTCACGCGTTCAATGCTGCCGTGCAGGCCGAAGACGAGGCCGGCGGCAAAGTCGACAAGTCGCTTCGCATCCGTGTCGTCCATCTCGGTGAGGTTCATGATCACCGGAGTGCCCTCACGGAAGTGTTCCCCGATGGTACGGGCCTCGTTGTAGGTCCGGGGGTGCAGCGTCGTGATGCGGTACGGCTCCCGCTCGGAGACGACCTTGGGCATGATCACGGGGGCGTTCTTCTCCAGGTTCGAGCGTTCAGGTGTGATGGATGCCACGGGGGCAATTCGCGCAGGACGTCCGTTTTCCACCGGCAATGGGATGGGTTCCCGTTGCGCCGGAGGCTGGGTGACTCGTACCGGTTCGTCCGTTACGGGCGGTTGGTGCACGGGCTGCTGGCGCCGGCGATCCCGCTCCGGTTCCGGCTCGGGCTCGAACTCGTCGTCGGGGTCGTACCCCGGGTTGTCGTACCGGTCGTCCTCCACGAGGCCGAGGTAGACCGCCATCTTGCGCATCGCGCCGGCCATTCTCTGAGTCCTCCGCTCTGTGGTGGATCGCCCTGTCGCAGGTGTGTCGCCGTATCACCAAAGTAACCAACTGCCCGCGATCCACGTGGTCTGTCCGCCCATCAGCGGGAATGACCATATTTTCTGCTGTGGTCCGACTTTCTTCGCGACGTTACCCGAGCCGGGGTCTCGCGCCGAGTACCGCAGTGCCGACGCGTACATGTGTCGCACCGGCCGCAACGGCCTGTTCCAGGTCTGCACTCATCCCGGCGGAGACCATCGTGGCAGCCGGATGGTCCGCGCGCAGGCGGGATGACAATTCCACCAGCCGCTCGAAAGCGGCCTGTTCGCGTCCCGCGTAGGGCCCGGCCAGCGGAGCCACGGTCATCAGACCGTCGAGCCGCAGTCCGGGCGCCCCGGCCACGAGGTCCGCGAGTTCACCGAGCTGCTCCGCGGCGGCGCCGCCGCGGGAGCCGCGCTCCCCCGACTCGGCGTCGAGGGCGATCTGCACGAGGCAGCCGAGTTCACGCCCGGCCCCCTCAGCGGCCGCGGAGAGCGCTGTGACGAGCTTCGGCCGGTCGACCGACTGCACGACCTGCGCGTATCCCGCAACGGAACGGACTTTGTTCGTCTGCAACTGGCCCACGAAGTGCCAGCTGAGCGGCAGATCCGCGCAGGCTGCGGCCTTGGGCGCCGCATCCTGGTCGCGATTCTCCGCCACATGACGGACCCCCAGGTCCGCCAGCAGTCGTACGTCGCTCGCGGGGTAGGTCTTGGTGACGACGATGAGCGTCACCTCGTCCCGCCCGCGCCCCGCGGCCGCACAGGCGGACGCGATGCGCTCCTCCACCCGCGCGAGGTTCTCCGCGAGTTCCGACTTACGATCCGTCATTACCTAGTCCAACCAGACATATCCGGCAAGCCGCCCGGTCACCCGGTCGCGGCGGTACGAGAAGTGGTCCCGCGACTCCAGTGTGCAGACCGGCGAACGGTGCAGGTTCACCACCCCCGCCTCCGCGAGCTGGGCGTGCACCCCGGCGACCACGTCGACGGACGGCGTCCCCCAGCTCGTCTCCCCGTAGGCGGCCGGCACGGCTTCGGCGACCGCGTCCCGCATCTCGGCGGGCACCTCGTAGCAGCGGCCGCAGATCGCGGGGCCGGTCCGGGCGATGATCCGCCCCGGTTCGGCCCCGAGGGAGACCATGGCCTCCACTGCGGCGGGCACCACTCCGGCGACCAGTCCGGGCCGTCCCGCGTGGGCCGCGCCCGCGACCCCCGCGACGGGGTCGGCCAGCAGCACCGGGGTGCAGTCCGCGGTGAGCACCGCGAGGGCGAGACCCCGACGGGCGGTCACCACCGCGTCCACCGCCGGGATGTCGGCGGCGGCGCCCCAGGGTCCCGGGACCACCGCCACGTCCTTGCCGTGGACCTGGTTCATCCAGACCACCCGGTCCGGCTCGATGCCCAGGGCCCGGGCGGCGGCCGCCCGGTTCGCGAGAACGGCGGTGGGGTCGTCCCCGACCGCGCCGCCGAGATTGAGCTCCTCGTACGGAACGGCGCTCACCCCGCCCCACCGGTCGGTGAAGGCGAAGTGGGCGCCGTTCTCGATGTGCTGCCCCAGCGTCACTTCAAGAAGTCCGGAACGTCCAGCTCCTCGGCCGGGCTGTCCTGGTACGGCCGGGCCGTCGGGACCTGCGGCGCGGGGGCCGGGGTCTCGACCGGAGCCGCCTCGACCGGGGCCGGGGGCTCTTCGCGCGGGGTGACCGTACCCAGTCCGCCGAAGGCCGGGCGCGCCGGCTCGGCCGCGCGGACCGGCGCCGGGGCCGGCTCCTCGCGCTTGGTGGACGCGGCACCGATGACGTTGTCCCGGCGGGCCGGGGGCTGTCCGCCGTCGAAGCCGGCGGCGATGACGGTGACCCGCACCTCGTCGCCGAGCGCGTCGTCGATGACGGCGCCGAAGATGATGTTCGCCTCGGGGTGGGCGGCCTCGCTCACCAGCTGCGCGGCCTCGTTGATCTCGAAGAGACCGAGGTCCGAGCCACCGGAGATGGAGAGGAGCACGCCCCTCGCCCCGTCGATGGAGGCCTCCAGCAGCGGCGAGGAGATCGCCATCTCGGCCGCGGCCACGGCGCGGTCGTCGCCGCGGGCGGAGCCGATGCCCATGAGGGCCGAGCCCGCCTCGGACATGACGGACTTGACGTCCGCGAAGTCGAGGTTGATCAGACCGGGGGTGGTGATGAGGTCGGTGATGCCCTGGACACCCGAGAGCAGGACCTGGTCGGCCGACTTGAAGGCGTCCAGGACCGAGACCTGGCGGTCCGAGATGGACAGCAGCCGGTCGTTGGGGATGACGATGAGGGTGTCGACCTCTTCGCGGAGCTCGGCGATGCCGTCCTCCGCCTGGTTCGCGCGGCGCCTGCCCTCGAAGGTGAACGGCCGGGTGACCACACCGATCGTCAGGGCGCCGAGCGAGCGCGCGATGTTGGCGACGACGGGTGCGCCGCCGGTGCCGGTGCCGCCGCCCTCGCCGGCGGTGACGAAGACCATGTCGGCCCCCTTGAGGACCTCCTCGATCTCCTCGCGGTGGTCCTCTGCCGCCTTGCGACCGACTGCCGGGTTGGCGCCGGCGCCGAGGCCGCGGGTGAGTTCCCGGCCGACGTCGAGCTTGACGTCGGCGTCGCTCATCAACAGCGCCTGCGCGTCCGTGTTGATGGCGATGAACTCGACGCCCTTGAGACCGACCTCGATCATTCGGTTGATGGCATTGACACCACCGCCGCCGACACCGATGACCTTGATGACTGCGAGGTAGTTCTGCGGTGCTGCCACGTCGAAGGCCTCTCGCCTCGAGTTACGTGTCGCCGCCTCGCGGGCCTGCGTTGCGACGACTGATGCCGAAATGTGGGACGGTCCGAACGCGCCGACCCGAACCCTAACCCTGAAGTTTAGGGTTAAGTATGTGTCTGTTCCCTGGACTCTTCCGAACAGGACACTAAGTCGACAAGTAGCGCGTGTTCAACGAACACGCCGAACCTCCCGTTTTTCTTTTCACCCTATGTGATCACCCGTATCGGTGGCCAACCAGGGTGCGTCGCTGTTCGACCCGACGTCAACTCCCGGACACCGCAGGGGCGGTGGGGACGCTCACGTCAAAGTGGTCAGCCCTGGGCGCCGCTTTCAGCAGCGCGGTCAGCGCGCGGCCTTTGGCCTCGCCCTGCTCGCCGCTCCCCCACACCACGGTGCGGCCCCGGCTCAACTCCAGTACGACCGAGTCGTAGGACCCCATCCTGACCTGCACGGTCTCCTTGGCGACCGGCTCGGGGAGGTCTCCGGCGACGCCCACGGCCTCGCGTAGCAGCCGCTCCTCGTCGAAGCGGCGGCCGCTCGGCGACTGCGCCGCGGACAATTCGAGGACCGGAACGCCCGCCGGTGCTTTCGGAACCGTGTCGAATCGCACACCCGATGCGTCCACTTCCACGAACTTGGCGTCCTTTTTGATGAGCAGGACGGGTTTGCGCTCCGTCACTTTCAGCCCGATTCCGTGGGGCCACGCCCGCACCACATCGACCGAATCGACACGGGGCAGCCGGCTGCGGACCCGGCCCGCGATCTCGTCCGTGTCCACGGACACCAGCGGCGCCCCGACCGGTACGGCGGCGGCCGCCAGCACCTGCTCGGGCGTCAGGACCAGGGTTCCGCTCGTGGTCACCTTCTCGACCCGGAGCCAGGAGGAGCCGTAGAGGACCCAGCTGCCGCCCCCCGCGAGGAGGACGGCGGCGAGGAGGCAGAGCAGCACGGGGCCCCGGTGCCGCAGACGCCGGACGAGGCGCTGGACACCGGGGCCCTGCGGGCCGGATCCCTTGGACGACTTGGGCGGTTTCGGCGGCTTGGGAGAGCCGGAGCCCTTGCCCCTGCGGGCGGACCCGGGGTTGCCGCGCTGTGCGGTCGTCGCTCCGGCCACTCCTGTGCCTCCTGCGTTAGCGGTTCCTGTGTGCGGCGATCGCCTCGTACACCATCGCGACGAGCAGGTCGTCGGCGTCGCGGCGACCGAACTCGGCGGCGGCGCGGGACATCTCGTACAGCCGGTGCGGGTCGGCGAGCACCGGCAGGACCTGGCTGAGCACCCAGTCGGGGGTCAGCTCCGCGTCGTCGACGAGCAGGCCGCCGCCGGCCTTGACCACCGGCTGGGCGTTGAGCCGCTGTTCGCCGTTGCCGATCGGCAGCGGGACGTACGCGGCCGGCAGCCCGACGGCGGAGAGTTCGGCGACGGTCATCGCGCCCGCCCGGCACAGCATCATGTCGGCGGCGGCGTACGCGAGGTCCATCCGGTCCACGTACGGTACCGGCACATACGGCGGCATCCCGGGCATGTTGTCGACACGCGGCAGTTCGTTCTTCGGACCGACCGCGTGCAGGATCTGGATCCCTGAGCGCTGGAGGGTCGGAGCGACCTGCTGGATGGTCTCGTTGAGGCGGCGGGCGCCCTGCGAGCCGCCGGAGACCAGCAGCGTCGGCAGGTTGGGGTCCAGGCCGAACGCCGCGCGCGCTTCCGGGCGGGCCGCGGCCCGGTCCAGGGTGGAGATGCTGCGGCGCAGCGGGATGCCCACGTAGCGGGCGCCGCGCAGCTTGCTGTCGGGGGTGGAGACCGCGACGGCGTGCGCGTAACGGGAGCCGATCTTGTTGGCCAGTCCCGGCCTGGCGTTGGCCTCGTGGACGATGATCGGCACCCCGAGCCGCTTGGCGGCCAGGTAGCCGGGCAGGGCCACGTAGCCGCCGAAGCCGACGACGCAGTCGGCCTTGGTGCGCTCCAGGATCTCCTCGGCGGCCTTGATCGTGCCGCGCAGCCGTCCGGGGACGGTGATCAGCTCGGGGGTGGGCTTGCGGGGCAGCGGGACGGCGGGGATCAGCCCCAGCTCATAGCCGCGCTCGGGCACGAGGCGGGTTTCGAGCCCGCGCTCCGTGCCGAGGGCGGTGATGCCCACGGAAGGGTCCTGCCTGCGCAGGGCGTCCGCGAGGGCGAGCGCCGGCTCGATGTGGCCGGCGGTCCCCCCACCGGCGAGTACGACATGCACCGAAATTCACCGCTCTCCGGACGGACGCCTCTTGACGATCCGTCTCATCGACTTCCATCTCTGCCCGCTCCGCTTCCAGCCGGTCCTCGGCTGGCGCATCGCGAGCGCCGCGCGCGCCGCCGGCTCCTCCCGCGCGAACGCGATGAGCAGTCCGACCGCGAACATCGTCGGCAGCAGCGCGGACCCCCCGTACGAGAACAGCGGGAGCGGGACTCCGGCGATCGGCAGCAGACCGAGCACCGCACCGATGTTGATCACGGCCTGGGCCGTGATCCAGGTGGTCACGCCTCCCGCGGCATACCGTACGAAGGAGTCCTCCGTGCGTCCGGCCACGCGGATACCCGCATAGCCTAGAGCCGCGAACAGGGCGAGTACCGACAGCGTCCCCGCCAGACCCAGTTCCTCCCCGGTGATGGCGAAGATGAAGTCGGTATGGGCTTCGGGCAGTTGCCCCCATTTTTCCACACTGGCACCCAAACCGGAACCGAACCATCCGCCGGATGCGAGGGCATAGATCCCGTGCACGGCCTGCCAGCACAGGTCGTTCCGGCCGGGATCCGTCGCGCCGATGCAGGCGAGCCGGTCCATCCGGTGCGGACTGGTCTTGATCAGCAGTGCGACGATCACACCCGCGAACGCCAGCACCGCCACGAACATCCGGGTCGGAGCACCCGCCAGCCACAGCAGGCCGAACAGGATGGCCCCGAGGATCATCGCGGTGCCCATGTCCCCGCCCAGCATGATCAGCCCGAGCAACAGGAAGGCGACCGGGACCAGCGGCACCAGCAGGTGCTTCCACTGGCTCAGCAGCTCCTTGTCGCCCTTGCGCGCGAGCAGATCGGCGCCCCACAGGATCAGTGCCAGCTTGCCGAACTCACTGGGCTGCAGCATGAACGGACCGCCAAGGGAGATCCAATTCTGGTTGCCGTTGATCGCCACCCCTATCCCGGGGACCTGGACCAGGACCATGAGGAACAGGGTGCCCGCGAGCACGGGGTACGACAGCGCCCGGTGCAGTTTGACCGGCATCCGCGAGGCGACCAGCAGCAGCACGGTGCCGATCAGGGCGGCGAGGAACTGCTTCTTGAAGAAGTACGCGTCCCCCAGGCCCAGCTGGAGGGCTTTGATCATGGAGGCCGAGTAGACCATCACCAGGCCGAGCACGGTGATGAGCAGCGAGCTGCCGAAAATCAGGTAATAGGCGGTGAGGGGGCGGTCCCAGGCCTTGCGCAACTGCCGCTGCGTACGCCGCAGCCGCTCCAGCGGCCCGCGTCCGGCGGGCCGCTTCAGCCTCCCCGCAGGACGCGGGCGTCCCTGCGCCTTGACCGTCCTGCCGGGCTTGGCGCCCTTCGCCGAGGCCGCGGGCTTCGCGGCGGACGGCCGCCGCCCGGGCAGCACTTGCTTGGCCGGCATGTGTGACCTTCCCCTCCACTCGTACCAGGCGAGCAGCCGGTCGGGGAGGACTCGCCGGCCTCAGAACGGACCGGCCGGGCCTACGCGCTCCCGGCAGCCAGCTCGCGCACCGCGTCCGCGAATGCGTCCCCGCGCTTGTTGTAGTTCGCGAACATGTCCATCGAGGCACAGGCCGGGGCCAGCAGAACCGTGTCGCCGGGCTCTGCGAGCCGGGCCGCCTCCCGGACCGCTGCGAGCATCGCCCCAGTGTCGGTCCGGTCGAGGTCGACGACCGGGACCTCGGGGGCGTGTCGCGCCAGCGCCTCGGCGATCAGCGCCCGGTCGGCGCCGATCAGCACGACGGCGCGCAGGTGCTTCACCGACCGCTGGACGAGCTCGTCGAAGGTCGCGCCCTTGGCGAGTCCGCCCGCGATCCACACGATGGGCTCGAAGGCCGCCAGGGAGGCCTCTGCGGCGTGCGTGTTGGTGGCCTTGGAGTCGTCGATGTAGGTGACCCCGGCGACCTCGTCCACGAACGCGACGCGGTGGGCGTCGGGGCGGAAGTCGCGCAGACCGTCGCGGACCGCGCGCGGCGGGACGCCGAAGGCCCGGGCCAGGGCCGCCGCGGCGAGCGCGTTGGCGATGTTGTGCGGGGCCGGCGGGTTGACGTCCTTGACCTCCGCGAGCTCCTGGGCGTTCTTCTGCCGGTTCTCCACGAACGCGCGGTCGACGAGGATGCCGTCGACGACGCCGAGCATGGAGGGGCCGGGGGCGCCGAGGGTGAAGCCGATCGCCCGGCAGCCCTCCTCCACGTCCGCCTCGACGACCAGGGCCTCGGTGGCCGGGTCGGCGACGTTGTAGACGCAGGCGACCGTGTTGCCCTCGTAGATCCGGCCCTTGTCGGCGGCGTAGGCCTCCATCGAGCCGTGCCAGTCGAGGTGGTCCGGGGCCAGGTTGAGCACGGCCGCCGAGTGGGCGCGCAGCGAGGGCGCCCAGTGCAGCTGGTAGCTGGAGAGTTCGACGGCGAGCACGTCGTACTGCTCCTCGCCGAGCACCACGTCGATGATCGGGGTGCCGATGTTGCCGACGGCCGCGGTCCTCAGGCCCGCGGCCTTCAGGATCGACGCGAGCATCTGGGTGGTGGTGGTCTTGCCGTTGGTGCCGGTGATGGCCAGCCACTCCGCGGGCGCGGCGGGGGCCCGCCCGGCGTCGGCGCCCGCCGCGGCGGCCAGGCGGGCGGCGCGGAGTTCCACGCCGGCCCCGCGCAGCCGCCAGGCGATCTCGACGTCGCCGACGACGTCGACGCCCGCCTTGGCGGCGGCCAGGAAGAGCGGGCTCCGGGGCTGCCAGCCGGGCGAGGTGACGACCAGTTCGGTGCCCTCGGGCAGGGTCTCCCCGGCGCGGGCGCCGTCGGGCAGGTGCCCCAGCCGGACCTCGATTCCCAGCTCCGCGAGTTCGGCGGCCTTCGCGCGGTGCGCGTCGCCGTCGCCGTTGTCGACGACGGTCACCGTCGCGCCCAGTCCGGCCAGCGCCCGGGCGGCACTGATGCCGCTGATGCCGAGGCCGGCCACGGTGATCCGGCCCGGCAGACCGAACCGGCCCAGGGCATCGGGGCCGAGCAGGCCGGCCAGGTCGGTGGTGCTCACTTGTCCGCTGCCCATCCCGCGTAGAAGAGTCCGAGACCCACGATCACGCACATGCCCTGGATGATCCAGAACCGGACCACCACCAGGACCTCGGACCACCCCTTCAGCTCGAAGTGGTGCTGGAGCGGGGCCATCCGGAAGACGCGCTTCCCGGTCAGCTTGAAGGAGCCGACCTGGATGACGACCGACATGGTGATGAGGACGAAGAGGCCGCCGAGGAGGGCGATCAGGAACTCCGTGCGGGAGCAGATCGCGAGACCGGCGAGCGCGCCGCCGAGGGCCAGTGAGCCGGTGTCGCCCATGAAGATCTTGGCCGGAGAGGTGTTCCACCACAGGAAGCCGAAGCAGGCGCCCATCAGCGCGGAGGCGACGATCGCGAGGTCCAGCGGATCTCGCACCTCGAAGCAGGCGTTGGGGTTCGTCAGGGTCTGCGCGTTGGCGCACGACTCCTGGAACTGCCAGACGCCGATGAACGTGTAGGCGCCGAAGACCATCACCGCGGCACCGGTGGCGAGTCCGTCCAGACCGTCCGTCAGGTTCACGCCGTTGGACATCGCCAGGATCATGAACAGCGCCCAGACGACGAACAGCACCGGGCCGATCGACCAGCCGAAGTCCGTGACGAACGACAGCTTGGTGGAGGCCGGGGCGTTGCCGCGGGCGTCCTTGAACTGGAGCGCGAGCACGGCGAAGGCGATGCCGACGATCAGCTGGCCGGCCATCTTGGCCTTGGCCCGCAGACCGAGCGAGCGACGCTTGACGATCTTGATGTAGTCGTCGAGGTAGCCGACGAGACCCATGCCCGACATCAGGAAGAGCACCAGCACGCCGGAGAACGTGGGCTGGCTGCCCGTGATCACCTTCGTCAGGGCGTACGCGATGATCGTCGCCAGGATGAAGGAGATGCCGCCCATGGTGGGCGTGCCCTTCTTCCCCGCGTGGCCGCGCGGGCCGTCGTCGCGGATGAACTGGCCGTAACCCTTCCGGGCCAGCAGCTTGATCAGCAGCGGGGTGCCGATCACGGTCAGGAACATGCCGATGACACCGGCGAACAGGATCTGCCTCATCGGTCGGCGACCTCGCCATCGAGCAGCGCCTGGGCGACCCGCTCCAGACCGGCCGACCTGGAAGCCTTCACCAGCACGACGTCCCCCGGCCGCAGTTCACCGCGCAACAGGTCGATCGCCGCCTGCGTGTCGGACACGAGCACCGACTCCTCACCCCACGAACCCTCGTTATATGCGCCCAGTTGCAGCCAGGACGCTTCCCTGCCCCCGACTGCGACGAGCTTGCTCACGTTGAGCCGGACGACAAGCCGTCCGACCGCGTCGTGCTCGGCGAGCGAGTCGTCTCCGAGCTCGGCCATCGGACCGAGCACCGCCCACGTGCGGCCCCCCTTCGCCTGCGCTGCGCCCCCCATGGCGGCAAGTGCGCGCAGTGCGGCCCGCATGGACTCGGGGTTCGCGTTGTAGGCGTCGTTGACGACCGTCACGCCGTCGGCCCGCTCGGTGACCTCCATCCGCCAGCGCGAGAGCGTGCCGGCGCCGGAGAGCGCGGTGGCGATCTCCTCGACGGACATGCCCAGCACATGGGCGACGGCGGCCGCGGCAAGCGCGTTCGACACGTGGTGCTCACCGTACAGCCGCAAGGTCACGTCACTGCACCCGGTGGGTGTGTGCAGTGTGAAGGAGGGTCGCCCCTGAGGCGTCATACGGACTTCGGTGGCGCGGACGTCGGCGTCCTCGGCCTCGCCGAACAGCACCGTGCGGGCCTTGGTGCGGGAGGACATCGCGCGGACGAGGAGGTCGTCGGCGTTGAGGACCGCGACACCGCCCTCGGATGCGGCCGGCAGGGCCTCGACCAGCTCCCCCTTGGCCTGCGCGATGGCCTCGCGGCCGCCGAACTCCCCGATGTGGGCGGTGCCGACGTTCAGCACCAGGCCGATGCGGGGCGGGGTGAGCCCGGTGAGGTAGCGGATGTGGCCGATACCGCGGGCCCCCATCTCCAGTACCAGGTGCCGGGTCTCCTCGGTGACCCTGAGCGTCGTGATCGGCAGGCCGATCTCGTTGTTGAGGTTCCCGGGCGTCCAGACGGTCGGGGCGTGGTGCTGGAGGACCTGGGCGATCAGGTCCTTGGTGGAGGTCTTGCCCGCGGAGCCGGTCAGGGCGACCACATCGGTGCCGAGCCGGGCCACGACGGTGCCGGCCAGGGCCCCGAGGGCGGCGACGACGTCGGGGACGACGACCGCGGGCACGCCGACGGGCCGCGTCGCGAGGACCGCGGTGGCCCCGGCGGCGACGGCGCGTTCGGCGTAGTCGTGGCCGTCGACCCGTTCGCCGACGAAGGCGGCGAACAGGCTGCCGGCCTCCACCTCGCGGGAGTCGAACACGACGGGTCCGGTGACCCGCGCGGACGGATCCGGTATGTCGTGGAGCTGGCCGCCGGTGATGTCGGCGATCTCGGCGAGGGAAAGGGCGATCACTGGTTCACCTCGGCCTGTCGGACGTCGGATTGCGCGTGGTTCTCGATCGCGGCGCGGAGCACCGCGCGGTCGTCGAAGGGCCGTACCGTGCCTGCGGTCTCCTGGCCCTGCTCGTGCCCCTTGCCCGCCACCAGCACGGTGTCGCCGGGCTCGGCGCGCGCGACGGCGGCGGCGATGGCCGCGGCCCGGTCGGCGTCGACGAGGACCGTGCCGCGCTCTTCGGCGGGGACGGAGACGGCGCCCTCGAACATCGCGGCGAGGATCGCGAGGGGGTCCTCGGAGCGCGGGTTGTCCGAGGTCAGTACGGCGGTGTCGGCGAACCGGGCGGCCGCGGCGCCCATCGGGGCCCGCTTGGTGGTGTCCCGGTCGCCGCCGCAGCCGAGCACGATGTGCAGCTTGCCGGTGGTGACCTCGCGCAGCGCCCGCAGCACCGAGACGACGGCGTCCGTCTTGTGCGCGTAGTCGACGACTGCGAGGTACGGCTGGCCCGCGTCCACCCGCTCCAGCCGGCCGGGGACCCCGGGGACGGCGGCGACGCCGTCGGCGGCGGTCTGCGGGTCGAGTCCGGCGGCGGCGAGCGTGACGACCGCGGCGACGGTGTTGGCGACGTTGAACGGGCCGGGCAGCGGGGCCGTGGCCCGCACGCGCTGCCCGTCCGGACCGAGCAGGGTCAGCGTGGAGTCCATGTGCCCGTGCACGACGTCCTGGGCGCGCCAGTCGGCGGCCGGGTCCCCGGCGGCGGAGAAGGTGACCACCGGGATGGCCGTCTCCTTGGCGAGCCGGCGGCCGTACTCGTCGTCGATGTTGACCACCCCGAGGCGGGCGCGGCGCTCGGTGAAGAGCTGCGCCTTCGCCTGGAAGTAGTCCTCCATGTCCGAGTGGAACTCCATGTGCTCCGGGCTCAGGTTGTTGAAGACGGCGACGTCGAAGACGCATCCGTCGACCCGGCCGAGCACCAGGGCGTGGCTGGAGACCTCCATGGCGACGGCCTCGACCCCGCGTTCGCGCATGACCGCGAACAGGGCCTGGAGGTCGGTGGCCTCGGGGGTGGTGCGCTCCGACTTGATGCGCTCGTCGCCGATGCGCATCTCGACGGTGCCGACCAGGCCGGTGCTGCGTCCGGCCCCGCGCAGACCGCCCTCGACGAGGTACGCCGTGGTGGTCTTGCCGGAGGTGCCGGTGATGCCGATCTGGAGCAGTCCTTCACCGGGACGGCCGTAGATCGTGGCGGCGAGCTCGCCCATGCGGGCGCGCGGGTCGGCGACCGCGAGGACCGGCAGCCCGGTCGCGGCCGCGCGTTCAGCGCCCGCCGGGTCGGTCAGCACGGCCGCGGCGCCGAGCGCGGCCGCCTGGGCCGCGAAGTCGGCACCGTGCAGCTTCGCGCCGGGCAGGGCCGCGTACAGGTCGCCGGGACGCACCGCACGGGAGTCGTGCGTGATCCCGGTGATCCGTGGCGGCTGCTGCTGCGCGGCGCCTGAGCCGGAGGCTTCGATGCCCAGCAGGGTGGCCAGCTCGCCCAGAGGGGTCGGGCGGGCGGTCACGGGCCGGGGCGCTCCCGGCGGCGTTGCCGGGGCGTCTTTCTGGGTCGTTCTGGGCTGATCAGCGTGGGGCACGGCGGTGAGCGTACCGGGCGCGGCGGGCCGCTCGCGAAGTGAGGGCCCGCCCGTGCTGCCGGCGGCCGACGGGTTCCCGGGTTTCGGGGTGATCGTTGTCACTGATGGTGCCTCACGGATTTCTGGCGGGCCGGCAGGCCCGCCGGGTCACTGGCCGGGCTGCCGGCTGGGCTGTGCGGAGGGCTGGGGAGCGGGCGGGGGGCCGGCGTCGAAGGTGACGGGGAGGCCGGCGGGGGCGGTTCCGGTCGGGGCGACCTGGAGGGTCTTGAGGGCGAACTCCATGACCTTCTTGTAGATCGGGCCGCAGATCTGGCCTCCGAAGTAGCTGCCCTTGGTGGGGTTCTGGATGGCGCAGTAGACGGTGATGCGCGGGTTGTCGGCGGGTGCGAAACCGGCGAAGGAGGCGGTGTAGCCCTTGTAGCGGCCGGTGGCCGGATCCACCCGGTTGGAGGTGCCGGTCTTGCCGCCGACCCGGTAGCCGGGGATCCGGGCCTTGGTACCGGTGCCCTCCTGGTCGTCGACGACCGACTCCAGCATCTCGGACAGGGTCTTGGCGGTCTCCGCGCTGATCACGCGGGTCTGCTCGGGGGCCGGGGCCGGGGTGAAGCGGCCGTCGGGCCCCTTGGTGCCGCGGACCAGGGTGGGTGCGATCCGGACTCCGCCGTTGGCGATCGTCGAGTACACGGAGGCCGCCTGCATGGCGTTGAGGGACAGGCCCTGGCCGAAAGGGATCGTGTACTGCTGGGAGGTGGACCAGGCCTCGGGCCTGGCGAGGATGCCGCGGGACTCGCCCGGGTAGTTCAGGCCGGTGGGCCGTCCGATGCCGAACTTGTCCAGGTACGAGTACAGGACCCGGTTGGCCTCGGGCTGGGTGGCGCCGAGCTGGCCGGTGGCCAGGATCGTGCCGATGTTCGAGGACTTGGCGAGGACCCCGTTGAGGGTCAGGTACCAGGTCGGGTGGTCGATGTCGTCCTTGAACAGCCGGTCGCCGCGGTGCAGCCGGTTGGGCACCTCGACGTGGGTCCCGGGCGTGGCCTTCTTCTCCTCCAGCACGGCGGCCATCGACATCACCTTGGCGGTGGAGCCGGGCTCGTACACGTCCTGGAGCGCCGCGTTGCCCATGGCGGCGGAGCTGGCCTTCGACAGGTCGTTGGGGTCGAAGCCCGGGGCGTTGGCCATGGCCAGCACCTCGCCGGTGCGGGTGTCCTGGACGATGACGTAGCCGCGGTCGGCCTCCGACTTGGCGACCTGCTCGGTGATGGCGCTCTGCGCCGCCCACTGGATGTCGCGGTCGATCGTCAGCTCGATGTCCTCGCCGGGCACGGCGGGCTTCTCGCTGGATCCGGCGGTGGGCACGCGGCGGCCGCCGGACTGGGCGTACGTGATCGCGCCGTCCTTGCCGGCCAGCTTCTTGTCGAGGGCGGACTCCTGGCCGCCGGCGCCCTTGCCCTCGGCGTTGACGTAGCCCAGTATCCCGGCGGCCAGGTCCCCGCCCGGGTACACGCGCTTGCTGCTGTCCTCGTTGAACACGCCGGCGAGGACGTTGGCGCCGGGGCCGTTGTTCTTCTTGTCGGCGGCGGCCTTGTCGGCGAAGACCCGCTTGAGGTCCTTGATCTGGTTCCAGACCTGGGGGGTCTGGCGGCGGGCCAGGACGACGTAACGGGTGTTCTTGGTCCTGAGGCGGGCCGCGAGCTCCTTGGCGTCCTTGCCGAGGATGGGCGCGAGGAGGGCGGCGGCCTGCTCGGGGGCGTCCGGGGCCTTGCTGTCCTGCGGGGTGAACATCTTGGGGTCGGCGGTGATGTCGTACGCGTCGACGCTGGTGGCGAGGGCCACGCCCCTGCGGTCGGTGATCTCGCCGCGCTCGGCGGCCAGCGTGTAGCTGGCGAAGCGGTTCTCGGAGGCCTTGGCGGAGTAGGCGGAGGCGTCGACGGCCTGCACCTGGAGCAGCCGTACGACGAAGGCCAGCATGACGAGGGTCAGCCCGACGCTGACGAGGCGCAGCCGGGGCTTGGGGCTGCCGAGGCGGATGGTGTGCGGTGTCCTGGCCGGGGCGGGTCTGCGCGTGGCCGGCCGGGAGTTGGCCCGGGCCCGCTCGGCGCCCCCGGGCCGGGCCCGTCCCGGGCCAGGCACCCGCCGCCGCCCGTCCTGCGGCCTCACGCCGCCACCCCGCGAGGGCGTTCGGATGCGCCACCGGATGCGGGGGCCCCGCCCCCGCTCCACCGCGTCCCGGTCGTCGGCGGCACCGGGGAGTGCGGCGCCGGGGAGTGCGGCGCCGGTCCCGGCCGGGAACGGACGGCGGGCAGTGCCGTCCCGGTCCCGCGGGTCTTCGGGGCGCGACTGCGCGCAGGGTGCGGTGGGAGGGGGAAGGGCGGGGAGGGGGCGGTCCCGCGCAGCGGGCGCCCGCCGGGCACGGCCGGGGCGGGCAATCCGGTGCAGCGTCCCGCAGGGGGAGGCGTCACGACGTCACCTTCCGGGGGTCGGGGTGGACGGGGGTGCTGAGGCGCGGGGGGTGCCGCT
>LJCW01000232.1 GCA_001298555.1 Actinobacteria bacterium OV450
CTCGGGCCCTGCTTCCGTGGGCGGGGCGGGGGTCCGTCCGGTGCGGGGTGGGGAGGGGTGCCGTACGGGGTTCGGGTTGGCCGGGGGGTTCTGACCGGTGGGGTGTGCGGGGCTCGGGCGGGTTTCCGGGGGGCGCGCCGCCGGGCCGGTTCCCGCGGAGGGTGCCCCGGGGCCGGATCCCGTGGCCGCGGCGAGGGTCCGCCCGGCGTGGGGCACTGAGCCCGGGTCGGGGCTCGCGGACGGATCCCCGGGCCCCGCTTCCGTGGTCGGGGCGGGGGTCTGCCCGGCGCGGGGCGGGGAGGCGTGCCGGACGGGGTCCGGGGCGGCTGCGCGGTCCCGTGTGATGGCGTGTGCGGGGGCCGGGGCCGGGGGCGCCGGTGAGGGGTCGCTGGGGGTCATCGGGGGGTCGTGAGGGCGTGGAAGGCCGACTCGTGGTCGCGGCGGCGGGTCCGGTCCAGGGCGAAGACCTCGCGGGCCACCGCGGCCAGCGCCGACGCCGGGGCGTGCAGGTCCAGGCGGCTGGCCTCGGCAACCTGCTTGGCCCAGACCGGCGGGACCGCGCCGACGCCGGACAGGGCTCCGGCGATCGCCCCCGCCATCGTGGCGATGGAGTCGCAGTCCCGGCCGTAGTTGACGGCGCCGAGGACCGATCCCTCGTACCCCCCGTCGGAGACGATCAGCATGCCGAGCGCGATCGGGAGTTCCTCGATCGAGTGGAGGCGGGACGGCCGGCGCGCGCCCAGCGAGGGGGAGCGGTAGTCGGGCCCCACCGAGTCGTACGGGGCCACCGCCGCCCGCAGCGGGGCCAGCGCCGACTCGAAGTCCCGGTGCCGGCCCGCCACTTCGCACACCGCCGCGATCGCCTCCCGGGTGCCGTCCTTGGCCAGCGCCAGGGCCGCGTCCACCACCGAGGAAGCCGTCGCCCCCGGCATGCACGCCGCCGCCACCGCCGCCGCGAACACGCCGGCCGCCTCGCGCCCGTACGAGGACTGGTGCGTCCCGGCGATGTCCAGCGCCTCCGCGTACGCGCCCGCCGGATGGCCCGCGTTGACGATGCCGACCGGAGCCATGTACATCGCCGCACCGCAGTTGACGATGTTGCCGTTGCCCGCCTCGCGGGGGTCCGCGTGGGCGTAGTGCAGCCGGGTCACGATCCACTTCTCAGCGAGGAAGATCCGCTGGAGGGGGAGGGCCTCGGCTTCGAGTTCGGGGATCCAGCGCGGACGGGTCATCAGGTCCGGGACCAGGTGCTCGGCGATCGCGTACGCGTCGAGGTGGTCCCGTACGGCCTCGTAGACCCGGACCAGCGCGTGCGTCATCAGGGTGTCGTCGGTGACGTGGCCGTCGCCCTTGTGGTACGGCGCGATGGGCCGGGCCGTGCGCCAGTCCTCGTGCCACGGGCCGACGACGCCGTGCACGCGGCCGCCGTGCCGTTCCACGATCCGGTCCGGGGACCAGCCCTCCACCGGCCCGCCGAGCGCGTCGCCGACGGCGGCTCCGACGAGGCAGCCGGCCGCCCGGTCTTCCAGAGTGAGCGTCATGTCCGAATCATCCCTTGGGTGAGGTGAGTTCCGTGCGAGCCAGGAGCGCGGCGAGTTCGACGAGATCGGTGCCGGCGAGGCGGGGCAGGGCGCAGCCGGAGAGGGTGCGGCAGGCCTCGCGCCAGGCGGCGGGGATCGAATCCCCGCCGCCGAGGGCGCCGGTGAGCGCGCCGGCCAGGGCGGGGGCGGAGTCCGCGACGCGGGACAGGCAGGCGGCGGCCGGGACGGCCTCGGCGACCCGGCCGCGGGCGGCGGTGCTGAGGGCGAGGGCGACGGGGACCGTCTCGGCGGCGGCGATGCCGTAGCTGTAGACGTGGTCGACGATCTCGTGTTCGAGGGTCGGGACGATGGCGAAGGCGCCGCCGGGGCCGTCCGTGCGGGTACGGGCGAGCTTGACGGCGTGGCGGGCGTTGCGGCCGATCTCGGTGGCCGCGGGGAGCTGGGCGAGGGCGGCGTCGACGGCGGCGTCGGTGTCGGCGCCGGCGAGGGCGGTCGCGATGGCGGCGGCCATGGCGCGGGCGCCGTGGACCCCGTCGCCGTCCTGGGTGTAGCGGGCGTCGAACTCGGCGAGGTCGGCGGCCGCGGCCGGGTCGCCGGGGTGGACGACGGCGAGGACGCAGGCGCGGACGCAGGCGGCGTCGTCGAAGTAGTGCGGGTTGTCGTGGCCGGTGGCGGGCGGGCGCAGGCCGGCCGCGAGGTTGCCGAGGCCGGCCCGTACGGAGATGCGGGCGCGGAGCGGGAGGACGGCGGACTCGACCTCGGGGGCGCGCTCGGCCGCGGCGGCGATCTCGCTGGCCAGGGCGTTCCAGGCGAGGTCGATGGCGGCCCGCATGCGGCGGGACCGGGAGAGGTCGCTGAGCAGCACGCCGGCCGCGGTGAGTACGGACTCGGCGGCGAAGGCGGCCCACTCGGCGTCGTCGGAGGGCCCCAGGCGCAGCGGCTCGGGGGGCTGGTTCAGGGCGATGGGCACGGGGAGGGTGGTGGTCTGGTTCTGCTCGGCGAAGGTGTCGAGCTCGCGGGTGAGGCGGCGGGTCCACTCCGGCATGCGGCTGGCCCGGTGCCGGGCGGCCGGCCAGCCGGCGGCGTCCCCGGCGGCCAGCCCGGGCAGCCCCCCCTCGATCCGGCGCGGCCCATCGGAGGTTCCGTCCCCGGCCGCCGTCGGTACGGGCACGACCGCCCCGGCGGGCCCCGCACCTCCGGCCCCGGCTGCGCCACCAGCGGCTCGCC
>LJCW01000233.1 GCA_001298555.1 Actinobacteria bacterium OV450
CCGGAAAACGCGGGGCCCCTCAACATCAATGACCCGTCACAGCGTGGAGGCGATCTGCTTCGCCGACACCCGCGGCTCCCAAGTCGAGATCGTCCAAAACATCGGCCGCGCACTACGGCTCAACAAAGACGGCACCACCAAGATCGCGCGGATCATCGTGCCCGTCTTCCTGGAGCCCAATGAGGACCCGACCGACATGGTCGCCTCCGCCTCGTATGCCGGGCTGGTAGCCGTACTCCAGGGCCTGCGCAGTCATGACGAGCGTCTGGTCGAGCAGCTCGCCTCCCGCGCACTCACCCACGGCCAGCGCAAGGTTCACCTCCGCCGCGACGAAGACGGGCAGATCGTCGGGGCTGGCAGCAAGGCCGAGGACCAGGAGGACGGCACCGACGCCGCGGCCGAGTCGGCCCTGCTCCACTTCTCCACGCCCCGGAACGCCGCCACCATCGCCGCATTCCTACGCACCCGCGTCTACCGGCCCGAATCCCTGGTCTGGCTGGAGGGCTACCAAGCCCTCATCCGGTGGCGCGCGGAGAACCAGATCACCGGCCTCTACGCCGTCCCGTACGACGTCGAAACCGCAGTCGGCGTCACCAAGGCGTTCCCGCTCGGGCTGTGGGTGCATCAGCAGCGCAAGGCGCTGCGGGCTGGGGAGCTGGAGGACCGGCGCAAGGTCCTCTTGGACGCGCCGGAGGCCGGGATGGTGTGGGAACCCGGCGAAGAAGCATGGGAGGCCAAACTCGCCGCACTCCGGTCCTACCGGAAGGCCACCGGACACCTCGCACCCCGACAAGACGCCATATCGGGCGAAGACGACGAGATGATGCCCATCGGCCAGCACATGGCCAACCTCCGCCGCAAAGGCGCCAAGAACGGCCTCGGCAAAGACCCAAATCGCGCCACGAAACGCGCGGCGCAGCTGACCGCCATCGACAAGGACTGGGACTGCCCCTGGCCACTCGACTGGCAGCGGCACTACCGCGTCCTCTCAGACCTGGTCGACGCCGACGGCGTCCTGCCCGACATCGCCCCCGGCGTACTCATGGACGGCGACGACATCGGACGGTGGCTCCAGCAGCAGAAACAGCCGGCCACCTGGGCGCGCCTGTTGCCCGAGCAGCAGGCACGGCTGACCGCGCTCGGCGTGCAGCCCGACCAAGCGCCCACTCCCGCCCCTGCGGCCAGCCGCGGGGCCAAGGGACCGAGCAAGGCGCAGCAGGCGTTCCAGCGGGGCCTGGAGGCCCTCACACAGTGGCTAGAGCGGGAAGGCGCCCACAGGCCCGTCCCCCGCGCCCACCGCGAGGAGATCACGGTCGAGGGCGAGACGGAGCCGGTGATCGTGAAGCTCGGCGTATGGGTCACCAACACCAAGAGCCGACGCGACAAGCTCACCGCCGACCAGCTCGCCGCCCTCGCAGAGCTCGGCGTCGACTGGGCGTGACCCAATTCGGCGCTACGGCGGAGAGCACGAGACCCCGGAGCCGCGATGGCCTCAGGGTCTCGTGCGTGGACGCCGCAACACGGTGGTGCAACAGCGGTCCTGGACGGACTTCAGTTGCTGTCACCGCAGGTCAGCGATGCAACGCGGCGAAGACGCCACTACTCGACCAGTCGGCTCCTGACGCGTAGTGCCCATCAGGAAGTAGTGGTCTGGAAGGTTGGGGGAAGGTGGGCTGGTCCCGGCTCTTGGCCTACCGTGTAGCGGTTGGTGTCGGCGTAGAAGCCCAGGCATCCTTGGCTGCCCACCTTGAGCTTGGCGATGATGTCGCAGGCCCGCTCGATGTCACCGTCAGGCAAGCCCAGGTGGGTCACCCGTTCGGCGAAAGTGCGCTCCTGCTGCAGGAAGTCCTTGATGCGGGCGTCCACGAGTGCGACCGCGTGTTCCAGTGCCTCATCGGGGCTCATGCCGTGCTGCTGGTGCAGCAAGTAGACCGAGTTGAACACGTCACCGGCGGCGAAGTCGCGTGCGAAGCCGCTGATGTCGTTGTGGAGGAGCATCACGTTGTAGCCGGTCTCCACGATGTCCTGCCACGCCGGCTCCTGGCGCAGGGCGGGTGGAATCAGGAAGTCGACCGCTCCCTCGATGAAGGCGGTGTCCACGTAGGAGCCGGCGGTCTTGTCGTGCAGCTGCATGTACTCGCAGCCGTTGGACACCGCCAGGTCGACCTGTGGGCCCTTGCCCAGCTCAGAGCCTGGTGATCAAGGGCTAGTCAGTGCGGGGTGCCTCGCTCTGGCGGGTGATCGTTTCCCTGTGGTGGGTGCCGAGGAGGGTTACGG
>LJCW01000234.1 GCA_001298555.1 Actinobacteria bacterium OV450
GGCCGGGTCATACAGCTCCGCCGGCGCCGAGCCGCCGCCGGCGACCAGGACCTTGCCGCCGGGCAGCAGCGTCGCCGTGTGGCCGCTGCGGGCCGTGCTCATCGAGCCGGTGGCTGTCCAGGCGCCGGTGGCCGGGTCATACAGCTCCGCCGACGCCGAGCCGCCGCCGGCGACCAGGACCTTGCCGCCGGGCAGCAGCGTCGCCGTGTGGTCGCTGCGGGCCGTGCTCATCGAGCCGGTGGCTGTCCAGGCGCCGGTGGCCGGGTCATACAGCTCCGCCGACGCCATCGCGGCGCGGCCCGTGTTGCCGCCGGCGACCAGGACTTTGCCGCCGGGCAGCAGCGTCGCCGTATGGAAAGTCCGGGCGATGAGCATCGAGCCGGTGGGCGTCCAGGCGCCGGTGGCCGGGTCGTACAGCTCTGCGGACGCCATCGCAGCGCTGCCCGTCCAGCCGCCAGCGAGCAGGACTTTGCCGTCAGGCAGCAGCGTCGCCGTCTGGTTCTGCCGGGCCTTGTTCATCGAGCCGGTGGCTGTCCAGGCGCCAGTGGCCGGGTCGTACAGCTCCGATACCAGGGCGCCGCTGTTGAACAGGGGGCCGCCGGTGACCAGAACCTTGCCGCCGGGCAGCAGCGTCGCCGTGTGGTCGGCTCGGGCAATGCTCATCGACCCGGTCGCCGTCCAGGAGCCCGGAGCCGCTTGGACGGTTCCCGTAGCCAGAGGGGAAACGGCCAGCGCGAGGGCGGTACACGCGGCCGCGATCCACGCCGCCCCGCGGCGAGCTCCCGTGGAACGCCCCGATCTCGGCGATACAAAAGTCCGGCAGACGCCGGTCCCGGTCGGACGGCGGCGCAACACCGGGAAACGGCGGATACGACCGGCCCGGGAATAGTCCGTTGCATGAGGAGCCATGACGCTTCTCCCATCTCGAAGAAGTATGAGAACAGCCCCTAGCCAGGGACTTTTTGATGCGCTGCGAAGAGCCGACCTCTGCCGGTTGCGCCGTCCCGCGCCTGTATGCCATTGGGAAGACGGCATACGACGTAGAGCACGGCATGTGCGCCTGCCAGTTCGCGGTCACCTCTGGCAGGACGACAGGCCGATGACGACGATCGTTGCCCCGTACCGACCCCAGCCTCAGCTCGTTCCGACGACTGTCGATGCGAGATAATCTGATGGATCCGGGATAACCAAAGGCGAGGACACTGAGCATTTTCAACTTCGGCTGTACGACGCCAGTCTGAACGCCTGTGATCTGCAGGAATGAGTGCCTCCCGTCAACCGATCGGTGACCAAATTGAAAAGGTTCACTGGGCCTTTCAGCTGGGATCAGACGAGGAGCGCGACAGCACTGAACTACAGAAATGGTCAGAGCGTCGCTCGATCGCTGCCGAGTTGAAAATCCCCCTTACATGCGTGCCGAGCACGTCGGTATATGGCGCCATAGGAACCCCTACCATCAAGCCACTTCACCCATAGTGATACAAGCTTAGCGCCCTGTAAATGCCCGAAGCGGTATGACTTATGTTTTAGTTGAGCCGAACCGGCGCTGTCAGGTTCGCGGAGGCGTGTGATGGTCTTGGCGTAGATCGTTGTGGGAGGGCTGGTCATGGACACCGCTGCAGCGCCGTTATATAAGGGGTTTCGGTTTCCCGTCGGAGGTCATCTCCTCCGCAGTGTGGCTGTACCACCGTTTCCCCCTCTCATTCCGTGAAGTTCCCCCCTGAACCTGGACAGCGGGTGGTAACGCTGCGGGGGTGAGGTCGTGGGTCGTCAGGGCTCTGGTTTCGAGCGGGGTGACGTAGCCGTACACCGGGTGCTTGCGCAGGCGGGTGCGGGTGTATTCGACCTCGATGAAGCGGAAGACGTCGGCGCGGGCCGCTTCGCGAGACTCCCAGACGCTGGTCCCGATCTCCGCGTTCAGCAGTCCGAAAAAGCTTTCGGCCGCGGCGTTATCGTAACATGAGCCCGTTCTGCCCATGCTCTGCGCGAGCTTCAACTCCCGTATCAGCAAGCGGTATTCACCTGACGTGTATTCCGATCCGCGATCCGAGTGGGCGATGCATCCCACTTTCAGGGCCCCGCGACCCAGGGCTAATTCAAAGTCACCGGCTGGCCGCATCGTCGCAGGTCAAGGCGTTGATCCCAGACGCACCATCGACGCCGAGCTGATGCCCAGTCAGGCA
>LJCW01000235.1 GCA_001298555.1 Actinobacteria bacterium OV450
GTACGGGCAAACCGCCAAGCCGACCAGCGTCACACCCCCAGCGAAGAATCGAGGTCAGCCCTGCCCCGGGCTCCGGAATCGAATTCCGGGGCCCCGAATTCAGCGAAAGGAAAACCATGAAATTCAGCAGCCTGGTCACCCCCATGACAGCCAAGATCAGAATCCCTGCAAGGTGAGAGCAGGGACAACCACACAGAACCGTCTGACGCCCAACCGTGGCCGCCACCCCACCCATTCACAGATGTGCCCAGCCTCCGCCATCGCGTGCCCAGTTCACGCCTGCGGGTGTAAAGCAGCCAGGAGACGTGCTCCACCAGGTCGTGAGGAAGTCGAGCATGGCAGGACACGGAACCAACGAAGCCCCCGGCGCCGATGTGATGAGCGGAATCAACACACCAACGACAGGGGCTTCGCCACGTCACCGCCACCCACCCGACCTGCCCATTCACCCCTCAGAGACAGGATGAAAGAGGTTCCCTGACCGAGACGCGCGTATGCCTTCTTTCCCTAAATAGGATCGGCAATTGACTCGCAACGGCCGCTGGTAACTACGTCGTAGAAGTCGTTCCACGCGCCGTAGTCGTTTAGGCCGTTCCCGCCTCGCTGCGGTTCGCTTAAAATATGCTCCCAGTATAGCACAAGGGTTTCTTTGCAAGAGCTTGTGGCAGTCCACACTTGAAGCGGATCGGAGTTAGCTGGATCGCCAACGATTAGACTGTCACCGGACTGAACTGTTCCCGTTCCATCGGTGTGACACCGTACGGTTTTGGTATCCTCCACCAAGCACTGGCCAACCTGAGCCTTGCTACTCTTGATTCGCAACGCCAGGTGAGCTGAAGACGTCTCACGAGAATTGTCATTGAAGTTTTCGTGGAAGAAGCTAGCGTCATTTAACGCTTTGATGACAAACTTTAGATCTGGGCTATACGTGCAGGGAGTGGTGTCCGACGTCGTCAGAACGCTAGGGGACGGATTGCACTTCAGCTCCGGGTGCCAGGACATCTTGGTGCCGGGGGAGAAACTCATACCTTCAGCTAACGGGAAGCCCCAGTCCCCAGTGGGCTGGTCGGCTAAGGCTTGCTGGGCACCCAGGTTAATTAGGCAAACTAGTGGAAGCAAAATACCGGCTGACAACCGCGCCCGAAGGCCTGCTTTATTGCGCACAATGATTCCTTACTTCTCATGGCCGAGCGATGAAATAGAGTCTATTAAAGGTGCGCTGGATGACTTTATGGCTCCACCTTCGGGCATCGGCCGAACGTCTTTGCCACATACCAATCGTTCGCGCCGAAGAGGTCGTTAAAACCGTCCTTATCATTTCCCCACCTTTGCGGCTCTTGGGCTGGGTCATACCAGGTCAGTTGAAAGAAGGGCGTACAGGTCTCGGTGGCTGTCCACATGACGATTTGCTTACCTGGAACGACTGAATCACCTGAGGCGATCGATCCGGCGGCGCTAAATGAGCACTCGATTACCTGATGATTTTGTTCCGCCTTGCATGTGCCCACCGGGGCACCCGTCGAACTCAAAACTAGCGGGAAGGTCTTAGGATTAGGCGGAGTGGTGCTGTTATCGGGATTCGGGGCATTGGATGTGCCAGTTACAAACCTAGCGCCACCAAAAGTAGTAATCCTGTAAATCATGCTGGTCGTATAGCTGCAGGGTCCAGTGCCCTGCACTCTGGGAGTGGTGGGATTGCAAATAAGTGCTGGGTACGTAACCATTTTCCCGCCGGTCAGAGCTGTACTGGCGATCCCTTCGTTAAACCCCCAGTCGCCCCCTGACGCCGCAGCTGGCTGGGCGCCAAGCGTAAGTGCAGCGGCGATGGCTGAGACTGCGAGACAAACCGCCCTCACCGATTTACCTAAAGCGAGACTGTTTCCCATGTGGGCAACCCTTCAGATATCTTATCGAATTTGGCCAATTCTTCACTGGCCGCTACCAGCTCATGTAGTAGTCAAAGAGGTATGCCAGGAGGCTCTATGACGTTAACCTCGATCATTCATGAGGTCCGTGAGCCTTTTCCATCTGTACGGCCTGAAGGCGGGGCAGCGGCAGAGTCTTGACGGGGCGCGACGGACGGGGCATCCGCTGGTTTGATAGGTCACGTGCAGCCTGACCTGCGGAGATGCCCCGTTTTCTCTTATCCTGCTGCAGGTTATGTTGATGAGGAGCCTCTGTGAACTGGTGACGATGGCGATCACCTCGCTGGAACTTGACCGGCCACGGACGCTACGCCCGTACGACCGGCTCAGGTACCCGTTTGGTCTACGCGGCAGCTGTA
>LJCW01000236.1 GCA_001298555.1 Actinobacteria bacterium OV450
GGTGGTGAGGCGGGTGGGGTGGAGGCCGGTCAGCAGGAGGGTGAGGGCTTCGTCCACGCCGGCGCCGAGGTACCAGTCGCCGGTGTGGTCGATGCCGTAGACGCGGCCCTCGCAGTCGATGGCGAGGTGCGAGCCGCCGTCGGAGTCGACGCCGAGTGGGCAGAGCTGGGTGGAGAGGGCGCGGCCGAGGTCGGCGAAGGTGCGGGCCAGGTGGAGGCCGGTCAGGGGGTCCAGGTGGACGGGGACCGGTGCGGTCTGGCGGCCGGGGCCTGGGGCGGTGACGGTGAGCCCGCCGAATTCCGCCCAGGCTTCGACGGCTGCGGGGAAGACGGTGTGCCGGTGGCCGGCGGGGGTGGTGTGGTCCCGCAGGGCGTCGGCCCAGAACTCGGCCTGCTTGATGTCCCAGCGGCCGGGTTCCCAGCCGGCGGTGCGAAGGGCGGTGTCCACGGCGGTGGGGAAGCGGGTGGCCGAGGAGCGGTCGTAGGAGGCGGAGGAGGTGGTCATGGTGGTGGAGGTCAGGCCTTTTCTGACGCGGGGGTGAGGTCGACGGCGCGTACGCCGAAGTGTGCGAGGAGCGCTTCGCAGGACCGGCAGGGGGGTGCGTAGCTGCCGTGGAGCGGGTCGCCGTCCTCGCGGATGCGGCGGGCCGTGATCTTGGAGTGTTTGAGGGCGCGGCGGGCTTCGCTCGCGGTGAGGGGTTTGCGGGAGGCGCGTCTGCTGCGGGCGCCCTCGACGGCGGTGAGGTGGCGGGAGAGCAGGATGGCCTCGGGGCAGCGGCCGGTGAAGCGTTCCCGCTGGCCGCTGGTGAGCGTGTCGAGGAAGTCCTGGACGAGGGGGTGCAGGGCGGGTGCCTGGTCGGCCTTGCCGGCGGTGCCGGTGAGGGTTTCGCCGCGTACGGAGAGGGCGGCGGCGATGGTGGGGAGGATGCCGTCGCGGCGGAAGCGCAGGACGGGTGCGGCGGGCCGGCCGTCGGTGCTGCTCCAGCGCAGGCGTGGGTCGCCGGCCTGGGCGGCCGTCTGCCCCGCCGCGGGTCCGGCCGGTCCGGCCTGCGTGCCCCTTTCCGAGGCGCCGTCGGCCGTGTCTGTGCGTGTCGCCGTGTTCTGCATGGTCGCGTCTTCCCTCCCGTGGCGGCGGTGCCGGCCGCTGTCGCGCACGCCCCCGTGCTGAGGGGACAGCCTGTCAAATGTCCCCTGTCGTGTGGAAGCGGGGTCGAATATTCGTATCAATTCGGATGTTCCTGGCCGTCGTGCGGCCCCGGGGGTCACGGGCGGGTGACCCTCTTGCCGGAGCACATAGGCTGTGGTGAACCAGCCAGATCCAGCAGGGGGCTACCGCCATGACGACAGGTCGGCTCGGGCAGCAGGCCGTGCCACCCAACGCCGCGTACTCGGGGCAGGTCGTGCATTTCCCGGACCCCGTCCGGGCCGCTCGGCATCCCCACGGGGTACGGATGGACGCGGACGGACATCCCGACTTCTCCCCGTACGCGCGTGCCGCGGTGGAGATCGCGGAGCCCCCGGAGGGCTTCGGCGTGGACGAACTGCGGCTGACGGACTACGTGTCCGCGAACGCGGCGATGCAGGCGGCCGGTCATGCGCTGTGGGACACCGTCGGCCCGGTGGCGACGCCGCACGGCTGGACCTGGCACCACGTGGCGAAGACGCGGCGGATGGAACTGGTCCCGGTCGAGGTGAAGGCGCTGCTGCGGCATCACGCGGGGCTGGCGACGGCGCCGGTCGACCACGACAAGCGCGGGACACGGCCGTTGCAGGAGGTGCGTCCGGCGCATCTGGGGCTGCCGAAGTCGGTGGTGTCGGTGTCCGAGGAGGCGGTGCAGGGCGTCGAGGAGGACCTCGGGTACCGGCTGCCGGAGGCGTACCGCACGTTCCTGAAGGCGGCCGGAGGCTGTGCGCCGGTGGGTGCCGGGCTCGACGTGGAGCTGGGTGTGCTGGTGGACCAGCCGTTCTTCACGGTGCGTGAGGAGGCGGCGGTCAACGACCTGGTGTACGTCAACAAGTGTCTGCGCGACCATCTGACGAAGGACTACCTGTGCGTGGCCTTCGCCCAGGGTGGTCTGCTCGCGGTGAAGGTGAAGGGCGCGGCGGTCGGCTCGGTGTGGTTCTCCCCGTACGACGACGCGCGTGACCGGGACGGCTGGTCGGTGCAGGAGCGCGTGGAGCGTCTGTTGCTGCCGTGCGGTGCCGATTTCGATGCCTTTCTGGAGCGGTTGGCGGGCAATCCGCCGGAGTTGGAAACGGTGGCCGGTCTGATGGTGGACGGCGGATTCGCACGCTCGGTTCCCGTGTCGGGTGCGGCACCGGTGGAGGGGTGACGGCGCGATGGTGACGTTTGCGCAGGCGCAGGAGCGCGCCGAGGAGTGGATCAACGGGGACGTGCCCGCGTACCAGCACCGCGAGGTGCGCGTACGGGAGTTCGGGCTCGGGTTCGTGGTGTGGGCGGAGGACCGTGCGGCGGGTCCGGTGTCCGGTGGTGGCCGGCAGCGGCTGGTCATCGCGCGGGACAGCGGTGAGGTGACGCTGTGGCCGGGTCTGCCGGTGGGTGAGGTGATCCGCCGGTACGAGGAGGAGTACGGGGCTGCCGCGGCGCCGGTGGCGGAGGCCTCGGTGCCGACGCCGCGGATCGACTCGGAGCAGACCTCTTTCATGCTGAGTCCGCCGGAGTGGTTGCAGGAGGCTGCGGACCGGGCGGGGATCCCGTCGGCGACGCCCGCGCCCGCGCCGACGTCCGCCCCTGAGCCGGCGGCTCCGGCTGCGCCGGCTGCCGCGCCCGAGCCGGGGGAGGCGGTTCCGCTGCGCCGCGAGGTGCCGTACGAGCCGTCCGCGAACGACGGGGTGCCGGTCGGGGCCACGCCGTGGGCCGGGACCGATGTGAATCCCGGTGCGGACGACGTGTCCGTACCGCTGCCCGCGACGGTGTTCGCGCCGCCGCTGTCGGGTTCGGACCTGGAGGACATGGGGCCGCCGCCCGGCGCCGCCTCGGAGGCCAAGACCACGCTGATGGCCGGGGGCAGCGGTCTGCCGAAGACCGCGATCGCCCCGGCCCTGCACCTCGGGGCCGGCGAGGGCGGCCCGGACGCCGGGTCCCTCAACGATGCGCCGACGGGCAAGGCCCAGCCCTCCCGGCCGGGCACGCCGCCCGCGACGCCGCCGACTCCGCCCGCGGCCCCCGGCGCTCCTGGTGCGCCCGGTTCGCTGGGGCGTGGGCTGGATCATGCCGCGACGATGCTGGCGGGTCCTGCGGTGACGGGTCAGCCGCCGGCGCCTCCTGGTCCGCCGGGGGCTCCGGGTGCGGGTCAGCCGCCTGCTCCTCCCGGTCCGCC
>LJCW01000237.1 GCA_001298555.1 Actinobacteria bacterium OV450
CAGGTCCCGGTGCGTCGGGCCGTCGAGCGGGACGAGGCCTCCATCGAGGTATGGAAAGAGCAGGTGTGGCCGGAGGTAAAAGAGTGGCGGCGGACCTGGGCGCCCACATCTGCTTCGAATTGCGCCGTGAGGCGCTGTGTTTCGTGTGGAGGTGAGAGGCCTCCACCGCTGACCTGTCGTAGCAGGGAGGTGGAGCTGAGGGCAGCCTGACCCGGGTGATGCCGGAGAGGGCGGGAGCGGCCCTGACAAAGCCGGGACGTGCCAGTACTGCCAGATGGCGCGGGTCCGGCGAGCGGGATGGAGAGGAGTACGCGAGGAACCGGCGTCTTTACGTCTCTTAACGATGTCATCGGCTCGAACCTGGCGGATCTGGGCCGGAAGCGGTGCGCAGTCGTCGCGGGTCGGCGGGGAACTTCTTGGTCGGTCTTTCGAAGCCGGCCGGGAGGCCACGAGGAAGGTCTACGGCGTACTCGTGGCGATGCCGCAGGGACACAGTCGGGCTCCTACTTCGTCGAGCGAAATGCAGTGAACACGGGAACCACCCGGTCGTATTTCCCCGGTTGCGGACGGCCAGTCCGCTGGCGGGGATAGGCGCATCGACCGCCGAACGGGCCGGGTGGGGCGGAGCCGCCGTAGTACTCCGAGCCGGGGAGAGCCCGGCGCATGGGGAAGGGCGGCAGCGGTATCGAGAGGGGAGGAGGCTGCAATGCCGAAAGAGGCACCGCTGAACAGCGGTGCTCTGCTGGAGACGGTCCCGGTGGGGCCGCGCCAGCGGGTATCGGAGATGCAGGCCAAGCTTCACCGTTGGGCGGTGGCCGATCCCGGCCGCCGGTTCGACGATCTGTTCAACCTCGTGCACGACCCGGCGACGCTGCTCGTGGCGTTCGACCGGGTCGCGGGCAACCGGGGAGCCGGCACTCCTGGCGTGGACGGCCTGACGGCCGCCGACGTCGAGGAGACACTCGGCGTTCCGGGGTTCCTGGACGACCTGCGCGCCCAGCTCAAGGCGGGCGCGTTCCGGCCGCTGCCGGTACGGGAGAAAACAATTCCCAAGCCGGGTGGGTCGGGGAAGGTGCGGCGGCTGGGGATTCCCACGATCGCCGACCGGGTCGTGCAGGCCGCACTGAAGCTCGTGCTGGAACCGATCTTCGAGGCCGACTTCAAGCCGGTCTCTTACGGGTTCCGGCCCAAGCGGCGGGCCCAGGACGCGATTGCCGAGATCCACTTGTATGGCACCTGCGGCTATCGCTGGGTGCTGGACGCGGACATCGCGGCGTGCTTCGACGAGATCGACCACGCCGCGCTGATGGACCGGGTCCGGAAGAGGATCAAGGACAAGCGCGTGCTGGCACTGGTCAAGGCGTTCTTGAAGTCCGGGCTGCTGAACGAGCTCGGGGAACTCCAGGACACCTATACCGGCACGCCGCAAGGGGGCATCCTGTCCCCGCTGCTGGCCAACATCGCCCTGTCGGTGCTCGACGAGCACTTGCACCGGGCGTGGGAGAGCGGCGGGGAACTGTCCACCGAGTACAGGCGCGGACGACGCCGGGCCAAAGGCCTGCCCTCGTGGCGACTGGTCCGCTACGCGGACGACTTCGTCGTCCTGGTCCACGGGACCAGGCAGGACACCGAGGCACTGCACGAGGAGATCGCCCAAGTGCTCGCACCGATGGGACTGCGGCTGTCACCGGCCAAGACCCAGGTGGTGCATCTGAGCGAGGGGTTCGACTTCCTGGGGTTCCACATCCAGTGGCGCCGCAAGAGGGGAACGGACAAGTGGTACGTCTACACCTTCATCGCCGATCGGCCCTTGCGGTCGATCAAGGCGAAGATCCGTTCCGTGACCCACAGAACGTCGCAGCAGGACCTGGCCGTGGTGCTGGTCAACTTGAACAGAGCCACGCAGGGTTGGGCCCACTACTTCCGGCACGCCGTCGCGAAGCACGTATTCACCAAGGTGGACGACATCGTCTGGTGGCGACTCGTCCGCCTGCTGCGTGAACGGCACCACTGGAACTGGAGGGAATTCCGCCGACGATTCACCACCCCCAGCGGGCGGTGGCTTCCGATCTCGGCGGGCGAGATCAAGCTGCGGAAGATCAGCGCGATCCCGGTCACCCGGAGCCTTTTCCATCTGTACGGCTTGAGGGTGGGGTGGCGGCAGGATGTTGACGGTGACGTGACGAACGGGGCGTCCCGCTGGTTTGGCTGGTTACCAC
>LJCW01000238.1 GCA_001298555.1 Actinobacteria bacterium OV450
TGGGCGGCAACCCCCCAGGCCGCATGGACATTGCACCGACCTCCTGCGGCCAGGGCAGACAGAACGACCGCACCGACGATCATGCCGAACAGACCCAGGCCACCGCAGGCAATTCAGCAACGGAGTCATCGACATCGCCAAAGCATCCGGAATGGTCTGCCTGAGGGTCCCGCACGACACCATCGAGAGCCGGCGCGTCCAGCAGGTCTGGACGGTCGCCTCGACCACGAACGCGATCATGGAACTCGGTGACCGGCTGGTCTGCCAGGGTGTCGAGCGGGTGGTGATGGAGGCGACGGGCTCGTACTGGCGCCCGTTCTTCTACCTGCTGGAAGCCCGCGGCCTGGACTGCTGGCTCGTCAACGCGCGGGACGTGAAGAATGTCCCCGGCCGGCCCAAGACCGACAAGCTGGATGCGGTCTGGCTGGCCAAGCTCGCCGAACGCGGCATGGTCCGGGCCTCGTTCGTGCCGCCCAAACCAGTCGGGCAGCTGCGGGACTTCACCCGTACCCGCACGGTGTTCGTCCAGGAACGCACCCGGCACAAGCACCGCGTCGACAAGGCTCTCCAGGACGCGCAGATCAAGTTGTCCGGGGCCGTCTCCGACCTGTTCGGCCAGTCCGGGCGGGCCATGATGAACGCCATGGTCGCCGGGGAACGTAGTCCCCGTTTTCTCTCGCTGAGCGCGCCAGGGGCAGTCTCGCAAGAAGAAGACGGCCCTGGCCGAGGCCCTGACGGGGCAGTTCGAGGACCATCACGCTCGCCTGCTCGGGGTGCTGCTGGCCACCATCGACCACCTGTCCGCCCAGATCCACGAACTCGACGAGCTCATCGCCCAGACCCTGGAAGAGGTCCCCCCCCCGCCACAGGATGCGGCTGACGTGGACGGGTCGGCGACCGTGGTGAGCGCGCGGATCCTGGCTGAGCGTCTCGATGCCGTTCCCGGCATCGGACCCACCACAGCGCAACGCCGAGATCGGCGCGGACATGAGCCGCCTTCCCACCCCCGAACATCTGGTCTCCTGGGCGAAACTGTGCCCCCGCACCATCCAGTCCGGAGCGAAGAACACCGCGGGCCCGGCCGGGCAGGGCAACCCCTGGCTCAAGGGGGCGCTGGGCGAGGCGAAGCCGCCAACGCCGCCGCCCGTACCGACACCTTCCTCGGCGCCCGTTACCGCCGCATCGTCAAACGCCGCGGCCATGCCAAAGCGCTGGTGGCCGTCGCCCGCTCGATACTCGTCATCGCCTGGCACCTGATCAACGACCCGGACGCCTCCTACCAGGAGCTCGGCGCCGACTGGCATCGCCGCCACTTGCTGGACATCCTCTGACCAGGAAGTCCACGTGAGCACCACGACTTTCAAACGGCCGTGCCTGCTCTACCTCGCGAGACGCTGCGCTCTTCGCTGCTCCGCAACGCCTTCCACGAACCCCAACCCACCCCATCAGCTTGACCAACCCATAGGGGCCCTCTCACCGCGTCAGCGCAGCTCCGCCGGTGGCGTGCGCTTGGAGTCCACCGGCTCAGTGCGTACCAGCTCGCCCCAGACGACGTAGCGGAACCTGGACGTGTAGACCGGCGTACAGGTGGTCAGCGTGATGTAGCGGCCGGGCCCCGTCCGCCCTGACCCCTTCGGGACCGGGGCGATCACGCCCACGTCATACTTCGACGTTCGGCGCAGCTGCGCGAAGACCTTGTACACATACCAGGTGTCCCGCGTCTCGAAGACCACCGCATCGCCGTTCCTCACCCTGTCGATGTTGTGGAACTTCGCCCCGTGCCCGTCCCGGTGCGCCGCTAGCGCGAAGTTACCCTCCTCGTCCCACGGCAGCGCCGACTTCACCGGATGCAAGTAGTACCCAGCCACGCCCTCGTTCAGGACCTCCGGCGCCGTACCCCGCTTCACCAGCACTTCCCCGTTCCTCATCGCGGGCACATGCAGGAAACCGATGCCGTCCCGCATGCCCAGCCCACCAGCCCCGGCCGGTGGCGCGTGTACCGCCGGTGACGGCGGTGACGGCGGCGACGGCGGGGACGGGGGGGGCGGGGGGGGGGGGGGGGGGGGGGGGGGGGGGGGGGGGGGGGGGGGGGGGGGGGGGGGGGCGCGGGGGGGGGGGGGCGCC
>LJCW01000239.1 GCA_001298555.1 Actinobacteria bacterium OV450
GTGTAGAGGGAGTGGGTCTCCACACCGGCGTCGAGCAGCAGCAGGTCACCGGAGCGGACGTCGCCGTCGTTGCGGACCCAGTGCAGGGGGCAGGCGTGCGAGCCGGCCCGGCCGGTGGCGGCGGACTCCCCGGCGGACGCACCGGCGCCGCGCGTGGTGCGCGAGGCGCTGCGCGCGGCCGGCGTCGACGCGTCGGCCGCCGCCGTCCACGAGGACGCCGGGTCGGTGCGCGCACTCGTCGGCGACGCGGGCGCGGCGACCGGCGCCGCGGCCCTGACCCGGGCCGTGCTCCAGCTGCGCCACCGGACCCTGGCGCCCGCGCCGGGGCGCGCCGAGGCGCAGCCCTGGCAGGGCGACGGGAACGTGCCGCGCCGGATCTGCGTCGGCGTGCGCGGGGCCGGCGGCGCGGACGCCCTGGTGGTCCTGGAGGAGTACCCGCCCGCCGCCACGGCGCACGGCGCGGAGCCGGCCGGTGGCGGCGGCGCCGAGCTGTTCGTGCTGTCCGCTCCCACACCGGCCCATCTGGCCGCCACCGCCCGGCGGTTCGCGGAGCTGCTCGGCGGGTCCGGGCCGGTGCCCCCGCTCGCCGGGCTGGCCCGCGCCCTGCGCACCGGGCGGGCCGCCATGGACTGCCGGTTCGCGGCCGTCGTCGGCGACAGCGCCGAACTGCTGCGGGTACTGGAGCAGTTCGTCCGGGACGGGGCGCCCTGCGCCGATCTGAGGGACGGCGGCGCCGACCCGCTGGGGCTGGGCTCCGTACCCGAGACGGACGGGTACCTCGCCGCGCTCTGGCAGGCCGGGCACCTGCACCAGCTGCGCGGCCTGTGGCTGTCCGGGCTGGACGTCGACTGGTCCGCACTGGAGCCGGTCCGCGCGGCGGCCGCCGACGGGGTGCCGCTGCCCTCCTCCGCGTTCCTGCGCGTTCCGCTGTGGCTGGGCGCCGAGGAGGGCCCCGCATGACCACGCTGCCCCTCGACCCGGCCGGCCCGGGGGAGAGCGAGCCGGCCCCGGTCAACCTGTGGTTCTGCCCCAACGAGGACCTCGCGCCGGGGATCGCCGCGACGCTGGCCTCGTACTGGCTGGACGAGAACGAACAGGAGGTGGCCGGCCGCTTCCTGTTCGAACGCGACCGCCGCCAGTACCTCGTCGCCCACGCGCTGGTACGGCGGGTACTGGCGCTGGAGACCGGCATCCCCGAAGCCGAGGCGGTCATCTGGCGCTCCTCGCGCGGGCGGCCCTTCCTCCAGACGCCGGCCGGAGGACTGCCGCGTGGGGCGGACGCCCTGGACTTCAACCTCTCGCACGCCAACGCGTACAACCTGCTGGGGGTCTCCCGCGGTTTGCGGATCGGCGTCGACGTGGAGCGGCTGGACCGCGGTGAGCGGGGACTGGACAACATCATCGCGACCTTCGCCGCCGAGGAGCAGGAGTGGATCGCCCGGGCCGCGCCGGGGCGGCCCCGGCACCGGCGGGCGCTTCGGCTGTGGACGCTGAAGGAGGCGTACTCCAAGGCGCGCGGACTGGGGCTCGGTCTGCCCTTCGACTCCTTCGCGTTCACCCTGGCCGAGGACCGGGGCGTCCTCGTGTTCCGGCCGCCGGCCGACGACTCGGCGATGCGGTGGCGGTTCCTGGAGGTGGAGCCGGTACCGGAGGTGCTGGCGGCGGTGGCGGTCGAGGTCGATGCCGCGCGGCCGCCGGCGGTCCACCTGCACCACGGCTTCCCCTGGGGCCGTGCAGCCCCCCGCCGCCTGGTCCTCCCGGAACCGGCGGGGGTCTGACCCCGCCCGGCCCCCGGCTTCCCGGCGGTCGTCCTCGCCGCCGCCCCCGGGCGGCGGCTTCGGCGTTCCGCGGTGCGGGAGAACCGGCTCGCGGCCGAACACCGCCGGCCCGGCCCGATCCGGACCGGCCGGGCCTCGCGGCCGGCCCCGCTGCGGGCCGGTGGTTTTCTGTTGTGGCCGGAAACTGGCGGGTTGGGAATTCGCTTGAAATGCGATGGAGATGCACCCGGAAAACGGGGGCGTGGATGGAATTCGACGGGAATTCCAGGAGGAATCGAGCGGGGGCTCGGTGCTCCGGTTGAGAATTCTCCTCGGAGATCTTCGAGGAAGAGGTGGGCCGTGCGGGGCATGGGTGGCGTGGTCGAGGTCGGGGACGGGGTCCACGCGTACGTGCAGCCCCCGGGGGGCTGGTGCCTGAACAACGCCGGCATCCTCGTCGACGGCGGACACAGAGCATTTTCAACTGGGCCACTGATCGGGTGACGTGGAGGTGGCTGCGGAACGGGCAGAGCCCCACCGGTGTTGAGCGAGTTGTCTAAGCTCAGCTACTCACCGGTGGGGCTCTGTTGGTTCCGTAT
>LJCW01000240.1 GCA_001298555.1 Actinobacteria bacterium OV450
TCTGTCGAGGCTGGCGCTGCCGGACCTGATCCCGCCGGCCGCGCCTCCGCCTGACTGGCGTACCCCGGCCTCCCTCGCGGCCCGTACCCGGCCGCGGACGTCACCCGCGCCAGAGGACGACGAGTCCGGCGGCGGACCGCAGGCCGGTGCCACCGGTGACGGGGACGGCGCCGGCGGTGGTGTGCGGTGACCGCGCCCACCTACCAGTACGTCGACTTGCCCGACGCCTCCGTCGTGACCACGAAGGCGCTGCTGACCGCGCGGGAGAACATCGCGGACACGGTCGCCGCGCGGGCGATGATGTGCATCCACGGCAACGCCGGCTTCGGCAAGACCCTGGCGGTCAATACCTGCCTGCACGAGCTGGAGGGTACCCGGGGCGACGAGGTCTGCCGGGTCACCTTCCGGGCCCGCCCCACCGCACGCGCGGTCCGCTACGAGCTGTTCGAGACGCTCCGCCTGCCCGGTGAGCCGCCCCGCCACCCCTCCGAGTTCGACCGTCTCCTGAAGACCGCCCTGTCCGAGCGGCCCCGCACCTTCCTCGTCGATGAGGCGCAGTGGCTCAACGGCGAGGCGTTCGAATACTTCCGCTACCTGTGGGACGAGCCCGCCACCCAGATCGCGATCGTCTTCGTCGGCGGTGCCGGCGCCCACACCGTGCTGCGCCGCGAGCCGATGCTCTCCTCCCGGATCTTCATCTGGCAGCAGTTCACCCGCCTCACCCCCGACGAGGTCCTCGACGTCGTCCCGCTCTTCCACCCCGTCTGGGAGGACGCCGACCCGGCCGACATCACCTTCGCCGACGAACAGGCCGCTCACGGCAACTTCCGGGCGTGGGCGCAGCTGACCGCCCATGTGCGGACCGCAATGGAGCGCATGGACCGCCCATGCCCGGACCGGGACCTGCTGCGCTGGGCCTTCAGCCGCCTCGCATGACCCCACCCGCTACGCCCGGCCTGGCCGTCGTCCTCGACGCCGGGGACGACGCTGTGTTCACTCACAGCGCGCTGGCCGCCCACGCCCCGTACGCCGGCCGCATCACCCTGCATCCCGCGCCGGGAACGACCAGCGACACCGCTCTGGCCGGGGACCTGCTCTTCGCGCTGGGCAAGCCCGCCCACCTCCCGGGCCGTTTCCCGCACGGCCGCCCGCCGCTGTGGGAGGCGGCCTCGGCGTGGACGGCGGCCCTGGCTGTGACCCGCCTGACCGTCTTGCGCGCTCACCTGCTCGACGAGCGCCGTCTCCAGCGACTCCTGGCCCTGTGGCGGCAGACCGGCATCCATCTCACCCTCGTCGTCCACCGCCCCCGCCTGACCGCCGCCCTGGACCGCGCTCTCGCTGGCCTGCCCCATACCCGCACCACCATCCTGGCCGCAGCCCGCGCCCTCTACGGCAGCGACCCCGCACCCCCAACCGACGCCGGGCCTGCTGCCGCTGTCCCGGTTGGGACCGGCGTGGAGCCGGAACGCTGGCTCACGCTGTCTTCCCTGGACCGGCTCGTCTCCTACGACAGCCCCAGCCCGTGCACGGGCCCCTGCAGTCCCGACCTGATCGACTGGAAACACCGGCCCGCCCCCACCCCCCTCACCCCCGCCCAAGCCGAGGAAGGCGCCCGCCGGATCCACACCGTGACCGCCCACCCACGGCTGGCTGCAGCCCTGGCCACGACCCTGTTCACCGGAGCTTCCTTCCAGCAGCTGGCCACCGCCCGAAGCGACGACTTCCACGACGCCCCAGCCCTGCTTGCACTCCACGACCAGGCCCGTTTCACCGACGGCTGCGCCACTCACCCCGTCCCGCCCTGGGCCATCGTCTTCCTGCGCGCCGCCACCCGCTACGCCCACCTGACCCAGGCCACTTACCTGCTGGCCGGCCCCGGGGAGCGCCCGGCCGTTCTGCGTCTGGCCGAGGCTGCCGGGCTGCGCCCGCCTCAGCCACCTGGCGCCGAACGCTCGGCCAGGAAGGACGCCGTGGTGTGGGACTGGCGCGAAGTACAGGAAGCCCACGGCTACTAGGGTCCGTCTTCAAAAGATCGTTCGATGATGGATCATGAGTTCGTGATCCGTCGTCATGAACTGACTGATACCGAGTGGGAGTTACTGGCTCCGCTGATACCGAGTGCCGGCAGGGGCCGACC
>LJCW01000241.1 GCA_001298555.1 Actinobacteria bacterium OV450
GGCTCAATAAACTGCCATTCCTGATCAGTAAGTTGCGCGCGCGTCACACCAGAGTCCTACCGGACCACCGACCCCCACGGGGCCAGAACCCGCAATTGATCACAACCAAGAACAGAACCTAGATGGATGAAGCTGATCACCTTCGTCAGCGCTGAGCTGGGAGGAGCTCTATTCGAAGAGGGTTATAGCGTCAGCCACCAAGAATGCATCGATCTTGAGATGCATCAGCATGCCTCCGATTAGCGAATGGTGCGATTATGAACAGATCTCTACTGCTGGAAGCTTTCAGCTCGACGAGCATCCCCTATGGGCAGTTGGTGGTTGCCACGGAGTTCATTCATCCGGAGCGCGGGATCATCCAGTGCCTGGCTGCTTCGCCGCTTGCAGCATCCCTGGCAAACTCGGGGCGGCTAGTGCAGATGCGAAAATTTCGGTCACAAGATGTACGGACTCACTCTGCTGGAAATGATCTATTTGAAGAGTCCGTTCTGTCCACGGCATCGTTTGTCGACTCGACGGGGAGAACCGCGGGATTGGGAATCGCTGCTCCCGTCGAAGACACTCGTGGATTAACTTCTGCTCAGCAGGCAATCGCCGAGTGGAGCGCACAGTTAAGAACGCGTCGAGTGCTGCTCGCAGATCCAGGACGGCTATGCCCGGTCGATAACTCTTGCCGCGAAGCGGTGCACAATGCGGCACAATCGTTCGCCAAAATGGGGGATACGGTGTTGTGGGTAGGGCCCGCAAGTTCGATGGAACAGACACTGGCACAGCCATATGCGCAGGTCGAGACCGTCCATCAGGCGCGCTCTCTGCAAGTATCAAATCCTACTCGGCTGTCCTTCGTCCTACAGCCTTGCACCTCGGTGGAGAACGCTCTTGCGATTTTGAAAGTATTGCGAGAACGGTTTCCGAGGTTACGTGGGCAGCATCCGGATCAGTGGTGCTACAGGCAGTCCGACCGATGGGACAGTGTTCGTTCTGTTGCAAGAACCTGTGACCTACTCCTGATCGTGGGCGACGCTTCCACTGAGGAAGAGCGAGACGTAAAGAGGGCAGTTGTGGGAGCGACATGCCGCGTCGAGGTTCTCGCCCATCCCGCCGAGTTGCAGTGCTCCTGGCTCTTTGGAGCAGCTACGGTCGGGATCGTGCCAGCCGTGTCTTGTCCCTCTGGCGCTGTGCCGAGACTAGTGGATGTATTAGCGGGGCTCGGTCCGGTGAGTGTGCTCCACCAGCAGACATCTACCACAGTAGTGAGTGGCGCATTCGTAGGCGAGGGCCGGCGGAGGCGGTCGATGATTCAGCCTCGAGCAGCGTACGACGCACGCAGCAGCGGATGGTTACCCGCACACGCCTCGTAGCGCTTGGTTAGGTTGGGGCGGGTATGGGCATGTCGCGGTGGCAGGTGGGGCAGGCGACGATCCATGTCGTGAGGAGGATCTGTAAGCTCACGGATGACTTGGTAGAGGCTCAGGCCGGCGCCGTGGAGCCTTCCCGCGTGGCGGTGGGCGCGGGGGAAGGACCCATGGGGGAAGGCCCGTTGAACATGTTTTTCCTGGCTCAGCCATGAGCGCCGACGGGCGATGAAGTCGTGCCGACGCAAGCTCAGTTGCCTCAATCAAGCCCTGCTCACACGCCGCATCTTCGAAAGAACGAGACGTTCGCGCAGGTCGGAGCGGGGCCCGGAAGTCGCAGGCGACAGCCTGGAGGTACAGTGACGAGGCCCTCGGCGTCCTGGCCGCGGACAAAAGGTGGTTTTCTGATGCATCGGCACATGGTTATTTGGGTAGGAGTGGAGGGATTCGAACCCTCACGCCCAAAGGACACCGGGACTTGAATCCGGCGCGTCTGCCTATTCCGCCACACTCCCTTGAGGGCATGATAGATGCGACCGAATCGCAATTCCACCCCGACTTTGGAAACTTGAGCCGAATGTGTTAAAAATGGTACTGGCGTGCGCGCCGGGGGAGGAGCCCGAACGGCCGTCTGACCTGCTCGGGCGTAGGTGTGGATGAAGCGAGCTTGCCTCAGAGCCTGAACAGGCCCATCTGTACGGCTTGAGGGTGGGGTGGCGGCAGGATGTTGACGGTGACGTGACGAA
>LJCW01000253.1 GCA_001298555.1 Actinobacteria bacterium OV450
CCAAGAGCGTGAGGGTCGCCCAGCCCGGCCAGTTCGGCGGCACCCACGCGGCCCGGGCCCTGCACAACTACGTCGGCCCGCCGGAGTAGCCGCACCCGCCGCAACGCACCGAGGGCGGCACCCCGCATCCCTTCCGGGATCCGGGGTGCCGCCCTCGGTCTCTGTGCGGCAGAGTCACACGGGGCCGGGTCAGGCCTGGGGCCGGCCGCCCAGGTGGTGGACGCGGACCATGTTGGTGGTGCCCGGGACGCCGGGGGGCGAGCCGGCGGTGATGACCATGGTGTCGCCGTCGTTGTAGCGGCCCAGCTTGGACAGCTCGCCGTCCACCAGGTCGACCATCGCGTCGGTGGTGTCCACGTGCGGGACGATGTACGACTCGACGCCCCAGCTCAGCGTGAGCTGGTTGCGGGTGTTGACGTCGGTGGTGAAGGCGAGGATGGGCTGGCTCACGCGGTAGCGCGACAGGCGGCGGGCCGTGTCGCCGGACTGGGTGAAGGCGATGAGCGCCTTGCCGTCGAGGAAGTCCGCGATCTCGCAGGCCGCGCGGGCGACGGAGCCGCCCTGGGTGCGGGGCTTCTTGCCCGGGACCAGCGGCTGGAGGCCCTTGGAGAGGAGCTCCTCCTCGGCCGCCGTGACGATCTTCGACATCGTCTTGACGGTCTCGATCGGGTAGGCGCCGACCGAGGACTCGGCCGACAGCATGACCGCGTCCGCGCCGTCGAGGATCGCGTTGGCGACGTCGGACGCCTCCGCGCGCGTCGGGCGGGAGTTGGTGATCATCGACTCCATCATCTGGGTCGCGACGATCACCGGCTTGGCGTTGCGGCGGCACATCTCGATGAGCCGCTTCTGGACCATCGGGACCTTTTCGAGCGGGTACTCGACGGCCAGGTCGCCGCGGGCCACCATGACCGCGTCGAAGGCGTCGACCACGGCGGCCATGTTCTCCACGGCCTGCGGCTTCTCGACCTTGGCGATGACGGGGACCCGGCGGCCCTCCTCGTCCATGACCTTGTGGACGTCCCTGACGTCGTTGGCGTCGCGGACGAAGGACAGGGCGACCATGTCGCAGCCCATCCGCAGGGCGAAGCGGAGGTCGTCGACGTCCTTCTCCGACAGGGCGGGGACGTTCACGGCGGCGCCCGGCAGGTTGATGCCCTTGTGGTCCGAGATGACACCGCCCTCGATGACGATGGTCTTGACCCGGGGGCCCTCGACCTCGGTCACCCGAAGCTCGACGTTGCCGTCGTTGATCAGGATCTGGTCACCCTTGGCGACGTCGCCCGGCAGGCCCTTGTAGGTGGTGCCGCAGACGGACTTGTCGCCCGGGACGTCCTCGGTGGTGATGGTGAACTCGTCACCGCGCACCAGCTCGACGGGACCCTCGGCGAAGGTCTCCAGACGGATCTTGGGGCCCTGGAGGTCGGCGAGGACGCCGACCGCGCGCCCGGTGTCCTCGGAGACCTTCCGGACGCGGTCGTACCGCTCCTGGTGTTCTGCCTGGGATCCGTGGCTGAAGTTGAATCGGGCCACGTTCATACCTGCCTCGATGAGCGCTTTCAGCTGCTCATACGAGTCGACGGCGGGGCCCAGCGTGCAGACGATTTTGGAACGGCGCATGGAGCGGATCCTATCGGTTTGTTTCGTAGCGGAATATTCCGTCTGGTGGAAAGTCCAAGTGACTAGCCGGTAACCAACGCGTACGCCTGGGTGGCGATCTCCAGTTCCTCATCCGTCGGGACCACGGCGACGGCCACCCGTGCGCCGTCCGGCGACACCAGCCGCGGCTGCGGGGAGCGCACCGCATTGGCCTGCGGGTCCAGGGCGAGCCCCAGCTCCGCGAGGCCGTCCACGGCAGCTTCCCGGACCTGGTGCGCGTTCTCCCCGACCCCCGCCGTGAACGCCACCGCGTCCACCCGGCCGAGGACCGCCGAGTAGGCGCCGATGTACTTCTTCACACGGTGTACGTACGCCGCGAAGGCGAGCCGCGCCGACTCGTCGCCCTCGCCCGCCCGCCGCAGCACCTCGCGCATGTCGTTGTCGCCGCACAGGCCCAGGAGACCGCTCTTCTTGTTCAGGAGCGAATCGATCTCATCCACCGAGAAGCCGCCCACCCGCGCCAGGTGGAAGACGACCGCCGGATCCAGGTCGCCCGAACGGGTCCCCATGACCAGACCCTCCAGCGGGGTCAGGCCCATGGACGTCTCCACGCACACCCCGCCGCGGACCGCCGAGGCCGAGGCCCCGTTGCCCAGGTGCAGCACGATCACGTTCACGTCCTCCGCCGCCTTGCCCAGCAGCGCCGCCGTCGCCCGCGAGACGTACGCGTGGGAGGTGCCGTGGAACCCGTACCGCCGGATGGCGTACTTGTCCGCCGTCGCGGCGTCGATCGCGTACCGGGCCACGTACTCCGGCATCGTCGAGTGGAACGCCGTGTCGAAGACCGCCACCTGGGGCAGGTCCGCGCGCAGCGAGCGCGCCACCTCGATGCCGGTCACGTTCGCCGGATTGTGCAGCGGGGCGAGCGGGATCAGGCTCCGGATCGCCGCCAGCACCTCCTCGTCGATCACCGTCGGCTGGGTGAACCGGATCCCGCCGTGCACCACGCGGTGCCCGACGGCCGCCAGTTCGGGGGAGTCCAGGCCCAGCCCGTCGGCCGCGAGCTCCTGCGCGACGGCCCGGAGCGCCGCCTCGTGGTCCGGGATCGCACCGAGCCGCTCGCGCTTGCCGCCCCCGGCGCCCGGGCCGGTCAGCGGTTCGTGGACGAGCCGCGAGGCCTGCTCGCCGATCCGCTCCACCAGGCCGACGGCCAGGCGGGCGGAGTCCGCCATGTCGAGCAGCTGGTACTTCACCGACGAGGAGCCGGAGTTGAGGACGAGTACGCGTGATGCGGTGGTCACGATGAGGGTCTTTCCTTCGGGGCGAGGGCCCGGGGCGAGGGCCCGGGGCGGGGGCTCGGGCGGGGGCTCGGCGGGGTTCGGGCGGCGGGGATCAGGCGCTCGGGCCCGGCACGGTCCGCGTACCCTGCGCCTGGATCGCGGTGATCGCCACGGTGGTGACGATGTCCTGCACCAGCGCGCCCCGCGAGAGGTCGTTGACCGGCTTGCGCAGTCCCTGGAGCACGGGGCCGACCGCGACGGCGCCCGCCGAGCGCTGCACGGCCTTGTAGGTGTTGTTGCCCGTGTTCAGGTCCGGGAAGATCAGCACGCTCGCGCGGCCGGCCACGTCCGACCCGGGCAGCTTCGTCGCGGCGACCGAGGGCTCGACGGCGGCGTCGTACTGGATCGGGCCCTCGACGGCCAGGTCGGGGCGCTGCGCACGGACGATCTCGGTGGCCTTGCGGACCTTGTCGACGTCCGCGCCGCTGCCCGAGGTGCCGGTCGAGTACGAGAGCATCGCGATCCGCGGATCGACGCCGAAGGCGGCCGCGGTCGCCGCCGACTGCACGGCGATGTCGGCGAGCTGCTCGGCACCCGGGTCCGGGTTGACCGCGCAGTCGCCGTAGACGAGGACCCGGTCGGCCAGGCACATGAAGAAGACCGACGAGACGATGGACGCGTCGGGCTTCGTCTTGATGATCTCGAAGGCGGGGCGGATCGTCGCGGCGGTGGAGTGCACCGAGCCGGAGACCATGCCGTCGGCCAGGCCCTCCTGGACCATCAGGGTGCCGAAGTAGTTGACGTCGGCGACCACGTCGAGGGCCAGCTCGACGGTCATGCCCTTGTGGGCGCGGGCCTGCGCGTAGAACTCGGCGAAACGCTCCCGCAGCGGGGAGGTCGCGGGGTCGATGAGCTGGGCGCCCGAGATGTCGACGCCCAGGTCGCCGGCCTTCTTCAGGATCGCCTGCTCGTCGCCCAGCAGGGTCAGGTCGCAGACCCCGCGGCGCAGCACCACGTCCGCGGCGCGCAGCACCCGCTCCTCGGTGCCCTCGGGCAGCACCACGCGGCGCCGCTCGGAGCGGGCCCGCTCCAGCAGCTCGTGCTCGAACATCATCGGTGTGACGCGCTCGGAGCGGGCCACCGAAAGCAGCCCGCGCAGCTCGGCGGTGTCCACGTGCCGCTCGAACAGGCCGAGCGCGGTCTCCAGCTTGCGCGGGGTCGCGGAGTTCAAGCGGCTCTGCAGCGAGAACAGTTCGGCGGCGGTCGGGAAGCTGTTGCCGGCCACCGACACCACCGGCGTGCCCGGCGCCAGCTTCGAGGCCAGCGTCAGGATGTCCGGGCCCGGCCGCTCGTTCAGGGTCAGCAGCACACCGGCGATCGGCGGGGTGCCGGAGGCGTGCGCGGCCAGCGCCCCGATGACCAGGTCGGCGCGGTCCCCGGGGGTGACGACCAGGCAGCCGGGGGTCAGGGCGTTCAGGACGTTCGGCAGCATGGCGCCGCCGAAGACGAAGTCCACGGCGTCGCGGGCCAGCCCGGCGTCGTCGCCGAGGAGCACCTCGCCGCCGAGCGCCCGGGTGATCTGGGCGACGGTCGGGGCGGAGAGCGACTTGTCGTCCGGCAGCACGTAGCAGGGCACGGGCAGCCGGGCGGCCAGCCGCTCGGCTATCGCGTCCCGGTCCTCCCCGGCCACCCGGTTGACCACCATCGCGACGACGTGGCAGCCGAGGCTCTCGAACGCGCGGAAGGCGCTCTGCGCCTCGGCGCGCACGGCCTCGGCGGGGTGCTTGGTGCCGCCGACGACGGGCACCACGACGGCCCCCAGCTCATTGGCGAGGCGGGCGTTGAGCGCCAGCTCGTCGGGGAGGTTGGTATCGGCGTAGTCGGTGCCGAGGACGAGCATGACCTCGTAGTCGCGCGCGACCAGGTGGTAGCGGTCCACCAGCCGGGACACGAGCTCGTCGACGCCCTTCTCGGCCAGGATGGCGGAGGCCTCGTGGTACTCCATGCCGTACGCGGTCCGGGGGTCCTGCTCGATCCGGTAGCGGGCCCTGAGAAGGTCGAAGAGCCGGTCCGGCGCATCGTGGAGCAACGGGCGGTAGACGCCGACCCGCGCCGTCTGGCGGGTCAGCAGCTCCATGATTCCCAGCTCGACGACCTGCCGGCCGTCCCCCCGCTCGATACCGGTCACGTACACGCTGCGCGTCACGCGGGTTCTCCGTCCCATCGTGTGGATGTGTGCTTTTTCCCCCGTCGGGGTGGGCCTGGCCTCTTGACAATACCCCGGCGGCCAGATAGGGCGCCCGCCGGGAAAGGCCCGTCAGGAAGGGCCGGAAGCCCCGGCGTGCGGAGCACCGCGGAACGCACCGTTCCGCCGGCCCGTGGAACAATCGGACAGGCTTCACCATGACGCCTTCCGATGTACGGCCGTCCGCCCGCACGCGTACGGCCCGGTACGACCAGGAGCAGGAGACACAGCACGATGCGTATCGGAGTTCTCACCGCAGGCGGCGACTGCCCGGGCCTGAACGCTGTCATCCGTTCGGTCGTGCACCGCGCCGTCGTCGGCCACGGCGACGAAGTCATCGGCTTCGAGGACGGCTTCAAGGGCCTCCTGGACGGCCACCACCGCCCCCTCGACATCAACGCCGTCAGCGGCATTCTCGCCCGCGGCGGCACGATTCTCGGTTCAGCCCGCATGGAGCGCGCACGACTGCACGAGGCCGCCGAGCACGCGCACGAACTGGCGACGCGCTACGGCATCGACGCGCTCATCCCGATCGGCGGCGAGGGCACCCTGACCGCGGCCCGGATGCTGTCGGACGCCGGGATGCCGGTAGTCGGCGTGCCGAAGACCATCGACAACGACATCTCCTCCACCGACCGCACCTTCGGCTTCGACACCGCCGTCATGGTCGCCACCGAGGCCATCGACCGCCTCAAGACCACCGCCGAATCCCACCAGCGCGTGATGGTCGTCGAGGTCATGGGCCGGCACGCGGGCTGGATCGCCCTGGAGTCCGGCATGGCCGGCGGCGCCCACGGGATCTGTCTGCCGGAGCGCCCCTTCGAGGTGGACGCCCTGGTGAAGATGGTGGAGGAACGGTTCTCCCGAGGGAAGAAGTTCGCCGTCATCTGCGTAGCCGAGGGCGCGCACCCGGCCGAGGGCTCCATGCCCTACGAGAAGGGCGCGATCGACGCGTACGGCCACGAGCGCTTCGCCGGCATCGGCAACCGCCTCGCCGTCGAGCTGGAGCACCGCCTGGGCAAGGAGGCCCGCCCGGTCATCCTGGGCCACGTCCAGCGCGGCGGCACCCCCACCGCGTACGACCGCGTCCTCGCGACCCGCTTCGGCTGGCACGCCGTGGAGGCCGTCCACCGCGGAGACTTCGGCAACATGACCGCCCTGCGCGGCACCGACATCGTGATGGCCCCGCTGGCGCACGCCGTCACCGAACTGAAGACGGTCCCGGACGACCGCATGTACGAGGCCGAGTCGGTCTTCTGACCCGCCCCGCCCCGGACCCCCGCCGCGCACGGGCGGGGCGCACGGCCGGTGGTTCCGCAGCCGGGCGGCCCCGCCCGCGTCCGCGGACCCCGGCGGGGCCGCCCGTCCGCGCGGGGACCGCGCCTGACGGGGTCTAACGGGCGCCGCCGGCGTAGGCCCAGAAGCGGGCCACGATGTCGGCCAGGAACTCCCGGCCCGCGTCGCCCGTGGCGGCCTCCCCCGCGGCGCCGCCCCAGCTCAAGGTGGCCACCATCTTCGACTGGTAGTCCCCGTGCAGCCGCTCCAGGACCGGCTCCAGGTGCTGCCTGGGCACCGGCAGCAGCTTCGCCAGCGGCTTCACGTACGCCTGCCAGCGCGTGGTGACGGCGCTGCGCAGGATCTCGGCGAGCTCCTCCTGCTTGCCCGTCGCCGCCACGAACTGCGCCAGCGACAGCCCGAGCACCTGCGCCAGGGCCACCGACTGCCGTTCGTTGCCCTTCCAGCGCCCGGTGTCCTCCATCTTCTGGTACGCGTTCGTCTCCAGCCCGATCCGCCGGGCCAGCTCGTCCGCGGCCATGCCCCGGGCCATCCGGTGCTCCCGGAGGGTCACCGGCTCGGCGAGCAGCTCGCCCGGAGCGCACCAGAGCACGCCCGCGAGCGCCGTCAGCTCGGCGGAAGTCGGCGATATCTCGCCGCGCTCCCAGGCCATCACGGTCTCGGGCTCGACGATCAGTCCGTACTGGGCGCGCAGGCCATAGGCGACATGACCGGGAGCCATGCCCAGGGCCGCGCGCAGGCGCCGCGCGGCGGGGGCATTGAAGGGAGGGCTGGAGTGCACAGGGCACACCGTAGGAGTGCCCAAGGCACGGCGACTACAGACCGTTCAAACAAGCCAGGAACTCGTAGGAAAGTCCTACGGAGTTCGGCGCTTTGGGCGGGTTTCCCGGCGACCGTCCGGTAATCGGAGCGCCTCTAGATCCACTTCGAAGCCTACGGTTCCCGCCGACCGCCGCGATACCCCTGCGCACGATGTTCACGGTTCTTCCCCACCCCGTCCTGAACCGGCCTCCCGGCGCCTGCGTGATCCATGGCGGAGGGCCCTCGCCCACGGGGGTGGCGAGGGCCCCCGCCCCGCCCGCCTCCACGCCTTGCCTTGACGTCGGCGTCAAGGCTTACGGTCGGGCCATGCGAATCGGCGAACTGGCGGAGCGGGCCGGAACCAGCACGCGGACCCTGCGGTACTACGAATCGCGCGGACTGCTGCCCGCACGCCGCGCAGGCAACGGCTACCGCACGTACGACGAGGACGACCTGCGGCTGCTGCGCCAGATCCGCATGCTCCAGGACTTCGGCTTCGAGCTGGAGGAGACCCGCCCGTTCGTCGACTGCCTGCGCGCCGGCCACCCCGCCGGGGACTCCTGTCCCGCGTCCCTGGCCGTGTACCGGCGCAAGCTCGCCGAGCTCGACGGGCTGATCGGCCAGCTGGCCGACGTACGCGAGCAGGTCGCGCGACAGCTCGCCGCCGCCGAGCACCTCGCCGGGGAGGCGGCCGCGCCGCGCTGTGAAATGACCGGACCGTGAGAAGGGGAGAGGAAACATGATCCACGCCAAGGGTGTCGCCGAAGTGACCGACCGGGACTTCGATACGGAGGTGCTCGCCGAGCGGGGCCGGCCCGTACTCGTCGAATTCACCGCCGACTGGTGCGGGCCCTGCCGGCAGCTCGCACCCGTGCTGTCCGCGGTCGCCGCCGAACAGGCCGAGCACCTCAAGGTCGTGCAGATCGACGCGGACGGCAACCCCGCCACCGTCGTCCGGTACGGGGTGCTGTCCATGCCGACCCTGCTCGTCTTCCGCGACGGCGAGCCCGTGAAGCAGATGGTCGGCGCACGCGCCAAGCGCAAGCTGCTTCAGGAGCTCGAAGAGGTCACCGGCGTCACGGCCTGAGCCAGACCGTCGCCAGCGGCGGGAGCGTCATGCGCAGGCTCGCCGGGCGGCCCTGCGCGGGCACGGGCTCGGGCCGCAGGGGCTGCGGATGGCGCAGGCCGCTGCCGCCGTACTGCTCCGAGTCCGTGTTCAGGACCTCCCGCCACCACGGCACCTCCTCCGGGACGCCGATCCGGTAGTCGTGCCGCACCACCGGCGAGAAGTTCGACACGCACAAGAGCTGCGAGCCGTCCTTCGCGTACCGCAGGAACGCGAAGACGTTGTCCTCCGCCGCGTCCGCCTCCACCCAGGCGAAGCCCTCCGGCACGGTGTCGCGCTCCCACAGCGCGGGCGCCGCCGCGTACGTCCGGTTCAGGTCGCGCACGAGATCGCGCACGCCGCGGTGGTCGGCGGCCGCCGTGTACGAGGAGTCCAGCAGCCACCAGTCCGGCCCGTGCGCCTCCGACCACTCCGAGCCCTGGGCGAACTCCTGCCCCATGAACAGCAGCTGCTTGCCGGGGTGGGCCCACATGAAGCCCAGGTACGCACGGTGTATGGCCCGCTGCTGCCACCAGTCGCCGGGCATCTTCGACACCAGCGAGCGCTTGCCGTGCACCACCTCGTCGTGCGAGATCGGCAGCACGTAGTTCTCGCTGTACGCGTAGACCATCCCGAACGTCATGTCGTGGTGGTGGTACTTGCGGTGCACCGGGTCCTTCGACGCGTAGCGCAGCGTGTCGTGCATCCAGCCCATGTTCCACTTCAGGCCGAAGCCCAGCCCGCCCCCGTCCGTCGGCCGGGTCACGCCCTCCCAGGCCGTGGACTCCTCCGCGATCGTCACCACGCCAGGGCAGCGCCGGTACACCGTCGCGTTCATCTCCTGGAGCATCGCCACCGCGTCCCAGTTCTCCCGGCCGCCGTGCTCGTTCGGCGCCCAATCGCCCTCGCCGCGCGAGTAGTCCAGGTAGAGCATCGAGGCCACCGCGTCCACGCGCAGCCCGTCCACGTGGAACTCCTCGCACCAGTACACGGCGTTCGCGACGAGGAAGTTGCGGACCTCCTTGCGGCCGTAGTCGAACTCCAGCGTCCCCCAGTCCGGGTGCGCGGCCCGCCGCGGGTCGTGGTGCTCGTACAGCGGCCGCCCGTCGAACTCCGCGAGCGCCCACTCGTCGCGCGGGAAGTGGGCCGGCACCCAGTCGACGATCACGCCGATCCCGGCCCGGTGCAGGGCGTCCACCAGCATCCGGAAGTCGTCCGGGCCGCCCAGCCGCGAGGTCGGCGCGTAGTACCCGGTGACCTGGTAGCCCCACGAGCCGCCGAAGGGGTGCTCCGCGACGGGCATCAGCTCCACGTGCGTGAAGCCCAGCTCCTTGACGTACGGGGGGAGCTGCTCGGCCAGCTGCCGGTACGAGAGCCCCGGCCGCCAGGAGGCCAGGTGCAGCTCGTACACCGAGAAGGGCGCCTGGTGCGGCGGGCGGGCCCCGCGGCGCGCCATCCACTCCGCGTCCTGCCACTCGTAGTGGGACGCGGTGACCACCGAGGCGGTGGCCGGCGGGACCTCCGCGGCGCGGGCCATCGGGTCGGCGCGCAGGGTGTGGCCGCCGTCGGGGCGGGTGATGTCGTACTTGTACAGCGCGCCCTCGCCCACCCCCGGCAGGAACAGCTCCCAGACCCCGGACGCGCCCAGCGAGCGCATCGGGTGGGCCGTCGGGTCCCAGTACGAGAAGTCCCCGGTGACCCGCACCCCCTGGGCGTTCGGCGCCCACACCGTGAACCGGGTGCCGGCCACGCCCTGGTGTTCCATCGGCCGGGCGCCGAGGGCCTTCCACAGCTCCTCGTGCCGGCCCTCGCCGATCAGGTGCAGGTCCAGCTCGCCGAGCGCGGGCAGGAACCGGTACGGGTCGTGCACCTCGATCTCGTCGCCGTCGTACGCGACCAGCAGCCGGTAGTCCGGCACGCCGGTCAGCGGCAGCAGCCCCGAGAACAGCCCGTCGCCGTCGGGCAGCAGCTCGGCCCGCAGCCCCTTGGCGACGACGGTGACCGACTTGGCGTACGGGCGCAGCACGCGGAAGACCACTCCGTCCCGCCGGATCCGGGCGCCCAGCACCCCGTGCGGGTCGTGGTGGCGGCCCTCCAGCAGCCGGGCCCGCTCCCCGGCGCCGAGCGCGGGCGCCGGCCGTACCCCGTGGGCGGGAGCCCGCCCGGCGCGCGGCGGCGGGGCCTTGCGCGCCGCCGCCGGGGCTGGCGTTCCGCGGCCCCCGGCCCGTGCCGGTGCCGGAGCCGTGGACGGCGGGGTGGTCGACGGTGACTGACGGGCGGCGCTCACGTGTGCGGCCTCCTAGGCGGCTGCGGGCGGGGGTGCGGGGAGAGGGAGGAGAGGCCTTCGCCGGGACCGGAGCCCGGCCCGGGCCCGGCGGAGGGACCGGAGCCGGCACCCGGCCCCGGACCGGGTCCCGCGGCGGGAGCGGGACCGGGCCGGTGGGACTGGCCCGGGCGGGCGGCGGACCCGGAAGCCGGCTGGGTCCGGCCGAATCCCCGGTCCGATCCGGCGGCGAGCCGCCGGATCGCGGCCATGGGGACGTGCAGCCAGTCGGGGCGGTGCCGGGACTCGTAACGGGCCTCGTACACCGCCTTGTCGGTCTCGTACGCGCGCAGCAGGACGGGATCCTCGCGCGGGTCGCGGCCGGTGGTGCGGGCGTAGCCCTCGCAGAAGGCGGCCCGGCAGGCGTCCGCCCAGGCGGGGGCGAACGGCCGGTGCGAGCGGGCCGCGTAGTCGAACGAGCGCAGTATTCCGGCGATGTCGCGGACCGCGGGTTCGGGGCGGCGCCGGTCGGCCAGCGGCCGGGCCGGCTCGCCCTCGAAGTCGATCAGCGCCCAGCTGCCGTCCGCGGTCCGCAGGGTCTGGCCCAGGTGCAGGTCGCCGTGGATCCGCTGGGCGGGCACCCCGGCCCCGCGGGAGGCGGCCAGCGCGTCGAACGCCCCCCGCAGCCCGGCCTCGTAGGGCCGCAGCGCGGGCACCTCGCGGGCGGTGGCCGCCAGCCGGGCCGTCATCCCCGAGGCGAGCCGGGCGGTCTGCTCCGGGCCCAGGGCGACGGTCGGCAGGGCGTCGGCGAGCGCGCTGTGCACCTCGGCGGTGGCCCGGCCCAGCGCGTGCGCCTCGGCGGTGAAGTCGGCCCCGGCGCCCAGCCGGCGCAGCGCGAGCTGCCAGCCGTCGTCGGAGCCCCGCAGGTAGGGCTGGAGCACGCCCAGGGTCAACGGTTCTCCACCGGGCAGCGCGGCCTCGTACCAGGCGACGGGTGCCGGGACGCGGGCGCATCCGGCGGCGGCCAGCGCCCTGGGCAGCTCCAGGTCCGGATTGACCCCCGGGCCGACCCGGCGGAACACCTTCAGGATGTACGAATCCCCGTAGATCAGCGAGGAGTTGGTCTGTTCCCCGGAGAGCGGCCGGGGGGTGAGCGCGGCCGGGATCAGCGCCATCGGGTCGCGGTCGAACCGCAGCGGGCCGAGGGTGCCGGGGGCGCGCAACCGTTCCAGCAGCAGGGCCGCCAGCCGAGGGTCGCCCAGCCCCTCGTAGACGCACTGGCCGGCGTACGGGCCCTGCTCGGCGCGGCCGATCAGGGCGGGCGCCAGGGCCGGCGGCAGTGCGGGGCGGACGCCGAGCAGCAGCTGGTAGCAGTCGCCGTCGACGTCCAGGAGCAGGTGGACCAGCCTGGGGGAGGACCCCGGCGGCAGCAGCTCGGCCGCCGAGATCATCCGGAGCCGGCCGATGCGCCGGCCCTTGCCGGCGAACCAGCGCTGTACCGGCAGCCAGTCCCGCAGCATGGGCTCCAGAGGGCCGAGTCCCGTCGTGCTGGTCGTCCCGGCGGATGCAGCCTCCGACATGGCGTCGCGTCCTTTCCCCGGGCCGTCACAGAATGCGGAGAGTGTCCCGGATCGCGTCAGTGCTTCTCCGGTGGTGTACGAGTGTCGGGTCAGGATGATCCGTACAGGGGCGGGCGATTGACCCATTCGCGCGCCCACCCCGTACCCGGCGGCTACTCGTTGCGCAGGCGGAACCAGTAGAAGCCGTGACCCGCGAGGGTGAGCAGGTACGGCCACTCGCCGATCGGCGGGAAGCGCACGTCACCCGTGAGCTCCACCGGTACCCGCCCGTTGAACGACCTCAGGTCCAGTTCGGTGGGCTGCGCGAAGCGCGAGAAGTTGTGCACGCACAGCACCAGGTCGTCCCCGTACTCGCGCAGGAAGGCGAGCACCGCCGGGTTGGACGACGACAGTTCGGTGTACGAACCGAGGCCGAACGCCGGGTTGGCCTTGCGGACCTCGATCAGCCTGCGGGTCCAGTGCAGCAGTGACGAGGGCGATGCCATCGCGGCCTCGACGTTGGTGACCTGGTACCCGTGGACGGGGTCCATGATGACCGGCAGGTTCAGCCTGCCCGGATCGCACGAGGAGAAACCGGCGTTGCGGTCCGGGGTCCACTGCATGGGCGTGCGCACGCCGTCGCGGTCGCCGAGCCAGATGTTGTCGCCCATGCCGATCTCGTCGCCGTAGTAGAGCACCGGCGAGCCGGGCAGCGACAGCAGCAGGGCGGTGAACAGCTCCATCTGGTTGCGGTCGTTGTCGAGGAGCGGGGCGAGCCGGCGCCGGATGCCGATGTTGGCCCGCATCCGCGGGTCCTTGGCGTACTCGGCGTACATGTAGTCGCGCTCTTCGTCGGTGACCATTTCGAGGGTGAGCTCGTCGTGGTTGCGCAGGAAGATGCCCCACTGGCAGCGGTCCGGGATCGCCGGGGTCTTGGCCAGGATTTCGGAGACGGGGTAGCGCGACTCTCTTCGCACCGCCATGAAGATGCGCGGCATGACGGGGAAGTGGAACGCCATGTGGCATTCGTCCCCGCCGGACGCGAAGTCGCCGAAGTAGTCGACGACGTCCTCGGGCCACTGGTTGGCCTCGGCGAGCAGCACGGTGTCGGGGTAGTGCGCGTCGATCTCGGCGCGCACCCGCTTGAGGAGCTGGTGGGTGCGCGGCAGGTTCTCGCAGTTGGTGCCCTCCTCGGCGTACAGGTAGGGCACGGCGTCGAGGCGGAAGCCGTCGATGCCGAGGTCCAGCCAGAAGCGGAGGGCGGAGACGATCTCCTCGACGACGGCCGGGTTCTCGTAGTTGAGGTCGGGCTGGTGCGAGAAGAACCGGTGCCAGTAGTACTGCTTGCGGACCGGGTCGTACGTCCAGTTCGAGGTCTCGGTGTCGATGAAGATGATGCGGGCGTCCTGGTACTGCTTGTCGTTGTCGGCCCACATGTAGTAGTCGCCGTACGGCCCGTCCGGGTCCTTGCGGGACTGCTGGAACCACTCGTGCTGGTCGCTCGTGTGGTTCATGACGAAGTCGATGATCACCCGCATGCCGCGGTGGTGCGCGGCGTCCACGAACTCCACGAAGTCGGCGAGGTCGCCGAACTCGGGCAGCACGGAGGTGTAGTCCGAGACGTCGTAGCCACCGTCGCGCAGCGGCGAGGCGAAGAACGGCGGCAGCCAGAGGCAGTCCACGCCCAGCCACTGGAGGTAGTCGAGTTTGGCGGTGAGCCCCTTCAGGTCCCCTACGCCGTCGCCGTTGCTGTCGTGGAAGGACCGGACGAGCACCTCGTAGAAGACGGCCCGCTTGAACCAGTCGGGGTCGCGGTCCTTCGCGGGGGTGTCCTCGAACGTGTCGTGGACGGGATCGTTGATCATCATGTGGTGGGTGACCCTCCGGTGGGCGGGGACGGTCGCAGAGCCGCCAGAACGTGCGCGGGCGCTCGGCCCGGTTCCAGACGCACGTAGTTGGCCCTGCCCCAGTGGTAGGTCTCGCCGGTGAGCTCGTCGCGCACCGCGAGGGACCCGTGCCAGTCGAGGCCGAGTGCCGGCATGTCCAACGAGACCGTCGCCTCCTGGGTGTGGTGCGGATCGAGGTTGACGACCACCAGTACGGAATTGGCGCCCGCGTGCTTCGAATAGGCGATCACCTGGTCGTTGTCGGTCGTGTGGAAATGGATGTCGCGCAGCTGCTGAAGGGCGGGGTTGCGCCGGCGCAGCCGGTTCAGGGCGGTGATCAGCGGGGCGATGGTGCGGCCCTCGCGGTCCGCGGCCGCCCAGTTGCGCGGCCGGAACTCGTACTTCTCGGAGTTCAGGTACTCCTCGCTGCCCTCGCGGACCGGGGTGTTCTCGCACAGCTCGTACCCGGCGTAGACGCCCCAGGTGGGGGAGAGGGTGGCGGCCAGGACGGCGCGCACCTCGAAGGCCGGACGGCCGCCCCGCTGGAGGTACTCGTGGAGGATGTCGGGCGTATTGACGAAGAAATTCGGCCGCATGACGGAGGCCGAGCGGGTGCCCGCGAGCTCGGTCATGTACTCGGTCAGCTCGGCCTTGGTGTTGCGCCAGGTGAAGTACGTGTACGACTGCTGGAAGCCGACGGCGGCGAGCGTGCGCATCATGGCGGGCCGGGTGAAGGCCTCCGCCAGGAAGATCACGTCGGGATCGGACTTGTTGATGTCCGCGATCACCTTCTGCCAGAAGACGACCGGCTTGGTGTGCGGATTGTCCACCCGGAAGATGCGGACCCCGTGCTCCATCCAGTACCGCAGGATGCGGACCGTCTCCTCGACGATCCCGGCCATGTCGGTGTCGAAGTGGATCGGGTAGATGTCCTGGTACTTCTTCGGCGGGTTCTCGGCGTACGCGATCGTCCCGTCGGCCCGGTGGCGGAACCACTCGGGGTGCTTCTCCACCCACGGGTGGTCCGGGGAGCACTGGAGCGCGAAGTCCAGCGCGATCTCCATGCGCAGCTCGCGGGCGCGGGCGACGAAGGCGTCGAAGTCCTCGATCGTGCCGAGGTCGGGGTGGACGGCGTCGTGGCCGCCCTCCGTGGAGCCGATGGCCCACGGCACACCCGGGTCCCAACTTCCAGCCGAAAGGGTGTTGTTCGGTCCCTTGCGGTACGTACTCCCAATGGGGTGGATCGGTGGCAGGTACACCACGTCGAAGCCCATCGAGGCGATGGCCGGCAGCCGCTCGGCGGCGGTGCGGAAGGTGCCGCTCACGGGCTGTTCGCCGGGTTCGACGACGGCGCCCTCGGAGCGCGGGAACATCTCGTACCAGGAGCCGAAGAGGGCCCGCTTGCGCTCCACGACCAGCGGCAGGGCCTTGGACGCCGTGACCAGTTCCCGGTACGGGCGCCGCGCGAGCGCGGCCTGGACCGGGGTCGCGAGGGCGGCGGCGTGGCGCAGCGACACCGGGCGGTCCTCGTCGCGCATCGCCTCGGCGGCCGCCAGCACGTGTTCGCGCCCGTCCTTCTTGGGGATCCGGGAGCCGGCCCGCTCGTAGAGCTCGGCGCCTTCGAGCAGGGTGAGCCCGGGGTCGATGCCCGCGGGGATCTTGATGGCGGCGTGCGTCTGCCAGGTGCCGACCGGGTCGCTCCAGGCCTCGACGGTGTACGTCCACCTCCCCTCGACGTCGGCGGAGACCCGCGCCCCCCACCGGTCGGTGCCGGGCGCCAGCTCGCGCATCGGCACGGGGGGCCGCAGCCGCCCGCTGGGGTCGCGGAGGACGACGTGGGCGGCGACGGCGTCGTGGCCCTCGCGGAACACGGTGGCGGAGATCTCGAAGACCTCGTCCACGACCGCCTTGGCGGGTCTGGCTCCGCAGTCGACGGCGGGGCGGACGTCCAGCACGGGAATGCGACCGATCATGATGGGATCACCTGGAGGCAGTTCGCGGGGCTCGGTGACAACAGCCCAGCCGGAACACCGGCTGGGCGTGCACGCTCTGTTCGCTCTGTTTCTAGCCGCTCAGAAGACGGCTGGGCTGCGGGCATGGCCGCTCCTGTCCGCGTTCACTCGGGTGGCGGGAGAGGTGGTGGGGCGGGGTGCCGTGCGTGTACGCGGGGAGCCCTGCCCACTCTCGCCCCGCTCAATCCGTGCGCTCGGTTAACTACTCGTACGTAGTGGCGGGGCCCGGACCAAGGTCTTGGCCGACATCCGCCGAGGCTCAGTCAAGTCGGTTGGGACTAACGGATGTACGTCGTGACACCCCTTGTCCCACAGGCCTCGGAGGCCTCACGGGTGACCATGGTTTTGGGGTGATGAGCGCGGATTGCCCGAAGTGGCAATGGCTCTTCGGACGGTCCTCCCGGGGACTTCCGGTACCGGTTCACATGCGCCCGGCATGGTCCGGCGGCCCTGCCGCGACGCGGGAATGTCCTGAATCCACATCGCCGTCCGCACGGAACCGTTCGAAGGAACCTTCCTGCCACCTGCCTTCCGGGCGGCACCGTGGCAGGCGGAGCGGGGTGAGGCTAGCCTTCCCGGGGTGATGCGCGGGCGCACAGCGTGGTGCGGCCGCTTCGATCCGCAATTGCCTGCGAAGGTGGAACGCGTGAAGGCTATCCGTCGATTCACCGTGCGCCCCGTACTCCCCGAACCACTGCTGCCGCTCGCCGACCTCGCGCGCAATCTGCGCTGGTCGTGGCATACCGAGACCCGCGAACTCTTCCAATCCGTCGATCCCGAGGGCTGGCAGGCCGCCGGCGGCGACCCCGTCCGGCTCCTCGGCTCCGTCTCCGCCCAACGACTCGAGGAACTGGCCGCCGACCGCCGCTTCCTGCGCCGGCTCGCCGTCATCGCCGCCGACCTCGACGACTACGTCCACGGCGGGAGGTGGTACCAGAGCCATGAGGACGGCACCGCGCTTCCCGCCGGGATCGCCTACTTCTCGCCCGAGTTCGGGATCACCGCCGCCCTACCGCAGTACTCCGGCGGGCTCGGGATCCTCGCCGGGGACCACCTCAAGGCCGCCAGCGACCTCGGCGTCCCCCTCATCGGCGTGGGGCTGCTGTACCGGCACGGGTACTTCCGCCAGTCCCTCTCCCGCGACGGCTGGCAGCAGGAGCACTACCCCGTCCTCGACCCCAACGAGCTCCCCGTGTCCCTGCTGCGGGACACGGACGGGGCGCCGGCCCGGGTGACCCTGAGCCTGCCCGGCGGCCGCGCCCTGCACGCCCACATCTGGCAGGCCCGCGTCGGCCGGGTGCCGCTGCTGCTCCTGGACTCCGACGTCGAGGACAACGACGCCGGCGCCCGCGAGGTGACCGACCGGCTCTACGGCGGCGGCAGCGACCACCGCCTCCTCCAGGAGATGCTGCTCGGCATCGGAGGCGTGCGCGCGGTGCGCGCGTACTGCCGGATCACCGGGCACCCCGACCCCGAGGTGTTCCACACGAACGAGGGACACGCCGGCTTCCTCGGACTCGAACGCATAAGGGAACTGGAAGGGGAACAGGGGCTCGGCTTCGAGGCCGCCGTCGAGGCGGTGCGCGCCGGAACCGTGTTCACCACGCACACCCCGGTACCCGCCGGCATCGACCGTTTCGAGCAGGCCCTCGTCGCCCGGCACTTCGGGCCCGGCGCGGAACTGGCCGCCCTGCCCGTCGACCGGATCCTGGAACTGGGGGCCGAGTCCTACCCCGGCGGCGACCCCGGGGTGTTCAACATGGCCGTGATGGGGCTGCGCCTGGCCCAGCGGGCCAACGGGGTCTCGACCCTGCACGGGGCGGTCAGCCGAGGCATGTTCGCCGGCCTGTGGCCGGGCTTCGATCCGGCCGACGTGCCCATCACCTCCGTGACCAACGGGGTCCACGCCCCGACCTGGGTGGCACCCGAGGTCGTCCGTCTCGGTGCCCGCCAGATCGGCGCCGGACGGACCGAGGACGCACTGTCGGTGGGCGGCTCCCAGCGCTGGGACGCGGTCGCCGACATCGCCGACCAGGACATCTGGGACCTGCGGCGCGGGCTGCGCGAACAGCTCGTGCAGGAGGTCCGCGACCGGCTGCGGGCCTCGTGGCTCCAGCGCGGGGCCGCCGAGGCCGAACTCGGCTGGGTGGACTCCGTACTCGACCCGGACGTCCTGACCATCGGGTTCGCCCGGCGCGTGCCCTCGTACAAGCGGCTCACGCTGATGCTGCGCGACCCCGAACGGCTGCGCGCGCTGCTGCTCGACCCGGACCGGCCCGTGCAGATCGTCGTCGCGGGCAAGGCGCACCCGGCCGACGACGGGGGCAAACGGCTCGTCCAGGAGCTGGTGCGGTTCTCCGACGACCCGCGGGTGCGCCACCGGATCGTCTTCCTGCCCGACTACGGCATGGCCATGGCACAGAAGCTCTACCCGGGCTGCGACGTCTGGCTGAACAATCCGCTGCGGCCGCTGGAGGCGTGCGGGACCAGCGGGATGAAGGCGGCGCTCAACGGCTGCCTCAACCTGTCCGTACTGGACGGCTGGTGGGACGAGTGGTTCGAGCCGGACTTCGGCTGGGCCATCCCCACGGCCGACGGCCTCGGCTCGGACGAGGACCGGCGCGACGACCTGGAGGCCCATGCCCTCTACGAGTTGATCGAGGACCGGGTCGCGCCGCGGTTCTACGACCGGACGGGCCGCAGCGGACTGCCGGTGCGGTGGATCGAGATGGTCCGGCGCACCCTCGTCTCCCTCGGCCCCAAGGTGCTCGCGGGCCGCATGGTGCGGGAGTACGTGGAGCGGCTGTACGCACCGGCCGCGCGCGCCCACCGGGCCCTGAACCCGGATGCGGCACGCGACCTGGCCTCGTGGAAGGGCCGGGTCCGGGCGGCCTGGCCGCGGGTCGCCGTCGAGCACGTGGAGGCGCTGGCCGCAGCTCCCGTGGGCGGCACCGCCGAACTGGGGGCCACCCTCACGCTGCGGGTACGGGTCGCACTGGACGCACTCACCCCCGAGGACGTGGAGGTCCAGGCCGTCGCCGGCCGGGTGGACCCGCAGGACGTGATCCGCGACGGGCGGACCTTCCCGCTCAAGCCGGCCGCCGGACCCGACCTGGAAGGGCGCTGGATGTACGAGGGCCCGCTCGCCCTCGACCGCACCGGGCCCTACGGGTACACGGTGCGGATCCTGCCCGCCCACCCGCTGCTGGCCACGCCGGCCGAACTGGGGCTGGTGGCGGCGCCGGTGGACACCGACACGGCCGGTGACGCGGGCGCGGGAGACGGAGTACTCCTGCGCTAGCGGCGGGACCCCCGGACCCGGGGACCCCGGATCCCCGGAGACCCCGGAGACCCCGCAGACCCCGGAGACCCCGGGGATCCGGGGGATCGGGGGGTTCAGGGGGCGGGCGGCAGGTCGACCAGCCGCCCGCCCTCCACCAGCATCCCGGCCCGCTTGATGTTGCGCAGGGTCGGGATCACCTCCACGTGCTGGATGCCGGGCACCGCGCCGATCCGCTCGGTCATGTACGTGTACAGCGCGTCGGTGTCCCGGCACACCACCGCGGCCATCAGGTTGGCCGTGCCGGTCACCGCCGCCGCGAACGGCACCTCCGGATGCCCGGCGAGCGCCGCGCCCACCTCCGCCAGCCGGGCCGGCGCAGCGGTCAGCATCAGCGTCGCCTCCGCCTCGAAGCCCAGGGTCGACGGGACGAGCTCCACGTCGAAGTACAGCGCCGGCAGCTCCCGCAGCCGGTCCACCCGCCGGCGCGCGGTGGATTCCGACAGACCGGAGGCGCGGGCCAGCTCCGGATATCCGGCCCGGCCGTCCTGGCCGAGCACCGCCAGCAGCGCCAGCTCGGCCTCGTCCAGGGTGTACCGCTCCTGCCCGTGCACCACCGGGGGGCGCTGCGGCCACGGCGCCAGCGCCGCGACCTGATCGGGCCGCAGGACGTCCAGCCCGCACCACTGCGACGGCCCGCCGATGTAGACCCGCAGGATCGTGTGGGCGCTGACCCCCGTCACGCGGCGGGTGCGCGGGAGCTTGTCCAGCAGCAGGCCGTCGCGGTCCTGCCGGGTCCGGGCCTTGGTCAGGCAGTTGATCTCGGTGCCGCCCGAGCCGAGTTTCACCCAGGAGATGTCCGGCCGCCGGGCCAGCGCCCCGGCCACCGCGAGCGCGGCGTCCGGCGCGCACTGCACCCGCAGCCAGGACTCGAACAGCCCGACGCGGTTGCCCAGCGGCAGCCCGACGACCCGGAGCAGGCCCGAGGTCCGCAGCCGGCGGTAGCGCCGCACCACCGTCTGGTCGGAGACCTCCAGCACCTCGGCGATGCGGCTGAAGGGGGCCCGGCCGTCGGCCATCAGGGCCTGCATCAGACCCCGGTCGAGCTCGTCGAGCTGGACGGAGCCGGGCGTGGGGGCGAAGGCGGACGCGGGGTTCGCTCTGGTGGGCGTGGTCATGGTTTCCATCATGACAGGGGGTGTCGGCGGAGGAATCCGGCAGCCAGAAGCGTGTGGGTGGGTGATCGGCCGCGTGGCTGGGAGTTTGGAACCACCGCCGACACCTGCCGGGCCTGTGGGCCCCGAGGAGATCTCCCATGCGCAAATGGCTTCCGCTGACCGCGGTCTGCCTCGGGGCGTTCATGCTCCTGATCGACGTCACGATCGTGATGGTCGCCCTGCCCGACATGGCCGCCGACATGAACACAGGGTTCTCCGGACTCCAGTGGGTCATCGACGGCTACGCCCTGGCCCTCGCCGCCCTGCTGCTCGGCGCCGGCTCCCTCGCCGACCGGATCGGCCGCCGCCGCGTCTACCTCGGCGGGCTCGGGCTCTTCGCCGCCGCCTCGCTCGCCTGCGGACTGGCCACCGGCCCGGCCGAGCTGATCGCCTTCCGGGCCGTCCAGGGCATCGGCGGCGCCGCGATGTTCGCCACCACCATGGCCCTGCTCAGCAGCGCCTACCAGGGCCGTGACCGCGGGGTCGCCTTCGGCGTCTGGGGCGCCGTCAACGGCGCGGCCGCCGCGGCCGGCCCGATCATCGGCGGGCTGCTCACCGAGCACTTCGGCTGGCGCTGGATCTTCTTCATCAACCTGCCCGTCTGCGCCGTGGCCGTGTACGTCACCCTCCGGTCGGTCGCCGAGTCCCGCGACCCGCGCGCCAAGGGCCTCGACCTTCCCGGCATGGCCGCCTTCACCGCGGGCGCGGCGGCCGTCACGTACGCGCTGATCCGGGTCGGCGAGGACGGCTGGACCGGCTCCGCCACCCTCGGCCTGCTCGGCCTCGGTGCGGCCGCCTTCGCCGCGTTCGTCGTGGTCGAGCTGCGCAGCTCCCGCCCGATGCTGGACCTCTCGCTGTTCCGCAGCCGCACCTTCGTCGGCGTCATGGCCGCGGCCCTGCTGCTGTCCGGGGCCGCGTTCTCGTACCTGATGTACGTCTCCCTGTGGCTCCAGACCGCCGAGGGGATGGGCCCGGTCTCCGCGGGCCTCGTGCTGGTGCCGCTGAGCATCTCCTCGTTCGCCGTCTCCGCGGTGGCCGCCCGGCTGGTGCCCGGCGCCCCGGCGCGGCTGACCATCGGCGGCGGGCTGCTGCTGATCGGCTCGGGCGCACTGCTCCAGGCCTGGATGACGGACGCGGGCGACGGCTGGCCGGCCCTGGTCCCGGGTCTGGTGGTGACGGGCCTCGGCGTGGGCGCCGCGACCCCGGCGCTGGCCGCCGCCGCGATGGGCGCCGTGGCCCCGACGCGGGCGGGCATGGCCGGCGGGGCGCTGAACACCGCGCGGCAGCTGGGCATGGCGCTCGGTGTCGCCGTGCTCGGCGCGGTCTTCCAGGCCGGCCTGACGGACGGGCTCAGCGGCTCCGGCCAGGGGCACGGTACGGCCGAGGCGCTGGCCTCGGGGCGCGCCGGCGAGCTGCTGGCGGCGGGCCCGGCCGCGCGGGTCTGGGTGGAGGAGGCCTTCGCGAGCGGGCTGCGGGGGACGTTCCTGGTCTCCGGGCTGATGGGGCTGGCCGGCGCGCTGGTGGTGCTGGTCCTGGTCCGCACGAAGGCCCAGGCCCCCGCCCGGGAGCCCGACGCGGGCGTGGACGCCCCGGTCTCCGAACGCGCTCCCGCGTAGCGGGTGCGGGGCGGGACCGTCCGGGCGCAGGCCGCCGATCGGGAGGGTGAACCTTCGAACGACTGAGCGTGCCGAAACGGTTCAGCGGGGGCTGCCGCTCCTACGCTGCCCGCTGGATGTCACCGGACCGGCATCCAGTGCCCACAGAACGGACTGCTCCCCATGCGCCTTCGACCCACCGCCGCAGCGCTCCTCGGCGCCCTCTCCCTCGTCCTGCCCGCCGCCGGAACCTCGTTCGCCGGCGACGACGGCGACACGCTGGGCCGGCTGGAATACATCATCGACCACGACGAGCGCGCGCAGATCCACCCGGCCAACTACGACACCTGCTACGAGCTGACGTACACCTCGGCCAACCGCCCCGCGACGTCGGTGCGCAACGACACCGGCGCGCGGGCCACGCTGTACCCGGGCCGCGGATGCTCGGGGCGGGAGGAGCGGACGCTGGAGCCGGGGGACCGGGTGAACGACGTCTCGGTCCGCTCGGCGATCTTCACGCCGGTCCGCGGCCGCCACGACGACTTCCGCGACGACCGCCGTGACGACTGGGACGACGACTACCGCAACGACGACGGCTTCCGAGCCCGCCGCACGTCGAAGGACGGGCCGGAGCCGGGCCGGGAGCAGCGCCAGGACCAGCCCCAGGACCAGCCCCAGGACCAGGGCCAGGAGCAGGGCCGCGAGCAGGAGCACGGCCGGGACCAGCCCCGGGACCAGGGCCGCGACCAGGAGCACGGCCAGGGCCAGGAGCAGGAGCAGGGGCAGGGCCAGGGGCAGCGCGAGGAGCACCGGGGGGACCACCGCCGCGGCGGGCCCGACGTGTTCGACTTCGTCTTCCCCCGCATCGGCTGACGTCCGCCGCGGCCGGAGACGGAGCAGGTCCCGTACCGCGGGAGTACATGGGACAGGGCCGTCCGGGAGGGTCTCTCCCGGACGGCCCCGTGTCTTTCGGGTCAGCCGTTGTGCTTCATCTGTCCCGAAGGGGTCAGAAGGTGAGCTTCCAGCTGTTGATGTAACCGGTGTCCAGGCTGGCCGCGTCACGGACCCGCAGCTTCCAGGTGCCCTGGGCGACCTCGGAGGACGCGTTCACCGTGAAGCTCTGGACGATGTTGTCCGCGCTGCCGCCGGTCCGGTTGCGCAGGTTGTAGACCGATCCGTCGGGGGCGACCAGGTCGACGACCAGGTCACCGACGTAGGTGTGGACGATGTCCACGTCCACCTTGAGGGTGCTCGGGGCGTTGCCCGTGCGGGTCACGGTGATCGGGGACTCGACGGTCGAGTTGTCCGCGATCTGGTAGTCGTTCGTGTTCTCGAACACGCTCTGCTGGGACGTGCCGACGGTCCAGGTGAAGGACGCCGTGCCCGTCTTGCTCTGCGAGTCGGTCACCGTGACGGTCACGTTGGACGTGCCCGCGGTGGTGGCCGTGCCCGAGATCAGACCGGTCGAGGAGTTGATCGACAGGCCGGCCGGCAGGCCGGTCGCCGCGTAGCTCAGGGCGCCCGGGTTGGTGCTGGTCGCCTGGACCTGGAGGCTGACCGCCGTGTTGATCTGGGTGGTCTGGTTGGCGATCGGGGTGACCGAGACGCCGGAGACGATGCGCGCACCGACGTTGATGCCCGCCCAGGCGTTGGCCACGTTGTTGTACGTGGTCGAGCCCTGGCCGTACAGGTCGGCGGCGGCCTGGAGGGTCGCGGTGCGGGCGGCCGCGTAGTTGGTGTTCGACTTGAAGTAGCCCACCGTCAGCGCGCGGAACCAGATCTTCGCGGCGGCGTCGCGGCCGATCGCGGTGACCGGGAGGTTGTCCGACGTCGGCGAGTTGTAGCTCACGCCGTTGATGACCTTGGCGCCGGAGCCCTCGGACATCAGGTAGTAGACGTGGTTGGCCGGGCCGGACGAGTAGTGGACGTCGATGCCGCCGATGCCCGAGTACCACGCGTCCTTGGAGCCGCCGTCCTTGCTCGGCTTGTCCATGTAGCGCAACGGGGTGCCGTCGCCGTTGATGTCGATCTTCTCGCCGACCAGGTAGTCGCCGACGTCCTGCGGGTTGTTGGCGTAGAACTCGACGTTCGCCGCCATGATGTCCGAGGTCGCCTCGTTCAGGCCGCCGGGCTCACCGCTGTAGGTCATGTTGCCGGTGACCGAGGTGAGGCCGTGGGTCATCTCGTGGGCGGCCACGTCGATGGACGTCAGCGGGTGCGTGTTGCTCGTGCCGTCGCCGTACGTCATGCAGAAGCAGGAGTCGTCCCAGAACGCGTTCACGTACGCGTTGCCGTAGTGGACCCGGCTGTACGGGGCCACGCCGTCGTTGCGCAGGCCGTTGCGGCCGTGCACGTTCTTGTAGTAGTCCCACGTCAGCTGTGCGCCGTAGTGGGCGTCCGCGCCGGCCGTCGCGCGGTTGGACGCGGCGCCGTTGCCCCACACGTCGGTCGTGTTGGTGAACAGGCTGCCGGTGCCGGAGCTGCCGCCGTTGAGGTCGTACGTCTTGTGGTTGCCGCGCCCTGCGTCGGTCAGCGTGTAGTTGCTGCCCGACTGCGAGGTGCCCATCGTGACCTGGCCGCTGTACATGGTGTTGCCGGTGCCGGTCTCGATGGCCTGCCACTGGGTGATCTTCGCGCCGGTCTTGGCGTCGGTGACCACGTGCAGCTCGCTCGGGGTGCCGTCGTCCTGGAGGCCGCCGACGACGGTCTCCCAGGCGAGGACGGGGGCGCCCTCGGCGGCCCAGATCACCTTGCGGGCGCTCTTCGAGGGCTTGGCGTCCTTGGAGCCGGCCGCGTTCGCCGCGGAGACGGCCTGGCCCTCGGCGCCCGCCGGGGTCACGGTCGCGGTGGTGTCCGCGACCTTGATCTCGTGGTTGGTCGCCCTGGTGATGCTCTTGGTGACGCCGCCCTTGGCATGGACCGTCAGGTCGCCGCCGAGCACGGGGAGTCCGCCGTAGGTGCGCTCGTACGTGGTGTGCGTGGTGCCGTCGGCGTCCTTGACGACGTCACGGACGACCAGCTTCTCCTGCTCGCCGAGGCCGAGGGCCTTGGCCGCCTGGACGGTCGTCGAGTTGGCGTCGGCGATGAGCGTCGCACGCTCGGAGGGGCTGAGACTGACGGCGGCCGCGCCCGGGTTGGGCTGGGCGGCGGTGCGGGCCTGCGACGCGGTGGCGTCGGCGGAAGCGGTGCCGGCCTGTATGCCGACGGCGAGCAGCGCTGCGGCGGCGACGAGCGCGCCGGCCGCGGTGGCACGCCTGTGGGGGGTGGGACTCAACGCAGACTCCTTCTGCAAGGGGGGTTCCGGATGGCTGGGTGGGCCTCCGGGCAGAGCAGGCTGGTGCGATGAACGGATCGAAGAGTGCCAGTCGGCGGCGATAATGTCAGGAGCGCGTCAAAAGGTTGGCCGGAAACGGTTCGTTGACCGAAGAGACGTATCCGGTATCCGGACCATTCACCTTCGCGTGCGAAGGGGCTACCCGATATCTGGAACGGTTGGTACCGGTTGCTAACACTTGCGCAACAAGAGATCTCGTTCGCGCAATCGGCATTTGTCGTACGGGTGTTTGTCGTACTGTTTCCCGGTGCGCCAGATGTCCGTCGCCAGGGGAAGCCACGGACACGCGCCGCCGTCGTAGACCACGTGCCAGGGGGGCCCATGAGGCATGTCCATTTTCCTGCGCAAAGACTGGCCGCAGCAGCCGCCGAGCCGGCGGGGCTCGCTGCGGCCCCGGTGAGGCGGATCGGGGACAAGGCGCGCTGGTACCTGCCCGCCGCCCTCGTCGCCGACTTCCTCGGCGCCGCGATCCCCGTGGCGCTGGTCTTCCAGGCCGCACAGCAGGTCCGGCCGGTCTACTGCGCCCTCGGCGCGGCCTTGGCGTGGACCGGGGTGCAGGCGGTGCGCCGGCGTTACACCTCCCGGGCGCTCGGAGAATCCCGCGGCGTGCTCCCCGTCCTGCACGACTGGCTGATTCTCATCGGTGTCCTGGCCGTGGCCCGCGTGGTCACCGGCGAGAGCACCCCCCGGCTGTCCGCCCTCGGCGCCCTCCTGCCCGCCCTCCTCATCACCGTGGCCTGCCACAAGCTGACCTACCGTCACCTCTCGGCCGCCCGCCGCGAGGCCCACGCCGTCAGCCGGGTCCTGGTGGTCGGCGAACCCGGCGCCGCCGACGCCCTGATCGAGCACCTGGCCGCGCGCACCGACCACCCGTACGTCGTCGTCGGCGTCGTGCCGGTCGGCGCCGGCCCGCTCGAAGGCGGGGTGCCCGTGGCGGCCCGGCTCGACGAGACCCCGCCCGAAGCCCCGAACGCGGACTCCGCCGCCGTGCTCGCCGCCGTCCGCAGCCACCACGCCGACCTCGTGCTGGTCGCCCCCGGCGCGCGGATCGGCGGCGAGCGGCTGCGCAGGGTCGCCTGGGCCCTGCACGACGCCGGGCTGGAACTCGCCGTCTTCCCCGGCCTCGTGGAGGTCTCCGTCAAGCGGCTGGAGACGCTCTCCGCGGGCGGGCTCGCCGTGCTGCGGGTGGCGCCGCCGGTGAGCCGGGGCGTCCAGACCCTGCTCAAGTCGGTCCTCGACCGCACGGGGGCCGCGCTCGGACTGCTGCTGCTCTCGCCGGTCTTCCTCGGCATCGTCCTGGCGATCCGTCTCGGCTCGCGCGGTCCGGCGTTCTACCGCCAGGAGCGCATAGGGCGCGACGGGGTCCCGTTCGTCATGTGGAAGTTCCGGACCATGGTCGTGGACGCGGACCGGCTCAAGAACGAGCTGTCCGGGGCCAACGAGAACGACGGCCTGATGTTCAAGATCCGCCGCGATCCCCGGGTGACCCGGGTGGGCCGGCTGCTGCGCCGCACCTCCATGGACGAACTGCCCCAGCTGTTCAACGTGCTGGGCGGGCACATGTCCCTCGTCGGGCCGCGCCCGCCGCTGCCGGAGGAGGTGGCCCAGTACGACGAGGTCGAACTGCGCCGGCTCACCGTGCGGCCCGGCATGACCGGGCTCTGGCAGATCAGCGGACGGTCCGACCTGTCCTGGGACGAGACGATCCAGCTCGATCTGCAGTACGTCGACAACTGGTCCTTCACCAGTGACGTCGACGTCATGGGCCGTACCCTCCGCGCCGTCGTCGACGGCCGCGGAGCGTACTGAGGAGCCGCGCCCGTTGCGTTCAGCCCTGCTCGCGCCACCACCGGTAGGTGGCGGCGATACCGTCCCGCAGCCCGATCTCCGGCTTCCAGCCCAGCGAGGTCAGGCGCGTGACGTCCAGGAGCTTGCGCGGCGTGCCGTCCGGCTTGGACGTGTCCCAGGCGAGCCGGCCGCGGAAACCGGTCACTTCGGCGACGGTCTCGGCGAGGGCCTTGATGGTGAGGTCCTCGCCGCAGCCGATGTTCACCGGCTCGTCGCCGTCGTAACGGCCGAGCAGCACCGCGCAGGCGGCCGCCAGGTCGTCCACGTGCAGGAACTCGCGGCGCGGGGTGCCGCTGCCCCACAGGGTGACCTCGTCGCGGCCTTCGGCGGCCGCCTCGTGGAACCGCCGGATCAGGGCGGGCAGTACGTGCGAGGTCTCCAGGTCGAAGTTGTCGCCGGGCCCGTAGAGGTTCGTGGGCATCGCCGAGATGTACGAGGCCCCGTACTGCTTGCGGTACGACTGGACCTGGACGATCCCGGCGATCTTCGCCAGGGCGTACGCCTCGTTCGTCGGCTCCAGCGGGCCCGTCAGCAGGGCGTCCTCGCTGATGGGCTGCGGGGCGAGCTTCGGGTAGATGCAGGAGGAGCCCAGGAACAGCAGCCGGCCGACCCCGGCGGCGTGCGCGCCGCCGATGACGCTGAGCTGGATCTTGAGGTTGTCCTCCAGGAACTGCACCGGATAAGTGCTGTTGGCCATGATCCCGCCGACCTTGGCGGCGGCCAGCACGACGGCGTCGGGCCGGACGTCCTTCAGGTACGCCCCGGTTGCGGCGGCATCGCGCAGGTCGAGGTCGGCGCGGCCCCGGGTGAGCACCTCGTGGCCGTCGGCGGTGAGCCGGCGGGCGACCGCGGAGCCCACGAGGCCGCGGTGGCCCGCGACGAAGACGCGGGCGTTCGGGGGCAGGAGCGGCAGCGAACTTGTCATACCGCCGATGATGCCAGTCCGCCTCCGCGGGCAGCGGACGAGGTCCGGCGCCGCCGGCCGGCCGGGCGCACCCGGGCCCGCGCCGGCCCGGCCCGGTACGGCGCAATCCGCCCGGAGGGGGCGGGAGGGCGCCGTGTACGGTACGCATCCAGCCCCTTGGCCCCGCGGCCGTACGCGCCGTCAGGTCCGGCGCGAACCGGGGCGCGACCACCCGCCGGGCTGGCGGGACCCCGTCACCCGCGGGGTACGGGCCCACCCACCGGCGGACCGCACCGCCGCCCCGCCCCCGAGGCCATGCCTCACCAGAACAGACCGACACGACCCCCAGGGGGACCCACATGGGCAAGACCGCACTGATAACGGGCGTCACCGGGCAGGACGGCTCGTACCTCTCCGAGCTGCTGCTCTCCAAGGGCTACACGGTGCACGGCCTGGTGCGGCGGTCCTCCAGCTTCAACACCGAGCGGATCGACCACATCTACCAGGACCCGCAGACCGCCAACCGGTCCTTCGTCCTGCACCACGCCGACCTGTCCGACGGGGTCGCGCTGGTCAACCTGCTCCGGGAGATCAAGCCCGACGAGGTCTACAACCTCGGCGCCCAGTCGCACGTGCGGGTGTCCTTCGACGCCCCCCTCTACACCGGCGACGTGACCGGCCTCGGCGCCCTGCGGCTGCTGGAGGCGATCCGGGCCAGCGGCGTGGACACCCGCATCTACCAGGCGTCGTCCTCGGAGATGTTCGGGGCCACCCCGCCGCCGCAGAACGAGCAGACCCCGTTCCACCCGCGCAGCCCGTACGGCGCCGCCAAGGTGTTCGCGTACTGGACCACGGTCAACTACCGCGAGGCGTACGACATGTTCGCCGTCAACGGGATCCTCTTCAACCACGAGTCCCCGCGCCGCGGCGAGACGTTCGTGACCCGCAAGATCACCCGCGCGGTTGCCCGGATCAAGGCCGGTCTCCAGGAGCACCTCTACCTCGGCAACCTCGACGCGGTCCGCGACTGGGGCTACGCCCCGGAGTACGTCGACGCGATGTGGCGGATGCTCCAGCAGGACGAGCCGACCGACTACGTCGTCGCCACGGGCGTGGCCGCCACGGTCCGCGAGTTCGTGGAGTCCTCCTTCGCGCACGCGGGCCTCGACTGGGCCGAGCACGTGCGCTACGACCCCAAGTACGAGCGCCCGAGCGAGGTCGACGCCCTCATCGGCGACGCCTCCAAGGCCAATGAGTTGCTTGGCTGGAAGCCGACGGTGCTCGTGGCCGAACTGGCGCAGATCATGGTCGACGCCGATATCCGGCAGGTCGAGGACCAACTGGCGGGCGTGACGGTCCGCATCGACCGCTGAACGTCTTATATTTCCCCTACGATTTGCCGTGTCCCGGTCATCTCCGCTGGTATCAGTGGATGTGGCCGGGGCAAACCTGCCGTATGTCCGTAGCGCACCCTCCGAGCTGGGCCATTGATTCCAAGTTGGTATGCAATGGGTCAAGGGAGGTGACCGGGTCCTCGCGGGAGCCCTAGTCTGCGCCAGTACATATGGCTGTTCGGATAGTTCCAGCCATCAAACCGGGCGATTGCCCTGGGGGGCTCATGCGTAGATCCAGAGGGCTGACTGCTGCCCTCGTCCTGTCACTGGCCGGGGCCGGCACCGGCATAGGTCTGGTGCTGATGCCCGAGGCGTCCGCCATCACGCCTCCCGTGGCATTCACCGCCGACGAACTGCCGACCTGGCAGCCCAACGGCGTCGTCTTCGCGATGGCCGAGGCGAACGGCACCGTCTTCGCGGGCGGCACCTTCTCGGCCGTCCGCCCGCCCGACGGCACCATCGGCGCCGAACAGGAAGCGGTGAACTTCGTGGCGCTCGACGCCGCGACGGGCAACCCGACCTCGTGCAAGCTGGCCTTCACCGGGGCCGACGGATCCGCGACCGTGCGCGCGCTGGCCGTCTCCAAGGACAAGAAGACCCTGTACGCCGGCGGCTACTTCGGCGCCGTCAACGGCACCCCGGTCTCCAGCCTCGCCGCGATCGACATCGCGAGCTGCACGCCCAAGGCCTCCTTCCACCCGGGCTTCCCCGCCACCGTGCGCGGACTCGCCGTCACGGACGACACCCTCTACGCGGCCGGCGACTTCGGCACGGTCGAGGGCCAGACCCGCGAGCGGTTCGCCGCCGTCGACGCCGGCTCCGGTGCGCTCAAGCCCTTCGTCGCCGACGCCGACGAGCCCGGCCGCGCGATCGAGGTCACCCCGGACGGCAAGAACGTCCTGCTGGGCGGTGACTTCTTCACGGTCAACGGGAAGAACACGCACGCACTGGCCGTCGTGAACGCCACCACCGGCGCCGTCGTCAAGACGTACGGCAACATCCCGTCGAACTCCGTGGTCAAGGACATCGCCACCGACGCGACCGGCTTCTACACCGGCAACGAGGGCTCCGGCGGCGGCGTCTTCGACGGCCGCATCGGCCTGAACCTCAGCGACTTCAACGAGAAGTGGCGCGACCGCTGCCTCGGCGCGACCCAGGCCGTGCTGCCGTACGACGGCGTGCTGTACAGCTCCTCGCACGCCCACGACTGCTCCCTCGAAGGACAGTTCCCCGACGGCAAGCGCAACTTCTTCAACGCGCAGCTGACCGACTACGAGGGCGCCGCCCCCGCGCCCGTGGACGGCTTCGTGCGCAGCCCGCGCAAGCTCGGCTGGCACCCGACCGCCAACGACGGCATCGGCGAGGGCATCGGCCCGCGCGCGATGACCATCGCCGAGAAGAACGACGTCAAGTACATGTGGGCCGGCGGTGAGTTCACCGCCATCAACGGCAAGCCGCAGCAGGCGCTCACCCGCTTCGCCTCCACCGGCGACGTCGGCGCCCCGACGACACCGGTCGCGAGCGCCGGAAGCGTCAAGCCCGGTGAGGTCCAGGTCCGCTGGCGCACCAGCTACGACGCGGACGACAGCAAGCTGACGTACCGCATCTACCGCAACGGCTCGTCGACCCCGATCGCGACCGTCGCCGCCGACTCCCTGGAGTGGCAGCGCCCGCAGGCCTCCTGGAACGACACCACGGTCAAGGCCGGCCAGTCGTACACCTACCGCGTGACGGCCACCGACGCGGCGGGCAACACCAGCGCCCTGTCGGCCACCGCCTCGGTCACCGTCCCGTCCTCGGTCCAGTCCTACCCGGACCAGGTCCGCACCGACGGCGCCACCCTGTACTGGCGCTACGACGACACCGTCAGCCCGTACGTCGCCGACTCCTCCGTGAACGGCAACACCAGCGGCATCCAGCTCAACGCCCCGGCCCTGCGCCAGACTCCGGGTGCGATCACCGGCGCCAGCACGGCCATGGGCTTCAACGGCACCAGCCAGCAGGTGTACAGCGACCACCGCCAGACGGTGGGCAACGCGTTCGCCGTCGAGACCTGGTTCAAGACGAGCACCACGCGCGGCGGCAAGCTGATCGGCTTCGGCAACAACACCGACCGCAGCAGCGGCACGTACGACAAGCAGATCTACATGACCAACACCGGTCGTCTGGTCTTCGGCGTCTACAACGGCTCGACCCGCACCATCACCACCGGGCTGTTCGACACGTACAACGACAACAAGTGGCACCACGTCGTCGGCTCCATGGGCGCGAGCGGCATGGAGCTCATCGTCGACGGCCAGAGCAAGGGCACGCTGAACGTCACCAGCTCCGCCTCTTACGAGGGCTTCTGGCACGTCGGCGGCGACAACCTCGGCAGCTGGCCGACCAAGCCGACGAGCAACTTCTTCGCCGGCCAGATCGACGAGACGGCCGTCTACCCGAAGGCGCTCACCGCGGCCCAGGCCAAGAACCACTACGACCTGGCCAAGGTACCCTCCGACTCGGTCTCCAAGGTCTCCGCGACCGAGGACACCTACGTCAACCAGGGCGCTCCGAGCGCCGCCAACGGCGCCACCACCTCTCTGGCCGTCCGCGGCACCTCGGCGTACGAGACGTATCTGCGCTTCAACCTGCCGGCCGCGCCGGCCGGGCAGGTCCTGAAGTCCGCCGCGCTCCAGATCAAGACGTCGACCCAGGCGAACGCCGGTACGGCCGACAAGGTGTCCGTGGTTCCGGTCACCGGCACCTGGAGCGGTGCGACCACGACGTTCACCACCAAGCCCGCGCTCGGCACCACCGAGCTCGGATCGTTCGCGAGCGTGCCGGACGGCTCGGCGACGGCGAGCACGCCGCTGGACACCGCCACGCTCTCCGCGGCGCTGGGCAGCAGCTACAGCATGGCCCTGACGAGCACGGGCACCGACCCGCTGTGGATCTGGTCCTCGGAGTCGACGGCGGCGGACGCCGCTCCGCAGCTCGTCCTCACCTTCGGCCCGAAGTAACCGCCTGAACGGCAGTGCGGGGCCCGGCGCGCGACACGGCCGGGCCCCGCACCCCTATCGCAACCGATCAACTGGCACGTACAGGAGCCCCTGATGTACCGACGCTCCGCCGCGGCTGCTGTTCTGCTGGCCGCAGCTCTGACCCTGACCGCCTGCAGTTCGGACGGCGGCGGCAAGGCCGACGCCGCGGACGCGAAGCCGAAGCCGCCGGCCGCGTCGTCGGTCACGGACCCGGCGGACGCCTCGGCGTCGCCGGTGGCCCCCGGCGCGAAGCCGACCGGCCCGGTCCTGCCGGACGCGAAGATCACCCCCAAGACGGGCAGCTTCAAGCCGAACGAGAAGCAGTACCTGAGCGGACGGGTCCCCGAGAAGACGGACCCGGCGGCGGTCCTCCAGACCGGCCAGGAGTCCTGCCAGCGGGTGGAGCGCACCGCGAAGCACGACAAGGACGCGGCGACCGGAGCCATCGTCGCCGGGGAGATCCCGGGGGCGAAGGACGCGATCACGTACCTGTGCCCGGAGCAGAAGCCGATCCTGGACGCGGCGTCCAAGGGCTTCGGTGACGGCACCCGCCAGTCGCCCGCGGCGGGCACGTACCGCGCGCTGACCCAGAACACGACGTGCACCTGGGAGGCGAAGGGCAAGGACGGAGCCGTCCTGGCCTCGGGCCCGGAGACGGCGCCGAAGGCCGGCGACAAGATCACGGCGAACGTCCCGCCGGGCACGGCGGAGTTCACGTCGACGGGCTGCTACGCCTGGATCCCCGCGTAGCGCGCCTCCCGCGCCGACGAGACGCCGCCCCGCCCGGACTCCGGGCCGGGGCGGCGTTTTCGTTCGCGGACCGGGGGTAGCCGCGCCGTCAGACGACAACGACTCGGAGGCGGTTCACATGGGAGGCATCGGCGGCTGCATCGCGCTGATCGTCGTGGGGGCCATCCTCACGTTCGCGACGGACTGGCAGATGGAGAGCGTCAACCTCGACGTCGTCGGCCTGATCATGATGGCGGCCGGCGCCATCGGACTCGCCGTCTACGCGAGCGTCTTCAGGCGCCGTCGCGCGGCGGCCCTCCCGGTGGTCGACGAAACCCACCGCGAGCTGTGACCCGGAGGGAGACGCACGACTGCCCTCAACCCCGCGCCCCGAACCGCGGGTTCAGCGGGTGATGCGCCCGTAGACGCCCAGGAGGGTGTCCAGGACCGCGTCCATCGAGAAGGACTCCGCGGCCAGTTCGCGGGCCGCCCGGGAGGCCGTCGCGTTGGCCTGCGGCTCCAGGAGGGCGAGGACGGCTTCGGCGACGCCGGCCGGGCCCGGGGCGACCGCCCGGCCGGCTCCCGCGCCGGCGATGTCGCGGGCCAGCCCGTTCGAGTGCGTGACCACCGACGGGACACCCACCGACAGGGCCTCCAGCACCGACATCGGGAACGGCTCGTCCACCGACGGCAGGACGTAGACGTGGGCCCGTCCCAGTTCCGTCAGGACCTCGGCGGTGGAGAGCGCCCCCGGCACCGTGAAGCGGGAGGTGAGTCCCAGTTCCGTGATCCGTGCCCGGACGGCGGCCAGTTCGCCCTCGTCCGGCCCGGCCACCACGAACTCCGCGTCCGGGTGCGCCGCCAGGACCGCCGGGGCCGCGTCCACGAAGTCCACCGGTCGCTTGCGGGCCTGCAGGCGCGCCGAGTAGAGGATGCGCGGGGGACCGGCCGGGGCCGGCCGCTCGTCCTGCGCGGGGGTGCCGTTGACCAGCCGGACGGCCCGGGCCAGCGGGGCGCCCACCACCGCGTCGAGGCCCTCGCGTTCGTGCGGGGTCAGGTACAGCACCGCGTCCGCGCCGCGCAGCAGCCGGCGTACGGCCACCGCGTCGAGCACCTTCGCCAGCAGCCTCCTGCTCGGGTCCACCATCCCGTGGGTCTGGAGCACGAGCGGCTTGCCGGCCCGCAGCGCGGCGAGGGCCACCGGAAGGGTCACCAGGTCCCGCGCGAGGTGGACGTGGACCACGTCCGCGTCCCGCACCAGCCGGCCCGCCGAGGCCAGCAGGGCCGGCGAGGTCATTCCGCTGAAGCCGAGGGGGAGGATGCGCCGGGCCGGGTACAGCTTCGCCGGGACACCCTCCACCGAGGTCGGCCACGGGTCGGGGAAGCCTTCGCCGAGCGCGAGCAGACCGGCCTCGTGGCCGCGTTCCCGCAGCCCCTTGGCCAGGTTCAGCGCGACCCGGACGGGCCCGCCGAACGCGTGCGAGGGGGAGTGGAGCGTGACGGCGTGCAGGACTCTCACTTGGGCTCCTCGACCGGGCGGCGCTGCCCGTCCATCGTCTGCAGCGTCAGTGCAGGAAGGTTTCTGTGGATCACCGATCCGGCACCCGCCACCGCGCAGCGGCCCACCGTGACCCCGGCCAGCACGGTCGCCCGTACGGCCACCCACGCGCCGTCCTCGACCACGATCGGCGCGTTGCGGTAGCGGAAGCCCGCGGCCCGGTGGTCGTGCGACCCGGTGCACAGCATCGCCTCCTGCGAGACGCACACGTTCGCCCCGATGGTCACCGGCTCCAGGTTCAGCACCCAGGCGCCCTCGCCGATCCACGTGTGGTCGCCGACGGTGAGCTTCCACGGCCACAGCACCCGCACTCTGTGCCGGATCAGCACGCCCTCGCCGATCCGCGCACCGAACGCCCGCAGCAGTGCCACCCGCAGCCGGGCCGGGCAGAACCACGCCATGAACAGCGTGTTCATCACCGCGAACCACAGCGCCTGCGTCAGCAGCCCGCGCCCCTTGTCGTAACCGGCCAGCGTGAAGGCAGGAAGATCGCGCAACTGTCGCCCCTCGTCGTGCTCGGCAGGCGCGCCTCCCCGGGCGCCGCCCGCTCAGACTAGACTGCGCGCGGACCAGGCACATGGGGTGGGGGCGGCAGTGGCAACGGACATACGCAAGCCCTCCGTCACCCCGCCGGTGCGCGACCTCGACGACGAGAACAAATGGGGCAAGGTCACCACTCCGCGCACCCTGCTGTCCCGCGCGCTGTCCGTCCCGCTCATCCTCGGCTTCACCGTCTTCCTGCCGCTGTTCGTCGCCGTCCAGTCCGGCGACGGCCAGCGCGACGCCGCCTTCTGGCTCCAGCTCCTGCTCACGATGTACGCGGGCGCCCGGCTCTCCGCGATGGTCCTCACCAGCCGCCGCAAGCTCCTCCAGGGCTCCTTCTGGCTGTTCGTCTACATGGCGATGGGCGTGGCCCCGCTCGCGCAGGCCGTCCTCGGCCGGGTCCCGACCCCGGTGGTCGGCGCCCGCTCCGACCTCACCGCCGCGATCGGCCTGGTCCTGCTCGGCTGCACGGCGTTCGACGTCGGCGTCCTGCTGGCCCGCCACCGGCCGGCGGGCCGGGCGGGCGGCTCCCAGAAGGAGCCGCGGCCGGTCATGGCCCACCGGCGCCGCCTCCAACTGCTCACCGGCCTCGCCTTCCTGGGCAGCGCCGCCTTCATCGTGAAGCTCGGCGGTCCGGCGGTCTTCTTCTCCAGCCGCCAGGAGATCATCGCGGGCATCCAGGAGGCGGGCGTCTCCAACGGCGACGGCCAGGCGGGCCAAGCCCTCCTGCGCGGCTTCGGCACCGTGCCGGCGCTGCTCGCCCTGCTGATGTACACGCGCTGGCTGATCACCTCGACGTACGCCCGCCGCAAGGTCTCGGTCATCGTCACCTGGGGCGCGCTGGCCCTGGTGAACCTGGTGGTCAACAACCCGGTCTCCAACCCGCGGTACTGGTTCCTCACGGTCATGTTCGCGCTGCTGTTCACCGTCTTCCCGGTGAGCGCCGCGATGTACCGGGTGGCGCTGTCGATGGCCGTGGTGATCGCCCTGCTCGTGTTCCCCTTCGCGGACCGCTTCCGCTACGACGAGAAGAACTACAAGCCCGTCGAGACGACGTCGTTCCTGGAGCCGATGGCGCTCAAGGACTACGACCAGATCGGCATGTTCGCGAACACCATCACCTACTCGAACTCCGGGCCCGGGCACCTGTACGGGCGCCAGCTCGCCGGATCCGTCTTCTTCGCGGTGCCGCGCTCGGTGTGGCCCGGCAAGCCGAAGGACACCGGCGTGATGGTCGGCGAGTGGATGGGGACGGTCAACACCAACCTCTCCTCGCCGATCTGGGCGGAGCTGTGGCTCGACTTCGGGCCGCTGGGGATGGGCGCCGGGCTGCTGGGCATGGGGTACGCCGCGGCGCGCGTGGACCGCCGGTACGCGAAACGCGCCACGCGCAGGACACCGCCGGGCAGCCTGATCTCGGTCGTGGTCCCGCTGGTCGCGGGCTACTCGTTCATCCTGCTGCGCGGGCCGCTGCTCCAGGCCTCCGGCCGCGTCGCGATCGCGGGCCTGTGCCTCGCGCTGGTGGCGACGTACCGCCAGGACAGGTCGACCACGCTGCGCTGACCCGCTGACCCGCTGACCCGCTGACCCGCTGACCCGCTGACCCGCTGACCCGCTGACCCGCTGACCCGCCGCCCGCCCTGCGCGCAGCGCAAGGCCCGGCAGGTCAGGCCGCGGTGGTGACGGCCGCGGCCGGCGCCGGGGTCCGGGAGACGCGCAGCCAGGCCGCCGCGGCCTTCAGGGCCGAGCCCGCGGCCAGCCCCCACGCGGCGCCGGACACGCCCCACACCGCGTACCCGCCGAGCAGCAGCGCCACCGACAACAGCGAGAACACCACCTGCAGGGACAGCGTCGCCCTCGGGTTGAGCACCCGCAGGGTCAGCAGGGCGCAGGTGCCCAGGCCCATCACCGCGTACTGGGCCCCCGTCGCGGGGAGCAGGGCCGAGGCCGCGGCCCAGGTCTCGCCCAGCAGCCGGCGCCCCAGGTCGGCGGGCAGCGCGTACAGGGCCGCGGCCCAGCCGGCGCCGAGCACCGCCAGCACCGCGCCCATCAGCACGGTCAGCCGGATCACGCCCCGCTTGCCCGAAGCCCGCCCCACGATCGGCGGCCCGAACGCGTTCGCCGAGTTGAACAGCACGTTCAGCGGCCCGAACAGGGTCGTCGCACCCCGCAGCGCGCCCACCGCCAGCGGCGTGGCGAAGACGCCGAGGCCGAGCACCGCGAGCTGGCTGGAGCCGTTGCCCACCGCGAACTCGACCACGAACCGCTGTCCCAGGTGGCCCCGCCGCAGGTACGGCCGCAGGTCGGCCCGCGCCCCGCGTACGTACGGGCGCAGCAGCCACAGGCCCAGCGCGAGCGCCGGAAGCGCCGAGACGCCCCACACCAGCACCAGCCGCCCCGCCGAGGCCCCCTCGGGCTGGAGCAGCAGCGCGGCGACCACGCAGACCAGCCGCAGGGCGTCCGCGGCCAGTGCCCGCTCGGGCGTGCGCAGCACGGAGAAGCAGTACCGCAGCCCGTCCTGGACGAGCACCAGCGGCAGGACGAGGCCCAGCGCGAGGAAGCCCCGGCCCCCGTCCCCGGGCAGGGCGGCGCCGACGACGGCCAGCGCCGCACCCGCCGCCGCCGAGGCCGCCGCGGTGAAGGCCGGGGCCGAACGGCAGACCGCGCCCAGGCGGTCCTCGTCCTTCTCCAGCACCACCGTCTGGCCGACGTACGCCATGTTCAGCCCGAGGAGCACGCTGAACGTCACGTACACCATCGAGAAGTCGGCGAAGCCGGACGCCGAGGACAGCCGTGCGGCCAGCACCAGCACCAGGATGTTGGTGGCGCTGGACGCTGCCTGGTCCAGGACCGAGGAGACGGCGGCGAGGCCGCGCCTGCTCATCTGCGGCCCATGCGCACCGTGCGCAGGGCCACCGTGTCCGTGCCGTCGCCGGGGATGTGCTGCTCCGGCTCGGCCTGCCGGTGTTCCTGGTCCGGCTGCCGCGTCAGCGGCTGCGGCGCGGACGGCCGGGAGGCCTGCGCCGGGGCGTCGGAGCCGGTCGCCTTGCCGCCGCGTCCGCTCCGGCCGCGCTTCTCGCCGGGCAGCGGGGCGTGCAGCACCGCGCCGAGCACGGTGCCGCCGGCGCCGCTGATCAGCTCGCGGATCCGGGACAGGTCGCTGCGGTGGACGGCGCGCGGGTCGCACACGACCAGGACGCCGTCGACGCGGTCGACGAGGGCGAGGGCGTCGGCGTACGAGAGCACCGGCGGCGCGAGCACGACGACCGTGGAGTTGGGGGAGTCGGCCTCGGAGATCAGCCGGGTGGCGCGCGAAGAGGTCAGCGCGCGGGCCACGTTGCGGACCGGCTCCCCCGGGATAAGGTCGAAGGCGCCCGACTCGCCGGCGTCGACGACGAGCTGGCGGCCGTCGGGCCAGTCGGACTCGCCGTGCGCGGCGGAGTGCCCGCCGGCGGCCTGGCCGCCGGTCGACTGGCTCCAGCGCGGGCGTCCGGCCCCGGTCGGCAGCTGGCTGGCCAGCACCGGCGTGCGCAGGTCGGCCTCGATGAGCAGGACGTCCTTGCCGGTCTCCGCGAAGGAGGCGGCCAGGTTCACGGCCGCCGCCGCGGCGGTCTCGCTGCTGCCGCGCGGGGCGACGACCAGCAGTCGGCGCCGGTCGGCGAAACGGGAGTCGTAGGCGAGCCGGAAGGCCACCGACCGGAACTCCTCGGCGAGCCGGGGGTCTTCCTCGCCGGCCGCGAGCAGCGGGCCGCCGCCGGTCTTGGGCCGCGGCAGGTAGCCCAGCACGGGAGCCCGCAGCGCCCGCGCGACATCGCCCTCGGAGCGCGGTGCGGGGTCGAAGACGAGCCGGACCCACGCGGCGAGCAGACCGAGGGCGAGGCCCACGGCCGCGCCGAGCGCGAGCGACATCGGGATGCCGGGTCCGTCGGTGCCGGACGGCGGGGTCGCGGGGCTGGTGACCCGGCCCGGGCTCATGTCCAGGGCCTGGAGCTTGGCGATGTTGCCGTTGAGGGTGTTGACCTTGCTCTGCAGGTCGGTCTTCGAGGCGTACGCGGCGTCGCGGCCCGTGCCGGCCGGCATGGAGTTGATCTGCTTGACGAGATCGTCGAGGTTCTTGGCGATCGGGTCGCGCTGGTCCTGGTAGCCCTTGACCATCTTGTCGCGCGTGACGTCGAGGGACTCCTGCCGCTTGAGCAGGTACGCCTCGGTCATCGCGTTGGCGCGGGTGGCGGCCTCCTTCGGGGAGGACGCGGTGTAGGTGAAGCGCAGCACCATCGTCTGCGGCGGGTTGGTCACCTGGAGGCCGCTGCGCAGCCCGGCGAAGTCCTTCGAGGTCACGCCGAGTTTCTTCGCGGCCTCGTTGGCTATGGAGGAGCTCAGCGCGACCTGTCGCTCCGAGCCGATGTTGATCGCCTTGTCGGGCGCCAGGCTCGGGTTGAACGGGTCGTCGGTGGGCGCGCGCAGCACGATGTCCGCGGTCGCGACGTAGGTGTCGGACGTGGAGATGCCGAGGTAGACGCCGCCCAGCAGGCCGATGCCGACGCCCGCACCCAGGAGGCGGCGGTAGCGCAGTAGCTGCTTGAACTGGTCCCTGAGGAGGTCCGGTTCGTCCTCCGCCGGGACCGCCGCGGGGCGGTTCGTCTCGATCACGGCTGCGGACCCCCAAGTGCTTCGTCTATCAGTGCGTCGATGCGGGCCAGGCCCGCGTCACGGCTCAGGTGGGCCGCCACGTGGCGGGGCCCGGCCGCCCCCAGGGCATCCGCGCCCTCGGGGTCCTCGGCGAGGGCCCGTACGGCCTTCAGCAGGGCGTGGGGGTCCTCCGGTGGTACGAGCACCCCCGCGCCCGAGCGTTCCACTTCCTGGGCCGTGCCGCCCTCCGCCGCCACGGAGGCGATGACGGGTCGGCCTGCCTGGAAGTACGAGGTCAGTTTGGACGGCACGCTCATGTCGAGCACGGCGGCGTGCTGCGTCACGGCGAGCACGTCCGCCGCCGCGAGGATATCCGGGAACTCTCCGTCGGCGGCAGGGGGGATGATGTCCAGATTCGGCACGTCTGCCGCGAGGTCGGCGAGGGCCGCGCGCTGGCTGCCGTCGCCCATGAGGACGAAACGGACGCCGGGGTCGAGGCGGGCGGCGCCGACGAGCACCTCCAGCCCCTGCTTGAGGCCCATGTTCCCGGAGTGCAGGACGACCGGCTCGCCGGGGCCCCAGCCGAGGTGGCGCCGGGTCTGGCCGCGCGGCTTGGTGGGCTGCTGGACGTGCGACCAGTTCGGCACGAGGCGGATCCTCCCCGGGTCCACTCCCATGCCGACGACCCGGTCCACGAAGGTCTCGTGGATGACGCCGACGAGGGTGGCCCGCTTCAGGGCGTACGCCTCCGCGCGCCCGGCGATCGCGGCGGCCTTGTCGCCGCCGCTGATCCCGCTCTGCGCGGCGGCCGCGCCCATCAGGTCCTGGACGACGGGGACGAACGGGACCTTCCAGCGCGCGGCGAGCCGGGCGGCGAGGACACCGCCGGCCAGGCTGGGCATCTGGGCCATGACCGCGTCGGGGCGGGGCATCCGGGGCGGGGCCACGGCGCCGTGCAGCAGAATCGATCCTTCAAAAAGGGCCCGCCTGACGGCGGTCTGACGGGGCGGCACGGTGTGCGCGCGCCGGTGCACCGTGACCCCCGCGCGCCGTTCCGTGCGCCGCAGCGCCCCCTTGTACTCCGGCTCCAGCGACCACGACGGGTAGTGCGGCATGCCGGCGAGGACGTGGGTGTCGTGGCCGAGATCCGCCCAGTGCTCCGCGATCTGGGTGGCGTACGGCCCAATCCCCGCGTGCTCGGGTGCGTAATTCGTGGAAACCAGCAGCAGCCGCCGGTGACCGGATCTCGACACTGAACGTCCCCTTCTCCCCAGGATGATGCGCACGTCACCCTATTCGTTCACCGGCAGGGTGGGGAACGTGCACGCTATTGTCTGCTGATCCGCTGCACCGGGGGGTGCGGCTGCTGGGGGGTAACTCATGACGGAGCGCGACATGTCCGAACTTGGCGCAGCTGCGCGCAGACCGTACCGGGTCGGGTATGCCCCGGGCGCCTACGATCTGTTCCATATCGGACACCTCAATATCCTTCGGCACGCCCGGAGTCAGTGCGACTACCTGGTCGCCGGGGTGGTCTCCGACGAGATGGCGGAACTGGCCAAGGGGCGGCGCCCGATGATCCCGCTCGTCGAGCGGCTGGAAATCGTCCGTAGCGTGAAGTACGTGGACGCGGCGTTCGTCGAAACGGTCCCGGACAAGGTCGAGACCTGGAAGCAGGTCCGCTTCGACGTGATCTTCAAGGGGGACGACTGGCGGGGCACCCCCAAGGGCGACAAGCTGGAGAGGGACTTCGCCGCCGTGGGCGTCGACGTCGTCTACTTCCCCTACACGGTGCACACCTCCAGCACCCAGCTGCGCCGGGCGCTGGACGCGCTGTCCGAGCCGCTCAGCGCGGAACGGCGCTGAGCTCCCGGAACCACTTCGCGAGGAACGCCAGCAGGAACAGCGCGGCGCACGCGCCGAGTCCCGCGTACGCCCAGCGGAACAGCCCGCCGCTCCCGAGCACCAGGAACACCAGGCAGAACACCCCGTAGTCCACGGGCAGCAGCGCCACCGCACGCACCGTCGACGGTGCGGCGGCGGGGCTCCCCGGGGCCGGCTTGGGCTTGAGCTTCTCGGTCAGCAGCCCGCCGAAGAAGGTGACGACCGAGGCGAACTGGAAGCCGAGCGGCACCAGCAGCCAGCCGTTCCCGCCCGTCCCGTACGCATCGGGGAAGCGGTGGAAGGCGATGAGCACGCAGGTGTGCAGGGCGGTCAGCTTGGCGCAGTCCACGACGTGGTCGAGCCATTCGCCCGCGGCGCTGCCGCCCCCGCGCAGCCGGGCCAGCTGACCGTCGGCGGAGTCGAAGGCGAACCCGACCGCGAGCGCGGCCCACACCGTGACGCCCAGCCCCCACGAGGGCGCGGCGAGCGCGACGGCCGCGACGGCGGCGAAGCTGAAGGCGGCGCTGACCAGCGTCACCTGGTTCGGTGTCAGTCCGAGCGCGTACGACACGGCGGCGAGGTAGCGCCCGGCGGGCCGGTTGACGAAGCGCGAGTAGAGCGACACGCCCTTCGCCGACTTCTGCGCCCCGCGCAGCTCCCGCAGCGCGGTCCCGACCTTCGCCATGCGTACCCCTGATCCGTGCGGTGGCACACGTGTACGGGTGCACGTGTGTACGAGGGCACACATCATCGCAGGGCGAGTGACGGTTCCGGCTCCCGTTCCCGGCGGACGTCCGGGAGCAGCAGTACGCACAGGTCGGCGACGCCGCCGCGGCGAAGTAGGCGCCCGCCGTCACCGCCACCGGCAGTCGCAGCGCGAGCGCCACGAGCGGCAGGGCTGCGCCGAGGCCCCGACGGCCACCCCGTACAGCGGCCGCCGCAGTGCCGGCCGGCCCCCCCCAGGGCCCGCCTTCACCCGGGCCCGGATCGGACCCGGCCCGGGCCCGGAGCGGCCCCCGGCCCCGGGACCTCAGTCAGCCACCCGCAGCAGCAGCACCGACCGGGCCGGGACCGTCAGCGTCTCCCCGCCCCGGTGCCGGGTGCCGGGAGGCGCGGCCTGGTCCTCCCGCGCGGTGTCCAGCACCAGTTCGTACCCCGCGGCCCACGGCGCGTCCGGCAGCACCCACGCCACCGGCCGGTCCCCGGCGTGCAGCAGCATCAGGAAGCTGTCGTCGCTCACCTGCCGCCCCCGCTCGTCACGGCCCGGGATGTCCCGCCCCGACAGGTACATCCCGAGCGCGGCGGCCGGCGCGTACCAGTCCCGCTCCGTCATCTCCGTGCCCGCCGGGGTGAACCAGGCCAGGTCCCGCAGCCCGTCCGCGCCCTGGGGCCGCCCCGAGAAGAACGCCCTGCGGCGCAGCACCGGATGCTCCTGGCGCAGCGCCACCAGCCGCGCGGCCAGGGCGAACAGCTCCCGCCACGCCGGGTCCTCCAGCAGCGACCAGTCCACCCAGCCCGTCTCGTTGTCCTGGCAGTAGGCGTTGTTGTTGCCGCCCTGGGTGCGGCCGAACTCGTCGCCCGCCACGAGCATCGGCACCCCCGTGGACAGCAGGAGCGTGGTCAGCAGGTTGCGCAGCTGCCGCCGGCGCAGCACCCCGATCCGCGGGTCCGCGCCCCCCGGCGGGTCCCCCTCCACACCGCAGTTCCACGAGCGGTTGTCGTTGGTCCCGTCGCGGCCCGCCTCCCCGTTGGCGTCGTTGTGCTTGCGCTCGTACGACACCAGGTCGCGCAGGGTGAAACCGTCGTGCGCCGTCACGAAGTTCACCGACGCGTACGGCCGCCGGCCGCCCCACGCGTACAAGTCGCTGGAGCCCGACAGCCGGTACCCGAGGTCCCGGACGTCGGGCAGCGCGCCCCGCCAGAAGTCCCGCACGGCATCCCGGTAGCGGTCGTTCCACTCCGTCCACAGCGGCGGGAACGCGCCCACCTGGTAGCCGCCCGACCCCACGTCCCAGGGCTCGGCGATCAGCTTGACCCGGCGCAGCACCGGATCCTGGGCGATCACCGCGAGGAACGGCGACAGCATGTCCACGTCGTGCATCGAGCGGGCCAGCGCCGCCGCCAGGTCGAAGCGGAAGCCGTCCACTCCCATCTCCGTCACCCAGTAGCGCAGCGAGTCCGTGATCAGGCGCAGCACGTGCGGACGCCCCGCGTGCAGGGTGTTCCCGCAGCCCGTGTAGTCGGCGTACCGGCGCTGGTCGGACTGGAGCCGGTAGTAGCCCCGGTTGTCGATCCCGCGCAGCGACAGCGTCGGGCCCAGCTCGCCCGCCTCCGCGGTGTGGTTGTAGACCACGTCGAGGATGACCTCGATCCCGGCCGCGTGCAGGGCCTTCACCATCCGTTTGAACTCGCCGACCTGCTGCCCGGCCGTCCCGGACGAGGAGTAGCCGGCGTGCGGGGCGAAGTAGCCGATCGAGTTGTACCCCCAGTAGTTGCGCAGCCCGCGGCGCAGCAGGTGGTCCTCGTGCGCGAACTGGTGCACCGGCAGCAGTTCGACCGCCGTCACCCCGAGCCGCGTCAGGTGCTCCACCGCCGCCGGGTGGGCCAGGCCCGCGTACGTGCCGCGCAGCTCCTCGGGAACACCCGGATGGCGCATCGTGAACCCGCGCACGTGCAGCTCGTAGATCACCGAATCGGCCCACGGGGTCTTCGGCCGGACGTCGTCCGCCCAGTCGTCGTCATCGTGGACGACGACCCCCTTGGGGACGTACGGCGCCGAGTCGCGGTCGTCGCGCACGGTGTCCGCGATGTACTGCTGCGGCCAGTCCCGGACGTGCCCGTACACCTCCGGCGGCAGCGCGAAGTCCCCGTCGACGGCCCGCGCGTACGGGTCCAGCAGCAGCTTCGCCGGATTGAACCGGGCCCCCGTCCACGGGTCCCAGCGGCCGTGCACCCGGAACCCGTACCGCTGCCCGGGGCGCACGCCCGGCAGGAAGCCGTGCCAGATCTCGTGCGTCAGCTCGGTCAGCGCACACCGCGTCTCGGCGCCCTCCGCGTCGAAGAGGCACAGCTCCACGGCCTCCGCGCCCTGTGCCCACAGCGCGAAGTTGGTGCCCGCCGTACCGTCCGGGCCGGTCCGGTACCGCGCCCCCAGCGGGTGCGAGGACCCCGGCCACACCGGGGGCCCCGGACGCGTGACGGCCCGTAAGGCCGGCTCGCGGTCCGCTCCCGCGGCCCCGGCCGGCCGGCCGTTGACGTGCGCGACCGCCGGCGCGGCGACGGCGCCCCGCAGCGCGTTCACGGCTCCGGCCGTGTCCACGGCGACGACCGCCACGCCCTCGACGCCCTCCACCGGCGCCGCCTCCACCGACACCGGCTCCGCTGACTCCACGGCGGCGGCATCCACCGCCTCTTGCTCGGCTGCGCTCGACACTGCCCGCCTCCACGGCTCCTGGGTACCGGCGGGGGTAGGGGAGAGTGCGGCCCCGGCGTCCCGGCCTGGGCCCGCCCCCGTCTGGTCCTTCCCACTGTTCTGCCCGTAGAGATCTGCCCGGAACGTCGCGCGCGCTCACGTTTCCCCCGGAGGACACGGTCGTTGGAGGGATCGTGACACTTCTGACGAGGCGGGCAGGGGCGGGCTTGGCCGCCGTGGCGGTCTGGGCGGGCCTGCTCGGCGGCCTGTCCGGATGCACCGGGAGCGGCGGTTCCCCGGTCGAGATCCAGCTCCCCGGAAAACCCCGGTCGCCCGACGAGGCCATCCGGATCACCCCCGAGGACAACGCCAAGGGCGTCCCGGCCGAAGGCCCGCTGACCGTACGAGTGCCCGAGGGGCGCCTCGAACGGGTCGTGGTCACCAAGGTCGAGGACGCCCAGGAGGAGCACGTCCCCGGCTCCATCGCCCCCGACGGCCTCAGCTGGAGCCCCGACACGGAGGGCGGCAGGCTCGCGCTCGCCGCCAAGTACACCGTGGACGCGGTCGCGCTCGACGGCCACAACCGGCGCCAGGCCCGGCACACCACCTTCACCACCTACGTCCCCGAGGAGCGGTTCATCGGCTATTTCAAGCCCGAGAACCGTTCCACCGTCGGCACCGGCATGATCGTCTCCTTCAACTTCAACCGGTCCATCGCCAACCGCGCCGACGTCGAGCGGGCCATCACCGTCACCTCCAAGCCGCCGGTGGAGGTCGTCGGGCACTGGTTCGGCCACGAACGCCTCGACTTCCGGCCCAGGCAGTACTGGAAGCCCGGCACCGAGGTCACCGTGACGATGCACCTGCGGGACGTGCAGGGCGCCCCCGGCTCGTACGGCATCCAGGACAAGTCCGTCACCTTCACGGTCGGCCGCTCCCAGGTGTCCACGGTGGACGCGGAGGCGCACACGATGGAGGTCCGCCGCGACGGAAAGCTGGTCCAAACCCTCCCGATCAGCGCCGGAGCCCCCAAGAACACCACCTACAACGGAAAGATGGTGGTGCTGGAGATGTTCGACGTGACCCGGATGAACGGCCAGACCGTCGGTTTCGGCGGCGAGTACGACATCCCCGACGTCCCGCACGCCATCCGGCTCACCACTTCCGGGACCTTCCTGCACGGGAACTACTGGGCCAGCCCCGACACCTTCGGCTCCACCAACACCAGCCACGGCTGCGTGGGACTGCGCGACGACAAGGGCGGCGGCTCGGACACCCCGGCAGGCTGGTTCTTCGACCGGACCCTGGTCGGGGACGTGGTGGAAGTCGTGAACTCGCAGGACAAGACGGTCGCCCCGAACAACGGGCTGGGCGGCTGGAACATGTCCTGGGCGGACTGGGTCGCGGGCTCGGCCAAGAGCTGACGCCCACCGCCGGTCGCCCACCGCCGGTCGTCCATCGCCGGTCGTCCACCGCCGGGCGCCCACCATCGGCGCCCGGCATCCAAGGACTTCGTGAACCTCTCGGCACCGGATGCCGAACGCCCGTGGAACCTGCTGGACGAGGGCGACGCCGTCTTCGTCCGGGGCACCGAACCCGGTACCGGCGACCGGCTCCGCGGCGACGCGCCGGCCCTTCCCCCTCTTGGGACGGAACGGTGACAAGACCGTTTCTCTTCGTGATCCCCCCGTGTGATTTCCTGTCGACATGCGCGCGACTGTCCGCGCGCGGGGGACATGGGGAGAAGAAGAGTGAACCTGCAGCCGATACGCGGCCGCGCCCGCCGCACCGGCCTGCCGGCCCTGCTGCTCGGAGCGGCGCTGCTGCTCACGAGTGCGTGCAGCGGAAGCGGCAACACCGGCAGCGGAGGCGGCGACAACGGCGGCGGTGGCGGAGGCGGCAAGACCGGTACCGAGGCGTCCAAGGCCGTCGTCAGCGTCAAGCCCGACGACGGCGCCAAGGAGGTCGCCACCAGCGGCGTCCTGAAGATAACCAGCACGGGCGGCAAGCTCACCACGGTGACCGTCGCCGACACCAAGGGCAACGCCGTCGACGGCAAGCTCGCCGCGGACGGCGCGAGCTGGGAGCCCGCCCGCAACCTGGCTTCCGCCACCGAGTACAAGGTGCACGCCGTCGCCAAGGACGAGGCCGGCCGCGAGTCCGCCAAGGACACCACCTTCACCACCCTCACCCCGACCAACACGTTCGTCGGCCATTACACGCCCGAGGACGGCGAGACCGTCGGCGTGGGCATGCCGGTGTCGATCAACTTCACCCGTGGCATCACCAACACCGAGGCCGTCGAGAAGGCCATCACGGTGACGGCCGAGCCGTCCGTGCCGGTCGAGGGCCACTGGTTCGGCAACGACCGCCTCGACTTCCGCCCCGAGAAGTACTGGGCCGCGGGCACCAAGGTCACCGTGAAGATCGCCCTGGACGGAGTCGAGGGCCGCCCCGGCGTCTACGGCAAGCAGACCCGTACGGTCAACTTCACCATCGGCCGCTCGCAGGTGTCCACCGTCGACGCGAGCGAGCACACGATGCAGGTCGTCCGCGACGGCCAGGTCCTCAAGAACCTGCCGATCACCGCGGGCGCCCCGTCGACCACCACGTACAACGGGCAGATGGTCATCAGCGAGAAGTACAAGGTGACCCGCATGAACGGCGCGACCGTCGGCTTCGGCGGCGAGTACGACATCTCCGACGTCCCGCACGCCATGCGCCTGTCGAACTCCGGCACCTTCGTCCACGGCAACTACTGGGCCTCCGCGGGCACCTTCGGCTCCGAGAACGTCAGCCACGGCTGCGTCGGCCTCAAGGACGTCCGCGGCGCGGGTGACGGGAACCAGCCCGCCGCGTGGTTCTTCGACGAGTCGCTGATCGGCGACGTCGTCATCGTGAAGAACTCCAAGGACAAGCAGATCGCCCCGGACAACGGCCTCAACGGCTGGAACATGGACTGGGCGGAGTGGATCAAGTAGTCATCCCCCGTACGTAGTCGAGTGGCCCGGTGCTGTGACCCACGGCACCGGGCCACTTCGCGTTAACCGCGGCTAACCTTCCGCGTATGACCCTCTCTCTCGAAGTCTCCGAAGGCGTCGGCACCCTCCGTCTGGACCGGCCGCCCATGAACGCCCTGGACATCGCCACCCAGGACCGGCTGCGCGAGCTCGCCGTGGAGGCCACCGACCGGGCGGACGTCCGCGCGGTGATCATCTACGGCGGCGAGAAGGTGTTCGCGGCCGGCGCGGACATCAAGGAGATGCAGACGATGGACCACGCGGCGATGGTCGCCCGGTCCCGCGCGCTCCAGGACGCCTTCACCGCCGTGGCCCGGATCCCCAAGCCGGTCGTCGCCGCCGTCACCGGCTACGCCCTGGGCGGCGGCTGTGAACTCGCCCTGTGCGCCGACTACCGGATCGCCGCCGACAACGCGAAGCTCGGTCAGCCGGAGATCCTGCTCGGCCTGATCCCGGGCGCCGGCGGCACCCAGCGGCTGTCCCGGCTGATCGGTCCGTCCAAGGCCAAGGACCTCATCTTCACCGGCCGCATGGTCAAGGCGGACGAGGCGCTCGCCCTCGGGCTCGTGGACCGGGTCGTGCCCGCCGCCGAGGTGTACGAGCAGGCGCACGCCTGGGCCGCCAAGCTGGCCCAGGGCCCGGCCATCGCGCTGCGCGCCGCCAAGGAGTGCGTGGACGCGGGTCTGGAGGCGGACATCGACACCGGCCTGACCATCGAACGCAACTGGTTCGCGGGCCTGTTCGCCACCGAGGACCGCGAGCGCGGCATGCGCAGCTTCGTCGAAGAGGGCCCGGGCAAGGCGAAGTTCGTTTAGCCGGATCTCTCCCGGTCCTCCCTAGGGGTGGATTAGCCAGGCCTTAAGGCAGCCTTAAGGGGATGCGGGGATCCACTCGCGGTGATCTTCCGGGAGCGCTGGGTCATCGCAGATCAGGGTGGTCCCGCAACCGTCCGGTTGCCTTGCGCATATGACGGGACGCCCCTTCGGAATGGGCTATTCCGGGGGGTGTTTTCCCGCGGAACGGCCCGGACGGGAGCACCGGCCGTCCATGATGGGTGCATGGCGGGCCTGGAGGGTGTGGAACAGCCGCGGCAGCGCAGCAGCGCTTCCGCCGTACGGCTGACGGCGGCTCTTGAGGACGAACAGGGTCTCAAGGCGCTGGAGTTGTACGGGAACCCGGCTGAGGTGGAAGTGACACTGCCGTCCATGCCGGAATCAGCGAGCACGGCCCGCCGGCTCGCCCAGTACGTGGTGATCCGCTTCTGGGGCTTCTCCCCGCAGGTTTCCGAGCACACCGTCCTGCTCGTCTCGGAGCTTGTCGGCAACGCCGTGCGCCACACCGGCGCCCGCTCCTTCGGCTTACGGATGCACCGGCGGCGCGGCTGGATCCGCGTCGAGGTGCGAGACCCCTCGCGCGGACTGCCGTGCCTGATGCCGGTCCATGAACTGGACACCACCGGCCGCGGCCTCTTCCTCGTCGACAAGCTGTCCGACCGCTGGGGCGCCGACCTGCTGCCGCGCGGCAAGATCACCTGGTTCGAGATGCGCGTGGCCGACCGCTGATCCCGCTGCTGCCGCACCCCCCCCGGAAATGCCTGAAGCCCCCGGTCGCCGTGATGGGGCGTCGTGGGGGCTTCATGGGTGCGCCGAGGATCGAAGGGGGTGTGATCCTCGGCGTGGCGACTTCGCTCGGGTCAATGGGGAAGCCGTGATTCCGACTATGGCAGACGGGCGACCAAACGCCAAAAGTCCCAAGTTGGACATAAGTGTGTAAATGCTAAGAGTTTCCATCTAAATCCTAGGTGAGGTGGGCCACTCACCTCGTAATCGATGAATAAATATCCACTGCTCTGTGTGATTCGTTGATCAGATAGCGGACACTCCCTCATCCGGGTGGACTCCGGCGAAGGTCCCGAATGGGGTCAATCGTTATCTTCCATGGCATCCACCCCTTAAATGGGCAGGTGCTCTGCTACCCGGACCGCCGATCCGCCCTCCTCGCCGGTGCGGGGGTCGCCGCCGGCGCCTTCACCGCCGCCTGCGGCACGGGCGCCCCCGCGCCCGCCGCCCCGCCCACCAAGGCGGCGCCGGCGAAACCCGCCCCCGTCCGGCCCGCGGCGGCCCCCCGCCGGTTCCCCGGCCAGCCCACCGAGATCGCACACGGTCCGCGCGACCGCCCCCGTGTCGCCCTCACCTTCCACGGCAACGGCGACCCCGCCACCGCCCGGGCCGTGCTGGCCGAGGCCGAGAGGGCGGGCGCGCGGGTCACCGTACTGGCGATCGGCAGCTGGCTCGACGCCCACCCCGACATGGCCCGCCGCATCCTGGACGGCGGCCACGAACTCGGCAACCACACCCAGCGCCACCTCGCGATCAACACCATGCCCGAGGCGGAGGCCTACGCCGAGATCACCGGCTGCGCGCAGCGCCTCAAGCGGCTCACCGGCTCCATCGGCACCTGGTTCCGGCCCTCCGGGACCCAGTACGCCACCCCGCTCGTCCAGCGCCTCGCCCAGCGCGCCGGCTACCCGCACGTCCTCTCGTACGACGTGGACTCCCTCGACTTCACCTCGCCCGGTGCCGCGGCCGTCATCCGCACCGTCACCGGGACGATCCAAGGCGGATCGGTGGTGAGCCTGCACTTCGGCTACGCGGACACGGTCGACGCGATGCCGCCCCTCCTCGAAGAACTCGCGCGCCGCAAGATGCGCGCGGTGACCACCACGGAGCTGCTGACCTCATGACGACCACCCGCCTTCCCCGGAAGGCCACCGTGCTGCTGGCCGGTCTGGTCCTCGCCGCCCTGGCCGGCTGCGGATCGGCCGACAAGGAGCCCGCCGAGGCGCTCGGCTCCGCCGCCGCGGCGGCCCGGCAGCCCGTCAAGGCCGTCCCGGCCGTACCCCCGGGCCTGGCCGGCATGCCGCCGCTCCTCGACCCGAACGACGTGTACGCGGCCGACCGGCCGAACCGCCTCTCCCCGGTCGTCAAGGACTTCCCGTCCCGCGTCTACGTGCCGAACACCACCTCCAACACGGTGTCCGTCATCGACCCGGCGACGTACAAGGTCATCGACACCATCCCGGTCGGCATCCAGCCCCAGCACGTCGTCCCGTCCTGGGACATGAAGACCCTGTGGGTCAACAACAACCGGGGCCACACGCTCACCCCGATCAACCCGGCCACCGGCCAGGCGGGCGAGCCCGTCGAGGTGCACGACCCGTACAACCTGTACTTCACGCCGAACGGGAAGTACGCGGTCGTGATGGCCTCCATGGACCGCGAGCTGGTCTTCCGCGACGCCCACACCATGAACCGGGTGAAGACGGTCCCGGTGTCCTGCTTCGGCGTCAACCACGCGGACTTCTCCGCCGACGGCCGCTACTTCATCGTGAGCTGCGAGTTCTCCGGCGAACTCCTCAAGGTCGACACCGAGAGGATGGAGGTCGTCGCCCAGCAGAAGCTGCCCTTCGAGGGTGCGATGCCGCAGGACGTGAAGATCTCCCCGGACGGCAAGACGTTCTACGTCGCCGACATGATGGCGCACGGCATGTGGGTGCTCAGCGGCGACAAGTTCGACGTCCCCAAGCTGCTGCCCACCGGCAAGGGCACCCACGGCCTGTACGTCAGCCGCGACTCCAGGGAGATGTACATCTCCAACCGCGGCGAGGGCAGCATCTCCGTCTTCGACTTCAGGCAGAACAAGCTCACCAAGAAGTGGCGGCTGCCCGACGGCGGTAGCCCCGACATGGGCGGGGTCTCCGCCGACGGCAAGGTGCTCTGGCTGTCGGGCCGCTACAACTCCGAGGTCTACGCGATCGACACGGTCACCGGGCGGCAGCTCGCCAAGATCCCGGTGGGCGGCGGCCCGCACGGCCTGGCCGTCTACCCGCAGCCCGGCCGCTACTCCCTCGGCCACACCGGCATCTTCCGGTAGTCCCCGGCACCGGGACCCGCGGCGGGGGCGGGGTCCGGCTGCCGCTACCCTTGGCCGGTCAACAAGCACCGAGAAGGGGTGGATCCCAGTGGCTGACATCGAGAGCGCGCGGGCGACGTTCGGCAAGTTCGACGCGGACGGTGACGGCTTCGTCACGGCGGACGAGTACAGCGCGGCCATGAAGGCGATGGGCGACGCCTACGTCACCGCCGCCGTCGCCGACGCCGTCATCGCCTCCAAGGACACCAACGGCGACGGCCTCATGAGCTTCGACGAGTTCTGGGCCTCCCTGAACAAGTAAGCCCCGCACCCGCCCCGGCCGCTGCCCGGGGAGGGGCCCGAAGCCCCCGCCACGCCCTCCCGTCGGGCGCCGCGGGGGCTTTGCGCTGCCCGCCCGCGCCCGGCGGGAGGGCCGGCCGGGCTCAGGGGGTGCCCCCGGGGGTCCCGCCCGTCGGCCGCGTCATGTCCTCGACCTCGGCCAGGGCCTCCTCCAGCCAGCGCAGCCAGAACGTCTCCAGGCCGACGCCGCCGTGCAGCACCAGCCGGCGCAGCCGGTCCTCGTCGGAGTCCCGCCCCGGTGGGAAGTCCCTCTCCTCGATGGCCTCGTAGACGGCCAGCTGCCGGCGGTGCAGGTCCAGATGGCGCCGCAGCTCCCCGGCCAGCCCGTGCGGGCCCACCACGGCGGCCGCCCGGATCCGCAGCAGCAGCGGATCCCGGATGGCCTTCGGGTCCTGGCTCTCGCCGACCCATCGCGCGAGCTCCGCGCTGCCCGCCGCGAGCACCTCGTACTGCTTCTTCTGCCCCCGGACGGGCACCTCGCTGGGCAGTGCCCGGATCAGCCCGGCCTCCTCCAGCCGGCCCAGCTCGCGGTAGATCTGCTGGTGCGTCGCGGACCAGAAGTACCCGATCGACTTGTCGAACCGCCGCGTCAGCTCCAGCCCCGACGAGGGCTTCTCCAGCAGGGCGGTGAGGATGGCGTGCGGCAGCGACATGCGGCCATCCTAGGGAGCCGGCCGGCGGCGGCCCGCCGGGAGCGGCCCCGGCGGGTGGGCGCGGAGGGTGGGCTCCGACTCCGTGGAACGCATAGCACAAGCCGGACATTGGGGTGCGGGTTTCACCAAACATTTCCCATCGCGCGGCAAAGAGTTCGCCGGACCCTTGCCCTGCGGGTGGCGGCTCGATGTGATGCGCGAGTCCCGTCGCTGAACGGGACGTTCCGCTTATTCGTGCGGCACGGACGACCGGGCCGCACGGCATCCGAACATCGAGGTCGAGCCACACCGTGCGTCAGACATCCCCCGTCGTCAGCCTTCTCGCCGTCGCGGCGCTTCCGCTCGCGCTGACCGCCTGCTCCTCTCCCGCCCCGAAGAACGCCGCGCCGGCCCCGGCCTCCGCTTCCGCCGCCGCGGCCGCGCCGTCGGCCGACCCCGACAAGGGCCTGCTGACCGGGAAGCAGCTCAAGGCCGCGCTCGCACCCGCCTCGTTCTTCGCGCCCGGCTTCACCGCCGAGCCCGCGGACGCGCGCGACACCGGCACCACGTACCGGCTGCCGGCCACCGCCGACGTGCCCCAGCCCGACTGCACCAAGCTCGGCGGGACGTCGTGGACGGACATCACCGGGATCAGCGGCGTGTCGTTCGCCCAGGACGCGTACGTCAACAAGAACTCCTCCGAGGAGTTCGCCCAGGAGATCGACGTCTACCGCGACACCACCGCGACGACCGTGCTCGACGCGCTCGGCCAGATCTCCAAGGCCTGCCCGAGCTACTCCGACGAGGCGACCCACAGCACGGTGACGGTCACCGAGAAGCCCCTGACCGGCATCGGTGACGGCGCGTGGGCCATTACGGAGACCAGCCCCGCCTGGCAGGGCGGCACCACGCTCGTGGCCGCGCGGGTCGGCACCTCGGTGGTGACCGTGCTGGTCAGCAGCAGCTCCGACAAGGGCCTGACCGGTGCGACCAAGCTGACGAACCAGCTGGTGGGAGCCCTCAAGGGCAAGGCCTGACGACGGCCGCCCCGCCAGGGGCCTGCCCCTGGGATCAGGCCGGGCCCGATCCCAGGGGCAGGCCCCTGGCCCAGTCGGCGAGGGCTTCCGGGGTCTTCGGGCCGGGCGCGGCGGCCGGCAGGAGGCCGTGCGAGCGCAGGAACGCCGTCACCGCCGGGGACCATGCCTGGCGCAGGCCCGCCGATGCCAGCAGCTCCGGGTCCGACAGCAGGGCCTGCGCCGGCCCGGTGCGGATGCCCGACGGGGTCAGGACCGCCGCGTCGTCGGCCCAGCGGACCGCCAGGTCGACGTCGTGCGTCGCCATCACCACCGTCGTGCCGGCCGAGCGCAGCCCCGCCAGGACGTCCAGCAGGCGTTCCTGGCCGTCCGGGTCCAGACCCGCCGTCGGCTCGTCCAGGATCAGCACCCGCGGAGCCATCGCCACCGCGCCCGCGATCGCCGCGCGCTTGCGCTGCCCGTACGAGAGCAGGTGCGTCGGGCGGTCGCGCAGTGCCGTGATGTCCAGTGCGGCGAGTGCCTCGTCCACCCGCTCCCGCACCTCCGCGGCGGGCAGCCCGAGGTTCACCGGACCGAACGACACGTCCTGTTCCACCGACGCCGCGAACAGCTGGTCGTCCGGGTCCTGGACCACCAGCTGCACGGCCGTCCGCAGCCGGGTCAGTCCCGCCCGGTCGTACGAGACCGCCGCGCCGTCGAGGCGCAGCGCCCCCGAGCCCGGCCGCAGGCCACCGCTCAGCAGCCGCATCAGCGTGGTCTTGCCGCTGCCGTTGCGGCCCAGCAGGACCAGCGCCCGGTCCGGCGTGATGGCGAAGTCCACGCCGGACAGGACCGCCGGGCCGTCCTCGTACGCGTAGCCCGCGCCGGCCAGTTCCACCAACGGGTTCACAGGTACAGCCCCTTCAGGGTGAGAGTCAGGGTGATCAGGGCCGCCAGCAGCGCCCCCGACGCCGCCACGAACCGCCACGACAGGGCCGCCTCGGGCACGAGGACCCGCAGGGCGCCGTCGTAGCCGCGCCCGGCCAGGCCCACCTGGAGCCGCGCCGCACGATCGAAGGCCCGTACGAACGAGGTCGCGGCGAGCCCGGCCAGCGAACGCCACACCGCGGCGCGCCCGGCCTGGCCCAGACGGGCCGCCTGGGCGCGCCGTACCTGCGCCATGGAATCCAGCAGCAGGAAGCCGATCCGGTACATGACCAGGGCCACGTCCACCACCGGCGCCGGCACCCCGGCCCGGACGAGCCTCGGCAGGACGTCCGAGACCGGGGTGGTGAACGCGAACAGCAGCACGCCGAGCGAAGCCGCCGAGGTCCGCAGCAGGAGCTCCGCGGCCTGCCGGGGGCCGTCGGGCGCGAGCGAGACGAACCCGGCCGGCCCGCCGACGGAGACCAGCAGGGGCAGCGCCCCGGTGAAGCAGAAGCCCAGCGGGATCCGGAACGCCCGCCACAGCTGCCGCCCGGCCACACCGGCCGGGCCGAGGAGCACGGCGAGCGTCGCCGCGGTGACCAGCGGCCCGCCGGGCCAGGGCGGCAGGCACACGGCGGTGACCGTCAGCCCGAGCCCCAGCAGGGCCTTCTCCAGCGGATGGCGCCGGCGCCAGCGGCTGCCGTGCGCCGCCACGTCGATCGGGAGCACCGCCTACGACTCCGCGGCGGCGCGGTCGGCGGCGGTGGCGCAGGGGTCGGCGCCGGCGGCGGCAGCCGTCGCCGCGGCCGCGCCCTGCCGGCGGCCCTTGCGGACGCCGAAGTAGTACGCGAGCACGCCCGCGCCGAGTGCCGCCTGGAGGGCGAACAGCGCCGACTCCACCTCCGCGGAGGGGGGTTCGTACAGCGGCGAGAACCACGGCTCGTAGTCCGGCTTCAGTTCGGTGATCGCCGCCTCCGCCTGGGCGTCGGCGCCCGCGAACGGCTCCTCCTTGCCCTCACCCAGGCCCAGCGCGAGCGGGAGCACGGCCAGGGCGGCCACCAGGAGCAGCAACAGGCCGTTGATCTTCGTGTTCCGGTTCACGGCCATCAGAGCGCCGCCGCCTTCCGCTCGCCGCGGGCGACCGGCTTTGCGACGCCCAGCCGGACCAGGTCCGACGTGCTGGACTGCATCAGCAGCCGCATCACGAGCACCGTCAGCAGGCCCTCGCTCACCGCGAGCGGCACCTGCGTCACCGCGAAGATGCCCCCGAACTTCGCGAGGGCTCCGACGAACCCGCTGCCCGGGTCCGGGAACGCCAGCGCCAGCTGAACGGAGGTCACGCAGTAGGTGACCAGGTCGGCGAAGAAGGCGCCGAAGAAGACGGTCACCATCAGCGGGACGTCGAAGCGCTTCAGCAGCAGGTAGACCCCGTACCCGGCCCAGGGGCCGGCGATCGCCATCGAGAAGACGTTCGCGCCCAGGGTGGTGAGCCCGCCGTGCGCGAGCAACAGGGCCTGGAAGAGCAGGGTGATGGTGCCGAGCACCGCCATGATCGGCGGCCGGAACAGGATCGCGCCGAGCCCGGTCCCGGTGGGGTGCGAGCAACTGCCCGTCACCGACGGGATCTTCAGCGCCGACAGGACGAACGTGAACGCCCCGGACGCCCCGAGCAGCAGCGTGCTCTCCGGGTTGGCCTTCACCTCACGGGTGAGGGCGCGGACACCGTGGACGACGAACGGAGCGGACGCGGCGCCCCAGGCGACCGCGTGCAAGGGGGGCAGGAACCCCTCGGCTATATGCATGACTGGGAGACCTCTCCAGCACCTCGTGGATGGACAACGCGCCCCGGCCGGTCTCCTGGCTCACGGGTGCTGATGCCCTGGCTCCGCCTTCCCGGGCGGTGCGGAACCTCCCGCGCCGCCCAGTGGCTTCCTGTCGGAGTGGAGCCGGACTTCCCGTTCACAGTGGCGAGGGCCGCACCGGTTCTGCACCGGTTTCCCGAACACCAAGGCCCGTTGACCCTAGTCGGACGGACGGACCGGTACCAACCCGGTCCGAACGGGTGAGGTCCGCGGCGGCCGGCTCCGAACGGGTGCGGCCCGGTGGCGGCGCCACCCGCGGGCGCCCAGGCCGGCGCAGTGGCCGCCGACCACGACTACTCCGACCTGACCGCCGTCCACGTCAACTGCACCCTCAAGCGCTCGCCCGAGACGAGCTACACCGAGGGCCTCATCGAGCGCAGCCGCGCCGTCATGGAGGCGGCCGGCACGAACCGCTCGGGGGCGTGCGCGGTGGCTGAGGCCCCCTCGCCGGGGACCTACCGGGGCAGGAGGGTGCTCAGCTCGGCGTCGAGGTCGTAGTGCCGCTGTTCCTCGCCCCGCGGCACCAGGTCGACCAGCCGCCGGCACAGTGCGCGCACGTCCCGCGCCCGGGCGGACACCACGCAGCTCTGCACCCCGTTGCTGAAGGCGAGCAGGACGCGCGGCTCGCGGCCCCGCCACTGCGGCCACACCCGGATGTCCCCCTCGCCCGTCCCGCGGGTCTCCCCGTCCAGCAGCAGGTCCCGGGAGAACACCCAGTGCGCCAGCTGGACCCCGGAGCCCCGGAAGTCGAGCGCCAGCTCGTAGGGCCGGTCGCGGCGGTACGTGAAGGCCCCGTGCACCGGTATGGGCTCCGGGGAGGCCTCCAGCCGGAGCGGGAGGACGCGGTACTCGATGCCGTGGTCGTCCATGCGCTGCGCCTCTCTGTCGTGTCTCGTCCCGCCTGCCCGCGGCTCCCCCGGGCAAGCTAGCCCACCGTCCGGCCGTCCCCGTGGGCCGAAGGTCCCGACTCCGCGGGCCGCTGGACCCGTTGTGTCACAGGAACGCGGAGCGGCCCGCCCTCCGGGGGGAGGGCGGGCCGCAGGGTCACCGGTCCGTCACGGGACGGGGTCGGGGAGGAGCGAGCCGCGGGAAGGGGCCCGACGCGGTGCGTGGGGCCCCTTGCGGCGTCAGCGGCGCCGGGTCAGCACTCGATGACGTTCACGGCCAGGCCGCCGCGGGCGGTCTCCTTGTACTTGATCTTCATATCGGCGCCCGTCTCCTTCATGGTCTTGATGACCTTGTCCAGGGACACCTTGTGCGTGCCGTCGCCGCGCATCGCCATCTTGGCCGCCGTGACGGCCTTGACCGCCGCCATGCCGTTGCGCTCGATGCACGGGATCTGGACCAGGCCGCCGACCGGGTCGCAGGTCAGGCCCAGGTTGTGCTCCATGCCGATCTCGGCCGCGTTCTCCACCTGCTCCGGGGTGCCGCCCAGGACCTCGGCGAGGGCGCCCGCCGCCATCGAGCAGGCCGAGCCGACCTCGCCCTGGCAGCCGACCTCGGCGCCGGAGATCGAGGCGTTCTCCTTGAAGAGCATGCCGATCGCGCCCGCCGCGAGGAGGAAGCGGACCACGCCGTCCTCGTCCGCGCCCGGCACGAAGTTCATGTAGTAGTGCAGGACGGCCGGGAGGACGCCCGCGGCGCCGTTGGTGGGCGCGGTGACGACGCGGCCGCCCGCCGCGTTCTCCTCGTTGACCGCCATCGCGTAGATCGTCGTCCACTCGCTGCGGTGCATCATCGGGTCGCCCTCGGTGCGCAGCTGGCGCGCCGTGGACGCCGCCCGGCGCTTGACCCGCAGACCGCCCGGGAGGATGCCCTCGCGGGACATGCCGCGCGAGACGCACGCCTGCATGACGCGCCAGATCTCCAGCAGGCCCTCGCGGATCTCCTCCTCGGTGCGCCAGGCCTTCTCGTTCTCCAGCATCAGGGAGGAGATCGACAGGCCGGTCTCCTTCGCCAGGCGCAGCATCTCGTCACCCGAGCGGAAGGGGTACTTCAGCACGGTGTCGTCGAGCTTGATCCGGTCCTCGCCGACCGCGTCCTCGTCGACGACGAAGCCGCCGCCGACCGAGTAGTAGGTCTTCTCCAGCAGGGGCGCGCCCGCGGCGTCGTACGCGAAGAGCGTCATGCCGTTCGCGTGGTACGGCAGGGACCGGCGCCGGTGCAGGATCAGCTGGCTCGGCTCGTCGAAGGCGATCTCGTGCGCCTCCCCTATCTCGGTGCCGAGCAGGCGCAGGCGGCCCGTCCGGCGGATGCGCTCCACCTCGTCGTCGGCCGTCTCCACGTTCACCGTGCGGGGGGAGTGGCCCTCCAGGCCCAGGAGCACCGCCTTCGGCGTGCCGTGGCCGTGGCCGGTGGCGCCGAGGGAGCCGTACAGCTCCGCGCGGACCGCCGAGGTCTGGGCGAGTACGCCGTCCTTCTTCAGCCGGGTCACGAACATGCGGGCGGCCCGCATGGGGCCGACCGTGTGGGAGGAGGAGGGGCCGATGCCGATGGAGAAGAGGTCGAAGACGGAGATGGCCACGGTGGCGGACTCCCTTGTCTGCTCGTGGGGTGGGAGGGGGGCAGGCGAGGCGGGCGATGCAGGAGGGGTGATTGTTCGGATTTTGTCCGACAGACGAGCTTAACGCGGAGAAGTGAACGGCCCGGCTGCCGGAACGGGTGCGCGAGGTTGCGGTTGGGCGTGCGTCAGGTCACGTTTCCCGCTCCGCGGCCGGGCCGGGCGGGCGGCGCGGGGCGTCGCCGGCCCCTCGGGGCCGCCCCGGGATGCGGTCCGGCCCCGGCAGCCCGCCGGAGCGGGCCCAGACGCCCGTCGGGGTCGGCCGGGGTCATGGGAAGGGCCCGGTTCTGCGGATTGCGGAACCGGGCCCTCCTCGTAGAATCCCGGGCGTCAGAGCGTCGGGTACAGCGGGAACCTCGCGGCCAGCGCGGAGACGCGCGCCTTGAGGGACTCGCTGTCGTACGCCGGCTTCAGCGCCTGCGCGATGATCTCGGCCACCTCGGTGAAGGCCTCGGCGTCGAAACCGCGGGTCGCCAGGGCCGGCGTACCGATCCGCAGACCCGAGGTGACCATCGGCGGCCGCGGGTCGTTCGGGATGGCGTTGCGGTTGACCGTGATGCCGACCTCGTGGAGGCGGTCCTCGGCCTGCTGCCCGTCCAGCTCGGAGTTGCGCAGGTCGACCAGGACCAGGTGCACGTCGGTGCCGCCGGTGAGGACGTCCACGCCCACGGCCTTGACGTCGTCCTGGACCAGGCGCGCGGCGAGGATCTTCGCGCCTTCCAGGGTGCGCTCCTGGCGCTCCTTGAACTCGGGCGAGGCCGCGACCTTGAAGGAGACCGCCTTGGCCGCGATCACGTGCTCCAGCGGGCCGCCCTGCTGGCCCGGGAAGACCGCGGAGTTGATCTTCTTGGCCAGCTCCTGCGTCGACAGGATGACACCGCCGCGCGGACCGCCGAGGGTCTTGTGCGTGGTGGTGGTGACGACGTGGGCGTGCGGGACCGGGTTCGGGTGCAGGCCCGCGGCGACCAGGCCGGCGAAGTGCGCCATGTCGACCATCAGGTACGCGCCGACCTCGTCCGCGATGCGGCGGAAGGCGGCGAAGTCCAGCTGGCGCGGGTAGGCGGACCAGCCGGCGACGATCAGCTGCGGCTTGGACTCCTTGGCGAGGCGCTCGACCTCGGCCATGTCGACCTGGCCGTCCTCACCGACGTGGTACGGGACCACGTTGTAGAGCTTGCCGGAGAAGTTGATCTTCATGCCGTGGGTCAGGTGACCGCCGTGGGCCAGGTTCAGGCCCATGATCGTGTCGCCCGGCTTCAGCAGCGCGAACATCGCGGCGGCGTTCGCCTGCGCACCCGAGTGCGGCTGCACGTTCGCGGCCTCGGCGCCGAAGAGCGCCTTGATGCGGTCGATCGCGATCTGCTCGACGACGTCGACGTGCTCGCAGCCGCCGTAGTACCGGCGGCCGGGGTAGCCCTCGGCGTACTTGTTGGTCAGGACCGAGCCCTGGGCCTCCATGACGGCGACCGGAGCGAAGTTCTCCGACGCGATCATCTCCAGGGTGGACTGCTGGCGTCCGAGCTCGGCGTCGACGGCGGCGGCGACGTCCGGGTCGAGCTCGTGGAGGGGGGTGTTGAGAACAGACATCAGGATCCCCTGGGGTGTCAGTTGTCGGAGTGGGTGAGCGCGGCGTACTCGTCGGCGGAGAGCACGTCCTTGGGCTCCTCCGAGAGGCGCACCTTGAACAGCCAGCCACCCTCGAACGGGGCGGTGTTCACGAGCGCCGGGTCGTCCACGACGTCCTGATTGGCCTCGACGACCTCACCGGTGACGGGGGAGTACAGGTCGCTGACCGACTTGGTCGACTCCAGCTCACCGCAGGTCTCGCCCTCGGTGACGGTGTCGCCGACCGCGGGGAGCTGGGCGTAGACGACGTCACCGAGCGCGTTGGCCGCGAACTCCGTGATCCCGACCGTCGCGACGCCGTCCACGGCGTCCGACAGCCACTCGTGCTCCTTGGTGTAACGCAGCTGCTGGGGGTTGCTCATGACCTGATTCTCCTGGATGCGGGGGAGTGCGAACGAACAGTGGTCTTGCGTACTGAGACGTACTGAGACGGCCGGTACGGCGTACGGGCGCTACTTCTGCCGCTTGTAGAACGGCAGGGCGACGACCTCGTACGGCTCATGCGTACCGCGAATGTCCACGCCGACGCCGGAGGTGCCGGGCGCGGCGTACTCCGCGTCCACGTAGGCCATCGCGATCGGCTTGCCCAGCGTCGGGGACGGGGCGCCCGAGGTGACCTCGCCGATCACCTGGCCGCCGGCGACGACCGGGAACCCGGCGCGCGGGACGCGGCGGCCCTCGGCGATCAGGCCGACCAGCTTGCGCGGCGCCTTCGTGGCGGCCTGCTCGGCGGCGGCCTCCAGGGCGGCGCGCCCGACGAAGTCGCCCTCCTTCTCGAACTTCACGACCCGGCCCAGACCCGCGTCGAACGGGGTGAGGCCGGTGGTCAGCTCGTGCCCGTACAGCGGCATGCCCGCCTCCAGGCGCAGCGTGTCGCGGCAGGACAGGCCGGCCGGCACCAGGCCGACGCCCGCGCCGGCCTCGGTCAGCGCCTGCCACAGCTCCACGGCGTGCTCGGGGGAGACGAACAGCTCGAAGCCGTCCTCGCCCGTGTAGCCCGTACGCGCGATCAGCGCGGGCACGCCCGCGACGGTGCCCGGCAGGCCGGCGTAGTACTTCAGCCCGTCCAGGTCGGCGTCGGTGAGGGAGGCGAGGATGCCGGGGGACTCGGGGCCCTGCACGGCGATCAGCGCGTACGCGTCGCGGTCGTCGCGGACCTCGGTGTCGAAGCCCGCGGCGCGCTCGGTCAGGGCGTCCAGGACGACCTGGGCGTTGGAGGCGTTCGCGACGACCATGTACTCGGTCTCGCCCAGGCGGTAGACGATCAGGTCGTCGAGGATCCCGCCGTCCTCCTGGCAGATGTGCGTGTAGCGGGCGCGGCCGACGCCGACGGTCGAGATGTTGCCGACCAGCGCGTAGTCCAGGGCTTTGACGGCCTCCGGGCCGGTCAGCGTGATCTCGCCCATGTGGGAGAGGTCGAAAAGACCGGCCTTGGTCCGCACGGCGTTGTGCTCGTCGCGCTCACTGGCGTACCGCAGGGGCATGTCCCAGCCCGCGAAATCGGTCATGGTCGCACCGAGCGACCGGTGCAGCGCATCGAGGGCGGTCAGACGGGGGGCAGTGCTCATGGGTGTGGCTCCCGGGTCCCAGGGCATGACATGACGAGGACGATCCTCCCCATCTGTCATCGGAACCTGAGAGGTTCGCCGAGAGTTCCCGGTCGGACCCGGGGAACCTCGACTTGCACCTTGGGTGGAGCGCACGCGGTGCCGTCGTGAGGGACGGCGGCGCGGCTCGCTTTTCAGATCTGCCTCATCCACGCGGTACGGGGCCTGAGAGATTCAAGGGAGGAACTTGCTCCTTCGGCGCCCGGGCACCGCCTCACGGCGTGCCGGGACTCTCCCGCGCGGATTCAAGCGGCCGGTATGCAGTTGGTCCAGATGGCGCACATCATTGCACGCCGTCCGGGCGATCGGGCGTGCGGGCCCGGAAGAACGTACGGACCGGCCGTCCCGGACCGGTGGAGGGGCCGCGGGCCCTGACCGGAACCGGGGCCACCGGATTACCGTCTCTTTACACTCTTGGGCATGGGGCCCGCGCGGCCCCGATTGGGGGAGGCGATCACAGTGCGGAGATTCGGAGTGCTGGCGTTGACCGGGACCGGGGCCGTCGACGGGGTGCCGGCGGCGCGGCGGGCCTGCGCCGAGGGCCCCCTCGTACGCGACCTGCGCGGCCGGGGCCCGCACGGACCCCAGTGGCTCGGCTTCGCCGAAGGCGACATCGTCGTGGTGTCCGGCCTGCCCGGCGGCGGCAAGAGCACGCTGATCAAGCGGGCCGCGGACGGCGGCATCGACTCGCAGGACGTGCGCGAGCGCTGGGAGCGGCGGATGCCGAGGGCGCTGCCGTACGCGGTGTACCGGCCGCTGGTCCGCTGCGCCCACTACTGGGGCCTGTGGCGGACGCTGCGCTCCGGGGCCTCGGCGGTGGTCCACGACTGCGGAACGCAGACCTGGGTGCGCGCCCTGCTGGCCGCGGCCGCGCGGCGGCGGGGCCGCGGGCTGCACCTGCTGCTGCTGGACACCACCCCGGAGGAGGCCCTGGCCGGGCAGGCGGCGCGGGGGCGCGGGGTGTCGGCGTACGCCTTCGCCCGCCACCGGGGCGCGGTGGCCCGGCTGCTGCGGGACGCGGAGGCGGGCCGCCTCCCGGCCGGCTGCACCTCGGCGGTCCTGCTGGACCGCGGCTCGGCGGCCCGGGTGACCCGCATCGCCTTCCGCCGGCCCTGACCCTGGCCCGGGCCGGCCGGGGGCAGCGGTTAATCTCGGGCCGACAGCGTGGGGTGAGAACAGCGGAGGCGTACATGCACGGCGGCGGCTGGCCGGACAACGAGCTGGAGCAGGTGCTCGGGGCGGCGCTCGGACAGGCGGACGCCGGCGCCCGCATCGTCGAGGTGCTCGGGCGCAGTCTGCTCTGGGTGCCCCTGCCCGGCGGCGGCGGCCCCGACGCGCCCGCCCTCGCCCTGCCCACCATGGAGATCAACGGCGCGGCGTACGTCCCCGTCTACAGCTCCGAGGCCGAGTTCCGCGCCTGCGCCGGCCCCGGCATGGACTTCGCCGTGGCCCCGGCCGTCGAGTTCGACCGCGGCCTGCCCCCGCAGCTCGGCATCGCCGTGAACCCCGAGGGCGCCGTCGGCGTCCCGCTGCCCCCGCCCGCCGTGGCGGAGCTCTGCCGCACCGGCCGCACCCCGCTCGACGGCCCCGCCACCGGCGGCCGCGTCCGGCTCTTCGAGCCCGACTGGCAGGACGACCCGGTGGAGTTCCTGACCGCCGCCGCGGAGGAGTTCCGCGCCACCGGGGTGATCGCCGCCGCCCACCGCTGCCTCGCCAGCGTCGAGGGAGGGGCCCCGGAGCTCTACATCGGCGTCCGGCTGCCGGGATGGGAGCCCGGGATGCGCAGCGCCCCGATGGAGGCCCTCGGCCGGGCCCTGGCCCGCGTGGCGCCGCCCTGGCCCGTGCAGTTGATCCTCCTCGACGCCGTGCAGGACCCGGTGGTCGACTACATGGTTACGCGCGTACGCCCCTTCTACCTCGCTTAGGGCCGCTTAAGCTGGGTGCGGATACGGGTGGACGGGCGGACGAGGAACGAAGAGGGGTACCGGGTGAGTGCGTCAGGCACGGCCGCGGCCGGGCAGCTCGAGCACATGATGCGCCAGGTGACGCCCGGGCGCTACGAGAGCTACGAGTCGCTTCTGCACGCCCTCGCCGAGGGCCGCCTGTGGATGCTGCTCTGGCAGGGCCAGCCGGGCTCCCCGGAGGCCCAGTACGGCGGCATGGAGGTCGAGGGCCTCGGGTACGCGCCCTGCGTGACCTCCCCCCAGGAGCTGGCCGCCAGCGGCTGGAACCGGGGCTACGAGGTGGTCACCGGCCGGGACATCGCCCGCGCCCTGTACCCGGACCGCTGGGGCCTGTGGCTCAACCCGCACGCGCAGGGCGGCGGCCTCGGCATCCCCTGGGCCGACCTGCGCCGGATCGCCACCGGCCTCGACCGGATGCCGGCCGGCCCGCTGCGGCTGTCCGAGCCCGCTCTGGAGCTCCCGCAGTTCTACGGGCTGCTGACCCAGCACGCGCACCGCACCCCGGCCGTCCGCTCGCTGCGCCGCGCCTGGGTGCAGCCTTCGCTGGGCTCGCCGTACCTGGCCGTCGGGCTCGACCTGTACGACGCCTCCGCGCCCGCGCTGGAATCCGTACGGGAGATGATGCGCCAGTCGGTCGGCGCGGTGCCCGAGGGCGTCCCCGTGTGCACGGTGGCGCTGGCCGACGAGCACGACCCCGTCGCGATGTGGCTGCGCGCCCAGACCCGCCCCTTCTACGACCGCGAGGGCCAGGCCCCCGCGTACTGACCCGATCGGGGCCTGCCCGGTCCCCGAGACGGGCGCAGCGACACGAGCCGGAGGCCGTGGGGAACCACCGTTCCCCACGGCCTCCGGCTTGTCCGGTTTTCGCCGCTGTTGTGGGTCCAAAAGGCATGCTCCTACCGCGAGTTGGGCGCCATGTCCGATTGCGTACCGAACGGACGGTGTTGCTCCGCTCAGGCGAGAGCGGAGTCCGGATAACGGGAACCCCGCCCTCACATCACGGTTGCGCATCCATTCATCTGCGGGTCTGGCGGCTGATCGCAGCGCCGATGAAGACTCCCCACCCAAGAGCCGGTCAGTCCTCCGAGACCCGGTTCGTCTCATCGCGTTTCGCTTGTGGCTTTGCCTCGCACTTCCCGCAGTTCCTGCACCTCAACACGCGTCCCGCGTGTCACCACGCACTCCGAGCGCCACTCCGCACCAACGCCGCCACAGCGGCGGGCATGGGCCGGCAACCCGTCGGCCGAGAGGGGTCCCCACCACGATGACGGCACCACTGCATGACACGAGCGCGGAAGCACCCGCACCCGTGTCCGTAGCCGACGTCCCTGCCAAGGCCATCGAAGGCCGCTCGCCCGGCCGCATCGCCTGGATGCGGCTCAAGCGCGACAAGGTCGCGCTGACCGGCGGCGTGGTCGTGATCTTCCTGATCCTGGTGGCGGTCTTCGCACCGCAGATCGTGAGCCTGCTGGGCCACCCGCCCAACGAGTTCCACGAGGACTTGATCGACCCGGACCTGGGCACGCCGCTCGGCTCCTTCGGCGGCATGAGTTCCGACTACCTGCTCGGCGTCGAACCCACCAACGGGCGCGACGTGTTCAGCCGGATCGTCTACGGCGCACGCATCTCCCTGGTCGTCGCCTTCCTGTCGGCCTTCGTGTCGGTCACGATCGGCAGCCTGCTCGGCGCGCTCGCCGGGTTCATCGGCGGCTGGGTCGACGGCGTCATCAGCCGCCTGATGGACCTGCTGCTCGCCTTCCCGCAGCTGCTGTTCACCATCGCCCTGGTGTCCGTCGTGCCCAACTCCCTCTGGGGGTTCTCGGGTTCGGGCGTCCGGATGGGCGTGCTGATCGTCGTCATCGGCTTCTTCGGCTGGCCGTACATCGGCCGCATCGTGCGAGGCCAGACGATCTCCCTGCGGGAGCGCGAGTACGTCGAGGCGGCGCGCAGCCTCGGTGCCGGCCGCGGCTACATCCTGATCAAGGAGCTGCTGCCCAACCTGGTCGCGCCGATCCTCGTCTACTCGACGCTGCTCATCCCGACCAACATCCTGACGGAGGCGGCCCTCAGCTTCCTCGGCGCCGGCGTCAAACCGCCCACCGCCTCCTGGGGAAAGATGCTGTCCGACGCCATCCCCATCTACCAGGACGACCCCGCGTACATGGTGGTCCCCGGTATCACGATCTTCATCACCGTCCTGGCGTTCAACCTCTTCGGGGACGGGCTGCGTGACGCACTCGACCCCAAGGGCAGCTGAACCGCTTCATCGATTCACCCACCAATGGAGGTTGGACCAACGTGATCCGCAGAAAGCAGGCATTCGCGATCACCGCCGTGATCGCCGCCCTGTCCCTGACCGCCGCGTGCGGTGGCAGTGACGGCGACAAGAAGACCGAGGGCAAGGGCGCCGGCGGCGCCGCGTTCAACGCGGCCACCACCGGCATGGTGAACCCGTCGGACGCCAAGGGCGGAGAGCTCAAGCTCTGGTCGCCGCAGGACGTCGACTACCTCGACCCGGCGCGTGCCTACTACGGCTTCGTGTGGGACATCCAGCGCCTCTACGTGCGCCAGCTGCTCGCGTACGACAGCAAGCCGGGCAAGGACGGCAGCAAGCTCGTCCCGGACCTCGCCGAGGGCCTGCCCGTCCTGAGCAACGAGGGCAAGACGTACACCCTCAAGATCAAGGACGGCGTGAAGTTCGAGGACGGCACGCCGATCACCTCGAAGGACTTCAAGTACGGCATCGAGCGCGTCTTCGCGCAGGACGTGCTGTCGGGCGGTCCCACGTACCTGATCGACCTGCTCGACCAGGGCCAGAAGTACCCCGGCCCGTACAAGGACACCGACGCCAACAAGATGGGCCTGAAGTCCGTCGAGACGCCGGACGACAAGACGATCGTCTTCAACCTGGCGAGCGCCAACTCCGACTTCAGCTACCTGCTGGCCATGCCGTCCTCCTCGCCGGTCCCGGCGGCCAAGGACACGGGCGCCACGTACACCAACAAGCCGGTCTCCACCGGCCCGTACAAGGTCGAGAGCTTCACCGCGAGCAAGGGCGCGACCTTCGTCCGCAACGAGAACTGGGACCCGAAGACCGACACGATCCGCAAGGGTCTGCCGGACAAGGTCTCCTTCACGGTGACCACCAACCCGGACGACATGGACGCGCGTCTGCTCTCGGGCGACATCGACCTCGCCATCGACGGCACGGGCATGCAGCAGGCCGGCAAGAACAAGGTCCTCAAGGACGAGAACCTCAAGAAGAACGCGGACAACCCGTTCACGGGCTACATCCGCTACTTCGCCTTCCCGACCACGGTCGCGCCGTTCGACAACGTCGAGTGCCGCAAGGCCGTCATCTACGCGGCCGACCCGAAGTCCCTGCAGACCGCCCGCGGCGGCCCGACCAGCGGTGACCTCGGCGCGAACATGCTGCCGCCCGGCATCCCCGGCTCCGACAAGAGCTACGACCCGTGGAACCTGACCAAGGGCGAGCCGCAGGAGGCCAAGGCCAAGGAGGCCCTCAAGGCCTGTGGCAAGCCGGACGGGTTCGAGACCACCATCGCGGTCCGCAACAACCGCGCCCCCGAGGTCAAGACCGCCGAGTCCCTCCAGGCGTCGCTCGCCAAGGTCGGCATCAAGGTCACCATCGACCAGTACGACGGCAAGCTCTCCTCCTCCGTGATCGGTTCGCCCGAGAACGTGAAGAAGAAGGGCTACGGCATCATCGTGATGGGCTGGGGCGCCGACTACAACTCCGGCTCGGGCTTCCTCCAGCCGCTCGTCGACGGCAAGTTCATCCAGCCGAACGGCAACAACAACTACACCGAGATCAACGACCCGGAGATCAACGAGCTCTTCAAGACGGCTGCTGCCGCCGCGACTCCGGAAGCTGCTGCTCCGTTCTACACGGACATCAACAAGAAGGTCATGGAGAAGGCGCTCTACCTTCCCATCAACTTCGACAAGGCCTTCGTCTACCACAACCCGCGTCTGACGAACGTCTACTTCAACGACTCCATGGGCAAGATCGACCTGGCCACCGTCGGCATCGCCGCCAAGTAGTCGAGTCGTCGAGTCGTCACGTAACAACAGGCAAGTGCCTTCACCGCACATGCGCTAGTCCGAAGGGCAGGTGAAGGCCGCAGGCGGCGGCTGCCGTCCCCACGAGGGACGGCAGCCGCCCGCCCCGGGCGGCCGACTGCAGTGCTCGTCTACCTCATACGGCGGCTGTTCAACGTCGTCGCCACGCTGCTGGTGGTCTCCGTGGTCACCTTCGGCATCTTCTTCGCGGTCCCCAAGATCACAGGCAGCGACCCGGCCCTGATGTACGCCGGCCGCGAGACCAACGAGACCGCCCTGGCGGGCATCCGCGTGAAGATGGGCTTCGACAAGCCCATCTCCGAGCAGTACCTGACCTTCGTCAAGGGCATCTTCGCCGGCCGCGACTACGACGGCGGCACGGATGTCACCCACTGCGCCGCCCCCTGCTTCGGCTACTCCTTCAAGACCGAGGCCCCCGTCTGGGAGACCATGGTCGACCGCATGCCGGTCACCCTCTCCCTCGCCCTCGGCGCGGCGGTCATCTGGGTGATCGCCGGCGTGGCCACGGGCGTGGTCTCGGCGCTCAAACGCCGCACCGCCATCGACCGCACCGTCATGGTCGGCGCCCTCGCCGGCGTCTCCCTGCCGATCTTCTTCACCGGCATGGTGGCCCCCGCGATCTTCGTCTACAGCCTCGGCTGGCTGGACGTCTCCAACTACAGACCCCTGACCGAGGATCCGCTGGCCTGGCTCAACAGCATGATCCTCCCCTGGATCACCCTGGCCTTCCTCTTCGCCGCCACCTACGCCCGCATCACCCGCGCCACGATGCTGGAAGTGCTCGGCGAGGACTACATCCGCACCGCCCGGGCCAAGGGGCTCAGGGAGAGCGTGGTCATCCGCAAGCACGCCCTGCGCTCCACCCTCACCCCGATCGTCACGATGTTCGGCCTGGACCTCGGCGGACTCCTCGGCGGCGCGGTGCTCACCGAGACGACCTTCAACTTCCAGGGTCTGGGGACGGCGGCCGTCGCCGCCATCGGCCAGGGCGACCTTCCCGTGATCATGGGCGTCACCCTGCTCGCCGCGCTCTTCGTGGTGATGGCCAACCTGATCGTGGACCTGCTGTACGCCGTCATCGACCCGCGCGTGAGGCTGACGTGACCGAGAACCCCACCACCGGCAGCGGGCCCGCGTTCGTGCCCGAACAGGCCGGGCCGCCGGCCGACGGCGCCTTCCTGTCCGTCCGCGACCTCAAGGTGCACTTCCCGACCGACGACGGCCTCGTGAAGTCCGTCGACGGGCTCTCCTTCGACCTGGAGCGCGGCAAGACCCTCGGCATCGTCGGGGAGTCCGGCTCCGGCAAGTCGGTGACCTCGCTGGCCATCATGGGCCTGCACCGCACCGGCAACGCCCGCAGCCGCCCGCACATCTCGGGCCGGGTCGTGCTCGACGGCGAGGACCTCGTACAGGCCGACGCAGACCACGTGCGCAGGCTGCGCGGCCGCAAGATGGCCATGGTCTTCCAGGACCCGCTCTCCGCGATGCACCCGTACTACTCGGTCGGCAAGCAGATCGTCGAGGCGTACCGCACCCACCACGACGTCGACAAGAAGACCGCCCGCACCCGCGCGGTCGAGATGCTCGACCGGGTCGGCATCCCCGAGCCCCACCGGCGCGTGGACGCGTACCCGCACGAGTTCTCCGGCGGTATGCGCCAGCGCGCGATGATCGCGATGGCGCTCGTCAACAACCCCGAACTGCTCATCGCGGACGAGCCGACCACCGCCCTCGACGTCACCGTCCAGGCGCAGATCCTCGACCTGATCCGCGACCTGCAGAAGGAGTTCGGCTCCGCGGTCATCATGATCACGCACGACCTCGGCGTCGTCGCGGAGATGGCGGACGAGATCCTCGTGATGTACGGCGGCCGGTGCGTCGAGCGCGGCACCGCCGAGAAGGTCTTCTACGAACCCCGCCACCCCTATACCTGGGGCCTGCTCGGCTCCATGCCGCGCATCGACCGCGAGCAGACCGAGCGCCTGATCCCGGTCAAGGGCTCGCCGCCCAGCCTCATCAACATCCCGAGCGGCTGCGCCTTCAACCCGCGCTGCCCGTACGCCGACATCCCCAAGGGCGGCATCACCCGCACCCAGCGGCCCGAGCTCACCGAGGACGACAGCCGGCACTGGTCCGCCTGCCACATGTCGCAGGAGGAGCGGACCCGGATCTGGACCGAAGAGATTGCGCCGAAGCTGTGACCGAGATGAAGAAGGACTCCGCGGCCAAGGACTCCGCTGCCATGGGCTCCGCTGCCGAGGAGCAGCCGCTGCTGAAGGTGAGCGGCCTGGTCAAGCACTTCCCCATCAACAAGGGGCTGCTGCGCAGGCAGGTCGGGGCCGTCAAGGCCGTGGACGGCATCGACTTCGACGTCCGGCGCGGTGAGACGCTGGGCGTGGTCGGCGAGTCCGGCTGCGGCAAGTCGACGATGGGCCGGCTGATCACCCGCCTGCTGGAGCCCACGGGCGGCACGGTGGAGTTCGAGGGGCGCGACATCACGCACCTCGGGGTCGCCGGGATGCGGCCGCTGCGCCGCGACGTGCAGATGATCTTCCAGGACCCGTACGGCTCGCTGAACCCGCGGCACACCGTCGGCACCATCGTCAGCGCCCCCTTCAAGCTCCAGGGCGTCGAGCCGGAGGGCGGGCTGAAGGCGGAAGTGCAGCGCCTCCTCTCCCTGGTGGGCCTCAACCCGGAGCACTACAACCGCTACCCGCACGAGTTCTCGGGCGGCCAGCGCCAGCGCATCGGCATCGCCCGCGCGCTGGCCCTCAAGCCGAAGCTGGTCGTCGCCGACGAGCCGGTGTCGGCGCTGGACGTGTCGATCCAGGCCCAGGTGGTCAACCTGCTGGACGACCTCCAGGAGGAGCTCGGGCTCACGTACGTGATCATCGCGCACGACCTGTCGGTCATCCGGCACGTGTCGGACCGCATCGCGGTGATGTACCTCGGCAAGATCGTGGAGCTGACCGACCGCAAGTCGCTGTACGAGAACCCGATGCACCCGTACACGAAGGCGCTGCTGTCGGCCGTGCCGGTGCCGGACCCGCGCCGGCGCGGCGCGAAGAGCGGCCGCATCCTGCTCAAGGGCGACGTCCCGTCCCCGATCTCGCCGCCGGCCGGGTGCCGCTTCCACACGCGGTGCTGGAAGGCCACGCAGATCTGCACGACGCAGGAACCGCCGATGCTGGCCCTGGCCACGGGTCACCAGGTGGCCTGCCACCACCCGGAGAACGCCCCGGACCAGGCCCCCGGTGCCGCGGCCCTGCCGGGCGCCGCGGAAGCGGTGGCAACGGTCTCGAACTGACCCCGCCGCCCCGGCCCGCACCCCCACGGGGCCGGGGCCCGACCCGCCGCCCCGGCCCGCCCCCCCGCGGAGCCGGGCCCCGGCGTTCCCACCCCCACCATGCCCGTCCCGTTCCGCGCACGGCGTTCCCGCGGACTTGCCCCTGCTCTCCGGCGCCGGGGGCCCGTTCCGAGCCGCCCGGCGCCCCCGATAGGGGACCGCCCCGCGGCCTACGCGGCCGTACCGGGCCGCCTGCGCCGGACCGTCCGTGCCGCCTGCGCGGCCTGCGCGGTCGTGCCGGGGCGCAGTGGTTCGGGTGGTGTCGGGGGTGCGGCCGGCACGGGTCGGCCCGCCGGCTGGGCGGGGCGACGCGGGGCGGCCGTCAGGGCGCCGGCCAGGCGAATGGCACGATGGGGCCGTGCTCCACGATCTCTTCCCGCCCGGGATCCAGCATGCCCTGGACCTCGCCGGCATCTTCGTCTTCGCCACCGCGGGCGCCCTGCTCGCCGTCCGCAAGAACTTCGACGTCTTCGGCATCTGCGTGCTCGCGCTGGTCACCGCCCTGGGCGGCGGCCTCTTCCGCGACCTCGTCATCGGCGCCGTCCCGCCCGCCGCCTTCGGCGAGCTCAGCTTCTTCGTCACCCCCCTGATCGCCACGGTCATCGTCTACTTCCTCCACCCCGAGGTGCAGCGGATCAACCGCGCCATCAACGTCCTCGACGCCGCCGGCCTCGGCCTGTTCAGCGTGACCGGCACGACCAAGGCGTACGAGTACGGCCTCGGACTCACGGCGTCCGCCGCCCTCGGCGTGGCCACCGCCGTCGGCGGCGGCGTCCTGCGCGACGTCCTGGCCAACGAGGTCCCGTCGCTGCTGCGCGACCGCGAGATGTACGCCGTCCCCGCCCTCGTCGGCGCCGCGATGGTGGCCCTGTCCATCGCCTTCGAGAGCCTCAACGCCGTGACCACCGCGCTCGCGATCGTCACCACCTTCCTGCTCCGGCTCCTCGCCATGCGCTACCACTGGCGGGCCCCGCTGGCCTGGAACCGCCGCTCCTCGGTGGCCGAAGAGCCGTAACCAGCACGTCACAAACAAAAGCTACCGCTTAGTAGCTTCGCGTTGTAGTGTCGAATTCATGGCATACGCAGCGGCCCAGGCATCCATCGGCGACAGCGAGTTCGACCGCGACACCACCGTCACCGCACGCGCGGGCGAGCCCGGGGTGTACGACACCGAGCTCTCCGCGGGGTGGACGATCATCACCGCCGTCAACGGCGGCTACCTGCTGGCCCTGGTCGGCCGGGCCCTGTCGGCGGCCCTGCCGCACCCGGACCCGTTCACCGTCTCCGCGCACTACCTGACCTCGTCGGTCCCCGGCCCCGCCGTGATCCGCACCGAGGTCGTCCGGGTGGGGCGCACCCTCTCCACCGGCCAGGCCTCCCTCTTCCAGTACGACGAGAGCGGCGCCGAGATCGAGCGGATCCGGGTCGTCGCCTCGTACGGCGACCTCGCCTCCCTCCCTGACGACGTCCGCACGACGGCGGTCCCGCCGGCGATCCCGCCGTACGAGGACTGCCTCGGTCCGGAGGCCGGCCCGGCCCCGATCCCCGGCAGCAACGCGATCGTGGACCGGCTCCGGCTGCGGCTGGACCCGGCGACGGCGGGCTGGGCACTCGGCGCGCCGTCCGGGAAGGGCGAGATGCGGGCCTGGTTCGAGCTGGCCGACGGCCGTGACGCGGACCCGCTGTCGATGCTGCTCGCGGTGGACGCGCTGCCGCCGACCTGCTTCGACCTGGGGCTGATGGGCTGGAGCCCGACCATCGAGCTCACCACCCACATCCGCCGCCGCCCGGCGCCGGGCCCGCTGCGGATCTCCATCACCACCCGGAACCTGGCCGGCGGCTTCCTGGAGGAGGACGCCGAGGTCTGGGACTCCGCGAACCACCTGGTGGCCCAGTCCCGGCCGCTGGCCCGCGCCCCCCGCTGACGCCCCGCC
>LJCW01000243.1 GCA_001298555.1 Actinobacteria bacterium OV450
GTCAAGGGAAACCAGACAGAACCTGCCGGGGTCGGTGAAGGCGGCCTGCCGGGCGATGGCAGCCAAGAGGTAGAGCACAGCCCGCCCGATCAGCGCCTGCACAGGCTGCTGGCGCAGCACCTCGGCGTCGGCGAACGCCTCACGCGGCGGCAGGGTCAGACCGGCGGTGGTCACCACCACCATGTCCGCGCCCAGGTCACCGTCCAGGCTCACCACCGGCAGGGCCGGGTCGAACACCATCGCAGCAAGAGGGTTCGAGGCAACGATGCGCAGCAGGTCGGCCACGGTGGCCGCCGCGTCCGCACGGCCTCTATCCGCTCCAGCCAGGCTCGTCAGAGCGGCCAGGACTTTGCCCATCGACGGATCCGGCCCGGCGCTGACCTCCTCGACGGCATGGTGGAGTACCGCGCCGGCCGCCGTCATCGCACCGACCCCCAGCTGCAGGGTCAGATAAGACAGCGCGTAGTGCGCGCCGACCGCACTCCCGAACACACGCAGCGGGTCGACGGACAGCTGCGCCTGAGCGGCGTCGATGACCTGGCTGCGCTCCCCCATTGCGGTCTTGGCGAACGCTGCCCATTCACGCATGGGGGTGCGGTCGATGACGATGGCCTGCCCGCCGCGGTCCACGATCGCGCCGGTGACGAGCTTCTCCAGCACGCTCTTACCCGCGCCCAGGTCACCGATCACCGCACTGGATGCGGACGCGTTGACCTGCGGGGCGTCGGCGGGATTGAGCAGTACGGGGCGCAGGGTGCCGCAGTCCAGGTCACGGCCGATCAGGACCCCGGCCGGATCCCCCACCCGCGACAGCGTCAGCGCCCCGCACGCCGCCCAGTCCTCCGACAGCTGATGCTGCGTGAACTGGGTGAGCTTCGGCGCCCGCACCCCGCCCGGCAGGCCGAGAACGAACAGTTCCTCCTGCATGCCAATCGGCCGCACCGCCCGGTAGTCACCCGCCGCAAGAGCAGCCGACAGCTCCCGCGCCCGCCCGTCACACGTCCCTGGATTCGGGCCCCACACGGTGAGCACCGTCACCGACTGCACCTCCACCTCCACCGACGTACGCGCCATCCGCGCGTCCTGCTCCTCCAGGTCCCCGGCCGCCTCCGGCAGCGAATGCGGCATCCCGGTCGGCTGCGCCCCGTACTGCCCGGCCTGGTCCAGCAGCTCCCGCTTCTTGCGCTGCACCTGCGCCCGCGCCTTCTTCGCCGCCACCACCCGCAGATCGACGCTCACATCCACGGGGAAGGGCAGGCCCTCCAGCTGGGCGAGGACATCAGCGGCGTCCGCGGAGACCGCGGGCGGGAGTTCGGCGAGGACCAGGTGGGCCTGGTAGCCGGTCCCGGCCTCCGACTCGGCCTGAAGCCACAGCCGGCCCAGGGGCGATGCCGCCGCAGCCTTGCGCCACCACGAACCCGCGCTCTGCCGCTTACGGTCTTCGGACCGCTGGTCCTGGCCGCCCTCGGCCAGACGGACCTGCCCCAAGTCCGCATACGAGGGGGACAGGAGCTTGCCGCCATGGATCCGGCTCCCGTACAGCGGGCTCGCCGCGGCATCGGACAGCAGCGGCTCCTCCAGCCCGCGGTGCACCGCGTGCTGGACCATCCACACGATTTCCGCAGGCGATGCCGGGCGCAGCCCCAGGCCTCCGCCCAGCGACGCCTGCAGCCGCTCGGCATCCTCGCGGGCGGCCCGCACCTCGCCCTCCGGCACGGGCACCGGGGCCAAGCCGAGGGCGGCGGACACCTCCGCGTACACAGCGCCCAGAGCCGCGGTGGTGGCGCCTTGCCTGCCCGGCAGAGGGACGGCCAGCCACACTGTTCGCTCGTGCATCTCCTGCCCGTCGAGCAGGTCGATACCTGCCGCGCAGACCTCCGCCCACGCAGGCAGCCTCTGCCAGTCCAGGCCGTCCACCATCCGCTCGGCGACCTCGCCGGGGTCAGTCCGCGCGGCCAGCACGAACAGCCTCGGTTCCATCCCGGGCATTGACCGCACTGGCTTTGTTCACGGGTTGTGAAGTCAGTTGTTCACGGGTTTGGGAGGCGCCCACATCCACGGTCGGG
>LJCW01000244.1 GCA_001298555.1 Actinobacteria bacterium OV450
ACTGCAATGTTCGGGGAACCGTCACCATGATCGACCGATCCAACTGCCCTTGACCATCGCCAATACACCTACACGTCAGTGACATACAAAGCCGAACATCCCAGTGACATCACGGCCGAACCTCACACATCGTCTCAAGTCCGACCCAAGCTCTCGCAGTCTCAACCAGCTGCTCCCTGCTCGCCTGCGCCAAGGCGAAGCCCAGCCTCTCCGGAAGCGCGAACACCTCGAAACCATCATTTGCCATCGCCACAACAACCCGCGGGTTCGCGGCCGCACCCCCAACCAGGAGAACCTCCCAGTCCCCCATCGCATCATCGGGATAAAAACCCGCACACATGAACGCTGGCAAACCATGAGACCGATACTGGGGCCCCATCTCGGAAGCCACCTCATCATCCAGAGCAACAAAAAACTCAACAGCAAAAGGCATGACCTGATCATGCCAGCCCCGTCAGTCCCTGCCTGATTCATTCTGACACCTAGATAGAGTCTGGCAGAGACGCCTCCCACCCATTCGGCGGCGCTCGGTGGTGTCGGCGATCACTGGAATTGCGCAGTACTCAACCAACCTGCGCAGCCATACCCAGAGCTGGAGACTCCGCAGGTCGCACGTCCGCGCGCCCCGGACTCTGCGCAGATTCAGTGAGTCAGCACCGCCGCGACTCGCTCAGACAACCTGCACAACCCCAGGTCAGAAGCGTGACGTCTGCTCACGTTCACTGACGAGCGACACCGCCCTGTCCGCGCTGGGGCAGGAGTGAGCGGCTCAGTGAGGACAGGGTGATCAGCGCGCTGTCGTGATCACCCCACATGCTGTGTACGGTCCCGGCTCCCGGCAGGTGTCCTCAGGCGGCCCGCGGGCGCCGTGTAAAGGCCTGTTCTGCGAGAGGGCGGCGGGCATACTCCCGTGTCGACTCGGTGAAGAGTTCGATCAGGTCTTCCTTTCCTCGCAGACGTACGGTTCGACCAGGGCCCGAGCGCAGGTCGAACAGACGGAGGGCGGGAATTCGGGCGGTCCACCCCGGGGCGTGTTCGCTGTGGCGAGAGGTCTCGGTGATGTAGGCGGCCAGGGCTGCCTCCACGTCTCCCACTGCCCTGTTGGCACCCATGCGCTGTGTCGTGATCCGCTCGTAGGCGTCCGCCCAGCGCTGCACCAAGTGCGGTCCGGGCCCGCAGGCGGTCAGGAAGGCGACGCACTGTTGGCGGCTGGCCGGCAGCGCCTGCCGGTTGATGATCCTGGCCGCCGAGCTGACCGGCAGCAAGTGTGCGCCGCCCGCCAGGGCCTGGAGCCGGCGCAGGGACGGTGCGCCGGCCTTCTCGTAGAAGAACTCCAGCGCCTCGCTCAAAGCGCCCCGGGTGGTGATGAGCTCAGGCGCGCCCGGCGGGCGAAGCCTCGGCAGGCGTCCACGCGCGGCGATCCGTGCCTGCCTCCAGAGCTCGACGGCTACGCCGGATCCGCCGCAGGCCTCGCTGATCGCGGTGACGCTTTCGCGGGACGGCAGGGTCCGGCCCGACAGGGCGCGCTTGAGGGCGGTCGGCGAGAGCCCGGTTTTCACCGCGAGCTCGTCGTAGGTCAGTCCTGCCTCGGCGCGCAGTTCGCGCAGTGTCGTGGCCAGCGTGCTGAGGGCCGGCACTGTGTTGTCGACGGGGAGTTCACGGCGTCCCATATCCCGGGGTCCCCTTATCGGCCAGCCTGGAGGGCGCCGCGGACGGCGGCGGCCACGAGGCCGCGGCCGCTCGGGGTGAGGGTGAAGACGGTCAGCATGCCGAGCCCGGCCGCGCCGCCCAGGAGCTGGAAGATCTCCGCCATCGGCATCTTCCCGTACAGTCGCAGCACCACGGCGAGTACCAGGACCACGCTCACGACCGCTGCCTGCGGCATCGTCATCGCGGGCACCGCGCCGGGCTGGGGACCCGTTCCTGCGCGCCGTCCCTGTGGACGGCCTTTCTCCAGTTCCATAGGGACCTCTCGTCTGCGAACACGGGCGAAGCCCGGCTCTCATCGGGTGGAGGAGGGGGCACACGCGGGTGTGCCCCCTCCTGCTGGTGACTTCCGCCAAGTGGCGCGTTCCCAGGGGCGATTGCAGTCGCCGGTCCCGGGAACACCAGGATGGCAGCACCCGCCCGCACGGTCTAAGCCGTACCGAGCCCACTTCGTCCCAAATGCGTGGAATGCCGATTCATTCGTCCGCTGGTGTCCACAGCCCGCCAAGCATTCGCGCATCCGGCTCAGCAGGCCTGTGACCTGCAACGATCCTCAGACCGGAGCCCGTCGGCGATTCCACCCACGCCTCGCAACCCGGCAGAACGCCTACGGTCCCCGGCAGTCTCCCTACGCCCCAGGCCCATTCGTCCGAGTCCGTCCAAGCACCGGTTGCACTGCTGGGATCCGGCGAGGCACCGTTGGGTGCAGAACCGGCCGGGAAACCGGCAGGACCCCTCGAATGCTGGTGACTTCGCAGACAGGGACACAGCGGCACCGCGTTGCAGCGCGCGTACCGCACGCGCAGGGCCGGACCCTCTCAGGGCCGGCCCTGTCCCATACCGCCGCCCGTCCTGCCGAGGTCCGCTAATCGATTAGCGGACCTCGGTCGGCGAAAGAGACATGCCACGCCCCCGTTACGAGCCCTTGTCGGCCCGGGGGCCGTTCGTGGTCCGGCCCTTCCCTCGTCTTTCACGAGCGGGGTGCACTGCGGTCAGCCGGAGGAGTGATTGCGCAAACGACACACCACAGTCAGTGACATCATGCCGCTCCCCAGTGGCAACGAACCGCAGATTCGGGCGGCGGGCGTCGTACCGGGCCGGGACCGCGTCGTACGGCTTCGGACGGGCCAGGCTCTCTACCGCAAGGGGGAGCACGGCGTCAGCGGTATGCCTGATACGGCTCCGCCGCCAACCGGTCGTAGGAATCGTGGGCCTACCCGGACTGGGGATGCTGTGCCGGAGAGGGCTGGTGGGATGGCGCGGGCGATAGGTGACGGGCTGGAGCGGCTCCTGTACACGCGGCCGGTACCGGTGACGACGGCGGATCAGCTGAAGGCGTTGCTGCGGTGGGAGCGGGGCTCCACCCGGCAGGTCGCCGCTGTCCTGGGCGTGTCCCAGCGGACCGTCCAGCGCTGGGTGACTCCCAAGCCGGGAAGCCAAGGACGCCCGAACCCCGGCCACGAGCAGAAGATCGCGGAACTCGTGCGGGTCCGCTGGCAGCCGCTGATCCGTGCGCGCCGGCGGGCCGCGGCGGAGGCCGGCGGCGTGGTCGTCCATACCCGGGCCCGGTTCGGGTTCAAAGCCGGTGGCGGCAGCTCCGACGATCGGCGGTTGCGGCGTGTCACCGGGCGCCTGAACGGTGCGGTGACACAGCAGATCTTCGCCGCCCTGGACGCGGGTGTCAGCGAGGAGCAGCACAAACTGATCCTCGGCCGCGCGCTGGGACACCTCTACTTCCGCGAGGCCGGTCACCGCGCCCACGGCCTCCACGTCACCCTCGATGACATCGACTTCATCGAGTTCGCCCTCCAGTGACGTGCAGAGGCCGGCTCTGCGGCAGGTCGTCAGTGAGCCGAGGCACGAGAGTTGACACCAAGGCAGGTGTGTTGTCGCTCGGGGACGTCTGCTGGCGATGGCAGCGAGTTGGGCCGGCGCCCGCCTGCGCAGGCCACGAGCTCTCTCGCCGAGGAGTTCAGGAAGATCGTGAACACCGACGACCTGTCCGCAGAGTCGATGCAACCGGTACGGACAAGCTCTTCCCCCGCCTGCCGCAGGATGTCGACAGAGGCGGCAAGACCCTCGATCGTGTGGCCGCGCCGAGCAGCTGAGCGGATCCGAAGCCCGAACACCCCCGCGTGCCGGATGGCAGGGACCAGACCGTCCCAGACGACGAAGGCACCCCCGGCCATCAAAGCATCACGGGCAGGCCCGCATGCCGCGGTCTGTTCCCGAAGCATGGCGATAAGGTCCTCGCGAGTCACGCTGTGCGCCGGTGCCCGTACGACCCAGTCATCGCCCACGTGTGACAACTGCAGCACCTCTCTGGTGACAGTCCGACTGCTTCGACCTGCTTCCTTCGCAGGCTATCTGGTGCCGGCGGTGACAACTATCAAACCTCGGCACAGTCAGCGGGTTGCCGCGAGTGGCTAGGGTCCGTCTTCAAATTGATCTTGCCCAGAGCAGGATTGATGCGAGTGTGGCCGCCGCTTCGTAGGAGGTGGCGGTCTTCTCGTATCGGGTGGCGATGCCACGGAAGCCCTTGAGCTGGTTGAAGCAGCGTTCGACGGTGTTCCGGCGGCGGTAGGTCTCGCTGTTGAAGCCTGCTGGCCGGCCGCCTCGCCGGCCCCGGTTTCGACGGTGCTTCTTCTGGTCGTTCTTCTCCGGGATCGTGTGTCCGATGCCGCGTTTGCGCAGGTAGGCGCGGAAGCCGCGTGAGCTGTAGGCCTTGTCGGCGATGACGTGATCCGGGCGGCAGCGGGGTCGGCCGAGGCCGGTTCGTGGTACTCGGATGCGTTCGAGGAGGGGGCGTGCGCAGGGGCCGTCGTGTCGTTGGCCCGGGGTGAGCAGGATGGCCAGTGGGCGGCCGCGGCCGTCGCAGGCGAGGTGGATTTTGGGGGTCAGGCCTCCTCGGGATCGGCCGAGGGCGTGATCGTCCGGTTCATCCGTCCGATGGCTCCCCCTTTTCGGCCGGTGGCGGCGGCGTGCTGGTGGGCGCGGACGATGGTGGAGTCGATCTGGACCAGCCAGTCGATGTCACCGTCGGCGTCCGCCCGGGCCTGGACCTGCTGCAGGGCCCGGGTGAACACACCGCCGATGGCATAGCGGCGGAAGCGGGTATAGACGGTCTTCCACGGGCCGTAGCGTTCCGGCAGGTCACGCCAGGAGACCCCGGTCCGGATCTTGTAGACCATGCCGTTGATCACCCGGCGGTCCTCCGACCGAGGTCGGCCCCTGCCGGCACTCGGTATCAGCGGAGCCAGTAACTCCCACTCGGTATCAGTCAGTTCATGACGACGGATCACGAACTCATGATCCATCATCGAACGATCTTTTGAAGACGGACCCTAGT
>LJCW01000245.1 GCA_001298555.1 Actinobacteria bacterium OV450
CACCGTGATCGCTAGCGGAACGATTCTTTCCGGTCCTGATGTGCCGCGTCACTCGGTTTCGCCTCGGGGGCGATCGGGGCGGTGGCCTACAGGTCTAGACGGACCGGATGGTCCGTCTGCGTCGTGGGGCCGTGTTGCCGATTTTGCGGGGTGCGTTGGCGCGTGCGTCCGGGGTGGCGGGCGGGTCGGCGAGCGCGGAGGCTATCAGGGTGCGCATGCGGGGGTTGAGGGTGAAGAAGTACCGGGCGTTGATGCGGTGGAGGCCGGCGTCGTTGCGGATGAGCAGGCTCAGGGCGGTGAGGCGAGGCAGGCTCAGGTCAGCTGTCCGCTCACCCGGACGTCCCGCTGTCCGTGGGCAGCGGCTTCGACGCCTGCTGGTGCTGCCACCAGCAACGTGATCATCTACGGTTCCCACCATCCGATACCACGGAAATAGTCGCCCTCGCCGAATGATCAGCAGTCCGGGAACAGGGATTGCCCGCGGCGTTAGGGTTTCCGGGACAGGCCATACGGCACGCTGCAAGCCTGGGGGCGAAAGAGTATGGGACACGGAGCGCGGAAGCAGTTGGCGGAGCTGCTCGACGGCGCGGAGCGGTGCGGGGACTTCAGCACCCGTATTGAGATGCCGGCCCGTGCGTTGCGCATCGAGGTCGACGGGGTGGGGGAACTGCCGCTGCCGCTGCGTGCCCCGGTCACCAGGAAACTGATCGCGCAGGCCCGGCAGGCATCTTTCGGCCGGGGCGAGCACACCTTGTCTGACACCAGCGTCCGCGACACCTGGGAGATCACTCCGGACCGCATCACGCTCGGCGGCACTGACTGGGACCGCACCCTGGAGGGCGTCCTCAAAGGTGTCCGCACGGCGCTCGGTCTGCCGCCCACCGTCGTCCTACGTGCCGAGCTGCACGCACTGCTCGTCTACGGCAAGGGCCAGTTCTTCCTGCCGCACCAGGACTCCGAGAAGGACGACTCCATGGTGGGCACCTTGGTCGTCTCGCTGCCCTCGCATCACACCGGCGGCGAACTCGTCGTCTCGCACGTCGGCCGCAGCGTCGTCCACCAGGCGTCCCGGGAGAAGCTGACCTTCGTCGCCTTCTACGCGGACTGTCTGCACGAGGTCAAGCCCGTCAAGTCCGGCTACCGCGTCACCCTCACCATGAACGTCCTCGCCGAACGCATCCGCCCGGCCGGCGAGGACGCCGGGGACCTGGTCGCCGACCTGGCTCACTCCTTGACCGAACACTTCACCGAGCCGGCCGAAGAGCGCTACGCCTACGGCCGCCAGAAGGCCGCGCCCCCGAACCGCCTCGTGTACCTCCTCGACCACGAGTACACCCAGCGTGGCCTGGACTGGGACCGCCTCAAGGGAGCAGACGCCACCCGCACCCACCTGCTCCGCCAGGCCGCCGCAGCGACGGACTGCGAAGCGGTCCTCGCGTTGGCCGAGGTGAGGGAGACCTGGGACGCACATGCACCGTACGACCGCTACGACTACTACGGCGAGGCCGGGCATTACGACGACTGCGCGGACGAGGAGTGCGAGGGTGAATGCCTCCTGGACCCCGACGGGGAACCCGGTGCTGAGCGCCGCCGCAGCGGCGACTTCTCCGGCTACGACCTGAACGAGCTGCTCGACGACGAGATCACGCTGAGCTGGTGGACCCGCCTGGATGGCACCGGCGGCGAGCAGATCAACCTGCCCGTCGCGTACGCCGAGGTGTGCGCCACCACCGAGAACAAGGACCTGACGCCCTACCAGTGCGAGTACGAGGGCTACATGGGCAACTACGGCAACACCCTCGACCGCTGGTACCGGCGGGCCGCCGTGGTCCTGTGGCCCCGGCAGCGCTCGTTCACGGCCCGCGCCGAGGGTCATGTCCCCTGTAGTGGTGTAGCCGATCAATCGGCCGTTGTGTTGGTGGTGTTGGGTAGCGCAGGGGCGCTTTCGGGGCGCTCGGCGGGGTAGAGCTGGTCCATGCTTCCCTCGGGCAGGTAGCGGCGGGGGAAGGCGATCCACTCGTCGTGCATCTCGAAGAGCACGGCGGTGACCAGCCGCAGGAG
>LJCW01000246.1 GCA_001298555.1 Actinobacteria bacterium OV450
CAGGACGCCGTCAACGCCGCCATCCGTACCCTCAACGCCGAACGACTCGCCCTAGTCGCCCAGAACCCTCCCATCCACAACTATTGACAATTGCTCGTGCGCCAGCAGAAGTTGAACAATTACGACGATGCCTGACCGACACCTCCCTCCCGCTGTGCCCTGATCCCTCTCTCACGCATCGTCGAACTCGCTGTCTACCTCACTATCAACCGCCATCCAGTGATCCTTCCGCCCACCCTGGGCTGCCTCATCGAGGCACCGATCGACCACCTCAGCGGCACGTCGGCCCACCGACGAACTCTCCTTTCTGCTGATCGTGTTTTCGGCGTCAGGTGCTCGGTACGTAGGCGGCGGGTGCCACCTGCGGCCGCCCGCATCAGGTGCTGGTCCCTGGTGGGTCGGCACTTCAGTCCCTGTGGTGTTTGTGCAGGTCAAACCGGTTTCGGCGCGGGCAGAGGGGACGGACAGGGACTGTGTTCCGGAAGTATGGGAATCCGGCGCAGTTCCGTGGCCCTGCGCGCGCGCCCAGTGGGGCAGGACCATGATGCAGACGGACAGGACTGAAGGGCGCACCGATGAACACACCGTGCCGGGAGCCTGTACGCGTGGTCCGCTGGTGCACGCACCACGGCATGGCGGTCTTCCGGCTCGCCCCCGGCGGCAAGTTCCCCGCCCGCTGCGTGGGTACTCGTACAACGACTGCCTGGTGGCGGTGCCCCCGGCGTGCCTGGATGGCGTGTCTCTCATGTGCATGCGGCACCGGCCTCCTTCGCGGCGGACCTGGGCGGGTCGTCGAACCAGACGGGTCGGTGCCGGTCGGTGACGTTCCACCCGGCCCAGCGGGGATCGAGGAGTTCTCCAGTGGTTGGGTAGACGACACCTTCGTGAACGAGCGCCAGTCGCGGTCTGGCTGAGTGCCGTTGCCCGGCGTGCTCCTGGAGCCAGCGTCGGTAGTGGGTGCGGTTGCGGGCGTGCCGCTCGCGCCGGCGTGCGGCCAGACCGCTGGCGCCGCGCTGCTCGGCGCTTCGCGCGAGGACGTCCGGGTCGGGGTGGAGACGGCCGGGGGCGGCAAGTGCCGTGGCCAGGTAGTACAGGTTGTCGAGCCCGACGACGAAGCCGTCAGCGACCAGCGCGTTCATCCGCCGGTTCCTGTGGTGCGGTGCAGGCGCCGTCCGCAATTCCACGCCGCTGGTGCCGTCGACCGGATCGAGGCACGCCAACAGACGGGCTCCGCTGGTGCCGTGCCCGAAGCGGTGGAAGGCGTCGTGACCCATCACTGCCGCCAGGTCCCGGCTGTCTGAGCGCGTCGAGCCGGAGGTGTGCACGGCTGGGACAGTGTCTTCCCCCTCCCACCCGAAGCTGGCGACTGTCCCAGGCGTGCGCCCTCACTCCCCCGTGCCTCACCGGGGTTGTCGGGGACCCTCAGCAGCCACCGCGTGCAGTGTTCCTTGCCCGACCCAGATTCCCGTACCACCAGCGATCCGGCGCTCAGCAGCCGCGCGTTGCTGGCTTCGGCGGTCGCCTTCGCACAGCCCATCAGTTCCGTCAGCCGCCGCACCGAGACGGTGTGGTGCAGCCCGCCCTCGCGTTCGCACATCTCCAGACGCGCAGCGAGGTTCTTGCAGTCGGTGTCCCCAACCCCCGCGGGTCCGCCAGCACACCGACTTCACCCGCCGCCGCACCGCGCCCACTGCCTCCAGCGCAACGTCCCGACAGCGGATCCGCGGCGAGTCCGCGACCAGGTCCCGGGCCTTCTCCAGCATCGCGGTCAGCTTCACCTCGGCGTACGAGGAGCCCTTGCGTTCCCGCAACCACCCGGCCCACATCCCGCCGGGCATCGGCCTGTAGATCAGCGCCTCGAAGAAGTCAGCCGGCGACCACGCCCAGCCGGGCGGCGAACACCCCACCGCCAGCGCCATCGTCAGTCGAAACCCGGTGTCAGCCTCGTTGTGCCCGGCGTACCGGCCCTCGGTCTCACCCTCCAGAAGCAGCCGCCGCATCCGCGCCGCCGCCCCCCGCCGCTCCCACACCGCGACCGCCAGGCCAGATCTCGTGGCGCGCACCGTAGCCGTCACACCGCGCT
>LJCW01000247.1 GCA_001298555.1 Actinobacteria bacterium OV450
CACTGGACCGCCTGGCGGCGCCAGCACCAAGCCATCGCGGCAACCTGCCACCAGCAACGGCACCGCCGTCACGACCAGCCGTGATCAAGAACTACAGCTGCCGTGGCTGACTTTCCAAGCGTGTGAGGAGGAAGACATCGTCTGCCACAAGAAGACGCACAACCTCCAGAACAATCGCCGAAAGGCGGTGGCGTCAATCCATACAGCGCGTTGGGTTTTGATCGTCACAGTAACGCGGTGTCGGACTCTATGTCGTCAGGCTAACAAACCCCGGTTCTGCGTGAGACGTCGGTGTCGACTCCCACCTGGCCGCTGGCCCGATTAGCCGTTGAGCACACAACCAACCGAACCAGGAGCGATCCTTCGTGCGCCACTTCAAGAAGAACTCAGTCCTAGTGGCAATCACTGCCGCGCTGGCCCTGACAGTTGGGGGGAGCGCAGCAGCTGATTCTGGCGCGTACGGTACTACTTACGAATCCTCCGGATTTCTCGCCGGCAACGTGATTCAGCTGCCGATTCATGCGCCGTTCGACCTCTGCGGAAATACGTTGAGCGTCATCGGGTTGCTTAATCCGGCCTTCGGGTCCGAGTGTGGAGACAGGCCCGCTCACCGGGGCGAGGACTGGACAATGGAGGGGCACGATCCCGGGGACCACAGCGAATGGGAGGAACCTGCCTGCCCGGCAGACGAGTTCGCGGGATATGGATGCTGTGAGTGCGTTGAAGGCCCCATGCCCGAGCCGACGTATGGCCCCAGCCCCGAGCCGACGTATGGCCCCATGCCCGAGCCGACAGATAGCCCAACGCCCGAGCCGACCTCGACACTGCCCGCCCCCGCTCCGAGCCCCGCTCCTTCTGCATACTGAGGCTCTTAGCTTTCTATAACCTCTGACGTCGAACGGTGCGTCGAACTTGATCACTCGGTTCGGTAACCGATGTTACGCGAAGCGGCCTTCGTCTGGATCATGGACTCCGCCCAAGGAAACATTCGCATTCAGGCCGAAGGCCGTGGGGTGAGCCTGCTGCATCACCCTGTCCGGTAAGAGGCGTTGGCGGAACTGTCACGCTTCACAGGTTCGTTCTACTCCTGCCGGGCCGCCGCCCGTTCGGACGCGTTGTTCAAGCTGGCTGATGCGGTCTTACGCCGTGACGGGTCGGTCAGATCCTTGGCCGAGCTGTCGCTGGTGGCGAAGACCGGCTCGGGCAGGGAGGGCGTTACGCCGCAGCGGCCCGGGGCTGGACGTGGACATCGTGCAGCCCCGGCGGGCGCTGGCGGCAGTGCCGCTGCCTACGGCAGCCGACGGGCGGCTGGTCCTGGCCGTGGAGCGACGTGCTGGTTGCACCCGACGATCGGTCCAGTGCCCCGCCGCCTGGCAGTCACACCACCGCAGCTCTGCGCCGTCAGGGCCCTCAAGGTGGGCTGACACCGGACCTTCGCCGGCCGTCCGGGCAACAAGCACCACCTCATCGCCGACCGAACGGCTCCCCGCTGGTCATCTCACTGACCAGCGGAAACCTTCACGGCGTCACCCGGCTCATGCCTCTACTTGACGCGATACCACGCATCCGCGGGCTACGAGGATAGCCCCGACACCGGCACTGCCCACTCCTCGCCGACCGCGGCTACGACTTCGACACGCAATCACGCCCAAGATCGCACGACGCGGCACACTTCACGGCTCAGGTCTGGGCAAAACCCGCTAGGCCGTCGAGCGGACCTTTCCGGCTCCACCAGGTCAAACGAATCCGCATCCGTTACGAGATACGAGCCGACCCACACCTCAGTCTACTCCAACTCGCCTGCAGCATCATCCACTTACGACGACTGCGAACCTCATTCTAAAACGATCAATTAGCCGGCGTTTCGAAGGCGATCGGAGACTGCTGACCCGAGTTGAGAATTGCCGGCGTCGGGTGTTTTACCAGGCCCACCAGCCTCTGCTGGTGGAAGCAGCAACTGTGCGATGCCGTCCATGGGGTCTGTACGGTCAACGGTGGATCTTCGAACAGGAAGTGACACCTGATGACAGACGTGATCGTTTCGGCTGAGGCTGTGGAGGAAGTGCAGCCGGCCGGGCTGGCACCG
>LJCW01000248.1 GCA_001298555.1 Actinobacteria bacterium OV450
CACACACGTTGAGCGGGCCAGTCATGGTCGGAATATGACCGACTGACCACTGCGTCCTCGCTGTGTTGTCGCCTGCCAGTGCCCGAAGGCCCGACAGGTCTTTTTCAAAGGAACCTCATCCACCGAAGTGGACGGGGTATCAACTTCTGGCGTTGATTTTTGGCACGCTGTTGAGTTCTCAAGGAACGGACGCTTCCTTTGTACTCACCCTCGCGGGCTTTCCTCCGGGCTTTCGTTCTTCTTTCCTGCGTTTCCGACTCTATCAGACTCTTTCGTGTCCGATTCCCGGTCGAAGCGGGTTTCGCTTTCCAGGTCCTCGCTTTCGCGTTTCCCTTTCCGGCGATGCCGACTCTATCAGAAGTTTTCCACCGGATTTCCCGGCTTCAGATTCCTGGATGAGGAGTCGAGTGCGTGCCCGAGGAATTCGATTCCATGAGCGCGCGGGGGTCTTGCAGATGGCTGCCGAACTTGGTCAGTTCCAGGCAACCGTTCAACTCTACAACTGGCCCCCGGAGGTGTCAAAACGAGGGCCACCCATGGTCACGGGCCGCGCCGTGCGGCCCTACTGGAGGCCCATGAGGTGCGGATGTCCCGCGTCGGCGGGAGCTGGCGAAGACGTTCCGCCGGCTCCAGCGACCCAGCTGGACCTCGGTGGGCTCGTAGCCGCCGCGGGCGCCCGGGGCCCCTTCCTCCAACGGCATCCAGCTGACGCTTCCGCCGTCCCACTCCGAGCTCGCGAGGGTCAGCAGCAGTTCCATCAGGGCCGCGCAGGCCGGGCATTCCATGGCGACCGTGTCGGTCACGGGTGCAGGACGCGCAGCCCCCGGCGCGCCAGCCGGGAAGGGATGGACGGATCGAAGTGGTGGGTCGGCCAGTCCCTTCCTCCCGCGCCAGTTTCCACGGCATCCTCTTCGAGGCCTCTTCCCGGCCCGATCCGCGCGCACAGCTCTTCGAGCAGCAGCCAGAGGCTGGTGACCACCTGCTCGGGGGCCAGCACGCACGGCTGGGGTATGCAGCCCTCGAGGCCCCGACCTCCGCCACGGGCGGCTGCGCCATCACCCTGACGGCCTCCCCCGAACCGGACCCAGCGCAGGGCCAACCGCATGCCGGTCCGGATCTCACCGTGCGCACCGAAGAGGCACCAGAACACCTGGAGCAGACTGCAGTCCTCCGGCCCCGCGAGCAGGTAGGGCGCGTCCCGGCGGTACAGCTGGGCCAGACCGATCATCGGGGCGAATCCGTCCCCCCGCTCTCCTCCACCACCCTGCCCGTGCGCCGGAGCTCCGCCAGGAGCCGCAGCTCCTCGTCCGTGGGGCCCGACTCCGGGTCCCACGCTCACGCGGCGGCCATGAGCGGGCGGCGCTGCCGTTGATGCCTGGCGGGCGCCGGCCCGCACCCGTGGGGTGCGGATCCGTGCACCCCGGCCACGGCTCGTCCGCCGGCCAGAGCATCGCCCCGTCCACGGAGCTCACCGACGCGTCGGGCCTGCCTGGCCGCGGTTGCAGCCGGGTGGTCGTAGCACGGTGGGCGGCGAGCCCGGTCAGCTGGCGTGAGGGCATGCGCTGTGGCTCAGCCCCTGCGGTTGGGGCTCCAGTCGTAGGTCATGGGAGCCGTCTCCACGACTTCACTGGGTCAGGTCCCTCGAACCTGGTCAAGTCGCTGGTGGTGGTCCTGGATCCAGGCCTTCCGTGGTCCGATGCCGAGCACGGGGCCCATGCAGGTCGGTCATCGCGAGGCGGACCATCGCTTCCGAGCGGTGCGGGTGGGTCTCGTAGTCGCCGGCCAGCCGGCGGTTTGAAGGCATGTGGAGGCACTTGAGGGCTGGCGTCGCATCGGGCTGTTCAGAGTTCCGGTGGCACCCACGCGCACCGGAACGGCTGGGCGCTGCACGGTCAGCGAAGGATCTGGACTGCGTAGAGCGCGCCAATTCCGGTGGCGAGGGTGCCGAGCAGGAGCCGGAGGCCCGTCTCGGGCAGGTGCGGTTGGAGGCGGGCGCCGAGGTATCCGCCGAGGAGACCGCCGAGGCCACAGGAAAGGCCCAGCAGCCAGTCGGGGGCGACGTCGCCGTGGGCGGCAAGGGAGAGCATGGCGTTGGTGGCCGCGCCCACGACGGAGGTCACGAAGGTGGAGGCGAGGGCGGCGGGTGCGACGGCGGCGACCGGTGCGCCGCGGCCGACGAGGATCGGGCCGAGCAGGGAACCGCCCCCGATTCCGTAGATGCCGCCGGCCACGCCGACGGCCAGGGCCAGCGACGTCGTCGCGTGGGGCGAAGGCGGCCGGGAGGTGCGGGGTGGTGCCGGGCGTACGGTCCGCAGCCCCAGCCACAGGCCGAGCGGCAGGAGCAGGGCCGCGATGAGGAGACGGAAGATCCGCGGGCCGGGTACGGCGTAGACGCGGATCACAGCGCCGATGACGACGCCGGGAACGGTGCCCGCGATCAAGAGTCGGGTCAGCGGTCCGCCCAGTTGCCCGGCCCGCCGGTAGCGCAGGAGGGCACCAGGACCGGCCACGACGTTGTAGAGCAGGTTCGTGGGTGTCACGGCCGGGCTGGGCACACCCAGCACGCTGACCTGGACGGGCAGCAGGAAGACCGCTCCGGAGACGCCCACGGGCGCGGTGATGACGGATATCAGGAGCCCGGCGGAGAACCCGAGCAACCCCGTCGACCACTCCACGACGTCCCCCTCACGCTCCACAAAACGGCACCCGGAGCAGGCTCCGGATCGGGCGCCTCCCGTCCTCGTGAACATCGCCCCCGCCCCGATCCAACCGCCTCCCGAGGCGGTGAACAACTGCCGTCCCAACTCGCGAACAAAGCCACCCGGCGGACAGCGCCGGCTCGATCAACTCCCAGTGGGCATCGGACAGATCCCTCGGATCCGGGCGTCGTGTTGCCGTGCTTCCGGAGTACTGCCGCGGGCCGAGTGCGCCCAAGCGCACAGCCGCGGCACCGGAAGCCCGCAGAATGCCAACGGCCGGACATCCCGCGGATCAGGCAGGAGGAAGAGCCAGCCCGTCCCACGTGCCCCCCAGCGAGGTCGTCCCACGTGGTCAGGCGACGGTGCCAGCGGAGGGCGGCCGCCGTGTCTGCCGACCGAGTCGTCTCGAAGGCCGCGGCCGGCCCGGCCCTCAGCCGGCCCGCCACCGGGCCGAGGGGCTCGGCCCAGTCCCTGCGGGCGCACCACCGCCACGAGGCGTCCGGCACCAGCCGATGTCGTCGATGTCGTCGGCGTGCGCGGTGCCCACGGCGCCGGCCGAGCGGAGGGAACGTCCGAGCTCCCCGGTGAGGATGCGGGGGTGCCGGCGCCACCACCACAGGTCGGGGCCGGGCAGCCTGTGGAACTGGTCGAGCGCTTGGCCGTCGTCGTCGACGGTCGCTGCCTTGTACCGGTCGTCCAGGGCTCCGATCCGCGGGGTCCACAGCTGGACGACGTGTTCGTCCAGCAGGAGCCACGCCTCAAGGAGCCAGTTACGGCAGTAGAGGTCGTTGGTGTACTCGTCGATGCCGTCGTCGTACCCGCACTCGATGTCGCTCACCAGGGCCGCCCACGCGTGGACCCTCTCGGCCACCGTGAAGGCCGCCCGCCAGCCGCGCCGGCGCAACAGCTCCCCCACCTCGGTTTCAGAAGCCACGGCGTGAGGCTCTCATACCGTGCAAGGGCGGGCCCGCGGGTCAGAGGTTGACGCGTTTGAGGTAGACGCGGTGGCGGTGGGGGATGGTCTGGTACCAGAGCATCAGGTGTTCGTCCTCGTACGTGCGCAACCGCATCGGGCTCGGGTCCTCGTAGAGGCTGCCGTCCTTCGGGTCGATGGCCATCGCCGCCAGGTCGACCAGGCCCTCCATGACGACGGCGACCAGCTCCTGCTGGTCCGGCGGCATGTCGCCGAGCACCCACAGTCGGCTGGGATCGCATTCCCACGCCCAGCCGCTGTCGTTCTCCACCCCTTCGCCCCGCGGGCTCACTGACCGATCTCGCGCTGGGCCTCGGCCAGGATGCGGCTGCTCGTCTCCATGGCTGCCCTGAACTGTTCCTCCGTGGCGGCCGGGTCGCCGGCGGTGGCCTCGGCCTGGAGCAGGGCCGCCGCGCGGGCCGGCCAGCGGTGGATGGCCACGTGGGTGGCCCACTTGATCAAGAAGAAGCGGAGCGGGTTGATGGCGCCCGTCTCAGCTGCGCGGTCGAACGCCGCATGGCACTCTCTGTCGAACTCCGCGAGGTGCGGCATGTCGATCCGGCGGACGGCATCCCGCAGGGCTTCGCGCGTCATGGCCGGCTGCGGGATGAGCGGACCGTCGTCTTCGAGGTGCTGTGCTGTCATCGTGCCTCCAGGGAACGCTCGCCACGATACCCAGCGGCCCTGTCGAAAGCGCCCTGAACGCAGAAAAGCCCCGCACCGAGCCGGTAAGGGCTGGTGCGGGGCTTTCCCACAATGATTGTTCGGCGGCGTCCTACTCTCCCACAGGGTCCCCCCTGCAGTACCATCGGCGCTGAAAGGCTTAGC
>LJCW01000249.1 GCA_001298555.1 Actinobacteria bacterium OV450
CCCTGACCGTTGAGTTGTCCGGTCAGGCACGGTGTGGTAACCAGCCAAACCAGCGGGACGCCCCGTTCGTCACGTCACCGTCAACATCCTGCCGCCACCCCACCCCCTCAAGCCGTACAAATGGAAACGGCTCCTGGAGCGGTATTACTTGGCCTCCATACGCGGAGGTAGTCCGCTGTGAACGAGATCGGCTTCGCCTCGTCGGGGGCCGGATGCCACTTTCCTGCGGAGACGGAAAGGTTCAGGATAAGATAAGCAGACCAAGCGCTGTCCACCCCGCGCAGGTCTGAGTAGACGCTTTTTCCGTTAAGAAACCAGCGATTAGACTCTGTTCCAAATTGGACACCGATGGTGATCCATCCTCCTGGCATGATGGCGCCAGTGTCACGGTATCCCGTACCCGCTGACCTGATCCCGTTAGACAGTTCGAGTAGATCCGGGGTGTCCGGGTGATACTCGAATACGTCAATCTCATTACTTCCGTCTTTCCAAGTCCATAAGGCTGGCCAGGCCCCTCTCTCTTCCGGGAGTTTCACTCTGGCTTCGAGGAAGTCCCCTGAGCGGACGCGAAAGTTTTGAGTCGTGCCCTCCGTGGTCAAAAGGCCAGTTGTCCAGGACTGCCATCGATTCCCTACAGTGGCATTATCCGGCTTAGCGGTGAAAGTCGCCTTGCCGTCCTGGACGGTCACGGCGGATGGGGTGAGCCGGTCCAGTTTATCGTCCTTAGGGTTACTTCGATCGCTTCCATATGCGCTGGACCTCGTGCCTGACCACCGGCTACCCCAGGCAATTAGGTCGAATTCCTCTGCAAAGACAAGCGTCTTAGCCGAGCCCCCTTCAAGTGCTGCAGGGCTCCTATTTTCGCCCCCCGTCAGCACATGAATTGGAGCCAGCTCTGCTACAACCGGAGCGGTAGCATACTCCAGCTGGGCGAACGCCAGATAGCCAATGAGTAGTAGTGCCATTGTGGCACAGCGCCAAGAGACGCACATCGCTGCTTCTCCTTGCTAGCGGCGTGCCCTTCTTGCAGGCACGCTGGGGACGACCGCGCGGGTAGGGAAGGGGCGGAGGTCAAGCCATCCGGCCCAAGTGCCCCCTATAGCGGCCGCATCGCTAGATAGATGGTCACGCCGCTCCCCTTTCTGCCGCTCGTGTCCGTGTCGAGATCAGGTGGTTGACGCCTCACGCCATGGGGCTTTCCGAACAGAAGAGCCGTTGTCCACGGGACTGTAGGCAGGCTGTGCAAGCGGTCACCTAAGTACTGTCCCGTAACCCGCGGGGGGTCGGCGCGGAGCGTCGGATGGGGTGCATCGCAAGGCAGAGGGTGGTCCCCGTATCGGGCGTATTCGGGCGGTACCGGCTACGCGGCGAGGTGTCGTAGTCGGCGTCGCGCGCTGCCAGGGATTACGGGACAGCCCTTAGACTGTTCCGTGATGGGCGCCCATTGATGTGCGAGAGGCTCCGAGGCGAACTCCGCCCCCTACCCCTGAACCCCGCTGCCTTCGCTGGAATGGAGCCCGAACCAGGCATCAGCTGGAACGTGGGAGCAGCCAGTTGTTCCGCCCAGCCGTGTGTCCCCGATGACACCGGACTTGGGCTCAAGCGCGGTACGTCGAAAGCGCCCTGACACCCCCGACGCACTGGCACCCGCAGGTGTCGCGAAAGCTCTCGCATCTTCACGGGACGTATGACTCCGTTTGCCATCGACCGTGACGTCGCTGTCTTGTGCCGTCATTCCATTCCATGTCGGCAACGACTATGGCCTGTGTGATGTCGTGATCGGTCGGCAGTCTTCAGCAGTTCGTCGCCTCAGAGCATTGCGGCGCGGAGGGGAGACCAGCGGGGTAGCTGTCCGGGGATTTATCATACCGGGTGGCAATGCCTCACCACCGCTTGTTGATCAAGTGTTCGGCCGTGTTCACTCCCTGCAAAGGTCGGTGTCATAGCTGATGCCCGGCCTGCTCAGAGCAATGCTCGGAACCTGTGGATCGGCCCGGGGTGGGGTGCCTCGTGGGATGTGGAGGGCGTACCTTCCCGGGTG
>LJCW01000250.1 GCA_001298555.1 Actinobacteria bacterium OV450
CCCCACCCCGCCCGTAACCCGCGGGCACCCCCAGCCGTTAACCAGATATCCCTCTTCCGGGGACACCCAGGCCCTGCCGACACCGTCTCCGGCAGAGCCCGGCCCCGGGCCGCAACAAACCGCCTGCACACGGTCCCGCTGCGGCCCGGGCACTACCCGCGAGATTCGGCTGCAGTGCGCCCATGGGTCGCCCCATCATGCCCCGTGCCAGACGCCACCTCGAGGCTCCAGAGCCTGACCTGAGCCGGGCGACTGCCCCGTTCGGGTGGATCTCGATGCTCGGATGGGTCACCTTCGGGCCGTATGTACCCAGCCGGGACTAGGCGGTTGTCATGGTTGTCCCGGTTGGACACCGGCTGTGAGGAGTTCAAGTGCGGAACCGACGCGCTTTGCTTGTGTCACGTACGCTCGTCACCGGTGTGGCCTGCAGCTTGCTCGCTCTCGTACTGGGGAGCTCGCAGGCCGCGGCCGAGCCGGAACCACCCGGCAGGGTCCCGGCAGCAGCCCCCGTCTCGGGTTCATCGGTCGTCGTCGACTGGATGCGCACAGCATCGGCCACCATCCAAGCCGAAAAGATCTTGCCTCCTGAGGCGTTGATTCTCAATGCCTATGTCTCCACCGCCGTGTATAACGCTGTGGTCGGAATCGAGGGCCACTACACCCTCTACAAATGGCAGGAACGGGGGCCCCAGGGAGCCTCCTCCGCGGCAGCCGCCGCCTCGGCAGCGCACCACCTGCTGCGCCACTACTTCCCCTCGGCAGCACCTCAGCTGGACGCCGCACGGGCGGACACCCTCGCCGCGATTCCGGACGGCTGGGCCGAAGACGCCGGAGTGGCGTTCGGCGAGAACGCCGCCGCTCACATCATCGATCTCCGCCGCGACGACGGCCGCGGGGCGCCCGTCCCGTATACAACGCCCCCAGCCCCGGGCACGTGGAGGCCCACGCCCCCGGCGAACGAGCCGTTCGCCACTGCCTGGGCAGCCAAGGTCCGGCCCATGCTGCTGGACTCCCCACAACAGTTCCGCCCTGAACCACCACCCACACTCACCTCCGCCCGCTACACCAAGGATTTCGACGAGGTGAAAACCTACGGGGCGAAGTCCAGCTCACTGAGAACGCCTGAACAAACCGACACAGCCCGCTTCTTCGCCTCCCTTGACCTGCAACAAGCCCTTGGCGACCACGCACTGCGGCACGGCATGGACATCACCCGCACCGCGCGCCTGTACGCCGCAGCGAACACCTCCCAGGCTGACGCCGTCATCACCGCCTGGGACGCCAAACTCCACTACGCCACCTGGCGGCTCATCACCGCCATCCGGCTGGCAGACACCGACAACAACCCCGCCACCCACCCGGACCAGCAATGGGAACCGCTGCTGACCACCCCCGCACACCCCGACTACCTCAGCGGCCACGCCACCATGGGCGGTGCACTGATGCAGGCTCTGACCAAGCTTTTCAACACCCCCTGCGTAGACCTGAACATCCACTCCACGAGCACCGGCGCCTACCGGCACTACCAGCACGCCGACGAATACAACCGTGATGTCATCAACGCCCGAGTCTGGGCAGGCATCCACACCAGAACCGCCGACACCGTCGGCAACACCACCGGCCGCCGCGTCGCCGCCTGGGCACTTGAAAGGTATTTCCAGCCCATCCCGCCCATCCCTGGCGGGTATGTCCAGGAACGGGGACCTTGACCCTGAGGCCTTGACCCTGGGGCCTTGACCCAATGCCGCGGACGTGTCAGCGATCTTGGTGAACCTTTTCAACACCGATCGGGTGACGGGGGGCTCCCCTATCTGCAGGTCACAGAGGTTCAGGGCTGACAGCTGGAGCCCAAGTTGAAAGAGCTCAGTAGGCTCATGCACAGGCCCCCAGGCTGAAGAGTTGAGTTCGACCCCTTGCTCAGCAGCCTGGGGGTTCTTTGCCGCACGTTCCCGGAGACCGGCCCCCAGGCAGGGCGCAGGCAGGGCCAGTTCCCGGGCCCCGGCAACGGCAGGCCGCACGCCCGCACCGCGCCCAGGCGCC
>LJCW01000251.1 GCA_001298555.1 Actinobacteria bacterium OV450
TACGGTACGGGCGCCGCCGGTCAGGAGCCGGAAGCGGTCGTCGAGGCGGTCGGCGATCTGGCGCGGGGTGAGCAGCCGCAGCCGGGCCGCGGCCAGCTCGATCGCGAGCGGCAGCCCGTCGAGGCGGGCGCAGATCTCGGCGACGGCGGCCGGATCCTCGTCGGGGGTGAAGCCGGGGCGGACGGCGGCGGCGCGGTCGGCGAAGAGGCGGTGCGCGGGGTCGGGCGGCAGGGGGTCGACGGGGCGGACCGTTTCGCCGGGCACGCCGAGGGGTTCGCGGCTGGTGGCCAGGATCCGGACGCCGGGACAGTGGGTGAGGAGGTGCTCGGCGAGTTCGGCGGCGGCGCCGACGACGTGCTCGCAGTTGTCGAGGACGAGGAGCAGGCGGCGGTTCGCGCAGTGCTCGACGAGCTGGGCGGCCGGGTCGTCGGCGGGGGTCTTCTCGCGGGCCACGAGGGCGTTCTCGCGCAGGCCGAGGGCGCTGAGGACGGCGCCGGGGACGGCGGCGGGGTGGTCGAGGCGGGCGAGTTCGACGAGCCAGGCCGGCTCGGGGTGGGCGGCGGCCGTGTGCTCGGCGAGCCGGGTCTTTCCGGAACCGCCTGGGCCGGTGAGGGTGACGAGGCGGAGGTGGTCCAGGTCGGAGCGGAGGGCGGCGAGCTCGGGCTCACGGCCGACGAAGGAGGTGAGGCGGGGGCGGAGGTTCCCGGCGGGCGGGGCGAATTCCCTGTCGGGGGCGGAGGAGGCGGAGGGGGCCGCGGGTGTGGCGGGTGCGGAGGGTATGGGCGGTGCGGAGTGGGCAGACGGGCCGGCCGGTGTGGCGGGTGTGGCGGGGTCGGGTCGGAGCAGCTCCGCGTGCAGGGCGGTGAGTTCGGGGCCGGGGTCGGTGCCGAGGGCGTCGGCGAGGGTGCGGCGGGTGCGTTCGTACGCGGCGAGGGCGTCGGCTGGACGGCCGGCCGCGCGCAGGGCCCGGAGCTGCCGGGCGCGCAGCGGCTCGTCGTACGGGTGCTCCCGGATCAGCGCCTCGATCTCCGGAAGGAGGGACGCCGGGTCGGCGCAGCCGCTGCGGAGCTCGGCGTCGATCCGGTCGCGGAGGGCGGCGGTGCGGTGCGCCTCGGGGGCGGCGGCGTGGGCGCTGCGGGCGGGCTCGGGCAGGTCCGCGAAGGCGGGGCCGCGCCAGAGGGCGAGTGCGGTGCGGAGGGTTCCGGCGGCGGTGGCGGGGTCGGCGGCCAGCTGCCCGGAGCCTTGGCGGGCGAGCCGGGTGAAGCGGTGGAGGTCGACGTCGTCGCGGTCGGCGACGGCGAGGCGGTAGCCGCCGGCGGGGTCGGCGGGGACGGTGTCCCGGCCGCCGAGGGCCCGGCGGAGGCGGCCGACGAGGGCCTGGAGGGCGGCGGGGGCGTCCTGGGGCGGGTCGTCACCCCAGACCTCGTCGACGAGATCGGCGACGGGTACGGCGGACGGACCGCCGGCGCGGAGCGCGAGGGCGGTCAGGAGCGCGCGCAGGCGGGCGCCGCCGATGGGGAGGGGGGCGCCGGTCTCGTCACGGGCCTCGGTGACGCCAAGGATGAGATACCGCACCGGGCAATTCTGCCCTGTCGTCGCTCTGGCCGGGCGGAGATACCGGGGGCGGCGGCGCCGGAGGGTGCGGGCAGCGGTTGCCGGTGGGCCGTGGTGCGGCGCCGTTGCGCGGCCCCCGCCCCCGAACCCCCGCGCCTCAAACGCCGGCGGGGCTGGGGGGGGGGGGGGCCGGCGGGGCCGGGATGTGGCCTGCCGGGTGCCGCGCCACACCGTTGCGGGGCTCCGCCCCGGGCCCCGCGCGTCGAAGGCTGACGGGACCGTGTCCCCTGCACGGATCGCGAGGCGCCCGCGGGCGGCCGGGGTGGCCGGCGCGGCGGTTGGCGTGGGCGGCGGTTGGCCGCGGCGGCGGTAGGCCGGAGCCGCGTATGACCGGGGTGGCGGTTGACCGGAGCCGGGGGCGGCCGGAGCCCGGGGCGGCCGGCCGGCGGTGCGGAGCCGCGGCTGGCCGGAGCAGGGGTTGGCCGGAGCAGGGGTTGGCCGGAGCGGCGGTTGACCGGGGGCGGGGTGGCCCGGCCCCGGCGCGGTCGCGGTCCCGGGCTGGCCGGAGCCGGGGTCGGCCGGGCCGCGGTTGACCGGAGCCGGGATTGCCCAGCCACGGCGGGGTCGCGGTGCCGGGCAGAGCCACGGCTGGCCGGAGCCGGGGTTGGCCGGGGCGGCGGTAGGACGGGCCGGGGTTGGCCGGGGCGGCGGTAGGCCGGAACCGGGATTGGCCGCGGCAACGGCTGGCCGGGGCCGCGGTTACCAGGGCGGCGGTAGGACGGGCCCGGGGTTGGCCCGGCCCCGGGTTGGCCCGGGCCATGGTTGGGGTCGGGCGGGGGGGGGGGTCGGGCGGGGG
>LJCW01000252.1 GCA_001298555.1 Actinobacteria bacterium OV450
CTACGTTAATGCCGGGCGGAAACCCTGCATTCGGTGGCGACACCAACACATCAAACACTGCTGACACTGCGCCCAATTGCCAGCCCGGAACTGCCACGGACGTCCCCAACGTGAACAACACCGGGGTCTTACCACTCGACATGCTGAATAATCGCTATCTCAACCTTCAGCAGTGTGTTTATACCTCCACTGAAAACTTCACTACGTTAATGCCGGGCGGAAACCCTGCATACGGCGGAAATACCAACGCTTCCGACACTGCTGACACTGCGCCCGATTGCCAGCCCGGAACTGCCACGGTCGTCCCCAACGTGAACAACACCCGGGTCTTGCCACTCGACACACTCGACACTACGCGGGGTGCGGGATATGTGCAATTCGCTATGTACGTGCCGGATGTGACGTCAACGACGACGTTCCCTCAAGACGCCACTCTCAACGGCTTTGGTACTGGGACTCCAAGCAGCAGTGCTACGGTCACTGTCGATCCTGCACTTGCGATTCCTATGTTCTCAGGTCAGGCTCTCGCAGGTGCCGCCACGCTTTGTGGCCTTGCAGGAATTGCTTGGCGCACCTATCGCCGCCGGACCGTTGCCCAGTAAAGGCCACTTGGGGCCTGTGCCTGAGATCTGAGCAAGAGCCCCGCGTGGACATGCTCTTACAGCATTCCGTAACACGATCAGCCAGCTGAATCACTACTGAAGTGAATTTCGACTAGGTCCTGGGATGTTTCCCGTCTCTCAATGAGCGCCTGGGGCATTTTCAGTTTTAACTCTGGAGGGTGGGTCGTTGACTGCTGGCGCTAACGAGGAACGTGCGGGGCAACTTCCCGGTCGGGTATCACCACAATGAGCCTGACTCTAGCGAAGACGCCCCGTCCGTTTCCTGCGCGTGCAACGTGGAGTTGAAATTCCTCCAATAGTGACGATGCCTTCGCCTTGGCGCAAGGAGAACGGGCCTGCAAGGCCGGCCGATCCATCCGACCGGGCCCGATGCCATGCCCGCCTGCTCCGCAGCCTCATGACCTGCACATAAAAGGCTCCCGCTAGGGCGTATTTCGAAAGTGCCATCGGGCAGGCGGGACTTTCCCGAACACGCCCGAGTAGAGGGGCATACGAAAGAGAGACAAGGATGAATATGGATCACAAGACCGTACGCCCTACCTTATCGCGTGTAGCGGTTCTAGCGGCGAGCATTTTAGGGCTGACAGGGCTATGGAGTCCTCCAGCTACGGCTGCTCCATCTAACACGTTATTGTTCTCTGCGGATGGCGGCTCAACATGGTCTAAGGACGTCACAGCTTATCCAGGGAGCATGGTTATCGCGCGGATTTGGTATAATAATGACGCTTCGGATTCGATTGCGAACACATCTGTCAAAACGGTTTTACCCACTGGATTTACCCTTGTGCCGAATAGTACTGTGACATGTTTGAGTCCGTCCACGAGCAATCCTGCTTTACCTGGTATTGAGAAAGTATGCAGCACCGATGCGGGACAGGGCGGGGTCGTCAATGATACCGCGGTGTGGTCTGGGTCGAATCTAACGGTGAGCCCGACCGCAGGCCTTTTCGGGCAGTCTACGTCCGATACAAGCGGTACGCTGGCCATGGGTAAAACGCGCTACGTGAATCTGCAGCAATGTGTTTATAGCTCCACAAATGACAACTTCACTACGTTAATGCCGGGCGGAAACCCTGCATTCGGTGGCGACACCAACACATCAAACACTGCTGACACTGCGCCCAATTGCCAGCCCGGAACTGCCACGGTCGTCCCCAACGTGAAAAACACCCGGGTCTTACCGCTGGATCTGCTAGGCCAGCGCTACGTGAATCTGCAGCAGTGTGTTTATACCTCCACTGAAAACTTCACTACGTTAATGCCGGGCGGAAACCCTGCATTCGGTGGCGACACCAACACATCAAACACTGCTGACACTGCGCCCAATTGCCAGCCCGGAACTGCCACGGACGTCCCCAACGTGAACAACACC
>LJCW01000264.1 GCA_001298555.1 Actinobacteria bacterium OV450
CCGACCGCCTCCCGCCGCCCGCGCCGGCGGCGGAGCCGCGGTCGCGGGCCCGCCGGGCGGCCGCCCGGCACCGCAGGTCCACGCCCTCCCGCCGGCTCGCCGCCGGGCTCGCCCTGGCCAGCGTGGTGGCCGCGACGCTCATCACGGTGACCGTCGACCCCGCCGCACCGGCTCCGGACACCACCCCCAGCGCGCAGCCCGCCCGCTGAGCGACGGTTTCAGCCCCGCCCGCCGCCGTGCTGGTGCTGCTCGGGCAGGCGGCTGTCCGGGTGGACCCACAGCAGTACGTTGTCGGGCCGCTCGTCAGCGAAGAAGTCGAGGACGTCCTGGTCCGAGCGGCGCAGGCTGAAGTGGGTGAGGACGAAGAGGGTCTGGGGGTGGGCCTCGACGACGGGCCTCAGCCCGCTCCACACGGTGTGCCCGACACGGTCGGCCCGCTCCCGTTCGGCGTCGTCGAGATAGGTGCACTCGGTGATGATCACCGGGTACGAGAAGAGCCACGGATTGTCGTCGAAGACGCTGACGTGGGTGTCGCCGAGGAACGCGAACAGCGGCCTGCGCACCTCGTGTTCGACCTCGGCGCCCTCCTTGCGGCGCTGCGCCACGATGCGGCCGAACTCCTCGCCCCGGCCCTGTCCGGCGAGGGAGCGCCGCAGTTCCTCGTACGCGGGCAGCAGGACCCTGCGGCGTTCGGAGAACGCGTATCCCACGCACGGCACCTTGTGCGCGCACTCCACCACCCGTACGTGGTGCCCGCCGCGCCCGAAGGTGAACTCGTCGCCGCCGCGCACCCCGTGCAGCCGGCAGTTCGCGGCGAGCGCCGGATCGTAGGCCGTGCCGTGGTTCAGTTCGGCCGAGGCCCGCAGGTAGGCCTGCACGTACGGCACCGCCGCGGCGGGCAGGTGGATGTCGACGCCGTCGGGCCGGGCGGCGAGGTGGTCGAGGTCCTTGGAGTGGTCGTGGTGGGTGTGGGTGAGGAAGACGGTCTCCGGCCGGCGCCCCTCCACCAGTCCCGCGTCGAGCGCGCAGCGCAGTTCGGGGACGTGGAAGAACGTCTTGTCGTTGGCCCGCGAGTACCCGGTGAGGGTGAAACCGGTGCCGGGTATGCGCCAGGTCTTCCACTGCCGGAACGGGTGGCCCTGCTCCAGCCGAGCCGGGTGGGCGGGGGGCCGCGCGGGGGCCTGGGTCATCGGTGCCTCCGTCGGACCGCCGTGATCGGGTGAGGGCCGATCGTAGCGGGCCGCCTCCCCGGCCGGCCCGTGGTTTTCCGGCGCCCGTGTCCGGTGCCGCTCTCGTCGCGGTGTTGCCGTGTTGCCGTGTTGCCGTGTTGCCGTGTTGCGGTGTTGCGGTGTTGCGGTGTTGCGGTCAGAGGGTTTCGCTCAGCGAGTCCGCCGGCCGTCTCCGGGCGGTCCGGGTCGCCGGCACCAGGGCCGCCAGCACCGCTCCGATCACCGCCGCGGCGACCACCGCCGACAGCACCGGTACCGGGGGGATCCGGGCGATGCCCGCGCCGATCCCGCTCGACGCACCCTGCGCGTCCACGAGCCGGCTGCCGGTCAGCGCACCCAGTACCGTCCCCAGGCCGGCGGAGGCCAGCGCGGTCAGTCCGGCGGCCGTCACGATCATCGCGCCGATCTGCCGGGGCGTCAGCCCGATCGCCCGCAGTGCGAGCAGGTCGCGGCCCCGGTCGCGTACGCCCGTGCTGATCAGCGTCAGCAGTTCCGTCAGCCCGATCAGCGCCAGCACGCCGATCAGGGCGGCGATCACCGCGCGGGCCGGCTCCAGCCGGTCGGCCGGGTCGGGGGTCTCGCGGATCTCCAGCGCTGCGCCCGCCGCCGTGGCGAGCCCGGCGCTCACCGCCCGGGGGTCCGCGCCCTTGCGCAGCACCAGGGCGTGGAAGTCGGGCCGCAGCCCGGGGTCGCGCTCGCGCAGGGCGTCGAGGGTCGTGGTGATCACCCGGCCGCCGGATTCGGGTTCGATGGTGCGGCCGACGAGGTGCAGGATCTGCGGCCGCCCCTCGACGGTCATCCGCACCCATGCGCCGACGCGCACCCCGAGGAGGTCGAGCAGCCCCTGCCCGGCCACCGCCTCGTCCGGGCCCTCGACCGCACGCCCTTCCACCACCTCGGAGGGGTACGGGGACCCGGCCGTGCCCAGCCCGCGGAGCGTGATGGTGCCGGTCTGGCCCGGTACGAGCGCCGCCACCTCGGCGCCGGGATGGACGGCGGCGACGTCCGGGACCGCCGCGAGGGTCCTCTCCAGCTCCGCGTCGGAGGCTCCCCCGGGCTGTTCGGCGCGTACGGTCAGTGCCGCGGGCAGTCCCATCCGTGCGGGGCTGTCGCGGAACTGGTCCAGCGTCGACCAGGCGACGAGCGCGACGGTGATGAGCGCCAGCGGCAGGGCGAGCCTGGCCACCGACACGAGCGTGCGGCCGCGGCGCGGGAACGCCGCCCGCCACCCCAGCACCAGCGCCGGGGGCACCCGCAGCCCCAGGGCCCGCCTGCCCAGCGCGGTCATCGGTGCTGCCGACGGCAGCGCCGCACGGGCCACCGGCACGGGTGGCACCCGTCCGGCCCGCCAGGCCGAGAGCGAGGTGGCGGCCGCGATCAGCAGCAGCGCGCCGCAGGGCACGCCGATCATGAGCCCGGTGTGCCCGGGCAGGTCCTGCCACACCGCCGCGGCCTCGCCGATCCGCCCGGGTATGCGAGCGCCGAGGATCGCGATCGCGGCCGTGCCGAGGGTCACACCGAGGAGCGCGAAGGCGAGGTGCTGTGCGAGGAATCCGCGGGTCACCTGCCCTGGGGTGAAGCCGACGGCCTTGAGGATCGCGATGTCCCGCAGCTGGCCGCGGACCCGGGCGCCGATGGCCCCGGCCGCGGCGAGCGCCGCCGCGAACAGTGCCCCGAGCCCGAAGACGGCGAACACCTGGCCGAGGAGCCGGTCGTCGCCGCCCGCCTCGGCGCGTGCCTGCTGCCACTTGGTGACCCGGGCCACCCGGTCGGCGCCGAGGACGGTCACGGCGCGCTGGACGGTGAAGTCGGTGTCGTCGGGGTCCGCCAGGCGCAGGCCCACGCTCTGTCCGGTGTCGCCGTGGGCGATCTCGTCGAGGGTGGCGTCGAGCACCCAGCCGATGCCCGGGCCGCCGCCCGGGTGGTAGCGGGGTTCGGCCGCCTCGGCGATGCCGCTCACCCGCAGCGCGTGCGGGGCGCCGTCCGGTCCGGTGAGCCGTACGGTGTCGCCCGGCTCGGCCCAGAGGGCCCGCGCGACCGAGGCCTCCAGTACGACGGAGCCGGCCGCGGAGTCCGCGCCGGTGCGGGTGCCGGTGCCGGTGTCCGGCCGGGTGAGCCAGCCGCCCGCGGTGACGAGCGGCCGGGCCGTCTCCGGCGGGTCCACCGCGGCCGCGCGCAGCGTGACCCCGGCGCGCGCGCCGTGCGACTCGACGGTCGTCGCCGTCGTGCGGTAGGGCCCGGCGAGTGCCGCGACGCCGTCGAGGCCGGCCAGGGCGTCCGTGTCCGCCCCCGCGCGGGTGTGCAGCCAGATGTGCGCGCCGTGGGACTGGTTGAAGATCCGCTGCCAGGGGTTGGCTGCGTAGCTGAACAGGGCGCCGGCCAGCAGGAGCGAGGCGATGATCCCGGCGCTGGCCAGTACGACGAAGAGGGCTTCGCCCCGGTGTGCGCGGAAGTCGGCGTGCGCCCAGCGCACAGTGGCCCGCACGGTCACTCCTTCAGTTCCAGGTCCAGGACCCCGGAGACGCCGCGGACCGGACCGCGGCGCCCGCCGTCGAGGTGGGCGTCGTCGGCTATGCGCCCGTCGAAGAAGCTGATCACACGGTCGGCGGCGCTGGCCATGCGGGCGTCGTGGGTGACCATCATGATCGTCTGGCCGCGCTGGTGGAACCGGGTGAGCAGCCGCAGTACCTCGCGCGTGCCCTTGCTGTCGAGGCTGCCGGCCGGTTCGTCGGCGAGCAGGAGTGCGGGGTGGTTGACGAGTGCGCGGGCGAGCGCGACGCGCTGCTGCTCGCCGCCGGACAGCTCGCCGGGCATCGACCGCTCGCGGCCTTCGAGGCCGAGTTCGGCGAGCAGTTCGGCGCGGGACGCGCGGGCGGCCTTCGGGGAGGCGCCGGCGAGCAGGGCGGGAAGTTCGACGTTGTCGGCGACGGTGAGGTTGGAGACCAGGTTGAAGAACTGGAAGACGACGCCGATGCTGCGGCGCCGCAGCACCGCCCAGCGGGCCTCGCGGTACTCGTCGACGCGTTCCCCGCCGATCCAGAGTTTCCCGCTGTCGGGCCGCTGGAGTCCGCCGATCAGGTGCAGCAGCGTGGACTTGCCCGCTCCGGAGGGTCCGGTGACCGCGACGAACTCGCCCGGCCGGACGGCCAGGTCCACCCCGCGCACGGCGTGCACCGGCACGCCTTCGCCGTGGTGCGTCTTGGTCAGGCCCTCGGCGCGCACGGCGATGGCGGCGGCCGCGTCGGCGGGCACGGCGGGAGCCGTGGTGGCCTCGTCGCTCATTCCAGCTCCTCCTGACAGCGCTCCAGCCAGTCGAGGTCGGCCTGCAGGTGCAGCATGGCGCCCTCGATCAGCAGTTGCGAGATCTTGTTGTCGCGGTCCTCTGCCGCGGCCAGCTTGGACAGGTCCCGCATGGTGTTGAGGTACTGCCGCCGCTGCCTGTTGATCAGGGCGATCGGATCGGCCAGGCCGGACTGCGGGGCGAGGGCCAGCTTCATGAAGAACTCGTCCCGTACACGGGGTTCCTCGGCGGTTTCCTCGAACCAGGCCAGCACGGCCTCGCGCCCCGCGTCCGTCAGTCTGTACGTCCGCTTGTTGGGCCGGCCCGACTGCTCGACGTCCTCGCCCTCGATCAGGCCGCTCTTCTCCAGCCGGCCGAGGGTGACGTAGATCTGGCCGACGTTGGGCTGAGGGTACGCGGCGCCCAGGAGCTTCTCAAGGTCCTGCTTCAGCTCGTAACCGTGCGCAGGGCTACGGGTGAGGAGCGCAAGGAGCGCCAGCCGCACTAGCTCCCCCTCCTTCCCGCTCCGTAGTCAACGGTTCACTCGGCAACGGGCCGGGTGGCGCGTCCTCCGGCTCGTCTGCCTGGACGTCTAGTATCGCCCATGCCTAACGGGTATATATAGGCCACGGTGGTCGGCGGCGCAGCCGGATCGGGCACTGCGTCGTGCGCTGGGAGGAATCTATGCGGTGGACACGTGCCGCGGGTAGGGCTCTCCTGGTGGCGGCGGTGGTGCTGGCGGGATACGCGGGTCTCGGCGTGCGCTCCGACGCGGGTGCGGCCTCCGCGGGCCGCGGCCCGCTGACGCTCGTAACGGCGGGCGATCTGACCGACTACCTCTCCCCGCTCCTCGGCGACTGGAACGAGGCCCACCCGGGCGAACGCGTCACGCTCGTCGAACTGCCCGACTCGGCCGACGAGACCCGGGCGCAGATGATCAGCGAACTGCGCTCGGGCCGCAACCGGTTCGACGTACTGAACATCGACGTCGCCTGGACATCGGAATTCGCGGCGGCCGGCTGGATCTCCCCGCTGGAGCGAGGGCGCTTCCCCCTGGACGCCTTCCTGCGGCCGGTCGTCGACACGGCGACGTTCGACGGCCGCCTGTACGCCGTCCCGTACGTCACGAACGCGGGACTGCTGTACTACCGCAAGGACGTCCTGGACCGGGAGGGCGAGCAGCCGCCGCACACCTGGGCCGAACTGGCCCGCCAGGCGCGCACGATCGCCCCGAAGTACGGACTGGACGGGTACGCCGGACAGTTCCTGCCGTACGAGGGGCTGACCGTCAACGTGACGGAGGCCGTGCAGTCGGCGGGCGGTTCGATCCTGCGCGACGACGGCGCCCGGGTGACGGTGGACTCCGATGCGGCGCGCACCGGACTGCGGTTCCTCGCGGACGGCGTGCGCGAGGGCTGGATCCCCCGTGCCGCCCTCGGCTACAAGGAGGAGGAGTCGCGGCAGGCGTTCCAGGACGGCCGGCTGCTCTTCCTGCGGAACTGGCCGTACGTGTACGCGGACGCCGGTGCGAGCGGGTCGAAGGTCGCGGGCAGGTTCGGCGCCGTGCCGCTGCCCGGCCCCGACGGACCCGGCACCAGCGTGCTCGGGGGCTCCAACCTCGCCGTGAGCAGCCATGCGCGGCATCCCGCCTCCGCGGCCGATCTCATCTCTTACCTGACCAGCGAACGGGTCCAGCGGCAGGTGCTCACCCGGGGCTCGCTGCCGCCGGTGCGCGCGTCACTGTACGAGGACCCGGAGCTGATCCGCGCGTACCCGTACCTGCCGACGCTGCGCCAGAGCGTGCTGTCGGCGGTGCCGCGCCCGAAGAGTCCGCGCTACGACCAGGTGAGCCTCGCCGTGCAGGCCGTGGCCCAGGACGTGATGGCGCTTCGCCAGACGCCGGAGCAGGCGACGGCGCGGCTCGCGCGCGAGCTCCGCCCCCTCTCCGCCGGGCGCTGACCCCGCCCGCTTCCCCTTCTTCATCGGCTTCTTCGTCGGCGCTCCATCAGGGCCTCTACTTACATGTTAAGTAGAGGCCCTTTGTCTTTGATGCGCATCTTTAGGTACAAACCACCCCAGATTTTCGCTGTTTCTGGACACATCGTTGACACCTTCTAGTCGCTGCTACTTAACATGCATGCATAACAGCGCACCCGCTCTGGGGCGCTCTCGCATTCAGCAGAACAGGTCGACGCGAGATGCTCAGCACCCTTCCGGCCGGCACCGGCCACCCCTCCCGCACCGCCTCCGCACCGGCCCCCTGGTGGCGCGACGCGGTGATCTACCAGGTCTACGTCCGCAGCTTCCTCGACAGCACCGGGGACGGGATCGGTGACCTGGCCGGCGTCCGGGCCGGGCTCCCCTACCTGCGCAAGCTCGGCGTCGACGGCATCTGGCTCAGCCCGTTCTATCCCTCGCCGCAGCACGACCACGGCTACGACGTCGCCGACTACTGCGGTGTCGACCCCGTATACGGCGACCTCGCCGAGTTCGACCGGCTGGTGGCCGACGCCCACCGCCTCGGGCTCAAGCTGCTGCTCGACATCGTCCCCAACCACTGTTCGAGCGAGCACCCGTGGTTCCGCGAAGCGCTCGCCGCGGCCCCCGGCAGCGAGCAGCGCTCCCGTTTCCACTTCGCCCCCGGCCGCGGCCCCTCCGGAGCCGAGCCGCCCAACAACTGGCGCGCGATGTTCGGCGGTCCCGCCTGGAGCCGCGTCCGGGAACACGACGGCACCCCCGGAGAGTGGTACCTGCACCTGTTCACCCCCGAGCAGCCCGACCTGAACTGGCGCGACCCGGCCGTGGGCGACGAGTTCGAGCGGGTGCTGCGCTTCTGGCTGGACCGCGGCGTGGACGGCTTCCGCATCGATGTCGCCGCCGGACTGTTCAAGCACCCCGAACTGCCCGACTCCGACGACCCCGGAGCCGACGAACGCGCCCGGGACGCCGTCAACCAGCTGGCCTGGAACCGGCCCGAGGTGCACGGCGTGTGGCGCCGCTGGCGCGCGGTGTGCGAGGAGTACGCGGCCCGGGACGGCCGGGAGCGGCTGCTGGTCGGCGAGGTGTCCGTGCCGACGGCGCGCGAGCACGCCGCGTACGTCCGCCCCGACGAACTGCACCAGGCCTTCTTCTTCGACCTGCTCAGCGCGCCCTGGGACGCCGGCGCCTTCCGCGCGACGATCACCGAGGCGATACGCGACATCGCCGGCACCGGCTCCACGGTCACCTGGGTGCTCAACAACCACGACCAGGTCCGTACCGTCACCCGCTACGCGGGCGAACCCGGGGTGGAGGGCAGCGGACTGGGAACCGCCCGCGCCCGCGCCGCCGCCCTGCTGATGCTCGCGCTGCCCGGCGCGGCCTACGTCTACCAGGGCGAGGAGCTCGGACTGCCCGAGGTCCTCGACCTGCCGGACGAGGTCCTCACCGACCCGATCTTCCGCCGCACGGGCAGCCGCAAGCACATCCGGGACGGCTGCCGGGTGCCGCTGCCCTGGTCGGGGCACGCCTCCCCGTTCGGCTTCAGCCAGGGTGTGCCCGGCGCGAGACCGTGGCTGCCGCAGCCCGAGTGGTTCGCCGAGCACTCCACGGACCGGGCCCTGGCCGACACCCGTTCCTTCTGGCACCTCTACCGCGAGGGCCTCCAGCTGCGGCGGAGCCTGCCGCAGCTCGGCGAGGGCACCCTGCGCTGGCTGGACGCGCCCGCGCAGGTCCTCGCGATGGCCCGCGGCGACGGCCTGGTCTGCGCCGTCAACTTCGGCACCGAGCCGGTTCCCGCCCCCGTCGCCGGTGCCCCGCTGCTCGCCAGCGGACCCTGCCCCGAGGGCGTGCTCCCCGCGTCGACCGCCGCGTGGTGGACGGCCGAGTGCCCGACACCGTGAACCGCGGCCCCCGGCACTCCGGACCACTCCCGCAGCCTCCCCTCCTCCCCCGATCCCAACGCGCAAAGGACCTCATCATGCGACGACCCGGCAAGACGACCCGGCGCACCGCGGCCACCGCATCGGCGGCCCTCGCCCTCGCCCTCGGCGCCACCGCCTGCGGCGGCGGCACCACCGGACCCGCGAGCGGCGGCGAGCTCAGCGGCCAGACCGTCACCGTGGCCGGTGTCTGGACCGGCAGCGAGCAGAAGAACTTCAAGAAGGTCCTGGACGCCTTCACGGCGAAGACCGGCGCCAAGACCGTCTTCGTCCCCTCCGGCGACAACGTCTCCACCTTCGTCGGCAGCAAGATCGAGGGCGGCAACGCACCCGACGTGGTGATGGTCCCCCAGGTGGGCGTGCTCCGGCAGTTCGCCAAGGAGGGCTGGCTGCAGCCGCTGTCCGAGGAGGCCGCCAAGACGGCCGGCTCCTCCCTCGCTCCGGTGTGGAGGGACTACGGCAGCGTCGACGGCACGTACTACGGCCTCTACTTCAAGGCCGCCCACAAGTCGACCGTCTGGTACGCCCCGCAGGCCTTCACCCAGGCCGGCGTCTCCGAGCCCAAGAGCTGGGCGGACCTGCTGAAGACGGGCCGCACCCTCGCCGACTCGGGCCGCCCGGCCTTCGCCGTGGCCGGCGAGGACGGCTGGACCCTCACCGACTGGTTCGAGAACGTCTACCTCTCGCAGGCCGGACCGCAGAAGTACGACCAGCTGGCCCGGCACGAGCTCAAGTGGACCGACGACAGCGTAGTGAAGGCGCTGACCACGCTCGGCGAACTGTTCAAGGACAAGCAGCTCGTCGCCGGCGGCGCCCAGACCGCGCTCGGCACCGACTTCCCCTCCTCGGTGGAGCAGGTCTTCGGCCCCGAGCCCAAGGCGGGCATGGTCTACGAGGGCGACTTCGTGGGCGGGGTCGCCAAGGACCAGTTCGGCAAGAAGCCCGGCGAGGACGCCAAGTTCTTCCCGTTCCCCGCGGTCGACGGCGGTACGGCGCCGGTCGTCAGCGGCGGTGACGCGGCCGTCGTCCTCAAGAACGGCAAGAACGGCAAGGCCGGCATGAAGCTGCTCGAATTCCTGGCCGGCCCCGAGGCGGCCGAGGTGTGGGCCGGCGCCGGCGGGTTCCTGTCCCCCAACACCAAGGTCGACCTCGCGGCGTATGGTGACGACACCACGCGCAACACCGCCAAGTCCCTTACCGCGGCAGGCGATTCGGTCCGCTTCGACATGTCGGACCAGGCCCCGGCCGCGTTCGGCGGCACCAAGGGCGCCGGTGAGTGGAAGCTCCTCCAGGACTTCCTGCGCGACCCGTCGGACCCGCAGGGCACGGCCGGGAAGCTCGAAGCCGAGGCCGCCAAGGCGTACGGGAACTGAGGCGGCCCCGCATGGCTGACACCCTGACCGCCGACAGCGGTACCACCGCCGGGACGCCGCCCGCCGGCCCCCCCGCCCCCCGCGACGCCCGCACCGCGGCGGACCCGCGGCGGCGCGCCCAACGCAGGAAACGCCGCCTCGCGATCGCGTTCGTACTGCCGGCCCTGCTCCTGCTCGGAGCGCTCGTCGTCTACCCGGTCGTCTTCTCCGTCGGCCGCAGCCTCTTCGACGCCGACGGCGACCGGTTCGTCGGCGTCGGCAACTACGCGGCGATCGTCCACGACCCGGCCACCCTCAAGGCGATCCGCAACAGCGCCATCTGGGTCGTCGTCGCCCCCGTCCTGCTCACCGGCCTCGGGCTGATGCTGGCCGTCCTCACCGAGAAGGTGCGCTGGGCGACCGCGTTCAAGCTGGTGCTGTTCCTGCCGATGGCCGTGTCGTTCCTCGCCGCGGGCATCGTCTTCCGCCTCGCCTACGAGCAGGACCCCCACCGGGGCGTGCTCAACGCGGTCGTCGTCGGCGTCCACGACACCTTCGACGACGCCGCCGCCTATCCGACGGCCCGCATCCGGGAGGGCCAGGGCCTGACCGGCCGGGCGGGCGGCCCGTACAGCACCGAGAAGACCGTGCGGACCGGCGACTCGGTCGTTCTCGGCCTCGTCGGCGTGGCACCCGACGCGATGCCGGGCGGCGCGAAGGCCGCCGCCCCCGCGGCGCCCGGCACGGACGGGATCGGGGGCGTGGTCTACCTCGACTTCGCCCCCGGCGGCGCCGGCACGCCGGGCCGGGTCGACCCCGGCGAGAAGGGGCTGCCCGGCATGAGGGTCGAGGCCGTACGGGACGGGCGGGTCGCCGCGACCGCGACCGCCTCCGACGACGGTTCGTTCCGCTTCACCGGGCTGGCCGACGGCGAGTACACCCTACGTCTGCCCGCGGCCAATTTCGCGGCCCCCTACCAGGGCGTGAACTGGCTCGGCCCGGCGCTGGTGACGCCCGCCATCATCGGCGCCTACCTGTGGGTGTGGACCGGCTTCGCGATGGTCCTGATCGGCGCCGGACTCTCGGCGATCCCCCGCGACGCGCTGGAGGCCGCGCGGATGGACGGTGCCAGTGAGGGCCAGATCTTCCGCAGGATCACCGTCCCGCTGCTCTCGCCGGTGCTCACGGTGGTGTTCGTGACCCTGGTGATCAACGTGATGAAGGTCTTCGACCTCGTCTACATCATCGCGCCGGGGCCGGTGCAGGAGGAAGCGAACGTACTGGCCACGCGGATGTGGCTGGTCTCCTTCGGCGGCGGCAACGACCAGGGGCTCGGCAGCGCGCTGAGCGTGGTGCTCCTGCTGCTGGTCGTCCCGGCGATGGTGTTCAACATCCGGCGATTCCGAAGGAGCGGAGCATGAGCAGCCACAGCGCCGTCGAACGACGACGCCCGTCCCGCCTGCTGGGCAGTTCGGTCGTCCAGGGCCTGCTGGTCCTGGTCGCCCTCGTATGGATCACCCCGCTCGCGGGCCTGTTCCTCTCCTCGCTGCGCTCCGAGCGCGACAACGCCTCCGACGGCTGGTGGACCGCGCTGACCGATCCCTCGCAGCTGTCCCTGGACAACTACGGCGCCCTGCTGAAGGACTCGGGCATCGCGCAGGCCCTCGGGAACACCATCCTGATCTCGGTCCCCACCACCGCCCTGGTCGTCGCCATCGCGGCCCTCGCCGGATACGCCTTCGCCTGGCTGGACTTCCCCGGCCGGGACGGCATCTTCCTCGTGGTCGTCGGGCTGCTGGTGGTCCCCGTACAGATCGGGCTGCTGCCCGTGGCCAAACTCTTCGGCGCCGTGGGGCTGTTCGGCTCGATCGCCGGTGTCGTCCTGTTCCACGTCGCCTACGGGCTGCCGTTCGCGGTGTTCCTGCTGCGCAACTACTTCGCCGAGATCCCGCGCGAGATGCTGGAAGCGGCCCGGATGGACGGCGGCACCGAGTGGCGGATCTTCTTCCGGCTCGTACTGCCGCTCGGCCGGCCGGCCCTCGCGAGTCTGGCCATCTTCCAGTTCCTCTGGGTCTGGAACGACATGCTCGTGGCGCTGCTGTTCGCGGACAGCGGCTCCCAGCCCCTGAGGGTCGCGCTCCAGTCCCAGATGCGGCAGTTCGGCAGCAACATCGGCGTCCTCGCACCGGGGGCGTTCCTGTCCCTGGTGGTCCCGCTCGTCGTCTTCTTCGCCTTCCAGCGGCACTTCGTCCAGGGGGTGATGGCGGGTTCGGTGAAGTGAGGCCCGGCCAGGGCAGCACCGGCCTCGATACCGTCGCCGTCGGCGGGACACACCGTGGGGATGCCGTTTGCGCACGCCCGCCACCGCGCAAACGGCTCACCTCGCGGCCGGGGGTGCGCAGACCTAGGCTTGATTCGTTGCCCGGGGCCCTCGGACGGCGGGAGGCCGCGCCATGAAGCCACACCACCTCCGGCTCCGCCGGGCCTGCGCGGCCGCTGCCGCAGCGGGCGTGCTGATCACGCCGGCCGTCACCGCCTCCGCGTACGCGGCTGGCGCTCCGGTGCATTCCACCGTCCCCTCCCCGTCCCCGGCCCCGTCCCCCGACTTCGTACGGCTCACCCCGGCGGTCGCGGCCCGGCTGGACGCGGCCGTGCGCCAGGTCATGCGCGAGACCCGGGTGCCGGGCGTGACCGTGGGGCTGTGGGCCCCCGGCAAGGGCAGCTACGTCAAGAGCTTCGGCGTGGCGGACAAGGCGACCGGTGCACCCATGACGACCCCGCTCCACGTGCGCATCGGGAGCGAGACCAAGACGTTCACGGTCACCGCGCTCCTCCAGCTGGTCGACCGCGGGAAGGTCGCTCTGGACGACCCCATCGGCACGTACGTCTCCGGCGTGCCGAACGGGGACCGCATCACCCTGCGCCAGCTGGCGGGCATGCGCAGCGGGCTCTTCAACTACAGCCTGGACGACGGCTTCATCAAGAGGCTCCAGGCCGATCCGAAAGCCCCCATGACGCCCCGGCAGTTGCTGGACTACTCCTTCAGACACCCCGTGCAGTTCCAGCCGGGCGCGGAGTTCGACTACTCCAACACCAACCTGATCCTGCTCGGCCTGGTGATCGAGAAGGTCACCGGCCGGCCGCTGCACGACGTCATCGACAAGGACGTCGTGCGGCCTGCCGGGCTGCACAGCACCGTCTTCCCCACGAGCCCGGCCCTGCCGAGCCCATACGCGCAGGGCTACACGAACCAGACGGCCTCGGGCAGGACCGAGAACGCGACCGGCTGGAACCCCTCGTGGGCCTGGGCCGCCGGAGAGATGGTCTCCGACCTCCAGGACCTGCGCAGCTGGGCCCGCACCCTCGCCACCGGCACGCTGCTGACACCCGCGACCCAGGCCGAGCGCCTGAAGACCACCCCGATGAACATCCAGGGCGACGGCTACGGGCTCGGCATCTTCGACGTCCAGGGCTGGATCGGCCACAACGGCTCGATCCCGGGCTACGAGGTCCTGCCCGTCTACCTGCCGCAGGCCGGGGCGACCATGGTGATCCTGCTGAACACCGACTCGGAGTACAAGGGCCAGGAACCCAGCACCCTGTTCGGCCAGGCGGTCACGAGCATCGTGAGCCCGGCCCACGTTTACCCCGGTCACAAGCCCGTGTCGTAGCCGGCTGCCCGGCCCGGCACCGCGCCCAACTCCCCCGCTCGCGCGCGCCCTTGATGTCCTTCCTATCATCTGTTCATTCCCGGTCCCCCGCGGTGTCACCGCGGGGCGCCGGGAGTGATCACGATGAAAGGCAACAGGACTTGGCATTCACGGCGAAGAAATATCGCATACCTCTGGTCGCGGCGTGCGTCGTCGCGGCCGCGGTGACCGGTCTGGAGCTGTCCCCCGCGTTCGGCACCGAGGACACCGGCGCCGGACCGGCGGCGGCCGCCACCCCGGCACCGGCCGATCCGGCCGGGGAGGACGCGCCCGCCGGAGAGGCGCCCGACGCCCATGCGGCGGATTCCGCTCTCTCCGGCAGTGACAACACTGCGTTCAGCAACGGCGTCATGGCCCTCGGCGGCAGCCGCGCGGCCGCGGTGGCCGCCCGGGCGGCGGCGGCCGCCACTCCCCCGCAGGGCGAGGGCTGGAAGCTCGCGGGCGCCACCAAGTGGCTGGCGACCGGCTACACGATCAGGTTCTACGACCAGAAGTCCGCGGACTGGCTCGCCCCGTACGCCAAGGCGACGGCCGCGGATCTCCAGCGCATCACGAACCTGCCGGTCACGGTGGACACGCGGCCCGTGGGCTGGGACTACGCCCGCCCGAAGGGCGAAGTGGTCATGGGGGTGCTGCACCGGCCCTGCGTGCCTCCGGCGGGCGAGGGCAGCATGGGCAGCACCGGGTGGAAGGTGGTCCGGGACGGAACCGGCAGCGCGAACCTGAGCTGCGGCTTCACCAGTTCCTCCGTGGCGGACACGGTGACCAGCGGGCACGCCTACATCGACGACGAGTTCTTCACCGCGGCCGGCAAGCCCACGGCGGAGATGGGCGAGACGTACATGCGCAACCACGTCAGCCACGAGATCGGGCACGCCCTGGGCCTGACCCACGCCAACCGCAGCCTGACCAAGAGCGATTGCGTCAAGGGCACCGACTCGGGCGAGTTCCCCGTCATGTGCTCGCCCACGTACGCCTACCAGGACAAGCGGGCGGGGACGTACGTCCAGCAGTTCGACGTACAGGGGCTTCGCCTTCTCGCGGCCGGTGCCGGCGCGACGCTGTCCCCCCAGGGCAAGGTGACCGGCCTGGGCGGCAAGTGCCTTGACGTCAAGGGCGGCAAGGCGGTCAACGGCACGCAGATCCAGCTCTACACGTGCAACGGCAGCGTTGCGCAGTCCTGGATCCTGGGCAAGGACGGCACGTTCCGCGCCCTCGGCAAGTGCCTCGACAACTCCCGCAACCTGAGCGCCAACGGCAACAAGATCGAGCTCTGGGACTGCAACGGCACCGCAGCCCAGAAGTGGTCGGTCAACGCCAAGGGCCAGATCGTGCACACCGCAACCGGCAAGGTCCTCGACGTCACCGGGGGCGCGACCGCCAACGGCACGACGGTCCAGCTGTACGCGGCGAACACCAACAAGCGGCAGGTCTGGGTCGCTCCCAAGTAGCGGATGACGCACGGCTCGTGTTCCCGGGACGGGGGCACGGGCCGTGCGCTCGTCGGGTGCGGAGAGGTCTGGAAGGAGGAGTTGACACTCCTTTCCACTCTCAAGTTATAACGCACAGGGGGCCTTGCGGCAAGGCCCCGGTGGTGCCGCAGAATCCCTCCTCAAGCCCAGTAGCTGCGGAAACGGGGATCCACCACGTGCGAACCAAGACCATCCGAGCCTTCGACCTTCCCGGAAACCTCTCCGCCAAGGCCGACGCGGCCCTGATCGCCGACGACGAACGGCATTTCGCGGCCCTCGCCGAGAGCCTGGATCAGTCGATCGCCGAACTGTCCGTCCAGCTGGACGGATTGCGCAGGGCGCCCGGCGGTGTGGGCCGGGAGGCGATGGACCGCGACAACGAGATCCACCGGGTGACCGCCCGCCTGCGCGCGCTGCGGCGCTTCGGCCTGGACCTGTGCCTCGGACGCATCGTCGGCGCCGACGACGCCGAGCCCGTGTACATCGGGCGGCTCGGCCTCACCGACGGCGCCGGGCGCCGACTGCTGATCGACTGGCGGTCCCCCGCCGCCGAGCCGTTCTTCGCCGCGACCCACGCGAATCCGATGGGGCTGGCGAGCCGCCGCAGGTACCGCTGGACCCGCGGCAGGATCAGCGACTACTGGGACGAGGTGTTCACGGCGGACGGGTTCGAGGGGCACGCGGCGCTCGACGACCAGTCCGCCTTCATCGCCAGCCTGGGCGGCAACCGGTCGCCCCGGATGCGTGACGTCCTCGGCACCATCCAGGCCGACCAGGACGCCGTCATCCGCGCGGGCTCCCGCGGCGCCCTCGTCGTGGACGGCGGTCCGGGCACGGGCAAGACCGTCGTCGCCCTGCACCGCGCCGCGCATCTCCTCTACTCCGACCCCCGCCTCGGCCACCGCCGCGGCGGCGTGCTGTTCGTCGGTCCGCACCAGCCCTACCTGGCCTACGTCTCCGACGTCCTGCCCAGCCTCGGGGAGGAGGGCGTACAGACCTGCACCGTGCGGGACCTCGTCGCGGAGGGAGCCGCGGCGGCGGCCGAGACCGAGCCGGACGTGGCGCTCCTGAAGTCGTCCGCGGACATGGTGAAGGCCGTCGAGAAGGCGGTCGGGATCTACGAGGAGCCGCCCACCACGGGGATGACGGTCACGACCGCCTGGGCCGACATCCCGCTGAGCGCCGACGACTGGGCCGAGGCGTTCCGGGCGGCGGCCGGCACCCCGCACAACGAGGCGCGCGAACTGATCCTGGAGGAGCTGCTCACGATCCTGAAGGACAAGCACGACAGCGACGCCGACGAGGAGGACGAGGTTCCGGCCGCCCTGTTCCGGCGGTCGGTGCTGGCCGACCGGGAGCTCACGGCGGCCCTCCACCGCGCGTGGCCGCTGCTCGAAGCGGCCGACCTCGTCGGCGACCTGTGGACCGTCCCCGCCTACCTGCGGATGTGCGCTCCCTGGCTGAGCCGCGAGGAGGTGCGCACGCTGCAACGCGAGGAGGCCGGGGCCTGGACGCTGTCCGACCTGCCGCTCCTGGACGCGGCGCGGCAGCGGCTCGGCGACCCGGAGGCGGCCCGCCGCAAGCGCCGGGGCGAGGCCGTGCTCGCCGCCGAGCGCGAGCGGATGGCCGGCGTCATCGACGACATCCTCGCCGCCGACGACGACGGTGAGGGTGCGGTGACGATGCTGCGGGGGAAGGACCTCCAGAGCAGCCTGATCGACGAGTCCGTCCTGCCCGCCGCCGACCCGGACCGGCTGGCCGGCCCGTTCGCGCACATCGTCGTGGACGAGGCCCAGGAACTGACCGACGCCGAGTGGCAGATGCTGCTGCTGCGCTGCCCGTCCCGCAGCTTCACCATCGTCGGGGACCGCGCCCAGGCCAGGAACGGATTCACGGAGTCGTGGCGGGAGAGGCTGGAGCGGATCGGGCTCGACCGGATCACGGTGGCCTCCCTGACCGTCAACTACCGGACGCCGCAAGAGGTCATGGCGGAAGCCGAGCCGGTCATCCGGGCCGCCCTCCCCGACGCCAACGTGCCGGGTTCCGTGCGCAGCAGCGGCATCCCCGTCGTCCACGGATCCGTCGCTGACCTGGACGGGGTCCTCGACGACTGGCTCGCCGCACACGCCGAGGGGGTCGCCTGCGTCATCGGCGCTCCCGGCCACGGAGCCGGAACGTTCCGGGAGACGTCCCGCGTACGCTCGCTGACCCCGGACCTGTCGAAGGGGCTCGAATTCGACCTGGTCGTCCTCGTCGACCCGGACGCGTTCGGCGAGGGCGTCGAAGGGGCGGTCGACCGCTACGTCGCGATGACCCGTGCGACGCGGCAGCTCGTGGTCCTCACGCCCGGAGAGCCGCGTCGAGACCGCGCATGAGCTCTCCCACGCGGCCTCCGCCGGCAGGAGCGGCGGGCAGCCGGCCGAGGACCGCGGTGACCGCCGGGGGTGCGTGACGGCGGGCCCACACGAGGCTCCCGCCGGCGGCGGACGCCCCGTCCTGCCCGGAGGCCAGTTCCTCTGCCCGCGCCGCGTGCGCTGCCGCGCCGAGGATGTGTTTCACCTGGTGCGCGTCGGCCAGGGGGTGGAGGTACGCGGCGCCGGCGGCGTGGCTCGCCGCGCGCGCCGCGTCGACCGCCGCGGGTGCACCGGCTTCCTGTGCCGCACGGTAGGCCGCCCACGCGCTCTTCCGCAGGGCGGCCGTGCGCCGTCCGCCCCCGGCGAAGGCGTACGCCGCCTCGATGGCGTCGCGGGGGCGCGCATCGGCAGGACGGTGCTGTGCGAAGAGCGCCAGCGTCCTGCGCGCACAGTCGGCCGCGTACCCCGCGATCTCGCGCAACTCGTGTTCGCTCAGCTCGAACTTCTCCGACTCGGTGGGCATGACGTGATTCTGCCGCAACCCTCGGGGCCGGGCCCGGGTTCGGCCCGTCGGCCCGGAGCACACCGGCGGTCGGGCGGCGCAGCAGGTGGGATACGTTGTGGCTCCGTTCGGGGGACGAGCTACGGAGCATGTGCATGACGCAGAACACAGGGTGGGGACCCATGGGAGCCCCCGGGCCGGGAGGGCAAGGCGGCGGATGGGGCGGTGTCCCGCCCTGGGGCGGATGGCCGCCGCCGGCGCCGCAGCCGGGGGCGATACCCCTGCGGCCGCTGGCGCTGGGGGACATGCTCCGCGGAGCGTTCGCGATCCTCCGCAAGCACTGGAAGCAGCTGGCCGGGGTCATGCTGGCCGTGCAGGCCGTCGTCCTGCCGGTGATGGCCGTCGTGGTGGGCATCGCCGTTGCCGTCGTGCACGAGCATGTCGAGCCGGTCTTCGATCCGCCGTACGGGCGCACTCCCGGGGCCGAGGACGTGGTGCCGGTGGTCGTCGCCGGAAGCCTGGTGTTCGTCCTGCTCCTCGTCGTGGGGATGCTGGGCATGGCGGTCCTGGTGTCGCTGTGTCAGGCGGTGCTCAAGGAGGCGGTCATGGGCCGCCCCACCACCTTCCGGGCCATGCGGCGCGCCGCCGTCCGCCGGGCCCCCGCGGTGGCCGGCGCGATGCTGCTCACCATGGTGATCGCGGGCGCCCCGGTGTTCGCCGTGCTGGCCGTGTGGGTGCCGCTGGTGGTCACCGTGGCCTCCGGGAACGGCTCCCCGGCTCTCCTCGGGGTCCTGCCGGTGCTCCTGCTGGCAGCCCTCCCGCTGACCGTGTGGCTCACCACCCGGCTCGGACTGGCCCCGGCCGCCGTGGTCCTGGAGGGCGCCGGCCCGGTCACCGCACTGCGCCGCTCGGCCAAGCTGGTCCGGGGCGACTGGTGGCGGATCTTCGGCTACACCGTGGTGGGCGGGATGATCGCGGGTGCGGTCTCCTGGCTGGTCCAGATGCCGTTCAACGTCATCGGCATGTTCGCTGTGGTCCCCGCGCTGGCCGACCAGCCCGAGGGGAGCGCCCCCACGGGCGGCCTGATCACCGCCCTGGTCTTCGCCCTCCTCGCCATGGTCCTCGGCACCACCGTCGGCCAGATGTTCCAGATCGGGTTCACCCAGCTGGTCAGCGGCATCGTCTACGTCGACCAGCGGATACGGCGCGAGGGCCTCGCCGATGCGATCCTCGCCGAGCTCGCGGCGGGCCGGCCCGCCGCCGGGCCCGCCGCCCGGTCCGGCGGGCCCGACGGTCCGACCGCCGGGCCCGACGCTCCGACCGGCGCCTGAGGGAGCCCCACCCGTCGAAGGGTGGGCCCCTACCCCGGCACCACCGGGGGCAGCGGCTCACGTGCCGCGTGCCAGGCCGCGGGCAGGGCGGCGACGCCCGTTCGCGCGGCGATCACCCCGCCCGCGATGGCGCAGGTGGTGTCGATGTCGCCACGCCCGGCGACCGTCACCCACAGGCCCTCGTGCAGGTCGTCGAGGTGCCCCGCCGCGCACCACAGGGCGTACGGGACGGTGTCGGGCCCGGACATCCGGTAGCCGGAGCCCAGCACTTGCGCGGCGTGCCGCACGGAGGTCCGCTCCGGCATCCGGGCCGCGATCCGCAGCCCCGACCGGACGTCGCCGGCGGGGAGCCGTTCGGCGACCGCCCCGAGGAACTCCGGCCGGGCGGGGGGGGGCCCGCCCCGGCTGCGGGTGGCCAGCGCCGCGGCCACGGCGACCGCCACGGCTCCGGCGACCGCCTCCGGGTGGTGGTGCGAGACCGCGCTCTGGCGGGCAGCCTGCTCGGCGGCCGCGTCGAGGTCCGCGGCGTGCCAGGCGCCGAGCGGAGCGGCGCGCATGGCCGCGCCGTTGCCCCAGGAGCCCTGCCCGCCGAACTGTCCGGCGACCACCTCCCGCCACGGCTCGCCCGCGCCGATGCGGCGGAGCACGTCGTGCATCGAGGCTCCGTAGCCGCGGTGCGTGTCGTCGGCGTAGGCCGCCGCGAAGCGCAGGGCGAGGCGGTCCTGGTCGACGGTGCCGCCGCCCTCGGCGAGTTCCCGGACGAGAACGAGCGCCTGGGCGGTGTCGTCGCTCCACTGCCACAGCGGTTCCGGTGGCGGCGTCCGCGCCTCCAGGGCCGCCTCACCGTCCCGGCGCAGGATGCCGAACCAACGGTCACCGAAGGCGTCGCCGAAGGCGAGCCCGTACAACGAGTCGAGCGCGGTGGTGGGTATGTCGATCACAGGGGCACTATGGCAGCACGACGGGGCTCCTGCACGGGAGCGTTGCGGAGGAACGGCAGGTCGCGTTCGGCCACGTCGGCAAGGGGGCCCGCGGCACGGATGACGACGTCGAGGACGCGGTCGGGCTCGGCCGCGTAACAGTGCGCGAACCACGGCATGTTGGCCTTCACGACCGCCCAGCCGCCGTCGAGGAGCCGGCCGACGTCGACGCACACGGCGCTCGGCAGCCCGTCCGCCGCGACGCGGAGCACCTCGCGGGCGAACGCGTGCGCGTCCCTGTCCAGCGGTGCGGGATCGGGGCGCCCGTGGACGGCGTAGCGGCTGCCGGCCGCGACCTCCCCGTCGCGTACGAACAGCCGGTACTCGGCGGCGAATTCCACCACACCGCTGACGAGCACCGGCGTGCGGCCGTCGAGTCCGGCCGGCAGTGCGCCCCCGTCCTCGTACACCGCGGCGGGCAGCAGGCCGATCTTCGCGGAGGGCGGTTTCACGAAGGCGCGTTCGCGCAGCGAGCGGGCTCCGGCGAGCGTCATGAGCCGTACGGTACGCCGCAGAAGGGGGGCGGGCAGCCCCGTCAGCCAGTCGTCGGCGGGTTCGAGGAGCCCGACTCCGAGCCGCCCGGCCAGTACGTCGGCGGCGAGCGGGCCGCCGTACCAGTGCGTGCGGCGGCCCTCGGCCCGGCCCGCGTGGGCGCGCACCTCGTAGCCGCGCCGGGCCGCCGCCTGCGCGAGGAGTTCCGCGGTGCTGGTGCGGGGCGGGTTCAGCAGCAGGACGGGTGCGGTGCGGTCTTCCATGACGCGGACGCTACAAGAGGAGTGCCCCGGGAGCCCATCCGTTTGCGGCGGCGGGCTCGGACGTCCGTCCGCTCGACCACCGTTGCGGGCTCGGTCTCGTCCTGCTGCCCGATCTGCAGGCCGCGGCTCCCGAGGTCGGTGCAGGTGGTGCGGTCGAAGACCAAGCGGGCGCCGCGCCGTTCGTCGATGCGGGCGAGGGCGATCCCCTCGCGTCCGGCACCGTCCCGGAAGTGCCGGACGACCACCGCGCCCGGGATATCCCGGCCGCCGCCCGGTGGAGGGCCGCAGCGATGCGCGCCCGGTCGGCACCCTCCGCCGCGGGCCCGGTTCAGCCCGCGGCGGCCCGCGGGGCGTCGGCGGCGTGGAGGTTCTCGCGGGCGGTGAGCTGGCCCTGGACGAAGGGGTCGGACTCCGGGGCGTACGGACCGCTGTGGGCGGCGAGCAGCTCGGTGATGCGCTCCCATTCCGCGACCGCGGCCCGGGCCGCCTCCTCGTCCCCGGGCCCGGCGGCGAGGGCGTCCTCGGCCGCTTCGAGGGCCTCGGCCGCCTCGTGGTGGCTCATACCGGTGGCTTCGCCGCGTATGCGGTCGCGCTCCGCGCGCTCCCGTGCGGTGGGCTCGTCGGCCATGACGTACCTCTGCTTTCCCTCGGTTGCTTCGACTGCGATGGCGTCCGACGCTCGTCTGCCCCGCCCGGTCGAGGTTAGGTCCCGCGCCGGGGAGGTCGTGTGGGCGCCCTGTTCAGGGACTGCGGAGGGAACACGCAGACCCGTGTCGCCCGTACGTCCGAAGAAGCGGCGCGGGGAGTTGTTACAGGAGCCCGCACCCGTTCGGAGCAAAGCGGAAGGCGGCCGTCCGTGGTCGGCGTCCGTACCGGAAGGCCCCTGCCCCCAGCCCTCCCAAGGGCCGCTGCGCTCACCGCCGCCGGACGCTTCGGCTCCGCCTTGACACGTGTCCGGTACAAGCGAGAGTCACGGCTATGTCCGCATTGGGCAACACGGGGGAACACGCACGGAATGAGTGGCTTTCGGTGGTGGCGGCGGGCCAGAGTGTGCCTCCTCGGCAGGACGCCGGGAACTGTTCGAAGCCCCCCCGGACACGGGCCGGGTAGGGCTGCTGTCTGTCGAAGGGGTCATCTTCATGTCTGCTTCTCTCGCCACCCGCCGGGTCCTCTCCGCGTTCCTGGCCGCAGGTGCCCTGGTCGGTGCCGCCGCCCTGCCGGCCGCCGCGGACGGCCACCAGCGCGACCACCGGGCACGCCAGTCCTCGATCGTCATCGGCGAGGTCCAGTACGACAGCCCCGGCCGCAACGACCGCTCCGCCCGCGCACTGAACGGGGAGTGGGTCGAGGTGAAGAACACCGGCCGTCACGCCGTCAACCTGCGCGGATACACCCTCACCGACCGCCAGGGCAACCGCTACCGCTTCAACGACTTCCGTCTGGACGGCCGTTCCAGCGTCAAGGTCCACACCGGCAAGGGCCGCGACACCCGCCACGACGTCTACCAGGACCGCCGCGACCAGGTGTGGGACGAGCGCGACAGCGCCACGCTGCGTGACAACCGCGGCAACGTCGTCGACTCCGACTCGTGGGACGGCCGCCGTAACCACCACAACCACTGACCCGGACCGGCCGGCCCCGAGGGGCTGACCCGGCCGGTGGTCACGCGGACGAGAGCGTGAGCCGCCGGCCCACCGAGCGGCGTGTCACGGCGAGGGGGCCGCGGCACGCCGCCCTCGTGTCTCCCCGCCCGCTCCGCAGCGCGCGCCGGTGTCCGTCCCGTGGGCCCGACCGGTGCGGCAGCCACGCGGCCGAACGGGTCCGGCCCGGCTCACTTCTCCTTGAAGACGATCTCTTCCGGCTGGCGGGTCATCCGCACGGTGTGCCCGTTGGTGACCTCGACGACGTGCTGCAGGCCGGTGATGAGCTTGGACGGGTCCGACTGGAGGCGGAACTCGTCCGCGGCGCCGCCGAGGAAGGCGGGGAAGCAGCTCACCGACGGGTCCGCGGGGTTGAGTTCCAGGTAGTCCTTGAGCCTGCGGAACAGCTTGGGCAGGATGACCGCGCCGTCCTCGGCCGTGAGGGAGGACATCCCGGTGATCTTGGCGCCCTTGGTGGTCACGTCGACACCGTCGGCCCACACCCCGGTCTTGGCGGCCCTCGCCGCGAGTGCGGCTGCGCCGAGCACGTCGCGCAGGTAGCCGGGCAGCCCCTCGTAGAAGGTCGGGTAGGCCAGACCGAGCGAGAGCAGATGGTAGTTCCCGGTCCGCCTGAGCAGGTCGTCGCTGACACCGATCTCGTACCCGCTGTACGCCGGCGGGGTGTGGCGGCCGACGAAGGCCACGCACCGGCCGAAGGCGTCGGAGCCGCGGGTGAGGATGTAGCCGGGGACCCGGGAGGGGGTGGTGGTGACGGTCTCGTCGTCGTGGCGTTCGACGCTCGTGAAGCCGAGCCACTTCAGCAGTTCGTCCGCCGCCTCGTGGGCGAGCTTGATCGGCTGGTGCTGGACGGATGCGCCCTGGCCGTAGTGGGTCTCCAGCGCGTCGATGCCCTCCAGGCGGATGGCGGCGCGGCCGTCCGCCTCGGGAAGGATCTGCCGGCAGCCCGGGACGAGTTTCCATTCGGCGACGTCGTCCGGGACGAAGGGGACGGTGTCGCCGTCCGGCTTGCTCTTCGCCGGCACCGTGAACGAGCCTCTGATCAGCAGCATCGACATGTCGACTCCCACCACAGTCATCACCGTACGTGTTCGGTGATCACGTACAGTACACAGGCGGACGGGGTGGCCCTCGCGCAGCGCGCCGCCGTGTCAGGCGCTCGGGCTCGCACCCGGCCGAGGGCCGCCCGGACCGCCACGCTGCGGCAGCAGGGCCTTGCAGGTCTCGTACGCCTGCGCCGACTGCGGATCCGAGGTGGGGATGTTCCGCAAGCCCGTGCCCGTGCCCGGCGCGTTCGGGGAGGCCGACGGCAGCACCACGCCGTGGTCCTTGAGACAGCCGGCGAACGCCTTCATGGCACCGCCGTCGCCGCCGGGGCCGCCGCCGCGCCCGTTGAACTGCGGGCGCAGATCCGCACACGCCTGCGCGGCCTGGCTGCGCTGCGGGTCCGCCGACGCCCCACGGCCGCCGCCCCAGCCGCCGGGACCACCCCCGGCGCCGGGGCCGCGCGTGCCTCCCGACGGGCGACCGCTGCCGCTCGGGCGCGGCGCCATCGTGACGCCGTGCCGGGCCAGGCACTGGCGGTACGCGTCCATCGCCTTCGCGTCCGGTGAGGCCGACGCCGAGGCGGAGGCACCGGCCGCCGTGTTCACCGCGCCGGAACCGCCGGAACCGGAGGAGCACCCCGCGAGCACCAGCCCGCACGCCGACAGGACCAGGGCGCACAGGGCCGCCCGGGACGCGAGGTCGGTGCGCGGGATGGCCGGCCGGGTCGTGGTCCAGGGCATGTCCGTTGTCTCCTCGGGGCGTCGGGCGGCCGGCGGCGTGGGCGCGTCGGCGACGAGGACTGAACCGCACGGAGATGGGCGCGACCCGGGCGTCGGCTGGGAATTCCCTGACAGCGTGCGGACCCCGGCGCACCATCGATGCCGGGTACGCGTGCGGTACGCCCCGTATCCGCAGGCATGCCCGGTTCGGCGGAGCGTTCGGCTCCCAGGAAACTCCCAGGAATCTCCCAGGGACTGCAAAGTACGGGCGGCCAGGATCCCGCCCCATGAAGGTGTTCCCACGGCCGCGCAGGGCCGTCCTGATCAACTCGGCGCTCGGAGTGGCGGTCCTCGCGGGCGCCGGCGCCGCGTACGCGGCGGTGACCGGTGGCAGCGACGGTCCGGCGCGCGGCGGCGCGCGGACCGTGGCGGTCACCAAGGCCACCGTCCTCGCCACCGTGTCCGGCTCGGGATCCCTGAGCTCGCCGAGCGATGCCGGCGTGAACTTCACCACCGGCGGCCGTCTCACCGAGGTCGACGTCAAGCCGGGTGACAAGGTCACCAAGGGCCAGCAGCTCGGGAAGGTCGATGCGACCGCCGCGTCGGAGACACTGACCCAGGCCCGGGCCGCACTGGCGGCGGCCCAGGCGAACCTCACCAAGGCCGAGGCGGGTCAGGTGGGTTCGGCCGCGGGCGGCAGCTCCCCGTCGTCCCGCAGCGGTTCCGCTCCGGCCCCGACGCCGACGCCGACCGTGGACGCGGCGCAGGTGGCCCAGGCCCGCTCCCAGCTCACCCAGGCACAGAACGCCGTGGACACCGCGCAGCGCGCCGTGGACGGGACCGTGCTGAAGGCCCCGGCCGCCGGGACGGTCGCGTCCGTGTCGGCGAAGCCGGGCGACAGCGTCCCGGGTACGAACGGCACCGGCAGCGGCGGCGGCACTGGAGGTACCGGGGGTGGCAGCGGCGGCTCGGGCGGCGGCTCGGGCTCCACGAGCTCCGGCTCCTCGTCCTCGCTGTCGGGCTTCGTCGTCCTCACCAACCCGTCCGGAATGCAGGTGACGGCGAACTTCTCGGAGGCCGACGCCCTCAAGCTGAAGCCCGGCCAGCCCGCCACGGTCACGCTCAACGCGATGTCCGGCAAGGTCCTCAACGCCCAAGTCCTGTCGGTCAGTTCGCTGCCCGTCGGCAGCGCGTCGTCCTCCGGCGGCGGCAACGCGGGAGGCGGGAGCGCCGTGCAGTACGCGGCGAGCCTCACCATCACCAGCCCCACCGACGACCTGCGCAGCGGCCTCTGCGCCGCCATCCAGGTCGTCGTCGGCGAGGCGTCGGGCGCCCTGTCGGTCCCGACCGCGGCGGTGTCCGGGACCGGCGCGAACCGTACCGTCACCGTCGTCAAGACGGACGGCACCACGGTGCGCACTCCGGTCACCGTCGGCCTCGAAGGCGACAGCGCCGACCAGATCCTCAGCGGGCTGACCGAGGGCGAGCAGGTGCAGCTGACCCCGGTGTCCTCGGCCGGCAACAGCGGCTTCCCGGGCGGCGCCTTCCCCGGCGGGGCCGGGGCCGGTGGCACCCGGGGCCGCGGCGGAGCCGGGGGGAGCGCCGGCGGGGCCGGCGGCTTCCGCACCGGCGCGGGCGGGGGTGGCCGCTGATGGCGCCGCCGCCGTGGCCCCGCCGCGCGGCGCGCGGGACGCCGCCCGCGACTGCGGCCGTGGCGCCGGAGGAGGACGCAGCGCGGCAGCCCACACCCCCGGTGATCGAAGTACGCGGGCTGATGAAGACCTACGGGCACGGCGACGCCGCCGTGCGCGCTCTCGGCGGACCGTTCGATCCGGTCACCGGACTTCGACCGGGCGTCGAACTCGTCGTGGAACAGGGTGACTTCGTTGCGGTCATGGGCAGCTCGGGCTCGGGCAAGTCGACCCTGATGAACATCCTCGGCTGCCTGGACGTCCCCACCTCGGGCCGCTACCTGCTCGACGGGATCGACGTGGGCGGCCTGGACGAACACCAGCTCTCGCTCGTGCGCAACCGCAAGATCGGCTTCGTCTTCCAGTCGTTCAACCTGGTGCCGCGCACCAGCGCCGTCGCGCAGGTGGAACTGCCGCTCGCGTACGCCGGGGTGAAGGCGGCCGAGCGGCGCCGCCGGGCGGTGGCCGCGCTCACCCTGGTCGGCCTGGCCGAACGCCTGGAGCACCGGCCCAACGAACTCTCCGGCGGCCAGCAGCAGCGCGTCGCGGTGGCCCGTGCGCTGGTCACCACGCCCGCGATGCTGCTCGCCGACGAGCCGACCGGAAACCTGGACAGCCACAGCACCGAGGAGGTCCTGTCCCTCGTGGACCGGCTCAACGCGTCCGGACGCACCGTCGTCCTGATCACCCACGAGGACGAGGTGGCCCGGCACGCCAAGCGGGTCCTGCGCCTGGTGGACGGGCAGATCGTCGAGGACGTACGGCAGGCGCCCGTCGCCGGTCCGCCGCCCGCGATGGCCGCGGCGCTCGCTCCCGCCGGGACGCACGCCATGACCGGAGGTCAGCGGTGAACCCGTTCCAGACGCTGCGCTTCGCCCTCGGCGGACTCGCGGCGAACAAGGTGCGTTCCGCGCTGACCATGCTGGGCGTGCTGATCGGCGTCGCGGCGGTGATCCTGCTGCTCGCCGTCGGGAACGGCTCCTCGCAGGCGGTGAAGGACTCCATCGAGAAGCTCGGCACCAACGCCCTGACCGTCTCCTCCGGCAGCGGGTTCGGCGGCGGGCGCTCCGGCTCCGCCACCGGGACGAAGCCGCTGACCGTCGAGGACGCACGGGCGCTCGCCGACCCTGCGGCGGCGCCGCACATCGAGTCGGTGGCCCCCGAGGTCACCACCTCGCAGACCGCGCTGTACGAGGGCACCTCGCACACCGTCGGCCAGGTCGTCGGCACGTACCCGGCGTACTTCAAGGCGTCCAACAGCAAGGTGGCCAAGGGCGACTACTTCAGCGCGGACGACGTACTGGCGTCCCGGAAGGTCGCCGTCATCGGCTCGACCACCGCCGCCGGCCTGTTCGGCACGGCCGACCCCGTCGGCAGGAAGGTGGTCCTCGGCGGTACGCCGCTCACCGTGGTCGGCGTCCTCGCGGCGAAGGGCGGCACCGGGTTCCAGGACCCCGACGACGTGGTGGTCGCCCCGCTGCCCACCGTGCAGAACGCCTTCACCGGCTTCGGCTCGGTCGGCCAGATCCTCGTCGAGGCCGAGTCCGCGGGGGCGACGGCCGAAGCCCAGAACGAGATCACCACGGTGCTGATGGGGCGGCACGGCATCAAGGACCCGGCCGCGCTCGACTTCCGGGTGTCGAGCCAGGCGTCCCTGCTGACCACGCAGGAGTCGACGAACAGGACGTTCACGGTGCTGCTGGGCGCGGTCGCCGCGATCTCCCTGCTGGTCGGGGGGATCGGGATCACCAACATCATGCTGGTCACGGTGACCGAGCGGACCCGTGAGATCGGCATCCGCAAGGCGATCGGGGCGCCCCGGGGCGTCATCCTGGGCCAGTTCCTCGCCGAGTCGACGCTGCTCTCGCTGATCGGCGGCGGGCTCGGGGTCGCGGCCGGGCTGATCGGCGCGCACTTCACCATCGCCGGCATCAAGCCGGTCGTCATTCCGGAGTCGGTCGTCGGCGCCTTCGCCATCGCGGTGGTGATCGGGCTGTTCTTCGGCGGCTACCCGGCCAACCGGGCCGCGAGCCTGCGGCCCATCGAAGCGCTGCGGCACGAGTGAGCCGGCACACGCAGGAACAGGGAGAAGCTGACATGGCACGACGCCGCACCGAACCGGAGCAGCAGCCCGAGGCGGGCGGGGACCGGTTCGCTCCGTTCGCCGAGGTGTTCACCGCCTCGGCCGCCGCGGACCCCACCGCGGATTCCGGCGCGGATTCCGGCGCGGACGCCACCGCGGACGCCACCGCGGACTCCACCGGGCCACACCTCGCGGCGGCGGGACCCGGGACGGATCCCGCGGCCGATCCCGAGAGGATCCTTTCCGAACCTCCTGACACCCGGGACATATCTGCCGAACTCGCCGCTCCGCCGCGGCCTCGACTGCCCTGGCTGACCCTGCTGCTCTCGGGCGGCGTGGTGGCCGGCCTCGCGTTCACCGGGGGCGCCCTCGTCGAGAAGAGCCACCTCCAGGGGTCCGCCGGAGCCGGGTTCGGCAACGGCGCCGCGGGCCGGAACTTCGCCGCCGGGGCGGGTGGCGGCCAAGGGCGTACCGGCTCCGGTCAGGCCCAGGGAGCCGCCGGTCAGGGCCGCACCGGGGGCGGGCAGAACGGCCAGTGGCAGGGCTTCGGGGGCGGGACGGGCGGCCCGGCCGCCGGGGGCGGCGTCACCACCGGTACGGTGAAGCTCGTCGACGGCACCACCCTCTACGTCACCGACACCCAGGGCAACGTCGTCAAGGTGACCACGGACGGCAGCACCCAGATCACCCAGGCCAAGGCCGGCAAGGTCGCCGACCTCCAGCCGGGGCAGACCGTGACCGTGCGGGGCAGCCGCAACGACTCCGGCGACGTCGCCGCGACGACCGTCGCGCAGGGCGGCCCGGGATCATTCGCGGGCGGCGGCCGGGGCTGAGCGCAAGAGGGAGGGAAGCCCCTTTGGACAGGGACAGGGACACGGCCACGCCCGAGGCGAGCCTGCTGGTCGTCGACGACGAGCCGAACATCCGGGAACTGCTGTCCGCCTCGCTGCGGTTCGTCGGCTTCCGGGTCATCTCGGCGGCGAGCGGCGCCGACGCGCTGGCGGCGGTCGCCACGGAGCGGCCCGACCTGGTGCTGCTCGATGTGATGCTGCCCGACATCAGCGGGTTCGCCGTCGTACGGCGGCTGCGCGAGGTGGCCGGCGGCGGGGCCGGGGCCGACCACCTCCCGGTGCTGTTCCTCACCGCGAAGGACGGGGTCGACGACAAGATCAGCGGGCTGACGGCGGGTGGCGACGACTACGTCACCAAGCCGTTCAGCCTGGAGGAGCTGATCGCCCGGATCCGCGCGATCCTGCGCCGCACCGGCGCTCCGACGGGCGAGGGCCGCCTGATCGCGGGCGACCTCGAACTCGACCCGGTGGGCCACCAGGTGCTGCGCGGCGGCCGGCCCGTGTCCCTGTCCCCCACCGAGTTCAAGCTGCTGGCGTACCTGATGACCCACGCCGACCGCGTCGTCTCCAAGATGCAGATCCTCGAACACGTGTGGGCGTACGACTTCGGCGGCGACCTCAGCATCGTCGAGTCGTACATCTCGTACGTGCGCCGCAAGGTGGACTCGGGCGCGGACGGCGCCACCAAGCTCATCCACACCGTGCGCGGCATCGGGTACGTCCTGCGCCGCCCGCAGACCTGACATGGCGGGACGGACGAGGCGGTTCGCCCGCCGGTTCGCGCACCGGTTCACCGGCCTGTCCCTGCGCTCGCGGCTCGTGCTGCTCTCGATGGCGCTGGTCGCCCTCGGGCTGACCGTCAGCGACACCGTCGTCCTCGGCTCGGTGCGCGCCCGGCTGGTGGGGCGGGTGGACCAGCAGCTCGAACGGTTCGGGGACTCGGTGGCGTACCGGGTCCGGGCCGAGGGCACCCCGCAGACGCACCCCGGCCGGGTGGCCGGCCGGCGGGCCTGGCTGCCGAGCCAGTACGTGGTGGCGTTCGCCGACGCCGACGGGAAGGTGTCGGACCAGTTCCGCCAGCCCGTCGTGGCCGGGGATCCGGGCCCGTCGTGGCCGACGATGGACGCGGCGCAGCTGCGCGCCAGGTTCGGCCGGGCGTTCGAGGTGCCGAGCGACCACGGGTCCGGCACCTGGTGGGTGCTGATCGTTCCGGTGGGCAGCGACGACCCCCGGCTGCCCACGGGCGTGCTCGTCGCGGCGCCGCTGGCCGACGTGACCTCCACCCTGGACAGTCTGGCCACCGCCTTCGAACTCATCGGCGTCGTGGTGTCGCTGCTGCTCGCCGCGGCCGGCTGGTTCGCGGTACGGGCGGGCCTGCGGCCGCTGAGGCGGATCGAGGAGACCGCGGCGGAGATCTCCGCCGGGCGCCCGCTGTCGCACCGCATGCCGGACGCCTCGCCGCGCACCGAGACGGGGCGGCTGAGCAGCGCACTGAACGGAATGCTCGCGCAGATCGAGTCGGCGTTCGCGGTCCGCGCCGCGTCGGAGGAGCAGATGCGCCGCTTCGTCGCCGACGCGAGTCACGAACTGCGGACGCCGCTGGCCGGCATCCGCGGCTTCGCCGAGCTGTACCGGATGGGCGCCCTCGCCGACGAGGCGGACGTACGGCGGACCATGGGCCGGATCGAGAGCGAGGCGGTGCGGCTCAGCGGTCTCGTGGAGGACCTGCTGACCCTGGTCCGTATGGACGAGCAGCGTCCGCTGGAGCTCGCGCCGATGGACCTGCGCACGCTCGCTGTCGATGCCCTGCACGACACCCGGGCGCTGGACCCGGCGCGGGAAGTGGCGCTGACCGGCCCCGGCGGCGTCGGCCCGCCCGGCCCCGCGCCGGTGAACGGGGACGAGGCACGGCTGCGCCAGGTGGTCGCCAACCTGGTCGGCAACGCCGTCGCACACACGCCCGCGGGTTCCCCGGTGCGGATCGGGGTGGGCGGCGCGGACGGCCACGGCCTGATCGAGGTCGCCGACTCCGGGCCGGGTCTCACTGCGGAGCAGGCGGCCCGGGTCTTCGAAAGGTTCTACCGGGTGGACGCCTCGCGCAGTCGGCAGGCGGGCGGCGGGGCGGGCCTGGGCCTGGCGATCGCCTCCGCACTCGTCCGGGCACACGGCGGCGAACTGGAGGTGGAGACCACGCCGGGCGGCGGAGCGCTGTTCCGGGTCCGCCTGCGGTCGGCAGGGCACTGACGGGGCCGACGGGCTGCCGGTTCGGCGGCCCCGGCCCGGCGGCAGCTACGTCGGCGTCACCTCAGGCCGATCTCCTCGCACGCGGCCCGGTACCTCTCGGTGCAGATCTCGGCGACGCTCCACACGCCGTCCTCGACCACCGTGGTCTTGATGTTGTTCTTGGTGAGCGCGATGCCCGGGACGAGCACCGAGGGCACGCCCTTGGTGCTCGGGCTGTCCACGATCTGGTTGATGAGACTGTCGATCTTCTCGCCCTGGGCCAGGGCGACGGCCATCTCCGCCGCGGCCGCGGCCTCGGGGGCGTACTGCTTGTAGACGCTCATGTACTGCTCGCCCGACACGACGCGCTGCACGCCGGCGAGTTCGGCGTCCTGGCCGGTGACCGGGGGCAGCGGGGAGACCCCGGCGGCCTTGAGGGCGGCGATGATGCCACCGGCCATGCCGTCGTTGGCGGAGTAGACGCCGGCTATCTTGCCCTTGCCGAGGGCCGCGATGGCGGCGGCCATGTTCGCGTTGGCGTTCTCCGGCTTCCAGTCGAGGGTGTCGTACTCCTTGCCGATGGTCACCTTGCCGTCGAGGACGGAGTGCGCGCCGGATTTGAACTGCTTGGCGTTCGGGTCGGTGACCGAGCCGTTCATCATGACGATCTGGCCGGGGCCGGCCTTGTCGCCCAGCGCGTCCAGCAGGGCCTTGCCCTGGACCTTGCCGACGTCCTCGTTGTCGAAGGACGTGTACGCGTCGATCGGGCCTTCGGCCAGACGGTCGTAGGCGACGACGGGGATTTTGGCGTCCTTGGCCTTCTTGACCGCGCCGGCGATGGCCTTGGCGTCGACCGCGTCGATGATCAGGACATCCACTTTGCGGGAGATCATCGCTTCGACCTGGGCGTTCTGGGCGGCCGCGTCCTGCTTGGCATTGGCGTAGACCACTTCGCCCTTACCGCGCGTGAATTTGGCGACCTGCTTCTCGATCAGCGGCTTGTCGAACTTCTCGTAGCGCGCGGTCTGATTCTCCGGAAGCAGGAGGCCGACCTTGATCGCCTCCTTGCCGGAGCCGCCCGATTTTCCGACCGTGCCGTCCGAGCTTCCGCAGGCGGCGAGCGAGACGGTCATGGCGGATGCAGCGGCGACGACGACGGCCCGACCGAGATGTGCGTTCACGACGTAAACCTCCCTGAACAGGCCGTGTCCGTCCGGCCGAGGTAAACGCAGTCAACTCGGCGTTACGACTGTCGTCAAGAAGTGAATTATTAACGAGATGGCAACGTTGCCATCACGCTCCGCATCCACGCAATTCAGTCAATAGGAGGTCCTTTCCCTACGATTCGCTTCGTGACTCTAATTCAACTTATGAAGAGGTGGTAAAGGCCCGGCCTTTCCGGGGAGGCACCGCGGCCGAGCCGTCGGCGCCTCCCGCGGGACGAGGCGTCAGGCGCCGGCCGGGTGGCGCGGAGCGCGGCGCATCGGCCACAGGGCCGGTCCGCCGCCCGGGAGTTGGACCTCCCCGAGCACCGCGAAGCCGAAGTGCTCGCAGAAGGGGTGGTTGGCCGGTTTGGAGGATTCCAGGCAGACCGGGAGGCCTGCCGCGTCGGCCCTGGCGAGGCCCGAGCGGAGCAGGGCGGCGCCATGGCCCCGCCCCTGCGCGGCCGGATCCGCGCCGACCACGGCGAGGTACCAGTGCGGCTCCTGCGGTCCGGCCGCGGCGGCCTCCTGCGCGGCCTGCCGGAAGAGCGGAGCCCGGTCGCCCGGGATCTCCGAGAGCTCCCGGATGGTTTCGGCGTCGGGGACGGCCTTGTCCTGCGCGCCCGGCGGAACCCAGAACGCGGCCGCCGACCCGGTGTACGCCCGCACCGGGGCGACGCACGGACACCGCTCCGGGTCTTGCATGTTGCGTCCACTGGACGCAAGATATGCGTCCAACGGACGCACAATGGAGTGAGGCGGGCCATGGACCGGACGACGCACGCTGACGGACACCAGGAGACGGACCCGGGGACCGATCCGAGGACCGACCCGGGGCCCGGCCCCAAGGCCGGTCCCGGAGACACCCGCACCGGGCTGAGCGGCAGCGCCTTCGTGCCCCGGCAGGAGGACCTCGAACTGAACCTGCCGCCCGTGTTCACCGACTCCGCCCAGGAACGCGAGCACCGCAAGCAGCGGCTCGCCGGCGCCTGCCGCGTCTTCGGCCGCCTCGGCTTCTCCGAAGGCGTCGCGGGGCACATCACCGTGCGGGACCCGGAGTACCCGGACATGTTCTGGGTGAACCCGTTCGGCATGTCCTTCCGGCACGTCCGCGTCAGCGACCTGATCCTCGTGGACCACGAGGGACAGGTCCGCCACGGCAGGCGCCCCGTCAACCGGGCGGGATTCGTGATCCACTCCGCGATCCACGCCGCCCGCCCCGACGTGGTCGCCGCCTGTCACGCCCACGCCGTCCACGGAAAAGCCTTCTCCAGCCTGGGGCGCCCGCTGGACCCGATCACCCAGGACGCGTGCGCCGTGTACGAACAGCACACCGTGCACCGCGACGGGGCCGGTGCCGTGGTGGTCGAGGAGGAGGCCGGCCGGCAGCTCGCCGCGGGGCTGGGGCGGCACAAGGCCGTCATCCACCAGAACCACGGCGTCTTCACCGTCGGCGAATCGGTCGACGAGGCGGCCTGGTGGTTCATCTCCATGGAGCGCAGCGCCCAGGCGCAGCTGATGGCGGAGGCTGCGGGCACCCCGCACCTGATCGACCCCGAGGCCGCCCGGCACACCCGGGACCAGACCGGGTTCCCGCTCGCGGGATGGTTCTCCTTCCAGCCCCTGTGGGACGAGATCGTCCGCACGGATCCCGACCTCTTCGAGTAGGCTCCGCCACCCATGACGCTCCCGCACACGACCGAGCCGGCCCCAGCGGAACCCGGGTCGCCCGCCTGGTGGCAGGCCCGGTACGCCGAACGCGACCGGCGCAGGCCCCGCCAGGGCGGGCTGACGCTCGACCGGATCACGGCCGGCGCGCTCGAACTGGCCGACCGCGAGGGCCTGGAGGCGCTCACGATGCGCCGGCTCGGCGAGCACCTCCAGGTCCGCCACACCTCCCTGTACCGGCACGTCTCGAGCCGGGAGGAGCTGCTGATCGAGACCGTCGACCACATGCTCGGCGAGATCCAGCTGCCCGAACTCCGGGGGGACTGGCGGGCCGGGCTGGAGCGGGGGGCCCGGGAGTTCCGCCGGGTCCTTTCGGCGCACCCCGCGGTCGTCCCCCTGCTGACCGCCGGGCAGTTGCTGGGTCCCAACGCCCTGCGGGCCCGCGAGCACGCCCTGGGACAGCTCCTCGCACACGGGTGGGGGCCGCGGTCGGCCGTCCACGTCTACCTCACGGTCACCCACTTCGTGATCGGCGCCGCCGTGCTCGACTCCGGTGGCGCCGCCCGTACCGCCGGACAGCGCGCCGCGATGGCCGAGCTGTTCACCTCCCTCTCCCCGCTCACCCACCCGGCCGTCCACCGCCATGCCGGACTGCTCAACTCCCTCGACTCCGAGGCCGAGTTCGAGTTCGGCCTGCGGACCCTGCTGTACGGGCTGGAGCACCGGCACGCCGAGGAGGCCCGCGCATGAGCGGCGCACGCGTCCTGCCACCGCTGGACCGCTGGACCGCGGGCGGCGCCACGTCCCCGATCGGCGGGCACCGCGTCTTCGTGCGCCAGGACGGGCCGCCGCACGGCCCGCCCGTCACCCTCGTCCACGGGTTCCCGACCTCCTCCCACGACTGGGCGGCCGTCGTCCCGCCGCTCGTCGCGGCCGGACTGCGGGTCACCACCCTGGACCTGCTCGGGTTCGGGGAGAGCGACAAGCCCCGGCGCCACCGCTACTCGGTGCTCGACCAGGCCTCGCTCGTCGAGGAGGTGTGGCGCCGGTACGGGATCGGCGCCACCGCCCTGGTCGCGCACGACTACGGGGTGAGCGTCGGACAGGAGCTGCTGGCCCGCGACCCGGCCCGGATCACCCGCATGGCCTGGCTCAACGGCGGCCTGTACCCCGATCTGCACCGGCCCGTGCCGGTCCAGCGGCTGTTGCACGGGCCCCTGGGCCCGCTGCTGGCGCCCCTCACCACGGAGCGGAGGTTCACCGCGTCCCTGCGCGGGGTGCTGGGGCGGTCCGTGTCCGAGGAGGACCTGCGGGACCTGTGGGCGGCCGTGTCCCGGGCCGGCGGACACCGCCTCGCCCCGCGGCTGCTGCGCTACATCGACGAACGCCGCCTGCACTCCGGGCGCTGGGTCCCGGCCCTGGAGGGCTACCCCGGACCGGTGCTGTTCGTGTGGGGGCCCGCGGACCCGATCAGCGGGGCCCACGTGCTGGTCCGGATCCGGGCGCGCATGCCGCACGCCCGGATCGTTGAACTGGCGGGGCCGCCGGCCGTCGGGCACTACCCGCAAGTGGAGGATCCCGCGGCCGTGGCGGCCGCGCTCACCGGGTTCCTGGCCCCCTGAGACGGGGCCCGCGGGTTCAGCGGCCGCGGGTCAGGGCCGCCGGGGCTCCGGCGGACTGCGCGCCCTCCGAGGCGAGCGTCAGACGGTCCGGCGCCTCCAGGGTCAGCACGTACAGGTTGCCCCTGGGGCAGTCGAAGGAGGCCGCGCGGTCGGTCGGATGGCTCGTCGCCGCCGCGAGGACCGCGGTGTTCCCCTTGATCTGCCGCAGTTCGAGGGCTTCCGTGCAGCCCAGGTCGCGCCCGCTGGAGACCTCCTTGACGTTGCTGACCTGCCGGCCCACGATCTCGCCCGCGTTCCCCGCGGTGAGGGTGACGGCGACCGTGAACTCACCCGTCCTGGCGCGGGTGATGCCGTCCGCGTCCGGTGTTCCGGGGCCCACGCCGGACCAGGTGCCGACCCATGACGCGGGCAGCGCACCCGCGGACGACGCGGACGGCGACGGCGACGGCGACGCGGACGACGACCCGGACGCCGGGGGCGAACCGGCCGGGCCCCCGGCCTTGTCGCCGCCGTGCCCGGGCAGGGTGACCGCCAGGGTGACGGCCACGGCGAGGATCCCTCCGGCGGCCGCGCCGATCACCAGCGGCCGCCGCGAGGACGAGCCTCGCGGAGACTCCGGGGTGAACGCGGCCGACAGCGCGGTACCGGGGACCGGGGGCAGCGCCGGCGGCGGCACCGCGGGGGCGGGCGGGGTGGCGGCCGGCGGCTGCGAGGTGCTCAGGAGCCGCCGTAGTTCGGCCTCCCGGCGGCCGGCCTCCGCGATCAGGTCCGGTGGCACCGCGGCGCTCCAGTCGCCTTCCTCCGCCGCGCCGAGCCGGGCCCGTACCTCCTCGGCGGCCGGTCTCCGGTCGGGGTCCTTGGCCAGGCAGTCCCGCACCAGTGGAAGCAGGGACTCCGGCATTCCGTCGAGCAGGGGTTCGTCGTGCACGATCCGGTACAGGAGGGCCGGCAGGGACAGTTCCTCGCCGCCCGCCAGGAAGGGACCGCGGCCCGTCGCCGCGTACACGAGGACCGCGGCGAGGGAGAACACGTCGGCGGGCGCCGCGGCCACGGCGCCGACGGCCTGCTCCGGCGCGAGGTAGCCGGGCGTGCCGATGACCGCACCCGTCTGTGTGTGGCGCGGGTCGCGCACGGCGCGGGCGATCCCGAAATCGATGAGGAACGGGCGCTCCGGACCGAGCAGCACGTTCGCCGGCTTGATGTCCCGGTGGACGACGCCCGCCGCCCGTACGGTGACGAGCGCGGCCGACAGCTCCCTGGCCAGGCAGTGCAGGGCCGGCTCCGGCAGCGGCCCGTGCCCGCGTACCCAGTCGGCCAGCGAGGGCGCGGCGACGTACTCCGTGGCCAGCCACTGGGGCAGTGCGCCCGGCGGACTGAAGTCCACCACGGAGACCGTCCAGGCGCTGCGGACCCGGTCGTTGGTGCGTATCTCCCGGCTGAACCGCTCGGCGAAGTCCGGGTCCAGGCTCAGTTCGCGGTGCACGGTCTTCAGGGCGAGCGGCCGGCCGGAGGGCGTCCGGGCCAGGAACACCTCGCCCATCCCTCCCTCGCCGAGCCGTGCCAGCAGGCGGTAACCGCCGATCTCCGGCAGGTCACCGGGCCGCAAAGACTCCACCGACTCCCCCGTCCCCATGGCCGTGCGCCGGTCCGCGGTGCGCGGACCGTCCGGGGGGTCAACCTATCCGACGGGCTTCGCGGGGCGGCGTCGTGCCGGCGCCCGGTGTCCGGCGCCCGGTGTCCGGCGCCCGGTGTCCGGCGCCCGGTGTCCGGGGCCCGGTGTCCGGCCGGTCCGACGGCCGGACACCGGGCGCGCGTTCAGGAGACGGTGATGAACTTCGCGGTGCTCGGCACGCCGTGGGCGTCGAGGGCGAAGAGCATGTAGGTCCCGGGCAGGACCACCCCGGTGTCGGCCGGCAGGGACACGGTGTACGTGCCGGTTCCGGTGGCCGTGGAGGCGAGGGGGACCCGTCGCTGGTCGTTGTCGGTGGAGTGGGTGGCGGCAGCGGTGCGCATCAGGACGAAGGACTCCACGGGGGCCTGGGTGCTGACCGTCAGCGAGCTGCCGGGAGCCGCCCTGGGGGGCACGCCCCCGGTGATGGCGGGACGCGGCTTCGGCGATCCGTCGGCGTTGAGCAGGTACGGCGGGGTGAAGACGGCCCCGTCCGCGTGGTTGGTCGCGCAGTCGCCGCACAGGCCTCCGCCGCCGGAGAAGATGCGCCCGTCCGGCAGCAGGTTGGCCACGCTGTGGTAGTTGCGCGGGATGGCCATGGTGGCCAGCGGGGTGAAGCGGCCGGTCGCCGGGTCCCACAGTTCGGGGGCCAGAACGGAGGTCGCGTCGCTGAAGGGCACCGGGTAGGCCTGCCCGCCGAAGACGGCCACCTTGCCGTCGGGCAGGACGACGCTGTTGCCGAAGGCGCGGGCGTGCTCCATGTCGCCGGTGCGGGCGGCCTGGACCCGGTCGCCCGAGATGCCCACGGTGTACGCGCGGCGGGTGGCCGGGGTCTTCTCGTAGGCGGGGGCTCCGCCGAGCGTGAGGAGTTTGCCGATGTCGTAGGAGACGGCGTTGCCCGTCATGGCGTCCTGGCTGTCGGCCCGGGTGCCGGCGGGGGTGATGCCGCCCCGTCCGCTGGTCGAGATCCAGTTCATCTGCTTGCTCGGGCCCAGTTGCAGCACTTTGCCGCCCGAAGTGGCGTGCAGCCACATGTGGTTGTCGGCCCGGTACGGTCCTGCGGGGTCGCCCGTCAGGGCGGGGGTGGCCGGGACGCCGGGGAGTGCGCGCCAGGTGCGGGTGTCCGGTGACCAGGCCTCGCCGGCCTTGTCGCCCGCGGGGCCGCTCCAGGATCCGCCCAGGACGAAGGCCTCGCCGGTGGAGAGCAGCGTCATGGCCTGGTAGCCGCGGGCGGTGTTCATGGCTGCGGTCGCGGACCAGGTGTCGGCGGCAGGATCGTAGATGCTCGCCTTTTCGGCGTTGCTTCCGCCGGTGACCAGGACACGGCCGTCGGCCAGCATCGCTATGCCCGGACAGAACATGTCGTGACCGGTGTTGTCGATGCGGCGCTGTGTGACCTTGCCGGTCTTCAGGTCCAGGATCGCGGTCTGCGTGTAGCCGTTGCTGCCGCCGAACCGGTCGACCGCGTACGCGGACCAGGCGAGCAGCTTGTCCCCGGGCAGGACGGCGGTGGCCACGGGCACGAGGGGGAAGCCGGTGATCTTGTCCCAGGCTCCGTGGACGGCCGGGTCGGCCGGTCCGCTCAGGCGTATTTCGGCGGCCGAGGTCCACGGGCCGCGGCCGCCGGCTTCCGTGGTCACGGTCAGTCGTACGTACCGTGCGGTCTCGGTGCGCAGGAAGGTGGCGGTCTTGACGGTGTCGTCGTCGCGCCAGGTGCCGGCGGCGACGGGTGCGCCGAAGGCCGTGCCGTCGTTGCTGGTGGTGACCGTGTACGCGCCGGCCCGGCCGTTGCCGCCGTCGAGGCGGGGATGGTAGACGAGGGCGGAGACGGCGTTCGTGCGGTGCATGTCGATGGTGATGCTGTGCGGCAGGGGGGCCGGGGTGCCGGCCCACCTGCTGTGCCAGATGGTGGCGTCGTTGCCGTCGAGGACGTTGGCCGCGCGGCCGTCCCCGGCGCCGGTCTCCTCGTCGCCGGCCGTGGCCGTCCAGCCGGTCCGGGGCAGGTCGACGGTGGCTGCGGGGGTGCCGGGGTCGCCCAGCAGGTTGATCTCGGCGGCGGAGGTCCAGGGGCCGCGGCCGCCGGCCTCCGTGAGCGCGGTCAGCCGGACGAAGCGGGCCCCCTGCGGGGCGAACCCGAGGGTCTTGGCGCTGCCGTCGTCGGCCAGGGTGCCGGAGGCGACGGGGCTCGCCCAGTTCTGTCCGTCGGTGCTGAGGCTGATCGTGTACTCGCCGACGCGCCCGTTGGCGCCGTTGGAGCGGGGGAGGTAGACGAGGGCGGAGACGACTGCCGTGCGGTGCATGTCGAGGGTGATGCCGTGCGGCAGGGGGGCGGGGGTGCCGGCCCATGCGCTGTGCCAGATGGTGCCGGGGTTGCCGTCGAGGACGTTGACCGCGCGGCCGTTCTCGGCGCCGGTCTCCTCGTCGGTCGCCGTCGCGGTCCAGCCGGTCCGGTCGAGGACGGGGGCCGTGGGTTCCATGGCGTTCGCCGGGGCGATGCCGTGGTGCGGTGACTGCTGCGCGGTCTGCTGGTCGAAGGGTACGGGCGCGGGCCGCGGGGTGGGGCCGCGGCCGGCCGCTGCCGGACCCGCCACCGCGAACCACGGCATCAGGCCGAGCAGCAGCGAGCCGAGGCCCAGGGCGATGAGCAGGTGGGAACGGCGTAACGCGCGGGGCAAGGCGAGGAAGCGTCGCCTGTAGTGCAATCTGACCTCCTGGGGCGAACCGGCGCACACCCCATGGAACATAGGCCCACACCGCCGTGACTCACCTGAAACGAAGGAGAGTTGGCGTGAAGGGCACAGTCACCCGCGCGGGATGACGGGTTCCCGATGTTTCCCTGACATTCGTCACTGCCCGCTCCCCCGGCCCCGTTCGATGCTGAGGGGAGGTGAGGGGAAGACGAGACGGGGGCGGATGTCCGTGACGGCGAGGGAGTGCATGACGGGGAGCGTGACGGCCGGGCCCGCCAAGGCGGGCGTCGCGCGGGTGTGGGCCCGCTCCCTGGCAGCGGTGCTGCTGCGGCGGCGGGCGGCGACGGGACTGCGGCACTCGGCCGCGACGCGACAGCTGGTGCTGGTCCTCGTGGCGTCCGAGGCCGTCGCGGCCCTCCCGATGTCGTCGATGCTGCCGCCGTGGGTCCGGCCGGCTCATGCGGTGCTGGAAGTGCTGGTGGTCCTGGCCGGGTCGGGCCTGGTGGCGGCGCTGGTCCGGAATCCGCACGAGGTCGATGCCGAACGGGTCCTCCTGCGGACCGGATTCCTCGGGGAGTTGACGCTGCCCCGTGCAGCGGTCCGTTCCGCGGCGGCGGTGGTCCGCACGGTCCCGGGCCGGGGGCCGCGACCCGTGCCGGACGAGCCGGCGGCGGTGGCCTGTTCGGTCGGTGACTCGCTGAACGTGGCCCTGCGCCTGGACCCGCCGGTCCGCTTCGACCTGGGCCCGGCCGGGGTGGTGGACGCGACGACCGTGTACGCCTCGGCGGACTCCCCGCCCGCCCTCGCCCCCCCCCTGCACGCCGCGCCGCCCCGCTCACCGGACTCCCGCAAAACTTTCTGAGAAACCACCAATCCGCGGACCCCGACGCTCCGAAGAGGCAGCGAGACCCCCTCCCGGGGGCTCGCTTCACCCCCGACCGATCTGCGGTTCCCAGGCCGGGAATCCGCGGAAGAGGAGCGAATGTGATGGTCAAGCGCACTGGTCGTCTCGTGGCGTCCGCCGCCGTGCCCGCCGCCGTGTTCCTGGCCCTCGGCCTCTCCGGGCCGGCTCTCGCCCAGAGCGGGAAGGCGTACCAGATCGACCTGGCACAGCTCAACGACTCCGGTTCCCGCGGCACGGCCATGCTGAGCATCAAGGGCAACCAGCTGACCGTGCAGATAGAGTCCGAGGGCATGGTGCCCGGATCGCCCTCGGCCCAGCACCTGCACGGGTCCACCAACGGGCACGACTTCCAGTGCCCGGACGCCACCGACGACACCAACCGCGACGGGATCCTCAGCAACACCGAGGCCACCGTCGACTACGGCAACATCAACATCTCGCTCACCACGTCCGGGGACACCAAGGCGACCAGCGGCCTCGCCGTGGACCGCATGCCCGTCGCGAACAAGCAGGGCAAGCTCTCCTACAAGCGGACCATCACCGTCTCGCAGGACGTGGTCGACCACATCCAGGACCTGCACATCGTGCAGCACGGCATCGACCGCAACAAGAACGGCAAGTACGACTTCGAGGGCGCCGGCAAGAGCGAACTCGACCCGAAGCTGCCCCAGGAGGCCACGGCTCCGACCAACTGCGGCATGGTGATGGGCGCGTCCGTGGGCTCCCTGCCGGTCGGCGGCATCGAGACGGGCGGCGGCTCCGGCTCCCCGCAGTCCGCGACGGTGACCCCGGTGACGGCGGCAGGCGGCGCGCTTGCCGCCGCCGCGGTGACGGCCGGGGCCGTGGTGTTCGCGCGCAGGCGGGCCGTCTCCGCCGCCGCCCGCACCCAGGCCGCGCAGACCACCGGGGGCGCCGCGTGAACCCCGTACGCGTCTGCGCACCGGCCCGCTCGGCCGGCCGGACCCGCCGCCGGACCGCCGGCCTCCTGGCCGCCTCCCTCACGTTCGCCACCCTGCTCCTCGCCGGGTGTTCGGGCCAGGGACAGTCGGAGTCCCCCGCGAACGCGGGCGCCGCGGCCGCCCCGTCCGGGTCGGCGCCCGCCGGCGGCCACCACGCCTCGCCCAAGCCCGGCGCGGCCCCCAGCGGGCCCGTCCTCGCCCGTTCGGAGCCGCAGAAGATCACCATTGCCTCGCTCGGCCTCTCCAGTTCCCTGGAGACCCTGCGGCAGAACGCCGACGGGACCATGCAGACGCCGAAGGACCCCGCTCTGGCGGGCTGGTACGAGCCGGGGCCGACCCCCGGCTCCCAGGGCCCGGCGGTGATCGCCGGCCATGTCACCTGGAACGGCGCGGCGGCGGTGTTCCAGAGGCTCAAGACGATGAAGGCCGGGGACACCATCCAGGTGACCCGGAAGGACAACAAGACCGCCACGTTCACGGTGGAGCGGGTCGCCGAGTACCCGAAGGCCGAGTTCCCCACGCTGGAGGTCTACAAGAACCTCGACTACGCCGGTCTGCGCCTGGTCACCTGCGGCGGCGATTTCGACCCGCAGAAGCACTACTACGACAGCAACGTGGTGGTGTTCGCCAAGATGACGGGCGCCGCGTGAGGGCGTCCCCTCTCTCCCGGGCCGGGGCGGTACCGGAGATCCGGCCCGCGGCATGACCCGCCTGGCCTGCGTCGCGAAGGACGGCACGCCGCGGGCCGTCCCGATGCCGCGAGCCGCCCGGCGGGGTCCTCCGAATGGCCCGACGGGACGGCCGCGCGCACCCTGGAGGGGTGAGGACCGAGGCGCCCACCACGGCCCGCGGTGCCGTCGCCGGTTTCCTGGAGAACCCGGTCGTCGGCATGGCGCCGTGGATCATCTTCTCGCTGCTGGTCGGACCGGGCAGGTTCGAGATCGCCGTCGTGCTCGCCCTGTCGACGACGGTCGTACTGGTCGCGGCCGGGCGGATCGTCCACCGGGGCAGCTCGTGGAAGCTGCTGGAACTCGCCGACCTGTTCTTCTTCGCGGCCCTCGCCGTCGTCGGCCTCCTCGCGAGCGACAGCACCCGCCATTGGCTGGAGACGTACGCCGGGGAGGTCTCCAACGTCGCCCTCGTCGTGATCGCCTTCGGGTCCATGGCGGTCCGCAGGCCCTTCACCCTCCCGTACGCGCGCGAGCAGGTCGATCCGGCGGTCTGGAACACTCCCACGTTCCTGCGCACGAACTACCTCATCACCGGGGTGTGGGGCCTGGCGTTCCTGGTCGCCGCCCTCGCGGGGGCGTACGGCGACCTGGTGCTGCACAATCCGAACAACATCTGGACCGGATGGATCATCCAGATCCTGGCCATCGTGGCCGCCCTGCGCTTCACCGCCTGGTACCCCGACGTCGCGCGCGCCCGGGCGCTGCGCAGGGCCGGGCTGCCCGGACCGGAGCCCCCGCACCTCGCGGGCATGTTCCTGCCCCTGGCCGGACTGCTGGTGCCGATCGGGATCGCCGTCCTGGTCTTCGACGACAACGTGTGGTGGCTGGGCGTGGCGCTGATCGTGGGCGGAAGCCTCCTCACCAAGGCCCTGACCGCACACGCCTGACCGCACACGCCTGACCGCGCCCGGCCGGGGTCCGTTCGGTCGGGGACCGGCCCGCCGGGGGTCCGTACGGTCGGAGGACGGTCTGGCCGGGGCGCCGTACGGGCCGATGGCGGCCCCGCGCGGCTCAGCCGCCCGGGGTGAACGTCACCGGCAGGCCGGCGGGCCCGCGGAGTCCGCCCGGACGGCGGGGGATCGCGTCCGGCGCGACGGCGAGGGCGAGCCCGGGGAGCCGGCGCAGGGCGGTACCGATGGCGATCTGCCCCTCCAGCCGGGCCAGCGGCGCACCCAGGCAGTAGTGGATGCCGTGCCCGAACGCGAGGTGGGCGTTGTCCTGCCGGGTGATGTCCAGACGGTCGGGGTCCGGGAAGCGCGCCGGGTCGCGGTCGGCGAGGGCGGAGCCGATCAGCACGGTCGCGCCGCGCGGAATGCGCACCCCCGCGATCTCGGCGTCCTCGCGGGCGAACCGGGCGATGCCGGGGTTGACCGGGCCGTCGTAGCGCAGGAACTCCTCGATCGCGCCGGGCAGCAGTCCGGGGTCGGAGCGCAGCAGGTCGAGCTGTCCGGGGTGGGCGAGCAGTGCGGCGATGCCGCCGCCGATGAGGTTGACCGTGGTGATGTAGCCGGCGACCAGCAGCAGGAACACCATGGCGACCAGTTCGTCCTCGGTCAGGCGCTGTTCCTCGTCGCGGGCGGTGATGAGGCCGCTGAGCAGGTCGTCTCCGGGCCGTGCGCGCTTGTCCCGGATGAGCTCGGTCACGTAGGCGCGCATGTGCCCCCAGGCCTCGTTCACCACGGCGGGGTCGGGCGGCTCCGCACCCCGCCTGATCATCCGGTCGGTCCAGTGCTGGAAGTCGTGTCGGTCGTCCACCGGTACGCCGAGCAGTTCGCTGATCACCGTGACGGGAAGCGGCAGCGCGAAGTCCGCGACGAGGTCGGCCCGGCCCGCCGGGACGACCGCGTCGAGGAGCCGGTCGGCGACGGCCTGGATCCGCGGCCGCATCGCGGCGACCCGGCGGGCGGTGAACGCCTGGGAGACCAGGCGGCGCAGGCGGGTGTGGTCGGGCGGGTCGCTGCGCAGCATGTTGCTCAGCATCGACTCGCGTTCCGTCTCGGGCAGCTGTTGCAGGAGCCGGATGTCCGAGGCGTCGCGCACGTCGCTGCTGAGACGGGCGTCGGACAGAGCGGCGAGGCCGTCCTCGTAGCGGGTGACGAGCCAGGCTTCGAGGCCCCCCGCGATGACGGCGCGGCGCACGGGTCCGTCCTCGCGCAGTTGCCGGTACAGCGGGAAGGGGTCCGCGACGAAGGACGGATCGGCGTACGGCAGCAGGACGGGCCCCTCAGCCATGACGCCTCCCGGTGTCGTACAGCGATTCCTTCGGGGGCCGCTCGCGCAGGGCCCCGTAGCCGATGAAATAGGCCGGCACCCGGTTCAGCCACCGCGAGTCGGTGACCAGCTCGGTCAGCCGTTTCGCCCGCCTGGGATCGCCGAACGCGACGCGGCCGGCCAGCAGCGGCTCGATGACCTGGGCGTGGGCCAGACGCTGGAGGCCCTGGGTCGCCACGGTGGTGGGCATGCGGCGGCGCTGTACGCGGCGTACGTCGCGCAGTCCCACCGTGCCCTCCCGCAGCGGGCGCACCAGGTGGCGGGCCGCGGCCACCGCGTCCTGCACGGCGAGGTTGATGCCGATGCCGAAGACGGGTGACATGGCGTGGGCGGCGTCGCCGATGCAGAGCAGCCCGGGGCGGTGCCAGCGGCGCAGCCGGTCGAGCCGCACGTCGAGGAGTTTGACCTCGTCCCAGGAGGTGACGGTGTGGGCCCGGTCGGCCAGCCAGGGGACGGCCTCGGTGAACTGGGTCATGAACCGGTCCAGGCCCTCGGCGCGGCGCTGGGCATCGGTGCCCTTGGGGATGAGTCCCGCGCACTGCCAGTAGTCGCCGCGGTCGATGAGCGCGCTGAAGAACCTCTCCCCCAGCCCTCCGACGAGCCCGCTGGGGTCGTCCTCGTGGCGCGGCAGCCGGAACCACCAGGCGTCCATGGGGCACGGGAACTCCTCCAGCCCGAGTTCGGGCAGCGCCCTGGCCAGCGAGCCCCGGCCGTCGCACGCCACCGTCAGGGAGGCCCTGAGCTCGCCGGTGCCGCCGTCCGCGGTGCGGTACCGCACGCCGTTGACGCGTCCGCGTTCGATCAGGAACGACGTCGCCCCGGTGTTCATGCGCAGGCGGAAGGAGGGCTCCCGGCTCGCCTCGTCGGCGAGCAGGTCGAGCAGGTCCCACTGCGGGACCATCGCGATGTAGTTGTACTTGCCGTGCAGCGCCCCGATGTTCCCCACGGTGACGAGGGAGCGGTCCGGTCCGATGGGCAGCTGTACGGAGGTCACGCGCCGCTGCGGCAGCCGGGCGAACCGCTCGGCGAGGCCGATGTCGTCCAGCAGCGACAGGGTGGACGGGTGGACGGTGTCGCCGCGGAAGTCGCGCAGGAAGTCGCCGTGCTTCTCCAGCACGGTGACCTCCACGCCGGCCCGGGCCAGCAGCAGTGCGAGCACCATGCCGGCGGGACCTCCCCCGACCACACAGCAGTCCGTTCGCTCCACGGCGACCCTTCCCTTCATCGGCAGCGGGGGCCAGACAGGACGTATACCCCACCCGCGCCGCCGGGGGCCGATGACGCGGCGCGGGGCCCGTCGTGCCGATCAGGCCGGGCCGGGGGTCCGCCGCAGGACGAGGGAGACGAAGCCGAAGGAGTCCCGGTAGGTGTGCAGCCATTCGGAGCGGCGCGCGGCGGCCGTGGCGAGGGCGTACGCGCTGTCCGGATCGGCGGGGTGGTCCAGGGCCCACGAGGCCAGTGACCCCCAGCAGGACCATTCGTAGCGGTCCAGTTCGCGGCGCGTGCTGACGTGCCCGTCGACGGGGGTCCAGCCGTCGGCGACGACCCGGTCCACGGTGGTCGCCAGGTCGGTGTACTCACCGAGCATCTCGACGGCTTGCGGGGACGGCGTGCGATCCCAGAACCCTTCCCCGATGACGACGCGGCCGCCGGGGGCCAGGTGCTCGCGCGCCGCCGCGAGGGTGGGGAGCAGCCCCCCGAAGGCGTGCGTGGCTCCCACGCTGAGCACCAGGTCGAAGGCGTGCGGCGAGGCGAAGTCCGCTGCACCCGTCCTGTGGAGGGTCAGCCGCTCCCCGACGCCACGGTCGTCCGCCGCCTGCCGGGCCTGATCCAGGGCCTCCTCCGAGACGTCCACGCCCTCGGCGCGGACCCGCGGGCGTGCGGCCAGCGCGCGCAGCAGCCACTCGCCGCTGCCGCACCCGAGGTCGAGTACGCGCTCGTCGCCGCGTGGGAGCCCGCGTTCCAGCAGCCCGCGTACGGAGTCGTCGTCGAGCGGGGCCTTGATCGGATGCCCGGTATGGGCGATCTTGGAGATGAGTTCACGGTGCATCCGGGCAGCATGTCAGCGCCGTATGAAGGGAGCACCTCAATTCTCGCTCCGCCCGCCGGCCGCCCGCAGGTCAGGCGGGCTGCTTCACGCAGGTGCCGACCACGTAGCCGGTGACGCCGTGCTTCGTCACCTTGACCCAACGCGTGCTGGTGATCCCGCACTTGGTGTACGAACCGCCGTAGTACATCTGGCAGGGGGACGAGGCGGTCTCCCCCTTGTTGAGCTGGGCGAGCGCCGTGCCGCTCAGACTCGTCCGGTCACGTATCACCACGGTCTCCAGGGCCAGGGCCGTACAGCCCGCCGCGGCGGCGTTCGTCTGGGCGACGGCGGGGCTCCCTGCGATCAGCGTCGTCCCGACGAGGGCGGCGGACACCACGGCCGCACCAAGCAGCTTGCTCACACGCATGACTGACACTCCTTCGCTTCCTGCGTGAGGAGCGGGTCCGGCGCCCGCTCCGGTTGAACACAGCCTAGGGGCATGACCGGTCGGGGAAGCGCGGGGCGTCGAGCCGATGGCGGAACCCGGGTGAGCTGCCGGTCGAAGTGGCCTGCCGGGCCTCAGACGCGGGCGATCAGCGCGTACCTCTCGTCGGTGACGGGTCCGCCCCACAGCGCCGGCTCGCCGTCGAGCGGTTCGACGTGCAGGCCGGCGGCGAGCGGACGCACGGCGGCGGCCAGCGCGTCGGCGGTGACGCCCCCGTTCCAGGGCAGCGCCCCGGCGCCGGCGACGTACGGCGCGCCGCTCTGGCCGGCCTCCCGCCACCGGCCCTCGACGAGCACCAGCCGGCCTCCGGGCCGGAGCCGGGCGACCCAGGCGCGCAGCGCGGCCTCGGGATCGGGCAGGGTCCACAGCAGGTGCCGGCACAGGACGACGTCATACCGCTGCTCCCCGGTCGGCGGGGTTCCGGCGTCACCCACGAGGAACCGGGCCGCCAGGCCTGCGGCGGCGAGCTTCGCCGTGGCCCGCTCGATCATCCGCGGCGCCAGGTCCACCCCCGTGACCCGGTGCCCGGCCTCGGCCAGGAGCAGGGACAGGGACCCGGTGCCGCAGCCGACGTCGAGGACGTCCGCCGGCTCGGCGGGTACGCAGGACGCCAGGAGCCGCGCCCATGCGGCGCGGACGGGCTGCCGGCGCAGGCCGTGGTCCGCTTCGTCGTCGAACGCCGCGGCGGCGGCGTCCCAGTACGCGGTGATGGCCGAGGCGGGGTGCGGCACGGGGTCACTCACGGGATCGGGCATGGTCCCCATCATGCCCGCCACCGCACGCGGGCGGTCCGGAGGTGACCGGATGGGCGCCGGTACGGTACGAAGTCCCTCGTGAAAGATCAGATCCAGCCCGCAGCCGCTCCCACCTCCGCGTCCGGAACCGTCCGCGTCTTCATCGCCCTCGCCCCGCCCGACGACCCCAAGGAGGAACTGGCACGGGAGCTGCGGCCCGCCTACCGCTCCTACCCGGGCATGCGCTGGAACCGCATCGAGGACTGGCACATCACTCTGGCCTTCCTCGGCGAACTGCCCGTGGCCGCGGTTCCGCTCCTGCAACCGCCGCTCGCCGCCCTCGCAGCGGCACACCGGCCCCTGGAGCTGGCCCTGCACGGCAGCGGGCACTTCGACCACCGGGTGCTCTGGAGCGGGATCGGCGGGGAGGTCCACGGGCTGCACCTGCTCACCTCCCGCGTGCGCGCCGCCGTCAAGGGCTGCGGCATCGCCTTCGAGGACCGGCCGCTGCGGCCCCACCTGACGCTGGCCCGTTCCCGCCGCAGCGACCCCTCCAGCGCGGTGGAGATCGCCGATACGCTCACCGGCTTCTCGGGCCGTACCTGGCAGGCCCGGCGCCTCCACCTCGTCGGCAGCAACATAGGCCGCGGCCCCGGCCCGATCCACTACCGGGACATCCGTTCCTGGAAGTTCACCGGCCGCGACTGACGGCGCCGCCGTCGCACCAACCGCCTTGAATTTTCGCTGAATTGTCGCCCCCGCCCCCAACTCCCCCGGGGCTTCCGGCCGCCGAACGGCGTAATCGGGCTTCCATTGTTGCGGAAGATAATCCATGAATATGAACTCGGGCGATTTTACTCAACCGAGATGATTCAAGTCGTGTCCGATGGCCGAAATATCGGGCCGGTCAGTGAAAAACTTGCCGCCGTCGAGAGCCATTACGCAATGTCACGGACGCAGAACCTCATTCGGTACTGTTTCAGCAACGCAATGCGGAGGTATCACGATTGATCGTCAACACAACGGACACCCGAAAACGTTCAACCGACCACCTGGCGAGCCGCCGTGTCGCCACCGTTCTCACGTTCTCCCTGATAATCTCCCTCGCCGGCATGACCGGACCAGCCGTCCAGGCCGAGGCGCTGGCCTCCCCGTACGGCGCCAAGGCCGTCAGAATCGCCGCATCCAAACGGGGTGCACCGTACGTGTACGGAGCGACGGGGCCTCGGGAATTCGACTGTTCGGGCCTCACGCTCTACGCGTTCCGAGAGGCGGGCCGGATACTCCCCCGCACCGCCGACGAGCAGTACGAACACACCCGCCACATCCGGCGCGTGCAGCGGGTACCGGGAGATCTCGTCTTCTTTCCCGCCGGCTCGACGATGGCGCACGTGGGAATCTACGCCGGTCACGACAAGATCTGGCACGCCCCACGGCCGGGCACGCGCGTACGGCTGGAGCGCATCTGGAGCGGAAACGTGCGCTACGCCCGGGCCACTTGACCGTCAGCCCGTCGGGGCACTCCGGCCGGCGCCGTCGAGGCCGGTACGCCGATCCTCCGAACACGCCGTGACGCCGTCGGCGTCGTCCCCGCAGGGCCGCGCGGGGTGCGCCCGGCGCAACGGTCACGCCGACCCCCTCCACGAACGCATCGACGGCGCCACCGGAAGGTGACGCGCCCCGGGTGAACGGCCGTTGGGCCCCGCCGTCTCCTGGCGGGGCCCAACGCCGTTCACTTTCAGGCGGCCGGGTACCAGACCGTGCCGGAGCCGCCGTGGTCGGTGAGGGTCGTGTCGATGATGTTGCCCTCCTGGAAGTAGCGGGGGTGCTGCTGCAGGAAACCGGGGAAGGAGTCCAGGGACGTCGCGTCACAGACTCCATCGGTCCGGATGCAGAAGCGCCTGACCGGGACGCCGGGGAACTCCTCCGGCCCGGTGCCGGGGGAATAGGCCACGAACGGGACGAGGACCCCCTGCGGAACCAGGTGCCAGAAGCCGGTGCCGGGCTGCATCGGGTCGGAGTAGAGCATCCCGTCGACCTGCGAACGGGGCACCTCGGTGCCGTTGTCGGCGATCGTGCGGAGCAACAGGTCGCCGACCCAGGCCCCCTGGGAGTAGCCGGTGATCGTGAAGTGCGCCGTCGGGTCGGCCCGGTAGGTGCTCTCCAGCGCCGCCTTGGCGTTCCAGTAGCCCTGGTTCACGCTGTCACCGAAGCTCGGCGCGAACGGGGCCGGCATCTCGTTGTGGCTCCCGACGAACAGACCGCCGCTGGCTGCGTAACAGACCGGAACGGCGATGCCGCCCTTCAGATGCCGGTTCACGGCCGCGAAGCTCGTGGTGCAGTCGGGCGCTTCCGCCGCGGCTCCGGTGCCGCCGATCTCGATGTAGTAGTGGTTCACCGGGTCGGCGTGTGCGGCCGGCGGTACGACGGCCGCGCCGGCGAACACCAAGGCCGTGGACGCGAGGACGGACTTGAGGCGACGGGCGAACCTGCCGGGCTTCCTGGTGGACATACCGGTCAACTCCCTTGGTCGGATGAGCGCCGCGCCAGTGCGGCGGCCGGCACTCATCGTGTGGTTCGCGCTGGTCAGCGCACCATGCCAGGGACCGGCCATATGTGGCCGGTCGCCCGGGTACAGTGCTTGTACAGGGAAACGACAGGAACGGCGACGCAGACGGCAGGACCGCGGCCGGGGCGAAGGGCGTCCAAGTGACCAACCAGTTCGGCGTGTTGCTGCGCGGGTTACGGCTCGAAGCGGGGATGACGCAGGAGCAGTTGGCCGAGCGGGCCCGGCTGGGAGTACGGACCATTCACCGGATGGAGACCGGCAAACCCACCGACGCCCGCATGGGAACCGTGAAACAGGTCGCGCACGCCCTGGCCGACGCGTTGCGGCGCGACCGCGACGAGGTCTGGGCGGAGCTGCTCGCGGCCCACCGCGGCACCGGCGGCGGGGAACCCCCCGCGGAGCGTGCACACTTACCCGGACGGCCCGAGCACATCGACTGGCCCGGGCCGCCCTTGCCGCCCGAGCCGCCCGAGCCGTCCGGGCCGCCCGAACCCTCCGAGCCGTCCGGCAGGCTGCCACCCGCCCGTGGAGCCCTGACCGAGGTCGCCGAGTCGCTGGCCCTCGACGTGTACAGCCGCTGCATCCGCGAGGAGGAACAGCGCCGGATCCACGATCCGTTCCCGCTGCCCGTCCGGTGGCGTCCGGCTCCCGAGGACCTGCTGGACCACCGGGACGACGTCCGCGGCACTCCCCCGGGGTCCGTCTGCGCCTCGCCGTCCCTGGACGGCACCCTCGCCGACATCGCGGACGTCTACCGGCGCATCCGGTCCGGGCGCCTGGTCGTGCTCGGCCGGGCCGGCTCCGGCAAGACCGTACTCATCCTGCGGTTCGTCGTGGACTTCCTCGGCAAGCGCGCCGACGGCGAGCCCGTGCCGGTGGTCTTCAGCATCGGCTCGTGGGACCCGACCGCCACCGCGCTGCGCGACTGGCTGATCGGCCGCCTGCTGCGCGACCACCCGAACCTCGGCGCCCCCGCACCCGGCGGCTCGTCCCTGGCCGCCGCCCTGGTGGACTCCGGGTGGATCCTGCCGGTGCTCGACGGGTTCGACGAGATCGCCACCGGTCTCCTCGGCCTCGCCCTGCGGGAACTCAACGCGAGCTCCCTGCCGCTCCTGCTGACCAGCCGGACCGAGCAGTTCGCCGACGCCGTCGCCTCCGAGGTGCTCCGCAGGACGGCCGGCATAGAACTCGTGGACCTCAGCACCGAGGACCTGGTCCACTACCTGCCCCGCACCGCCCGCCCCACCGCTCCCGCCGACCCCGACGGGCGGGCCCCCACCGCCTGGGATCCGGTGCTGGACCGGCTGCGCACCGAGCCCGACCGCCCGGCAGCCGCCCGCCTCGCCGCCGTGCTGAGCACCCCGCTGATGGTCCTGCTCGCCCGTACCGTCTACAGCGACTCCCCGGCGCAGGACCCGGCGCAGCTGCTGGACGCCGTGCGCTTCCCCACCGCGGAGTCCATCGAGGAGCACCTGCTCGCCGGCTTCGTGCCGACCGTCTACCGGCGCCGCCCCCCGGCCGCGGCCGGTGCCCGCAGGCGGCTCCGGCCGGCCCGTTCCTGGGATCCGCACCGCGCCCGGCGCTACCTGGGCTACCTCGCCCGGCACTTGGACCGGCCCGGCCGGTGCGAGCGCCAGGACCTGGCGTGGTGGCAGCTGCGCGATTCCCTGCCGCTGTCCGCGCGCGTCCTGGCCGTCGTCCTCGCCTGTTCCCTGGTCACCGCCCTCGCCGACTGGCTGGTCTTCCCGGCCAGGAACCTGGCCGCCGGGCGCAGCGCCACCTTCGCGCTCGGTACGGGCCTGCTCGACGCACTGCTGTTCGGCCCGGCGGTCGGGCTCGCCTTCGGACTGGTCCACGGGCTCATGTCGGTGTTCCGGATCCGGGTGTTCGAACCGTCCCGCGTCAGGATGCGGCTGGCAGGGCGCGGCCGGCGGGCCGTGGGCCGGTCCGCCCGCAGATGCGCGGCCCTGTGCTCGGCCGGGCTGCTGGGCGGGTTCGTGACGGGGGTCGGCTGCGGGCTCGCCTTCACCGCGGGACGGCAGCTGACGGGTGGCAGGACGGCACTGAACTCGCTGGTCATCGAGGTGACGCTCGCCAACTCGCTCGCGTACGGGCTGACGTTCGCCCTTGCCGGAGGCCTGGTGCTCGGGCTGGCCGCCGCGCTGGAGACGCCGATCGACGTCGGCTCCGCGGCCACCCCGACGGACCTGCTGGCGATCAACCGCAGCATCGTGGTGCGCCAGGCCCTGTTCCTCGTACCCGTGCTGACCCTGGTGATCGCCTTCGGCGGCCGGCTGGTCACCGGACTCCTCCAGGGGGTCGTCGGCCCCCTCGTCTGGCCGATGGCCGACGGGCTCGCGGTCGGCGCCGTCGGCGGTCTGGCCGGAGCGCTCTCGTACGCCCTGGCGTTCACCGCCTGGGGCCAGTGGGTGCTGCTCAGCCGGATCTGGCTGCCGCTGACGGGCCGCCTGCCCTGGGCGACGGCCGCCTTCCTCGACGACGCCTACCGGCGCGGCGTCCTGCGCCAGGTGGGGGCCGTCTACCAGTTCCGCCACGCCCGGCTCCAGCGCCATCTGCGCGGCCGGCTCGCGGGCTGACCCCGTTCGGCGGTACGCCGACGGCCGCGGATTGCGGCGGGTCACCGGGTGGGGAAGATTGATCGCGTGGCGGACGCCGAGGTCGCGGTACTGATCGTCGGCGGTGGGCCGGTCGGGCTCACCGCCCGCGCCCTGCTGGAACGCTGGGGCGTGCCGACGCTGCTGGTCGAGAAGCACCGCGGGCTGTCGCCGTTCCCCCGGTCCCGGCTGGTCAACGTGCGCTCGATGGAGATCTTCCGCCAGTTGGGGGCGGCCGACGAGATCTCGGCCGCCGCGTTCGCACCCGAGTACGGCCGGGTCCGCTTCCGCGACACCCTGTACGACGACGACTTCGCGACGGCTGCGATGGTCGGGGTCCACGCGCCGGTGCCGGAAAGCCCCGTGAGCGGCGTGGTCACCTCGCAGGACCGGCTGGAGCCCGTCCTGCTCGCCGCCGCGGACGCACCCGTGCGGTTCGGGGCCGAGCTCGTCGCCCTGGCCGAGGCGCCCGAGAGCGTCATGGCCGAGGTCGTCGACCGCCGCAGCGGTGGGCGCACCCGCGTCCGGGCCCGCTACGTGGTCGCCGCCGACGGGGCGCATTCCACCGTCCGGCGGCGGCTGGGCATCGACACCACCGGTCCGGGCTCGATGGGCGATTTCACGACCGTCGTGTTCGACGCGGACCTGCGGCGCTGGAGCGCGGAGCAGCCCGCCGGCGTCTACTTCACCGCGCACGGATCGTTCGGCCCGGTCCACCCGGAAGGCGGCTGGGTCTGGTTCGGTCCCACGCCGGGGGACGCCGCGCGCACCGACTGGTCCGGCCTGGTCTCGCGCGCCCTCGGCCCCGGAGCCGACGTACGGGCCGACGTCGTGCGGGTGCAGCACTGGGCGATGAACGCCTTCGTCGCCGAGCGCTTCCGGCACGGCCGGGTGCTGCTGGCCGGCGACGCCGCGCACGCGGTCCCCCCGATCGGCGGCCTGGGCATGAACGCGGGCATCGCCGACGTGCACAACCTCTGCTGGAAGCTGGCGGGCGTCCTGCGCGGGTGGGCCGCCCCGGTCCTGCTGGAGACGTACGCGACGGAACGGGAACCCGTCGCGCACCGGACCCTGCGGCAGGCGGTCGCCAACGCGCGGCTCATGGCCGAGGTGCTGGAGCGGCGCCGCGACCAGCTCCGGACCGGCGCACCGACCCGGTCCCGGGTCGAACTTCCGTGGTCGGAGCGGTACTTCGCGCAACTCGGTCTCGTGCTCGGCGTTGCCTACCGATCCGCCGCCGTCCTCTGCGCGGACGGCTCCCAGCCCGAACCGCCCGAGCCGCCCGAGCCGCCCGAGGCATCCGAACCGTCCGAGGGGGGCACGGAGTACGTGCCCACCGCGGAGCCGGGCCACCGCATGCCGCACCTGCGGCTGGCCGACGGCCGTTCCACGCTCGACGCGTTCGGCGAATGGTTCACCCTGCTCACCCCGGACCCCGCCCACTGGGCACGGCAGAGCGCCGCGCCGTGGCCCGTGCGCACCGAGCCCCTGCCCGGGGAGCACGCCGGGTTCTGCGGCCTCGGCCCCCGCGGCGCACTCCTGGTCCGGCCCGACGGACACGTCGGCGCCCGCTGGCCCGACCGGTCCCCCGGTGACACCGCCCTGCACCACGCCGTCACCGTCACCACCGGCACGGAGCCCTCATGATCCCGGGCGGCGTCCGGGTTCGGCGGGTCCGGCCGCCACCGGTGCTTATGCGCCACGGGGGAAGGATTCAGCATGAAAATTCTTGATGCCGCACTAGACTGGCAGGTTGTTCGACGCTGGACCGGAACGACCCGGGCGGACCCGGGCTCCCCCGGCGACGCGGCCGTATCCCGGGAGCGAGACGCGAGGGCAGATGACAGCCACACCTGAGGGTGGTGACCTCACCCTGCTCGACGAGGAGGACGTACACGAGGAGTCCGGGAAGTCCGCCCGGTTCTCCGCGGGGCCCGCTGCCCCGACGCGTACCCTCGTCGACGTCTTCGAGACGTCCGTGCGGATGTTCCCCGACGAGCTCGCCCTGGACGACGGCGCCGCCCGGCTGACCTATCGCGCCCTGGCCGCCGAGGTCGAACGCCGCAGGCGCGCCCTGGAGGCCGCCGGGGTGGGCCTCGGCGACCGGGTCGGTGTCCGGGTGCCCTCCGGCACCAACGAGCTGTACGTGGCCATCCTCGCCGTACTCGCCGCGGGTGCGGCCTACGTGCCCGTCGACGCCGAGGACCCCGACGAGCGGGCCGAGCTGGTCTTCGGCGAGGCCGGCGTACGGGCTGTGCTGGGAGGCGGACAGCGCATCGACGTCACCGCCCCGGTGGACGTGCCGGTGCCCGCCGTGCGGCCCGGCCCCGAGCACGACGCGTGGATCATCTTCACCTCCGGCTCCACGGGGAAGCCCAAGGGCGTCGCCGTCAGCCACCGCAGCGCCGCCGCGTTCGTCGACGCCGAGGCCGCGCTGTTCCTGGCCGAGGAGCCGATCGGCCCCGGCGACCGGGTGATGGCCGGGCTGTCCGTGGCCTTCGACGCCTCCTGCGAGGAGATGTGGCTGGCCTGGCGGTACGGCGCCTGCCTGGTGCCCGTCCCCCGCTCGCAGGTGCGCAGCGGCGCCGATCTCGGTCCCTGGCTGGTGGAGCAGGAGATCACCGTGGTCTCCACGGTTCCGACGCTGGCCGCGCTCTGGGAGCCGGAGACCCTCGACGAGGTCCGGCTGCTGATCTTCGGCGGTGAGGCCTGCCCGCCCGAGCTGGCCCAGCGCCTGGTCACCGAGGGCCGCGAGGTCTGGAACACGTACGGCCCCACCGAGGCCACCGTCGTCGCCTGCGCCTCCCTGCTGACCGGCGAGGAGCCGATCCGGATCGGCCTGCCGCTGAACGGCTGGGAGCTGGCCGTGGTCGACGAGTCCGGTGAGCCGGTGCCGATGGGCGGCAGCGGCCAGCTCGTGATCGGCGGCGTCGGTCTGGCCCGCTACCTCGACCCCGAGAAGGACGCCGAGAAGTACGCCCCGCTGGAGTCGCTCGGCTGGGAGCGCGCGTACCGCAGCGGCGACCTCGTCCGCGCGGAACCCGAGGGGCTGGTGTTCCTCGGCCGCGGCGACGAGCAGATCAAGCTCGGCGGCCGCCGGATCGAGCTGGGCGAAGTCGACGCGGCGCTCCAGGCGCTCCCCGGCGTGGCCGGGGCGGCCGCGCCCGTCCGCACGGCGCGCAGCGGCAACCAGCTGCTCGTCGGCTACCTGGTCACGCAGGAGGGCTGGGACCACGCGTCGGCCGTCGAACGGCTGCGCGCCGAGCTCCCCGCGGCCCTCGTGCCGCTGCTCGCGCCGGTCGGCGAGCTGCCGACCCGCATCTCCGGCAAGGTCGACCGCGACGCGCTGCCGTGGCCGCTGCCCGAACTGGAGGCCACCGGCCCCACCGAACAGCTGTACGGCACCGAGGCCTGGCTCGCCGAACAGTGGAGCGAGGCCCTCGGCGTGGCCGTGACCAGCGCCGCCGACAATTTCTTCGCGATCGGCGGCAACAGCCTCGCCGCGGCGCAGCTCACCACGCGCCTGCGCACCCGCTACCCGAGGGCGGCCGTCCTCGACATCTACCAGCAGCCCACCCTGCGCAAGCTGGCCCGACGCCTGGAGAAGTCCGTACGGGACGACGACGAGGCCCGGACCGTCGCGCCCGTGCCGCTGCGGGCCAACGCGGCACAGCTGCTCCTCCTGCTCCCGCTGTTCACCCTGGTCGGACTGCGCTGGACGGTGGCGCTGCTGGCCCTGGGCAACGCCCTGCAGTGGTTCGGGGCTTACCCGTGGGCTCCGACCGCCTCGTGGTGGGCGGTCGCCGCGGGCGCCGTGCTGCTCTTCAGCCCGCCGGGGCGCCTCGCGATCGCGGCCGGCGGTGCCCGCCTGCTGCTGCGCGGGGTGAAGGCGGGCCGCCACCCGCGGGGCGGAAGCGTGCACCTGCGGCTGTGGACCGCCGAACGGCTGGCCGAGTACGTCGGCGCGACCTCGCTCACCGGTTCCTGGCTGGAGCGGTACGCCCGGGCCCTGGGCGCCAAGGTCGGCCCCGACGTCGACCTGCACTCGCTGCCCCCGGTGACGGGCATGCTCAAGCTCGGCCGAGGCTGCGCCGTGGAGTCCGAAGTCGACCTCTGCGGGCACTGGCTGGACGGCGACCGGCTCGTCATCGGCCCGGTCAAGGTCGGCGCGGGCGCGGTCGTCGGCACGCGCAGCATGCTCTTCCCCGGTGCCCGGGTCGGCAAGCGTGCCGAGGTGGCACCGGGCTCCGCCGTGGCCGGGCAGGTCCCGACCGGCCAGCGCTGGGCCGGGGCGCCCGCCGTCAAACTCGGCAGGGCCAAGCACAACTGGCCCAGGGAACGCCCGCCGCGCGGACTTCCCTGGCGGGCCGCCTACGGGGCGGCCGGCTTCGGCCTCACGGCGCTGCCCGTGCTCGCCACGCTGCCCGCCCTGCTGGTGGTGAGCCGGTTCGTGCCCGCCGGCGCGGGACTGGCGCAGGCGCTGCGCGGAGCCCTGTTCGCCGTGGTGCCCGGAGCGCTCGCGTACGGGTTCACGTACGCGCTGCTGCTGCTCGTCTCCGTACGCCTGCTCAGCCTCGGGCTGCGCACCGGAACCCATCCGACGCACAGCCGGACCGGCTGGCAGGCCTGGACGGTCACCCAGCTGATGGACCTGTCGCGGGAAACGCTGTTCCCGCTGTACGCCGGGCTGATCACGCCGGTGTGGCTGCGGTTGCTGGGCATGAAGATCGGCCGCGGTGCGGAGGTGTCCACCGTGCTCGCCCTGCCCAGTCTCACGACGGTGGGCGAAGGCGCGTTCCTCGCCGACGACACCCTGACCGCGCCCTACGAACTGGGCGGCGGCTGGATGCGGATCGGCCACTCCGAGATCGGCCGCCGGGCGTTCCTCGGCAATTCCGGGATGACCGCACCGGGCCGTACGGTGCCGGACGGCGGGCTGGTCGGCGTGCTCTCGGCGACCCCGAAGAAGGCCAAGAAGGGCAGCTCGTACCTGGGTCTGCCGCCGGTGAGACTGCCCCGGTCCGCCGAGTCCGCCGACCAGAGCCGGACCTACGACCCGCCCGCGCGGCTGCTGTGGGCCCGGGGCCTGGTGGAGCTGTGCCGGCTCGTCCCGGTGTTCTCCTCGGCCGCGCTGGCCGTCCTGACCGTGGCGGCGCTCTGCGCGCTGGCCACGAGCAGCGGCGGTCCGGGGCTCTGGGGCACGGCGCTGCTGTCCGGCGCGGTGCTGCTCGCCGCCGGCGCGGCCGCGTGCCTGGTCTCGGTGGCCGCGAAGTGGCTGCTGGTCGGCCGGCACCGGGCGGGAGAGCACCCGCTGTGGAGCGGCTTCGTCTGGCGCAACGAGCTGGCCGACACGTTCGTCGAGGTCCTGGCCGTGCCGTGGCTGGCCGGATCCGTACCCGGTACGCCGCTGCTGACGTGGTGGCTGCGCGGGCTCGGGGCCAGGATCGGCCGCGGCGTGTGGTGCGAGAGTTACTGGCTGCCCGAGACGGACCTGGTGGTGCTGGGCGACGCGGTCAGCGTGAACCGCGGCTGCGTGTTGCAGACACACCTCTTCCACGACCGGATCTTGAGGACGGATACTGTGGTTCTCCGCGAGGGCGCCACCCTGGGCCCGGGCGGCATCGTCCTGCCCGGGAGTACCGTCGGATCCCACAGCACGCTGGGGCCCGCCTCTCTCGTGATGGCCGGGGAATCCGTCCCCGCCGACACCCGTTGGCTGGGCAACCCGATCGAGGCATGGCGGACCTGACAGGGCCCGAGCACAGCGCAGGGAGCGGAAGCGGCACTATGAACGGCCAGAAGACAGCGGTATCGGACCCGTACTTTCCGGCCAACGGCGACTCCCGTTACCGCGTGCACCGGTACGAACTCGCCCTGGAGTACCGGCCCGGCCCCAACCGGCTGGCCGGCACCGCCCGGCTGAGCGCCATCGCCGGCCGGGCCCCGCTCACCGAGTTCCACCTGAACCTGGCCGAGTTCAAGATAGGCCGCGTCATGGTGAACGGCCGCGCCCCGCACTACACCCACCGGGGCGGCAAGCTCCGCATCCGGCCGGCCAAGCCGCTGCCCGCCGGCGCCGCCTTCACGGTGGAGGTGCACTGGGCGGGCAATCCCAAGCCGGTCCGCAGCCCCTGGGGCGGCCTCGGCTGGGAGGAGCTGGCCGACGGTGCGCTGGTGGCCAGCCAGCCGGTCGGCGCGCCCTCCTGGTACCCGTGCAACGACCGGCCAGCCGACAAGGCCTCGTACCAGATCTCGGTCAACACCCCGTCCGCCTACACGGTGGCGGCCGGCGGCCGGCTGCTGACGCGCACGACCAAGGCCAGCACGACCACGTGGGTGTACGAGCAGCCTGCGCCCACGTCCAGCTACCTGGTCGGCCTGTCCATCGGTGTGTACCAGACGGTGCTGCTCGGCGACCCAGGGCTCGGCGGCGTCCCGCAGAGCGCCTCCGTGCCGGCACACCTGCTGGCGCGGTTCTCCCGCGACTTCGCCCGGCAGCCCGCCATGATGCGCCTGTTCGAGGAACTGTTCGGGCCCTATCCGTTCGGCGAGTACGCGGTGGTCGTCACCGAGGAGGAACTCGACGTCCCGGTGGAGGCCCAGGGGCTGTCCCTGTTCGGCGCCAACCACGTCGACGGAGCGCGCGGCTCGGAGCGCCTCATCGCGCACGAGCTCGCCCACCAGTGGTTCGGCAACAGCGTGACCATCGCCGACTGGCGGCACATCTGGCTGAACGAGGGCTTCGCGAAGTACGCCGAATGGCTGTGGTCCGAGCGCTCCGGCGGCCGCACGGCACACGAGCAGGCCGCCGCAGCGCACCGGCTGCTGGCCTCGCAGCCCCAGGACCTGCGGCTGGTCGACCCGGGCCGCAAGCTGATGTTCGACGACCGCCTGTACCAGCGCGGCGGACTCGCCGTGCACGCGGTGCGCTGCGCGCTGGGTGAGGAGGCCTTCTTCCGCATGCTGCGCGACTGGGCCACCGTGCACCGCCACGGGGTGGTGTCCACCGCTGCCTTCACCACCCACGTGGCCCGCTACGCGGCCGAGCCGGTCGACGAGCTGTTCTCGGCCTGGTTGTACGAGCCGGCCCTGCCTGCGCTGCCTCCGGCGCCCCCCGCGCGGCCGTCGGCGCCGGCCATGCCCGGATACCCGCCGGCAGGCGGCCGCCCGGCCGGCCGGACCTCCGCCTGAAGGGCGGCCAACGGGGCCTCGGGTCGTGTCGTCAAAGTCCTCTCCGGCCTTCGGGCGGCCGACGCTACTTTGACGACACTCCCCGCTCCGGCTGCCGGTAGGGGCGGAAGAACGCGCGGAGCTCCTGCGCGTACAGTTCGGGCTCCTCGAACGGCGCGAAGTGGCCGCCTCGCGGGGGCTCGCTGACGCGCACGACGTTCGCGGTGCGTTCGAGCCAGGCGCGCGGCGGGCGGACGACGTCTCCCCTGAAGAGGGAGAAGCCGGACGGCACCTCGACGCGGCGGGCGTGCTGCGCGGACGGGATCGCGGCGTTCGCCCGGTACATGCGCATCGACGAGCCGATCGTCGCCGTGAGCCAGTACAGCGTGACGTTCGTGAGGATCTCGTCCTTCGTGAACCGCCGTTCGACGTCTCCGTCGCAGTCGCTCCACGCCCGGAGCTTCTCGACGATCCACGCGGCGAGCCCGGCGGGCGAATCGGTGAGGCCGAAGGCGGCCGTCTGGGGCTTCGTGCTCTGCACGGCGGCGTAGGCACCCTCCGTCGCGCCCCAGGCGGCGGCTGCGTCGAGCCAGGCGCGCTCCTCCGGGGCGAGGTCCGCGGGGTCGCCGGCGAACCGGGGCAGGCCGGCGTCGGTGCGGTGGACGGCGACGACCCGGTCGGGGTGGTCGAGCGCGAGGTAGCGGCTGACGTGGCTGCCGACGTCCCCGCCCGCCGCGCCGGCCCGCTCGTAGCCGAGGACGCCCATGAGCTCGGCCCACAGCCCGGCGACGGCGACGGCGTCGAGGGGCGGCCCGGCGGGGTGGTCGGAGTACCCGTAGCCCGGCATGTCGGGGACGACCACGTCGAACGCGTCGGCGGGATCGGCGCCGTGCGCGCCGGGATCGGTGAGCAGCGGGATGACCTTCGCGTACCGCCAGAACGAGTCCGGCCAGCCGTGGCTGAGGACCAGGGGCAGGACGGGCCCGGCCGGCGCGACGGCGCGGGCGTGCACGAAGTGGATGCCGAGGCCGCCGAGCGGCACCCGGAAGTGCGGCAGCCGGGCGAGCGCCGCCTCCTGCGCCGGCCAGTCGAACCCGTCCGCCCAGTAGGCGACGAGCTCGCGCAGGTAGCCGAGGTCGGTCCCGAGCGACCAGCCGGCGTCCTCGGGAGCGTCCGGCCACCGCGTCGCGCGCAGCCTCGCGCGCAGGTCGTCGAGGGCCGCGGGGGCGGTCTGCGGGGTGAACGGCTCGGGGCGGGGAGAGGCGTCCGGCATGGGACGCATCCTAGGCCCTGTCGTCAGACTCCCGTCGTCGCCCGGAGGGCGGCCGGCAGTTTGACGACAGGGCCTAAGGGCTGTCCCGTCATCCCCGGCGGGCACGCGACGCCGGGGATGACGGGACAGCCCTTGGCTCCGGGGTGCGGTGAGCGGTGCGGGGCGGGGGTCAGCAGCGGGTCAGCGGGCCGCTCTGGCGGGTCAGGTTGTCGTTGGACATCCAGCCCGATGCGGCCGTGCCGGCGGAGCGGACGTACGTCCACTTGGTGCCGTACGCGTTCACGACGTAGCACTGGAGCTGGAGTTTCGTCCCGGACTTGGCCATCGCGACGGCCGGGCAGGACTGGTAGGGCCCGGTCGTGATGTGGTAGCTGCCGGCCATGTAGCCGTAGCTCCCGGGGTTGCGGTCCTGGTGGCTCCAGCCGGTGCAGCTGGTCGGCACGGGGCCGGGTTCGGCCGTCGGCGGTGCCGACGGCTGCGGGTCGGCGCCGCCGGTCCTGCCGCTCTGGGCCGGCTTGGGCCCGGGCGACTTGCCGGCCTTGCCACCGTCCTTGTTCGGCTTCGCCGGCTTGGAGTCCTGCGGGACGGAAGGGGCGCGCGAGGTCTGCGGCTGCGCGGCCGACGCCTGCCCGCCGCCCTTGCCGCCGTGTCCGCCCGTCATGGCGTAGGTGATACCGCCTCCGCCGAGTACGACGGCCACCGCCGTCGCGACGACGATGCGCCCTCGGCCCCCTCCCCGCGAGCCCGGGGCCCGGCCCGCGGTCGGCGGCCCGCCGGACCCGGGACGGCCGGGGGCCGAGTGGGCTGCGTGCGGCGGCTGCG
>LJCW01000254.1 GCA_001298555.1 Actinobacteria bacterium OV450
TGGGCGGCAACCCCCCAGGCCGCATGGACATTGCACCGACCTCCTGCGGCCAGGGCAGACAGAACGACCGCACCGACGATCATGCCGAACAGACCCAGGCCACCGCAGGCAATTCAGCAACGGAGTCCACTCGCAGCTGACTGACGGTCCGGCCGGTGGCGGTGACCGCTGACAGGAAGTGGGCGGCGAGTTCGGTATCGGTGCGTGATCCGCGGGCACTCTTGCCGTCCACCGCGACCGATTCGCTGTCGGCCGGCTCCTGCCCGAGGAGATCGGCAAGGCCGCCGGGACACACCCCGACCAGCACCCGGCGCACAGTCGAAGCCGAGGCCGGCAAGCGCACCCCGAAGGAGCCTCGCGGATAAAACCCCAGGCGGGCCAGGGTGTCCTGGGGCGCGGGACGGGCCCACTGCCCGATCGCCAGATAGGAGCGAGCCCCGGCCAGGACGGCGCACGCGGCGGTCAGCAACACCGAGGCGAGGGCATGGCGGCGCCCGCGCCGGTCACGCGGATCGGGCAGAACACTCAACCTAACGCCCACATCGGGAAGTTCACGCTGCCGACGCGAGGGCGGCTTGACCAGACAAACGGTGGCAGACTGGCGGCACATCGAGGCTCCGGTGGTCAGGCGACTTGGCGGTCCCCTTGATCATCGGAGCCTCGATGTGCCCGGAACAGCCGCACTGAAGGTTCGACACACCCCTGTGACCTGCTGCTTCTCCCAGCAGCCATGACTATGAATTAGCCCTGCCCCTCGATGAGGTGGGGCCGTCGTTGGATGCGGCGCAGGCCGCTGCGAACTGCTTGGACGAGGTGGTCGCGGTCGGTGACGACGACGTTGGCGGTAGTGCTGCGTCGGAGCAACGACCAGATGCCTTCGACCGGATTCAGGTCAGGCGCATAGCTGGGCAGCTGGACGATAGTGAGCCAGTCATGCTCCGCCGCGTACTCACGTAATCGACTGCAGCGGTGAACATTCAGATTGTCCCAGATCACCACGACGGGACCGCCGAGCTGGAGGTGAGCTCGCACGAGAAGATCACGGTAGTCCTGCCAGGTGAAGCCTCGGTGGGCACCTCGGTGATGGCCCTGAATGCGAGGACGGTAGATCAGGCGGCTGCGTTCGCCGGCCTTGAAGCACACCAGCGCGGCCATCGAGATGCGGCCGCGGGAAGCGCCGTTGAACCGCACCACGGGCGTGCCCCCTCTGGGCGCCCAGGTGCGTGAGCGGTGCGACGTCATCGAGACGGCGGCCTCGTCCTCGAAGACCAGCCATGCCCCGAGCGTCGCCGCGGTGGCTTTGCCAGGGGCCAGGTCTCCTTCACCCAGCCGGCCACCGCCACGTCGTCCCGTTCCACTGCCCGCCGCGCAGGCTACTGACACGACCAGCCGTGCCGCCGCAGCAACTCCACACTCCGCGGATCGACAGCGACCCCCCCAGCTGGTCCGCGATCAGCATGCGCACCCTTGAGAGCGTCCACCGCTCGTCCGCCCAGCCCTCGGCCATCGCGCCGTCCAGCAGGAGCGGCTCGAGCACGGCGAAATCACTGTCGTCGACCTTCGGCCGCCTGGCTGGGCCCGAAGTGCACAGTGCCTGCCGTCCTCCCTCCCGCCAGGACCGGCGCCACCGTTCCACCGACCGCACACTGACCCGAAGCCGTTTGGCTATCACCACGTTCTTCTCATTCCGTGCAAAGTCGTCGGCGGCGAGCATGCGCACCCGCTCCCGCGCGGCCTGCCTCTGCGGAGCAGGGCTGATTCAAAGTCGTGGCGAGCCGACTCGTCTCGTTGAGCCGGACATGCGACCAAGTCGCCGTCTATGCAGGTCAACGTTGCTTCGCTGCATGACGTTGCCTGACTGGGCATCAGCTC
>LJCW01000255.1 GCA_001298555.1 Actinobacteria bacterium OV450
GTGCGGGCGGCGGTGCAGGAGGCGGATCCCGGAGCCGGATGGGCGCTCGGCGGTCCGGACGGGCTGCACGGCGGGTCCCCGTCCGCCGGACCGGACCCCGACGTGGGCGCGCTGATTCCCGTACTCGCCCTGTGGCCCGTGATCGGGAGCCTCGTCGCCGAAGACGCGCTGCGGCTGCACACCCCGCTCGCGGTGTACGGAGCCGAGGCCGCCGCCGACAGCCCGCCCGGCACCACCGCGCACCACCTTCTCAGCCACTCCACCGGCCCCGCGGCCCACACGGCGCTCACCCGCCTTGCCGAGCACCTCACCGGCAGCCCCCTCGCCGAGCTCGCCGCCACCCGCATCTGGCACCCCCTCGGCATGACCGGCACCCGCTTCGCCGACGGCACCCTGTACGCGCCGACCGCCGATCTCGCCCGCTTCCTGAGCCACCTCCTCTCCCCGGCGGACCACCCCCTCACCCGCGCCTGGATCGCCGACTCCCTGCGCATCCGCACGGGCGAACTGACCCCCGCCCGCGGCCTGCTCTGGCACCCGGGGCCGCACGGCACCTGGTCGTCCGGCGAGGCCCAGACGGTCTGGGTCTGCCCGCGGCTCGACCGATGGGCGGCGCTCCTGCCCACCCGCCCCCCGGGCCCGCTGCGCCGGGCCTTCCGCGAGGCGGTCTTCGCCCCGGTTCCCCGCTGACGCGTCCGGCCACCCGGGCCGCACTCGGGGCGCGGTCCCCGCGAGGCCGACGTACGGTGAGCTCGATGTCACCGACCGTTGGTTTCCGGCAGCGCGCGGAGGTACACGGATGCGCACGCTCCACGAGGCCGCCCCGCCGGAGGACCCCGTCGCCCGGGCCCGCGGTCCGGCGGCCCGATCCCAGGGAGGTGGAGCAGCCATGACCGGTCCCGGTACGACCCAGTCGGCCGTCTCGCGCGGGCAGCGGGCGCGGGCCGGGCGCGCCGGGTCCGTGCGGTCCGCGGCAGGCCGTGCCCTCCCGCTCTTCGTCCGCGGCCGCGGCTCCGCAGGCGCCCGCCCGGCGTTCTCCGCCGACACACTGCGTGCCCTGCGGGACCGCGATGAGGGGGCGCCCGTCCTCGTACGCGGGCTGTCCGGACCCGTACTCGTCCTGCTCGACCGGCAGGAGCTCCGGCAGTTCTACGACTGCGACCCCCGTGAGGTCCTCACACCGGCCACCGCCACCGCCACCGCCACCGCTCCCGCCGCGGGCGCGGGCACCGATGGAGTTCCTTCCTGCGCCGCCGTCCGCGCCGTCATCGCCGAGGAGGCCCGGCACCTGACCGGCGCCGCCACCCTCGACCTGGCCCGCGCCCGGCACGCGGTGGCCCGCGCCGCCCGGCGGATCGTGCTCGGCGACGGCGCGCCCGCCCGGGCGCAGGAGCACCTCACCGGCCTGTTCCGCCGGCTGCGCCGCCGCGGCGGGGAGCGGGCCGCAGCCGCCGACGGGCACACCCTGCCCGGCTGGACGGCGCCCGCCCACAGCGCCGGTGAGGACCAGGCGCTGCGGGCCATGGACGGCATCCCCGCAACCCTGCTGCGCACCCTGCTCCAGCTCGCCGCCCACCCCGCCGAACAGGACGCCGCGGCCGCCGAGGCCGTGGCCGAGGCGGCCGCGGGATCCGCGGCCCCGGGGGAACTGCCCCGGCTGCGCGCCTGCGTACGGGAGTCCCTGCGCCTGTATCCGGTGGTGCCCGACCTGATCCGCGTCACCCGTACCGAGACCGAGTGGCGGGGCGTGCGCCACCCGGCCGGCACCACCGTCCTGCTGCCCGCCCACTTCCACCAGCGCGATCCG
>LJCW01000256.1 GCA_001298555.1 Actinobacteria bacterium OV450
GCAGGGTGGTGGCTCCGGCCGCAGCCCGGCCCCCGCGTCGGCCCTGTGGCGCCGCGCACCATCCGAAGGGCACGCCATGACCTCGCCTGTCGGCCGCGAGCCGCTCCCGAACGCCCGTGAGCTGTTCGACATTCCCGACGGCATCGCCTACTTCAACACCGCCAGCCTGGCACCGACCCTGCGCACCGGCCTCGCCGCGGGCGAGGCCGCGCTGCACAAGCGCGCGCAGCCCTGGCGGATCTCGGGCCCCGACTGGTTCGGCGGGGCCGAGGAGCGCCGCACCAGGTTCGCGGAGCTCATCGGGGCCACCGCCGACGACATCGCCCTCGTACCGGCGACCAGCTACGGGTTCGCGGTGGCCGCCGCCAACCTCGGCGCGCGGGCGGGCAGCCGGGTCCTGGTCCTGGCCGGCGAGTACCCGTCCGGGATCTACACCTGGTGGCGGTTCGCCGAGCGGACGGGGGCCTCGATGCTCCCGGTCGGGCGCGAGCCGGGGCAGACGTGGACCGAGGCCGTCCTGGACGCGCTCGACGACTCCGTGGCCGTGGTCTCGGTACCCCGGGTCCACTGGACCGACGGCGCCCTGCTCGACCTGGACCGGATCGCCGAGGCCACGCGGGCGGCGGGCGCCGCGCTGGTCGTCGACGCCAGCCAGTCCGCCGGGGCGATCCCCATCGACATGGCCACCCTCCGGCCCGACTTCCTGGTCAGCGTGGGCTACAAGTGGCTGCTCGGCCCCTTCGGGCTCGGCTACCTGTACGTGGCTCCGGACCATCAGGAGGGGCGGCCGCTGGAGGAGAACTGGATCCTGCGCGAGGACGCCGAGGACTTCGCCCGGCTCGTCGACTACCGCACCGCCTATCAGCCCGGAGCGCGCCGCTTCGACGCGGGCGCGCGCACGGCCTTCGAGCTGACCCCCATGGCGCTCGCCGCCCTTGAACAGCTGTCGGCCTGGACCGTCCCGCGGATCGCCGTCACCCTGGCCGCGACCACCGCCCGCATCGCGTCGGGGGCCCGCGAGAGGGGACTGCCCGTCCCCGCGCCGCGGGGCCCGCACATGCTCGGCGTCACGGTCCCCGACGGGCTCCAGCAGCGCGTGGTGGCCGCACTGGAGGAGGCGAACGTGTTCGTCGGGGCCCGCGGCCCGGCCATCCGCATCAGCCCCCACCTCCACACCACCGGCGCCGACATCGAACAGCTGCTGACCGCACTGGACAACGCCCTGAACCGGCCGTGACTGGTAGCGAACCAGCCGACTTCACCGTGTTCTGGAAGAAACGCACACCCGTGCGTAGGATTCCGACGTCCCATCGCTCCTTCGCACCTTGAACACAGCTGTCCACCAAGCGAGTTCGGAGGTCACGTTGAGATCGAACCAGAGCGTCGCACGTCGATCGGCGGTCCTGGCCGTGGGCCTGGCGGCCCTCCTGGCCGTGCCCGTCGGCTCCGCGGCCGCGGTCGCCGCGCAGCCCGCCCCGTCGTCGGTCGCGGTCGTGGCCGCGGCACCGGAGGTGGCCGGTCCCGGCACCCAGGAGAACTACCAGTACGACGGCGTCCGGCTGCAGATGTCCGCCACCGGCGGCACGGCCCCGTACGCCTGGTCGGCGGCCAACCTCCCGATCGGCCTGACGATCAACCCCTCGACCGGGCTGATCTCCGGGCTGCTGCGCGGCAGCGGCACCCGTACCGTGACGGTCACCGCCCGGGGCGCGTCGGGCGCGGGGACCAGCACCGCGACCCCGGGTACCGCCAGGGCCGGCCGGCGCCCGCCCCGCACCGCCCTGTCCACCCCGCGCGACGCAGGC
>LJCW01000257.1 GCA_001298555.1 Actinobacteria bacterium OV450
TGTCCACCCCCTCCAGGGGGTGCGCAGGGTGGATGGCATCGGCGGGCGGCGGGGGGGGGGGGGCCGCCCCCGCCGGCAGCGGCCGCGGTGGCGGGGCCGAGCCTTGCCGCGGTAGCTGCTTCTAAGAGAGTGGCGTCCTCCGATCATGACGCGACGTGTCCCTTTCGCGTCCTTCGGGAGCCGCGGAGCATGCACCCAGGCAGGCTGTCCAGCCAGCAACGCTTACGTAAGACGGCCGCCGGGTGAGCTCGGACGCCAGCGGCGCCATTTGCGCGGGTGATCGTGTGAGGATCCGCCTGTGGAATACAAGGTAGGCGACGGACGATGCCGGTACCGCCTAGCTGCGCGGGTGGTTCCGGGGCTCTCGTCAAGGACCGATCCCGCCAGGCAGGAGCTCGAGCGTCAACGATTTATGCCCTCAGCCCGCCGCAGGGGCCGACCTCTCATCAGTTTGCGAGCCCACGAGCTCTCCAGCAGACCGAAGTCCCTGCCGGCCGCTGGAGACGCGAACGGCTCATGAGATGGCGTGCCTAGAGCACTTCTATGAGAGCGTCGCATGCTCCGCACTGGATCGACCTGACGGCATCTACGGAGGTAGGCATTGAACAAGATCTCCTGCGGGATCGATAGGCGAAGTGACAGCGTAATATATCCCTAGATAATCGCATGATTCATGATAGCGATACCGTCATACATTTCAGTTGATCGCCACATTGAGGCTTTTCTGCAATCGGAGCCAGCCCATAAGTGCAGCTGGATCAAAACGCACTGATGGCGAGCATGTCCTGGCGCTATCCACACTGAGGGTCGTTAAGGTGGCGGCGACCTTTTGCTGTCTGAGATCTGAGGAAAACGTGCTCCGACTTTCCGGTCTGCTTTTCATCCCGCTCCTGCTACTGGCAGTTGCGTGCGGTGGTGAGCACCAGGAATCCGACCCCGCCGAGCTGAACAGCGGCAGGGTGCCAGCGATCACCAAGGGTGCTAAGTTCGGAGAAAAGCCAACTCTCTCCACAGGCAAAGGCGCACCGCCAAAAGAACTCAAGGTCGAGGTCATCAGTGAAGGTAAGGGCCCGGCGCTAAGGAAGGGCGACATTGCCAAGGTGCATTACCTCGGCATGGCATGGGACGGCAAGGAGGTCTTCGATCAGAACTTTGACCGGGGTACACCGCTCGACCTCACGATTGGCGCCGGCAGCGTCATCAAGGGCTGGGACCAGAGTTTGGAAGGCAAGAAAGTCGGCAGCCGTGTCGAGTTAGTAATTCCGCCGCGCCTTGGGTATGGAAAGCAGGGCGCTGGCGACAAGATCAAGCCGGATGCAACGCTAGTCTTCGTCGTCGACATTCTCAAGGGTACGCCAGTTCCGGTCACTGCCGAGGGAAAGCGAGTCCCACAGGCCAACGAGGACCTGCCCAAGGTCGGTATGAACACCGACGGAAAGGAGGTCTCCTTGTCAGTGCCGAAGGACGTGGCTCCGCCGACCAAGCTGGTGTCGACCTACGTGCTGGAGGGTGACGGCCCTGCGGTGAAGGAAACAGACAGCGTCGTGGTGAGGTTCGTAGGCAAGACATGGAATGACGAAAAGCCCTTCCAGAGCACATACACAACTAAGGCCCCAGCAACATGGAAAGTTGGCCAACTTCCAGTCAAGGGCCTCAAGGATGGTCTGAAGGGAAAGAAGGCTGGCAGCCGGATCCTGATCATCATCCCGCCGGATCAGGGGTTCGGGGACAAGAAGCAGGGCGCCATTCCGGCTAATTCGACACTGGTAATCGCGCTCGACATTCTAGCCGTGCAGTGAGTTGCTCGAGGCGGCAGGGCAGGGCTAATTCAAAGTCACCGGCTGGCCGCATCGTCGCAGGTCAAGGCGTTGATCCCAGACGCACCATCGACGCCGAGCTGATGCCCAGTCAGGCAACG
>LJCW01000258.1 GCA_001298555.1 Actinobacteria bacterium OV450
CCGGACTCCGAGAGACCTCCTACACCCCCTTCACCCTCCCACTCGACCTACTCGGACTGCCCCTGACCAGCGACGCAGCCTGATCAACACGACTATGAATTAGCCCTGCCGCTTGACGTTGTGACCTGCAGCTTTCGATCTTGAGCAGAACCTACATTTCACAACTTCGCATCACTCCTTCGATATAGTCGGCCGCCCGCACCGCCCCTCCAGCCTGCTCGATCGATTGCCGCATACGCAATAGAGATCTCCCAATGGTCGGCTGATTGGTGACGTACTCCACGGCATTTCGCATCGCGCGAGGTGTGCTTTCGCTCGACAGTTGCACCCCTAATCGAAGCGAGGTAATGCGTTCGGCATTAATGCACTGTTCGGCAGTCTGAGGAATTAACGCCATCGGCACTCCATTCGAAAGCGCTTCCATTACGCCGCCCATGCCTGCATGAGTGATAAATGCCGACGCGCAGGCGAGCACGCGCAATTGCGGAGCATATTTAAATACCTCAACATTCGGCGGCACGCGACCAAGTTCCTCGACGCGCACATTCCCCCCGAGCGATAACACAACATGCCAGCTATTGTCGTCAAACGCCCGCAGAATACGCCTGAACACTTCCAGGGAGTCGCGAGATCTTGTCCCGAGGGACACGAGGGCAACGCGCCGGTTTCCCTCTACCGGCCGCCAGCGATGTTGCCAGTCCCGTTTTGACAACATAGGGCCTGCGTAAACGTAACGAGCAGACACACTGTCTGCTCTGCGCTGAAAAATTCGCGGGAAAAAAGCCACAGCGCGATCCGGCCTAACCGCGATCTGATTATTAGACAATGAAAGACCAATACACTTTAAGGAAGCGCTGAGGCGCCGCATTTCCTTCGGTACGACGTGCATCCAGTCCGCCCCGAGAAGCTCCAAATTACTTCCGCGATATGGAAAGTGGCTCGATGCCAGCATCACGGAGGGGCGATCCCAATGGCGCGCCAGGACTCGCCCGGCAAGCGCCATGCTGTCATGCAAGACAATATCCGGTTTATCTTCCGCGAATGCCTTCAATAATTCAGGAATGGATGCCAAGGCTCTATCGACTGCTAAAGTCCATGCATTATGCATGCCATGTGAGGAAAATCCCACTTGAGGCGCAAAGCAGTTCAAATGACGAGCCCCTGATGCTCTCACTTGACGTCCAAACTCGTCACTCACGGCGTAGATGACGCGGTGCCCTCGAATTGCCAACTCTTCAACAAGTCCCAAAGTCGGGTTTACGTGCCCATGTGCGGCCACATTTACCATAAGAATCGTGGCTCCACTTCCACTAAATGCGCCGCGGGGTGGAGTGCCGGTTGCCAGTGTAATGGGATATTCAATATTCAAAATTTTTCCTCGATTCTGTGAGATTTATCCACACTTCAAGAGGATTTGGAGTTCGGTTGACGCCTTCGATCGACTCCTTTTCTGGGGTCTTCGTGATGTCTTGATCAGTTGCTGGGTTCAGCCCTCTTCCCGGAGTAGAACCGATAGGACTGTGATTGTGACGCGCAGGCAACTCACCCATCCGTCGAACGTCTGATCAACAAGCTGAAAGCCTGGCCAGGCATCACCACCAAGTACGACTGTGAAGATGTTGGGGTGGCGATTCGGGCGGTGGCCTGGCCTCGCGATACGACTAGCCTGGTGCCCTTAGAACTCAACACCGTTGCGTTTGAGTCTTGAGTCGCAGGTCAAGTCCTGGTGAACGACGCAACGGGACGTCCTGATAGATCAGCTTGTGTCGAGCAAGAAGATCATCGGGAGTCCCG
>LJCW01000259.1 GCA_001298555.1 Actinobacteria bacterium OV450
GGGGCGGCGGAGGGGGCGGGGGGGGGGGGGGGGGGAGGGGGGGCGCCGGGTGGGGGGCGGGGGTGCGGGGGCGGCGGGTGGGGGGGGGACGGCGCGAGTGCCGCCGGGGCGGCCCGGCGCGCCCCCGCCGTCCGGTCCGTTTCGAGGAGCTCCGCGGTCAGTGCGGCGACGTGTTCCATGGTCCAAGCCTGCCCCCCGTACGGCTGGTGGCGAGGCCCTCCCGATGTCGTGAACCCTTCCTTGACAAGGTAAGGGGGCACCCTCAAACTGACGTTGCGTTCACCGCAATCCGTTTCGCTATACGCACCGAGGTGTCATGAAGATTCCCGTGTGCAGGCTCGCGGACCTCCCGCGGGGCGAGGCCTGCAGGCTCGACTCCGACCCCCCGATCGCGGTGTTCCACACCGACGACGGCCAGGTGTACGCCATCGACGACACCTGCACCCACCAGGACGCCTCGCTCTCCGACGGCTGGCTGGAGGGCTGCGAGGTCGAATGCCCCCTGCACGCCTCGAAGTTCGACCTGCGCACCGGCGTCGCGGGCTCCCCGCCGGCCAGGCGTCCCGTCCGCACCCACGCGGTCCTCGTCGAGGAGGGCACGGTGTACGTCCTGCGGCAGGACGCGCCGACCGGCCAGCCGCACCAGCCGCACGAGCCGCCTCGCGCGGCCACCCTCCGGGGGGAAGGCCGCGCGTGAGCCCGCGGCCGTCGCCCCTCGCCACGACGTTCCGCGAGGAGTGCACGTGTCATCGAGCAGCCTGCCGGAGAGCCTGATCGCCACCCTGCCCGGCGCGTACTACACCGACCCGGACGTCTTCCGGCTGGAACAGGAGCACATCTTCGAGACGATGTGGTTCTGCGTCGGGCGCTCGTCCGAACTCGGCGGACCGGGCGCCTTCCGCACCGTGGACGTCGGACGCGAGAGCATCCTGGTGACGCGTTCGCGCGACCACGCCGTCCGCGCCTTCTACAACGTGTGCCGCCACCGCGGTGCGAAGCTGTGCACACAGGAGACCGGCGAGGTCCGGCGGGCGTTCCAATGCCCGTACCACGCCTGGACGTACGACCTCGACGGCACGCTGATCGCCGCCCCCAACCTGACGAAGATGCCGGACGTCGGCCGGACCGAGTTCGGGCTGGCGCCCGTGGCCGTACGCGAATGGCTCGGCTACGTGTGGGTCTGCCTCGCGGACAGCCCGCCCTCGTTCGAGGAGCAGGTCATCGGCGCCGCCGTCGAACGGCTCGGCGACGCGGAGTCCATCGAGCGGTACGGCATCGCCGACCTGGAGGTCGGCCGGCGGATCGTCTACGACGTCGGGGCGAACTGGAAGCTCATCATCGAGAACTTCATGGAGTGCTACCACTGCGCCACGATCCACCCCGAACTCACCGAGGTGCTGCCGGAGTTCGCGGGCGGCTACGCGGCCCAGTACTACGTCGGGCACGGCGCCGCCTTCGGCGAGGGGATCCGCGGGTTCACCGTCGACGGCTCGGAGGGCCTCGACCGCATCCCCACCGTGTCCCCGGACCAGGACCGCAGGTACTACGCGATCACCGTGCGCCCGCAGGTCTTCGTCAACCTCGTCCCGGACCACGTGATCTTCCACCGGATGTACCCGGTCGCAGCCGACCGCACCCGCGTCGAGTGCGACTGGCTGTACCTCAAGGACGTGGTGGAGAGCGGCAGGGACGTCAGCCGCTCCGTCGAGCTCTTCGACCGGGTCAACCGGCAGGACTTCGAGGCCTGCGAGCGCTGCCAGCCCGCGATGGGCTCGCGCCTGTACGCGGGGGGCGGCGTACTGGTCCCCAGCGAGCACCACATCGCGGCGTTCCACGACTGGATCCGGGACCGACTGGGGAAGAAGTCCTAGTGACCTGAGTCAGAGATTCGGTGGCAGTAGGCAGCGACTTTGTCGAGGATCTCGTCGGCGGTCTTGGTCCAGACGAAGGGGCGGGGTTGGTCGTTCCAGTCGGCGAGCCATGCTCGGAT
>LJCW01000260.1 GCA_001298555.1 Actinobacteria bacterium OV450
ATGTCCGCGACGGTGTCGAGCTGAGCCCGGACCGCATCGGCAGTGGGCTGAGCGAAGAGCGTGCGGATCGTCGCGGCAGCCATCTCCGCGGACCCCTTCGGGATGACGGAGAAGACATTGCGGACGAAGTGAACCCGTAGAGAAACAAGGTGTCGCTTCCATCTGCCTGTGTCGTTGATCCGGTATGGCGCTTCCGGAGGGGGTGCACGGCCAACTCGCCGTGCGATTCGAGGTATTGCTGCCGCACCTGAACGAGCGGCAGCGACGGTTGATGTGTGCGACGGAGGCCCGGCTGCTCGGGCACGGCGGCATCCGGGCCGTCGCCCGTGCCGCCAAGGTGAGCGAGACGACGGTCCGCCGAGGCGTCGTCGAGCTGGAGTCCGGCGAGCTCGCGCTTCCCGAAGGACGGGTACGCAGACCGGGCGGAGGACGCAAACGCGCCGAGGAGGTCAACTCCGAGGTGCTGCCCGCGCTGATGGCACTGGTCGAGCCGGACGAGCGAGGCGATCCGATGTCGCCACTTCGCTGGACGACGAAATCGCTGCGGAGCTTGGCTCAGGAACTGACCCGCCAGGGTCACCCCGTCTCGGCGATGACGGTGGGCCGGCTGCTGAAGGGGAACGGGTTCAGCCTTCAGGCCCAGGCCAAGACGCTGGAGGGCAAGCAACACCCGGACCGGGACGCCCAGTTCCACTACATCAACGAGCAGGTCAAGCAGCACCAGGCTGACGGCGAGCCGGTGATCAGCGTCGACACGAAGAAGAAGGAGATGCTCGGCCAGCTGCCGAACGTGGGCCGCCAGTGGCGGCCGAAGGGCGACCCGGTCCAGGTGGAGGACCGACTCCCCACGGCAGGAGAAACACCGTGCTCGAACGCAAGCGGCTCAAGGGCCGCACCCAGATCACCTTCGTGGCGCCTACGCGTCATAGGTTCGGCTTCGAATGCGAGGCCTCGGCGCTGTGACTGAAGGCTCCGCCGCTGAGGACGGGCACGATCGCGCTGGCGCCGAGTGCGGTGGCGATGGCCACGTCGTCGGCGAACCCGCTCCGGATCAGTTCAATACCTGACGAACAAGCCGCTACGGCAGCGGCGACGTCAGCGGTCTGTGTGAAGCAGGCCCTGGCGGCAGCCGCCTCGGGGGACAGCGGGCCGACGCCTCGCGACTCCAGGTCGGCGATGATCGCCCCGGCGCCCAGCAGGTCCTCCAGCGCAGGTCGCAGGCTTGCGTCCGGCCACCGCTCACCAGCGGCGACCACCACTACGGGACGTCACGCCCCGGGTCAGGGAGTGTCTCCGCGCCACCGGAACGGTCCATGAAGATCGGACTCGTCGGGCGCGTAGAAGGCGCGGCCGCCAGGCCCGTACAGGCCGAGGTCGGTGACCAGGAGCGAACCCTGGACCCGGTCCTCGTCGCTCCAGTCGCTGACGTCGAGGAGCTGGCCATCGAGCGGGCCGCCCACCAAGTCCACCAACACGTGCCCCGGCCCCGGCGCGCACCGCTCGCCGCCCCGACCGTCGTACACCTGACGCACATCCATGGAACTCACGCCACCAGGCTGCCCCCCCCGTTATGTTTTTCGCGGTCCTGCAACGGGGCCGCTGGCCTCCGGGCCCGGTATGACTGTGTCCCCTCTGTCGAACGGATGACCTGGGGGGTGGTGTCGCCGGGTCCGTGGGGTGCCGTCGGAGACGCTGATGAGAGACCCGGCCACCGCCCGGTCCGGCGCAATGCCGGGCAGCTCGCGGGCGGCAGGTCTGCATAACGTGGATGGGCGAGCACCGAC
>LJCW01000261.1 GCA_001298555.1 Actinobacteria bacterium OV450
GGATGCCCTGTACGTTCATCCCGTGCCGGCGGTGCTTGGCCGAGTAGTACGGCTCGTCGGCCCTGATGCGGTCGGTGATGATGAGGGTGCCGTCAACGATGACGAAGTCGCCCTCAGCCAGGCCGGCGAGGGCTTCGTGCAAGCCCGGAGCCCACGCGGCCAGGACGTCCAGCGTCTCGTCCACGTACCGCCAGGCTGTTGTCGTGGAGACGCCGAAACCCGCCGCGAGCTGCGGAAACGTCTCGTTCTTCCGTAGATGCGCCAGAGCCAGGAGAGCCTGCTTGAAACAACCCAGGCCCGCCACGGCGAGTTCAGCTCCTGCCGACGGGCATGGATCAGCCAGGCGACGTGCTCGACGAGGTCGTGGGGGACATCGAGCGTGGAAGAATACGAAACCAACAGGGCCCCTCGGACGCCGGTGTGATGAGTGAAGTCACCACGCCAACGACCAGGGGCCCTGCCACATCACCGCCCACCCCTCTGACCAGCGCGTTCACCCTTTCGGAGGCAGGATGAAAAGGGTTCAGTGAAGGACACTGCCGTGGCGACAATCCGTGGTCCCCTGGCTGACCCCCATCGCCATCCTGGCAAACGAGTTCATCGACATCGCAGAGCTATCGGCTGACCGAGGCGCCCCATCGATTTTCTCGTCTTTGAGGTGATCAGCGCAGCCACTCAGGCGGTCTGGCAAGATTTTCGTTTGCGCCGTGAGGCGCTGTTGGTTCGAGTGGAGGTGGAAGGCCTGCACCAACCCGCTGTCGCAGCAGTCGGGTTGAAGCTGAGGGCAGCCTGATCCGGGTGATGCCGGGGAGGGCGAGAGCGGCCCTGACAAAGCCGGGACGTGTCCAGTACTGCCAGATGGGGCGGGTCCGGCAAGCGTGACGGAGAGGAGTACGCAAGGAGCCGGCGTTTTACGTCTCTTAAAGTGCCTCCGGCTCGAACCTGGCGGATGTGGGCCGGTAGCGGTGCGTATGCAGGCCATCCTTTCGGGTGGTCTGACAACTCCTGGGCTGGTCTACGAAAGCTGGCCGGGAGGCCACGAGGAAAGCCTGCGGCGTACTCGTGGCGATGCCGCAGGGACACAGTCGGGCTCCTCCTTCGTCGAGCGAACCACAGTGAACACGGGAACCGTCCCCAACCTCGCCCCGTCGCCCGCCTCCAGCAGGCTGCCGGGGCTGAGCGCATCGACCGCTGATCGGTTGGGGACGGGGCGGAGCCGCCGTAGTACTCCGAGGCCGGGAGAGCCGGCCGCATGGGGAAGGGCGGCAGCGGTATCGAGAAGGGAAGGACGCTGCAATGCCGGAAGACGCCCCGCCGAATGGCGGAGCTCTGGGCCCTCGGGCCCGGGTACTGGAGATGCAGACCAAGCTTCACCGTTGGACGGTGGCCGATCCCGGCCGCCGGTTCGATGACCTGTTCAACTTCGTGCACGACCCGGCGACGCTGTTGGCGGCGTTCGACCGGGTCGCGGACAACCGGGGAGCCCGGACTCCCGGCGTCGACGGCCTGACGGCCGTCGATGTCGAGGAGTCGATCGGTGTTCCCGGGTTCCTGAACGATCTGAGGGCCGCCCTCAAGGACGGCTCGTTTCGTCCTTTGCCGGTGCGGGAACGCAGCATTCCCAAGCCGGGAGGCTCGGGGAAGGTCCGCAAGCTCGGGATTCCGACGATCGCGGACCGGGTCGTTCAGGCGGCGCTGAAGCTGGTGCTGGAACCGATCTTCGAGGCCGACTTCAAGCCGGTCTCCTACGGGTTCCGGCCCCGACGGCGGGCCCAGGACGCTATCGCCGAGATCCACTACTTCGGCACCCGGGGATATCGCTGGGTGCTGGATGCGGACATCGAGGCGTGCTTCGACTCGATCGACCACACGGCTCTCATGGACCGAGTGCGTCTGAGGTGCCCCGATGTTTCCGGACAGGCGTCCAATAGGATTGTCCTGAACAGGAAATGAGGAAGCAGGACGTGGC
>LJCW01000262.1 GCA_001298555.1 Actinobacteria bacterium OV450
GCATGCCCCCCCCGCTGCTCCCCGGGGGCGGCAAGGGGCAGCCCCGGCCCCCCGCCGGGGCCCCCGGCCCGCAGGGGGCCGCCGCCCCCGCCGGCCCGCCCGCCCCGACGACCGTGCAGGCGGCCGCCGGTGCGGCACACGCCCCGACGCCCAGGCCGACCGCGCACATCTCCGGCCGGCCGCACCTGATCCGGTCCGAGCGCACCCCGGTCACGCCCGCCGGCAGCCGGCGCCCGGCCCACACCGAGCGGCCCGCCGCCGCGGGACGGGCAGCGGCCCGTCCGGCCGCCGGCGGCTGAACACCCCGCGGGACGGTACGCACCACCTCCCCCGCACCACCGAGGCGGGCCGGGTCATCACCCGGCCCGCCTCGGCCATTGAGGTGATCCGCTTCGTGCACACCACCGGAACGTCAGCGCAGCGCCCGGAGGTTCGTCCGTACCGGGTCACGCTTGTGTCACGGAATGTCGACAGTTCTTTGACGGGGCCGCCTTCCCCCGAAGCGGCACGGAAGTGACCGTGCGGCATTCCTTTTCCGGCCCGCGACATGCCCGGCACCCATCGTGTTTCGCATTCCGTCCCGGACCCCCGGAATTACCCCCGGGATTGCACCCGCCCACCCCGCACCGCCCCGCGAACCCCCTCCGTTTCCTTACATCTTCTCCACGGCCCGCCCGAGAAGGTCCCGGGCCGCTCTGATCCGGTCCGTCAGCTCCGGCGGCTCCACCACCTCGAACTCACAGCCGAGCAGCATGACGTGAATGACGAGTACGTCGAGGCTCACGGCCCCCGTGCGCAGCAGGCAGCTGTCGGCGTCGAGCGGCTCCAGGACACCGTCGGCGGGGCCCACGGTCCGGGCCGCCGCCTCCGCCGGCATCTTCAGCCTCAGCACCGCCTTGGCCGCGTACGCCCCCTGCGACACGCCGCGCGACACGTACGCGGCGAGGTCCTCCGCGGGGGCCGGGCGCGGGGTGAACCGCGGTCCGTGGGGCGGTGTGGGCTCGATCCGGTCGGCGCGGAAGGTCCGCCAGTCCTCCCGGTCCACGTCCCAGGCGACCAGGTACCAGCGCCGCTCCGTGCACACCAGACGATGCGGTTCCACCACGCGGCGGCTGACGTTGCCGCCGTGATCCCGGTAGCCGAAGCGCAGCCGCTCGTTGTCCCGGCACGCGGCGGCGAGCTCCGTGAGCACGGAGGCGTCCACGGTGGACGGGCCCGGGCCGCGCAGCATGGGCACGGTGAACTCGTTGAGCGCCGACACCCGCCGCCGCAGCCGCGCCGGGAGCACCTGCTCCAGCTTGGCGAGCGCCCGTACGGAGGCCTCCCCGATCCCCTCGACGCCGTTGCCCGCGGCCGTCCGCAGACCCACCGCCACGGCGACGGCCTCGTCGTCGTCCAGCAGCAGCGGCGGCAGCTCCGCCCCGGCGCCCAGCTGGTAGCCGCCGCCGGTGCCGGGGCTGGCATTCACGGGGTACCCGAGCTCCCGGAGCCGGTCCACGTCGCGCCGCACCGTCCTCGGGGTCACGCCGAGGCGCTCCGCGAGGTCGGCACCGGTCCATTCGCGGTGGGCCTGCAACAAGGACAGCAGGCGCAGCAGTCGTGCGGAGGTCTCCAGCATGCCGAGCAGTCTGCCTCCCGGCGGCCCGCCGTCCGAATCGCCCCCGCGCCCGGGCACACCGGCCGGGACCCCCGGGCGCCCCCGTCACGGACCGGGGCGACCCCGGACCCCCGTCACAGCCCGGGCCGCACCGCCGGGCCCGCGGGGGCCGGACCCGGCACGGCCGCCGGTGCGGGGAGCTTCGCGGCCGGGCTCGGCAC
>LJCW01000263.1 GCA_001298555.1 Actinobacteria bacterium OV450
ATGACGTTGCCTGACTGGGCATCAGCTCGGCGTCGATGGTGCGTCTGGGATCAACGCCTTGACCTGCGACGATGCGGCCAGCCGGTGACTTTGAATTAGCCCTGGCTTGTTCGGGCTGATGCGTGCGCGGCGGAAGATTCTCCAGCCCTTGATGCGTGAGATGGCGCGTTCCACCGGAGCCCGGAGTCCAGCGGGCACCCTGTTCGATTTCTTGTGTTTGTTAGGGAGTTCGCCGCCCGGACGACGCTTGATCGGGGTGATGACGGTGCCGCCGGCGCCTTGGTAGCCCTTGTCCGCCAGGACCTCGAGACCGAGACTTGCGCAGGTGTCCACGATGTCGTGTTCGCGTGCGGCTCTCACGTCGTTGGTCCCGCCGGGCAGAGCTGGGGAGATCCAGAGCAGTTTCCCGTCTTCGGCCGTGATGACCTGCAAGTTCACGCCCTCGCGCCGGACCTTGCCGGAGAAGTGGCCCGCGGCTTGCACACGGTCGGTTTCGGCGACCGTGCCGTCCAGGAGGACGTATCCGTCGGTGTGATGGCTGGTGAGGGCCTCGGCCAGCGTCGGTGCGAACGCTGCGAGACGCTCGATCGTGTTGTTCACATACCGCCAGGCCGTGGCCAGGCCGATACCGAAGCCGCAGGCGATCTGTTCGAGAGTGTCGTGTTTACGCAGGTAGACCAGAGCGCATCGTGCTTGGTCGTACGGCCGGAGCTTCCGGCGCCGGCCATCATCGCGCGTCACGATCACCATCGTGACCAGTTCCAGGAGTTCGTCATCGACGTCACATGCGGCAGGATAGGAGAACACGGGGCGTCTCTGCAGGTCAGTCCCTCTGATCCCTGTCGGGGACGCCTTGCTGGCGTGAAAACATGGACGCGGTGCCTGCCCGCCGACCCCGATGCTTCGTTGGGACTGTGAGCCCGTAGGTCAGTCTGGCGCCGGGACCGCGGAGGGGCCACGCACTGTTGCCTCCGAGCACGCCGGTCAGATTCTCGCTCCCCCAGCGGTCCCACGGGCAGGCACCGTTCCTGTACTGGCACGGTGTGAAGGGGAGGGGTCCATGGCTGAGGCCGAGGACATCGAGGAGATCGAGCAGGCGGTCGAGCTCGTGGAACGGGTCGCGGCGATCGACATCGCCAAGGCGTCCGGGATGGTGTGCGTGCGCCTGCCGCATGAGGACAAGCCCGGCTTTCGCACCCAGCGGGTCTTCAACACCGTCGCGACCAGCGGCGCGATCCTGGACCTGGCCGATCACCTGGTCTGCCAGGGCGTGACCCGGGTGGTGATGGAGGCGACCTCGACCTACTGGAAACCGTACTTCTTCCTCCTGGAGTCGCGTGGTCTGGAGTGCTGGCTGGTCAACGCCCGTGACGTCAAGAACGTCCCGGGCCGTCCCAAGACCGACCGGCTCGACGCGGTCTGGCTGGCCAAACTCGCCGAGCGCGGCATGCTCCGCGCCTCGTCCGTGCCCCCGAAGCCGGTCCGTGAACTGCGCGACCTCACCCGGGCGCGGGCGGTGATGACGCACGAGCGAACCCGGCACAAGCAGCGCACCGAGAAGTTCCTGGAAGACGCCCAGATCAAACTCTCCACCGTGATCGCCGACATCTTCGGCGTCTCCGGACGCGCCATGCTCGAAGCCCTGATCGCCGGGGAACGCAGCCCGAAAGCCCTCGCGGACCTCGCGCACGGCACGATCAGAGCCAGCCACTCGACGCTCGCCGAAGCCCTGACCGGCCGGTTCGAAGACCACCACGCGTTCATGTGCCGGATGCTGCCTG
>LJCW01000275.1 GCA_001298555.1 Actinobacteria bacterium OV450
GGCGCATCCGAGGCCGGCCCCCCGGCGGCCGCCCCCGCGGCCGCCTCCGCCGCGGCCGCCCCCGCCACCGCCGGCGGGCCCGAGGCCGCCGCACCCGGCTCGGTCCTGCGCGCCTGGCTGGCCGTCGTCGGACTGGCCCTCGGCGTCTTCTCCTTCGTCACCACCGAGACCCTGCCGATCGGCCTCCTCCCCTCCATCGCCGACGGCACCTCGGTCTCCCTGGGCACGGCCGGCTTCCTCGTCACCGGCTTCGCGGCGCTGGCCGCGGTGACCGCCGCGCCTCTGACCGCGCTCACCGGGCGCGTGGACCGCAAGTGGCTGCTCGTCGCCCTGATGGTCCTCTACATCGCCGGCAACCTCATGGCCGCCGTCGTCGACGGCTACGCGCTGCTGCTGGTCGCGCGCCTCATCGTCGCCCTGGCCCACGGGGTGTTCTGGTCCATCGCCGTGTCGATCGCCGTACGGCTCGTCCCCGAGCGGCACGCCGTCCGCGCGACCTCGGTGGTCCTCGGCGGCATCTCCCTCGCCTCGGTGGCGGGCACCCCGCTGGGCACCGCCGTCGGCCAGTCCGCGGGCTGGCACGCGGCCTTCGTCTGCGTCGGCTTCCTCGGCTTCCTCGTACTGGGCGCGAGCCTGCTGTTCATGCCCGCCCTGCCCGCCCGCGGCAGCGGCAGCCTGTCCGCGCTGCTGCACGTCCTGCGCCACCGCGCACTGCGCGTCGCGGTCGGCGTCACCGCACTGATCATGAGCGGGCACTTCCTCGCCTTCACGTACGTGGCCCCCTTCCTCCAGGAGGTGACCGGCGTCCGCCCGTCCCTCATCGGCGCGCTGCTGCTGGTCTTCGGCGCGGCCGGGCTGGCGGGCAACTTCGCGGCCGGCGCCGTCGTCGGCCGGGCCCTGCGGGCGAGCATCATCGGCTGCACCGGACTGCTGGCCGTCGTCATGCTGGTCATGTACGCGGGCGGGGCCGGCGGCCCGCTGGTCATCACCATGCTGGTGTGCTGGGGCGTGCTCTACGCGGCGCTGCCCGTCGCCCTGCAGACCTGGGTCATGCGGCTCGTCCCCGAGGAGAGCGAGGCCGCCTCCTCGCTGTACGTGGCCGCCTTCAACGGGGCCATCGGCGTCGGCTCGTTCATCGGCGGTCTGATCATCGACGCCTCCGGACCCCGTCTCGCGATGGCCGTGGCCGGTGCCTTCGCGCTCGCCGCGATGCTGGTGACCGCGGTCTTCGGCCGCAGCGGGGCAGGGGCGGAGCGGCCCGCGCGGCCTTGACCGGGCCACCCGGACCGTTCCAGAGGCGGCGTGAGGAATTCCGGGTGACCGTCCGGCACACCGTATGTCGCCGGGCCGGGGCCCGTGTCCATACTCGACGAATCCCTCCGCCCGGCAAGAGAGGTGCAACATGCGGCAAACGACCGGGGGTGTCCAGACCTTCCATCTCTGGTCGCTGTCCGAGGACGTGATGATCGACCAGGGGCCGGGCGGGGATGTGCTGCTCCTCACCAGCCGCTGGGGCCAGGACCGGCTCGACCGGCCCAGCCCGGCGGTGCGCGAGGTGCTGCGGAGGATGGAACTCGGGCCGGTACTGCTGGCCAACGCCCTGAGCGGACCCGAGGACCAGTGCCCGTTCACGCTGCCGGCGCTCAGCAAGCTGTCACACCTCGTGGTGCGCACCCTCGGCGTGGACGACCTGAAAGGGCCGCTGCTGTCCGTGGTCCCGCTGTCGTCGGCGGCGTCGTTCGTCCTGATCCGCCCGGCGGGAGAGAGGCGGGTGTGCCTGCCGCGGCACGTGGCCTTCACCGTGCCGGAGTCAGGCATCGGATGCGTACTGGAGTCCGACCAGTCGCCCCACCGCGTCGTCCTGCACCGGCAGGAGGCGGCATGGGTCGCGATGACGCTCGCGTGGCCGACGACGCTCACAGCGGTTTCGGCCGCTTTGCCGCTGCCGCCCCAGGTGACCGAGGACATCATCGGTTATCTGGCGGCCGCCGGACTGGTCACTCCGGCCGACGAGCCGGCGTAGCGGATCCACCCCGCAAGCCCGCCGCAGACCTCGCACGGCCGCGCGCCGGGGGCCGTGGTGCCGGCGGCAGCGGCAGTCCTGACCAGGGCGGACGTGTCCGGCGGCGGTCGGAGGCACCTGCTCCGCCTCCGGCCGGGCGAGCGGGCGAGCGGAGCGGCCGGCACGCGGCGGCCGGCGGACGACCCCGCTCCGGTCGTCGGGAACGCACCGGCTCGAGGGCGGCTGGCCCACCGGCCGAGTTCCCTTCCAGGCAGTTTCTAGCCACTGCCCCGATAGTGCCGCCCATGCAGCGGGAAAGTCCCGTAACTGACTCGACGGAGTGGACACCATGCTGGACGCGGATACCTTCCGTAAGGTTTTCGGTTCGTTTCCGACCCCTGTCGCGATCGTCACCGCACTCGGAGAAGACGGCGAACCGACCGGATTCACCTGCAATGCCTTCTCCGCCGTATCGGCGGAGCCGCCCCACCTCCTCCTTTGCGTGGGCAAGGGGTCCCGGACCCTGCCCGCAATGCTTTCCTCCGGGGCGTTCGGGATGAACTTCGTGGCCGACCAGGGCCAGGACACGGCCCGGCTGTTCGCCGGGAAGGCGGCGCGCAAGTTCGACGGCGTGGCCTGGCGCGGCGGACTGGCGGGCGTCCCGGTGCTCACCGAGGCCGCGGTGGCCTACGCCGGCTGCACGCTCGTACGGACCGTGGACGCGGACGACCACCTGCTGCTGATCGGGCGGGTGGAGGAGAGCGAGCTCTTCCCGGGCACGGCCGCCCTCTACCGCAAGGGCGAGTTCGGCACCTGGGAGCCGGGCCGCAGGCTGGCCGTCCAGCACTGATCCCGCACCGAGCCCGTACCGAGTCCGACGCGGCGCGGGCGCCGGCCGATGACGGGCCGGGGCCGGGGCGATGGTGGGCTCGGTGGGTGCTGTGGCCCGGCCCCGTACAACGGACGAAGCTCCTGGCAGACGCGGTGTCTGCCGGGAGCTTCGTCGTTTCGCAGGGCCCGCGCCGCCGCGGGGCCGGTGTGGCCGTACGGCGCGGCCCGCCGGTGTGGGGGGGCGCCGGCTAGGCGGAGAGGGCATGCAGGGTGGGGGAGGGGACCTGCAGGCCGCTGTCGTTGGCCAGGATGGCCTGGTGCAGCCGCTGCAGCCGCGGCGACGGTTCGACCCCCAGTTCCTTGATGAGCGCGTGGCGCAGCGCCTGGAAGGCGTCGAGCGCGCGCCAGGGGTGCCCTGCCCGGTACAGGGCGGTCATCAGCTGCGCGGACAGGGTCTCGTGCAGGGGCTGTTGGCTCACGAGCATGCGCAGCTCGCCGATGATCTCGGCGTGCCGGCCGAGGCTGAGGTCGGCCTCCAGACGCATCTCGAGCGCCCAGTCGCGTTCCTCCTGCATGCCGATGACCTCGGTGCTGAGGACCTCCCCGACGGGGACGTCGGTGAGGGCGGGCCCGCGCCACAGGTCCAGGGCGCGGCCGAGCTGTTCGGACGCCGTCCGGGGGTCGTTCTCGGCCAGGGTCCGGCCGCCGACGCGCACCAGCTGCTGGAACTTCAGCAGGTCGAGGGAGAACTCCTCGGGGGCGAGCCGGTAGCCGCCGTAACAGGTCGCCAGAACATCCTTGGCGCTCCGCCCGGTTTGCTGCTGCACTCCGGCCTGGGTCAGTTTCCGGCGCAGTTGCAGAATGTAGGTCTGAAGGGTCGTGGCGGCGCTGCGGGGAATGGCGTTGCCCCACAACTCGGCCATCAGCGTTTCCACTTGTACGACGCGACCCGCGCGAATGGCGAGCAGCGAAAGGATCTGCCGGGGTTTTCCGGCGGTCGGCACGATGGACATGCCGTTCATGCGGGCATCGAGTGGTCCGAGAACTCCGAATTCCATGAATCCAGCTTCGCAGTACCGTCACGCGAGTCACCAGTGACGGCGGCACGAGCGGACATGAAGATCTCATACACGCAGGCCCGCCCGCCTGCTCGGAGGCAGACGGGCGGGCCGGTGGTGCAGCGCCGGTGGCGGGGTGCCGGTGACGGGGCGCCGGTGACGGCTCAGCCGTTCACGAAGGTGAGCCCGGTCGCGTCGTAACGGGTGCCGGCGATCTGCTCCGGCGGAGCGGCGGCCTCGATCGCGGCGAGGTCCCCGGGGGACAGCTCGACGGCCAGGGCCGCGAGGTTCTCCTCGAGATAGCTCTGCCGCCGGGTGCCGGGGATCGGCACCACGTGGTCACCCCGGTGCTGCACCCAGGCCAGTGCGAGCTGACCCGCCTTGACCCCCTTCGCCGCTGCCAGTTCGTCCAGCTTCGCGACGATCGCCAGGTTCCGCTCGCGGTTGCCGTCGGCGAAACGCGGGTGGCCCCGGCGTACGTCGGTCTCCGCCAGCCCCTCGACCGAGCGGTACCGGCCGGTCAGGAAGCCGCGCCCGAGCGGCGCGTACGGGACGACGCCGACCCCGAGCTCGCGGCACACCGGGATGACCTCCGCCTCCACGTCGCGGGACCACAGCGACCACTCGCTCTGCAGCGCGGCGATCGGGTGCACCGCGTGCGCCCGCCGGATGGTCTGCGCGCCGGCCTCCGACAGGCCGAGGTGGCGCACCTTGCCGGCCTGCACCAGCTCGGCCATCGCACCGACGGTCTCCTCGATCGGCACCTTCGGGTCGACGCGGTGCTGGTAGTAGAGGTCGATGTGGTCGACCCCGAGGCGGCGCAGCGACGCCTCGCACGCCTCCCGTACGTACGCGGCGTCACCGCGGACCAGGGTGGGGTCGCCCAGACGGTTGGCGAAGCCGAACTTCGTGGCGATCACGACCTCGTCGCGGCGCCCGGCGACGGCCCGCCCGATCAGCTCCTCGTTGTGGCCGCTGCCGTAGAAGTCGGAGGTGTCCAGGAAGGTCACCCCGAGATCGAGGGCGCGGTGCAGGGTCGCGATCGACTCCGCGTCGTCCGTGGCTCCGTACCCGTGGCTCATGCCCATGCATCCCAGGCCCTGCGCGGAGACCGCGAGTTCGCCTAAGTACCGGGTGGGGACGTTGGTCATGCTGCTGCCTCCTGGGCTGGGGACCGTCTGCCCACGACGCTAGGTGCTGGAGTGCACTCCAAGGCAAACGGAAGTATTTCGTCTGGATCGGTCGAGATCGGTCAGGGGGTCAACGACCGGGACGCGAAGAGCGTCGCGGCCGGATCGAACGTCAGCGCGATGTGCGTCGCGATGGAGTTGACGTCCCGCCAGGCGCGCTGCAGCGGGCTCTCGGTGGTGTGCCCGGAGGTCCCGGCGGTGGCGAACATCCGGTTGACGGCGTTCACGAGGTGCTCCGTGGCCAGCGCGTAGTCGCGTACGTTGCGGGCCGTCTCCTCGTCCGTGATCCCCGCACCCCGGTCCGCGACGGCCGCGGCCCGCTCCAGCAGCAGCATCGCGGCGTCGATCTCACCGGCGCTGCGGGTCAGGACCGCCTCGTAGGTGCTCCGGGCAGGACCGGGAACCCCCGGCCGGCCGGCGCCCCGCGCCAGCCGTTGCGCGGTGTCGGCGGTCCACAGCCCGAGCGCGCCGCGCGCGGCACCGAGGGCGGCGGGCGCGCACGACAGCCCGTTGACGGCCTGGACCGGCACGGTGTGGCAGGCCGCCGACGAATCCGCCGGCCGGCCCTCGAAGAGGGACTGCCGGCTGATGCTGCGCGCCTCGGGCACGAACACGTCGTCGACGATGACCGTATTGCTCCCGGTCCCGCGCATCCCGGACCCGGTCCAGGTGTCCTTGATCGCGTACTCGGCGCGCGGCAGCGCGAACAGCCGCGCACCCCCGTCGCCGGGCAGCATCGCGCAGACCACGGCCCAGTCCGAGTAGTCGACGCCGCTGATGTACGCCCAGGACCCGGACACGCGCCAGCCGCCAGGCGCCGCGGTGGCCTTGCCGAGCGGGGAGAGCGAGCCCACGACGAACGCGTCGGGCCCCTCGGCCCACACCTGCGCGCGCCCGTCCGCCGGCAGGCAGGCGGCCACCCGGGCCAGGCTCGACGCGACCGAAGCACACCACGCGGTGGCCGCGCAGCCCTCTGCGACGGCGGCGACCGCCGCGCCGAACTCCGCGAACGTCCCCTCCACACCGCCCTGCGCGGCCGGCACGAAGTGCCGCGCGAACCCCGCCTCCAGCATCCGCGCCACCACATCGGGAGTCAGCCGCCGCTGCTCCTCCGCATCACGCGCCCGCCGCCGCCCCAGCTGGGCCAACGCCGCCGCCCGCTCCACGAGCCCGGTCCCCGTAACCATCCCGCCTCCTCGTCAACGCCGATAAGCGGACCGGACCATGACACATCCCGGTAGACCCCCACTCGTCCCCCCCTCGAGCCGCCGGCGCCCCGATGCGCCAGGACAGCCACGGCGAGGCCCCGCGAGCGATGCTCCGATCTCACCGACGGACAAACCCCGCCTCTGCGCCTCGGCGGAAGCCCGGTGCCCGAAGCCCCCGCGGAAGGCGATCGCGTACCGCCTCTCGGGAACGCGACCGCGTGGCGCTAGCAGGCGCTGGCGGAGTGCGAGAGGAACGGCGGCCGGGCCGTCGCGATACCGGTCGAGACACCGGGTGAGGGCTATTACTTCAGCGAGACGGCAGACCGCAACTGGTTCTACGCGGTCGGCGGCGCCCAGTCGAACGTGACGGGGGTGGTGACCGTCGAGCCAGGCGCGGACGGCGAACCGGTGGTCGGCCTCGACTATCAGGTCAACGTCTGGGACCGCTACAACTGGGACCAGGGCAAGGGCGTGACCATCGGCAAGTTCGAGATACCCGACGGCGAGCCGGCCCAGCAGCACAAGGTCGGTCTGGCCCAGGAGTTCAATATGGCGGGAAGCAGTTCGGTCAAGCACTACGAGTTGGGCGGCGGAGCGGCAGTACCCGCTCCCGGCGACCCCGGGCGCGCCGGTGAGCGCAGTGATCCGGGCCGCCATGGCCGGGACGGCGGAGGGGACGTCGACCGATGAACCGTTCCGCGGCTCCGCCCGCTGCAGGGACGCGGAAGCCGTGGCAGCGACGCCTCGCCGTCGCCGCCTGGGTCTTCACGGGTCTGTGCGTACTCGGCTTCCTCGGGACGGCCCTGACGGTCATGTACGAAATGCGACAGCCGGCCGAGGCCGAGAGGCGGATGTGCTGCTGGGAGGAGAACGCCACCCCCGAATGGACGGCGGGCCTGCTCGGTGTCCATGTGCCCGAGACGGCCACCGACCGTCGTGCCGGGCTCCACTCCAACGTGCAGTACGACGCCGCGCTGCTCGCCTTCACGGTGACGACCGCGGAGGCAGACCGGTTCGTGCAGCCGCTTCGGCGTGACGGTACCCAGATGGTGCCCAACCTGCATCCGGAAGAGCCGGGCTTCACCCGCAGCGACGGCTTCACTCACCTCGGCCTGCCCGAGCCCGAGACCTTCGTCGAGGGCATGCGCAGCACCAGTGTCTGCCCTCGCGAGGCGAAGACACCGGAAAGCGGCGCACTCGGACTGTGTGCGGAGATCCACACACACGAGTTCCAGCCGGGCATGACCCGCATCTACCTCTGGGCCGGCAGCGACGCGCCCCTCGACAAGCCACCGGCCTGACCGTGGGACCGCACCGACCCGTCCGGACCAGCAGCGCTGACGGTTCCTGACACCGTCTATAGGCTGGCCGCAGCAGACGGCAGCGCGTGGTGAGGGGCGAACGGGAGGAAGGCGGACCTGGAGGACACGGGCGGCGGACGGCCACGGGACGCGAGCGGCCCGTGGGCTACCAGTGGCCAGCAGAAGCCCTACTTCAGTTGATCGACGATGTGCCCAGCGCCTTCCCCGCGCGAGACAGCCGCGGCGAGGGCGAGCAGCGCTTCAACCTGAGCGCTCGCGATGAGCTGCTCGGCGCTGAGCCGGCCCTTCGCCCACTTCTCGCTCGCGGCCAACAACTCCTGAGCCTTGTGCGCATGAGCGGCGTAATCGGCCACGAGAAGACCCCCTCATCTCCGTCGGGACTCCCACCTTGGCGAGGCCCCGGCTCTTGGAGCCCCCGTTTGGAAGGTCGCGTACCCGAATCCACCCTGACCAGCCACCCCGCTGACCTGCACATCCCTGCCTCGACCCCCGCAGTTACCCGCGACGCCCCGCCCAGTCCCCCTCAACCGGGCGCGCGGGAGACACGCTCCGCCCGGCCTGCGTCAAGGTCATCCACCGAACAACTGCGGCGTCGGACACAGCTCCATGGGCTCGTCGGGCCGATCCGCCCAGTGCCACCAGATCCGCTTCTCCGGACACTGCCACAGCGCCCGACAGGCCCGCTCACCGTCGTCCTCGCGCCGGTAGAGGGCAAGGCCGCGAGTCTTCATGGGCTGACCGCACTGCGGGCACAGGGGAGGGCTGGACATGCTGGGCACGATAGCTCGGCCCTCACCAGGGCTGATCGGGGAGTGCCGGCCATACAGGTCAGAGGGCCTTTGCGCCGCCAACAACCCGCATTGTCGGGGGGCCGCCGCGGGGGAGAACCCGTTCGTGCCTCGACGGCCGCCAGGAGGTGGCCAACCGTCGGATCGAGGATCTGCTGCGCGAGTACGAGTGATCGCGAGTGAGTGGCGATGCCCTGCGAGGCCCCTGGACCTGTCCGGGGGCCCTCCGCGTTTCTGCGGCTGACCTGCGGCGCTGGGTCAAGATCCTGTCCACGAATAGTCCACAGTGTCTGACATACGGGTGCACAGGGCGGCAGTTGGCTGCACATACGCGAAGACCCCGTCTCAGCGAAGGCGCTGATGGCGGGGTCTTTGGGCACTTCCTGCGAAGTGCCCCCGGCAGGATTCGAACCTGCGCACACGGCTCCGGAGGCCGTTGCTCTATCCCCTGAGCTACGGGGGCGTGTCGTTCGCGTTGCGGCGACGGGTTGAACACTACCAGCTTCCGGGGGGTGATCAGGAACGGATTGCGGGGCCGGGGGAACCGGGTCGCTCGGAGGGGGTGGAAGTGGCAAAAACCCGGACGCGGGGGCTTAGGCGGACCTACTCTCGAGTTGTGCCAGGCGCCTCGGGCCGGGTGCTTGTTGTCGACGACAACAAGGTCATCCGGCAGCTGATCAAGGTCAATCTCGAGCTGGAGGGCTTCGAGGTAGTGACCGCGAACGATGGTGCCGAATGCCTGGACGTCGTGCACCGCGTGTGCCCCGACGTGATCACCCTTGATGTGGTCATGCCCCGCCTGGACGGGTTCGGGACCGTCGCGCAGCTGCGCGCCGATCCGCGGACGCGGCACGTGCCCGTCGCCATCGTCAGCGCCTGCACACAGCACGAGGTGGAGGCCGGGATCGAAGCCGGGGTCGAGGCGTTCCTCGCCAAGCCCTTCGAGCCCGCCGAGCTCGTGCGGGTCGTACGCCGACTCGTCGAGCGCAAGGACCGGCGCGAGCGGAAGGGCGGTACCCCCGCCGGGCGTGGGAGGGGATAGCGGCGGTTACCCCGGCCGGCCGCGGGCGGGGGTAGCAGCGGCACCCCGGCCGGCCGCGGGCGGGGGTAGCAGCGGCACCCCGGCCGGCCGCGGGCGGGGGTAGCAGCGGCACCCCCGCCGGGCGTGGGAGGGGGTGGCGGCGTCCGCTGTTCATATGGCGAAACCGTTCGCGGGATGGGTGGGCTTCTCCCCTAGGCTGGTCCCGTGACCCCCGCCGACCTCTCCCGTACCGTCGTGCGCGCCGTGCGCTGCGCCGTCGAGGACGGGGAGCTGCCCGCCGGGGCGGGCGTGCCCGAGCGGGTCGTCGTCGAGCGGACCCGGCCCGGGGGAGTGGGGGACTACGCCACCCCCGCGGCCTTCCATGTCGCCAAGAGCGTCGGACTCCCGCCCCGCGACGTCGCCGCGGTACTGGCCCGCCGGCTGGGCTCCGTCCCCGGGGTCGAGCGGGTCGAGGTGACCGGTCCCGGGTTCCTCAACTTCGTCATGGACCCCGTTTCCGTCGAGAGCGTCGTACGCGAGGTGCGGGAACGGGGGACGGCGTACGGGTCCGGCGACGGTGGCCGCGGGCCGCGTGCGCTCGTCGTCGCCGAGGCCGTGCTGCGCATCCGGGCCGGTCAGGGCATGAGCATCGGCGAAGCTGCCGCCGACACCGCCCCCGTCGCCAGGCGCGACGGCGACGTCGTCCGTCTGTACGGGAACGACGCCGCCCGCTGGGCCATGCTCTGCGTGGCACCGCACGAGAGCCCCGCGTTCTCCGGCCGCCTGCTCGTGCAGGACGAGTCCAACGAGTTCTTCCGGGTGCGCTACGCCCACGCCAGGAGCCGCGCGCTCGTACGCAACGCCGCCCGGCTCGGGTTCGGGAGCGAGCCCGGCGAGGTCCCGGACGGCGGCCCCCTCGCGCAGGTCCTCGCCGACTACCCCCTCGTCCTGGAGTCCGCCGCGCACCACCGGGCGCCGGAGCAGGTCGTCCGCTACCTCGTCCGCGCCGCCGACGAGCTGCTCGCCTTCCACTACCGCGTCCTGCCCAAGGGCGACGAGAAACCCTCGGCCGCCCACCGCGCCCGGCTGGCTCTTGCCGAAGCCGCCGGGACGGTGCTGGCCGGCGGCCTGGACCTGCTCGGCATAGCCGCACCCGACTGCCTGTGATCTGCGAAGAGAGATACCGATGAGCCGTTCCGCGCACCCCGCCGGGCCCCGTCACGCCGATGTCCTGCCCGAGGGGCACTACTCCCCGCCGCCCGCCGACCTCAACGAGCTCGACGAGAAGGTCTGGTCCCGGACCGTACGCCGGAACGCCGACGGGGTGGCCACCGTCGGAGGCATCGACGTCACCACCCTGGCCGAGGAGTTCGGTACGCCCGCCTACTTCATGGACGAAGAGGACTTCCGGGCGCGCTGCCGGGCCTGGGCGCTCGCCTTCGGGCCCGACGCCGACGTGTTCTACGCCGGGAAGGCCTTCCTCTCCAAGGCCGTCGTGAAGTGGCTCAGGGAAGAGGGCCTCAACCTCGACGTGTGCTCCGGCGGGGAGCTGGCCACCGCCCTCGCCGCCGGGATGCCCGCCGAGCGGATCGCCTTCCACGGGAACAACAAGTCGGAGGGCGAGATCCGCCGCGCCGTCACCGCCGGCGTGGGGCGGATCGTGCTCGACTCCTTCCAGGAGATCGCCCGCGTCGCGCACATCGCCCGCGAGCTGGGCGTACGCCAGCCCGTGCAGATCCGGGTGACCGTGGGCGTCGAGGCCCACACCCACGAGTTCATCGCCACCGCGCACGAGGACCAGAAGTTCGGCATCGCCGTCGCCGACGGCTCGGCCGCCGAGGCCGTACGCCGCGCCCTCGGGCACGACAGCCTCGAGCTGCTCGGCGTCCACTCCCACATCGGCTCGCAGATCTTCGACATGGCCGGCTTCGAGGTGTCCGCCAGGCGGGTGGTGCAGCTGCTGGCCGCCGTGCGCGACGAGCACGGCGTCGAGCTGCCCGAGATCGACCTCGGCGGCGGCCTCGGCATCGCGTACACCTCCTCCGACGACCCGCGCGAGCCCCACGAGATCGCCAAGGCCCTGCACGAGATCGTCGCCCGGGAGTGCGAGTCCGCCGGACTGCGCGCGCCCCGGATCTCCGTCGAGCCGGGCCGGGCCATCGTCGGGCCCACCGCCTTCACGCTCTACGAGGTCGGGACGATCAAGCCCCTCGAAGGGCTGCGCACGTACGTCTCCGTCGACGGCGGCATGTCCGACAACATCCGCACCGCCCTCTACGACGCCGAGTACGCGGTCACCCTCGTCTCCCGGGTCTCCGACGCCGAGCCCATGCTCGTACGCGTCGTCGGCAAGCACTGCGAGAGCGGCGACATCGTGGTGAAGGACGCCTTCCTGCCGGCCGACCTGGCCCCCGGGGACCTCCTGGCCGTGCCCGCCACCGGGGCGTACTGCCGCTCCATGGCCAGCAACTACAACCACGCGCTGCGCCCGCCCGTCGTGGCCGTGCGCGACGGTCAGGCCCGCGTGATCGTGCGGCGCGAAACGGAAGAAGATCTCCTGCGCCTCGACCTGGGATGATCCACATATTTCTGCGGAAAGCCCCCGGACCCCCAAAATGGATGTCGCCGGGTGACCGGGTGCCCACGCGTGTCTCACTCAATGGACCGAGGATGGAAAGTGCTGTCCATTGAGTGAGACTGGTTGAGACCCTGGCGCGCAATACCGCGCGCCGGGCGGTGATGGAAGATCGAAAGGCGTAGGTCGAATGATGCGTACGCGTCCGCTGAAGGTGGCGCTGCTGGGCTGTGGAGTGGTCGGCTCAGAGGTGGCGCGCATCATGACGACGCACGCCGACGACCTGACGGCCAGGATCGGCGCGCCCGTCGAGCTCGCCGGCGTGGCCGTGCGCCGCCCCTCCAAGGTGCGCGAGGGCATCGACCCGGCCCTGGTCACCACCGATGCGACCGCCCTCCTCAAACGCGGCGACATCGACGTGGCCATCGAGGTCATCGGCGGCATCGAGCCCGCCCGCACCCTCATCACCACCGCCTTCGAGCACGGCATCTCCGTCGTCTCCGCGAACAAGGCGCTGCTCGCCCAGGACGGCGCGGCCCTGCACGCCGCGGCCGAGCAGCACGGGCTGGACCTGTACTACGAGGCCGCCGTCGCCGGCGCCATCCCGCTGGTCCGCCCGATGCGCGAGTCCCTCGCCGGTGACAAGATCAACCGCGTGATGGGCATCGTCAACGGCACGACGAACTTCATCCTCGACAAGATGGACTCCACCGGCGCCGGGTACCAGGAGGCCCTCGACGAGGCCACCGCCCTCGGGTACGCCGAGGCCGACCCGACCGCCGACGTCGAGGGCTACGACGCCGCCGCCAAGGCCGCGATCCTGGCCGGCATCGCGTTCCACACCCGGGTGCGCCTCGACGACGTGTACCGCGAGGGCATGACCGAGGTCAGCGCCGCGGACTTCGCCTCCGCCAAGCGCATGGGCTGCACCATCAAGCTCCTCGCGATCCTGGAGCGCGCCGCCGACGGGGAGTCCGTCACCGCCCGCGTGCACCCGGCGATGATCCCGCTCAGCCACCCGCTCGCCTCCGTCCGCGAGGCGTACAACGCCGTCTTCGTCGAGGCGGAGGCCGCCGGGCGGCTCATGTTCTACGGTCCCGGCGCGGGCGGTTCGCCGACGGCGTCGGCGGTCCTGGGCGACCTCGTCGCCGTATGCCGCAACAAGCTCGCCGAGGCAACGGGGCCCGGTGAGTCGGCGTACACCCAGCTGCCGGTCAGCCCCATGGGCGACGTCGTCACGCGGTACCACATCAGCCTCGATGTGGCCGACAAGCCGGGCGTGCTCGCCCAGGTGGCGACGACGTTCGCGGAGCACGGTGTCTCGATCGATACCGTACGTCAGCAAGGACGTCCGGACGGGGTGGGCAACGAAGCCTCCCTCGTCGTCGTCACCCACCGCGCACCCGACGCCGCCCTGTCCGGGACCGTCGAGGCGCTGCGGAAGCTGGACACCGTGCGCGGTGTCGCCAGCATCATGCGTGTTGAAGGGGAGTAAGGACCCATGAGCAGCAATCGCACCCACCAGTGGCGCGGCATCATCGAGGAGTACCGGGACCGCCTGCCGGTGACGGACGCCACTCCCGTGGTCACGCTCCGCGAGGGCGGAACTCCCCTCGTCCCCGCGCAGGTGCTCTCCGAGCGCACCGGCTGCGAGGTCCACCTCAAGGTCGAGGGCGCGAACCCCACGGGGTCCTTCAAGGACCGCGGCATGACCATGGCGATCACCAAGGCCAAGGAGGACGGCGCCAAGGCCGTCATCTGCGCGTCCACGGGCAACACCTCGGCGTCGGCCGCCGCGTACGCGGTGCGCGCCGGGATGGTCTCGGCCGTCCTCGTGCCCCGCGGCAAGATCGCGCTCGGCAAGATGGGCCAGGCCCTCGTGCACGGCGCCAAGATCCTCCAGGTGGACGGCAACTTCGACGACTGCCTCGACCTGGCCCGCGCGCTGTCCGACAACTACCCGGTCGCGCTGGTCAATTCCGTCAACCCGGTGCGCATCGAGGGCCAGAAGACGGCCGCGTTCGAGATCGTCGACGCGCTCGGCGACGCTCCCGACATCCACGTGCTGCCCGTCGGCAACGCCGGCAACATCACCGCGTACTGGAAGGGTTTCAAGGAGTACAAGGCCGACGGCCTGGCCTCCCGTACGCCCCGGGTGTGGGGTTTCCAGGCCTCCGGCTCCGCGCCGATCGTGCGCGGCGAGGTCGTCAAGGAGCCGCACACCATCGCCACCGCGATCCGCATCGGCAACCCGGCCTCCTGGGACTACGCGCTCGCCGCGCGCGACGAGTCGGGCGGCTTCATCGACGAAGTGACGGACCGCCAGATCCTGGCCGCCTACCGCCTGTTGGCCGCACAGGAGGGCGTCTTCGTGGAGCCCGCCTCGGCGGCGTCGGTGGCCGGTCTGCTCAAGGCCGCCGAGCTGGGCCTGGTCGACCCGGGCCAGACGATCGTGTGCACCGTCACCGGCAACGGCCTCAAGGACCCCGACTGGGCGGTCGCCGGCGCACCGCAGCCGGTCACCGTCCCGGTGGACGCGGAGGCCGCGGCCGTCCGACTCGGCCTGGTCTGACCCCTCCGGGCCGTCGGCCCCGGGCCCCGGCCCCGGGGCGCCGGTCCCGGAAGCACCACCCCTGGGCTGCCGGATTCCGCAGAGCCTGCGGAATCCGGCAACTCAGGTCGTACGGCACAAATAGCAGCGGCATTCAGCGGAACCCACCGGAAGACACCGACACGCATCGTGCGCCTCCTGTGCGCCCTATGTCGCGAGAGAACCTTCCTTCGATAGGCTGTACTTACATCCGCCACCGCGCATATGACCGTGGTGCTGCCCAGAGGGCCTTCGGGTGTCGTACGTTCTCCAGTACATTCACAGCGAGCCAGCGAAGATCTCGTCTCGCACAGTCACAAGGAGTGTCATCGGACGATGGCCGGTCCAGCCTTCCGCGCCGCCGCCGTACGGGTGCGCGTCCCCGCCAGCAGCGCCAACCTCGGCCCGGGCTTCGACGCCCTCGGTCTGGCCCTGGGGCTCTACGACGACGTCGTCGTCCGGGTGGCCGACTCGGGGCTGAACATCGACATCGCGGGCGAGGGTGCCGACACCCTCCCGCGGGACGAGAGCCACCTGCTCGTACGGTCCATGCGCACCGCCTTCGACCTGCTGGGCGGGCAGCCGCGCGGCCTCGAGGTCGTCTGCGCCAACCGCATCCCGCACGGCCGCGGCCTCGGGTCCTCCTCCGCCGCCATCTGCGCCGGCATCGTCGCCGCCCGCGCCGTGACCATAGGCGGCGAGGCGAAGCTCGACGACGCGGCGCTGCTCGAACTGGCCACCGAGATCGAGGGCCACCCCGACAACGTCGCCGCCTGTCTCCTCGGCGGCTTCACCCTCGCGTGGATGGACGGCGGCAGCGCCAGGGCGATCCGTATGGAGCCCGCCGATTCCATCGTTCCGGTGGTCTTCGTCCCGTCCAAGCCGGTCCTGACGGAGACCGCGCGCGGCCTGCTGCCGCGCAACGTCCCGCACGTGGACGCGGCCGTGAACGCGGGCCGGGCGGCCCTGCTCGTCGAAGCCCTGACCAGGCGTCCCGAGTTGCTGCTGCCGGCCACCGAAGACCGGCTCCACCAGGAGTACCGGTCCCCGGCGATGCCGGAGAGCGTCGCACTCGTCAACCGGCTGCGGGCGGACGGCATCCCCGCGGTCATCTCCGGCGCGGGCCCCACGGTCCTCGCGCTGGTCGACAACGGCGCGGCCGACAAGGTCGCGCAGCTCGCGGGCGAAGGGTGGGCGGCGAACCGGCTCGCCCTCGACGCCGCGGGCGCGAGCGTGCTTCCGCTGGGCACCCAGGGCGGCTAGGCCGTACGGGCACACCCGCCAGGGGCGGGCGGCCGGGGCAGGCCGCCCGCGCGGAAGGCGCGATTGCCGGTGATTGAGAGGGGGAATATCTGTTGGATCCGGTAGTGTTAGTCTCAAGTGCGCAGCCGAAGCCGCCATGGCTCGGTGCTCAGTGTCCCCATTCGGGACCACCTTTCTTCCGGGAGCCTCCCCGACTGCTTTGATCGCTGCCAGCAGTTTCGAGCACGCTCCGGAATCGGCGTGACATTCCCACGCTTCCAGCTCGGGGGCTTCTCGCCGGAACCACCCATGCACGTTTCTCTCCGCCGTATTTCTATCGGCGGACCACCGCCCCGGCTGCGGTCCGTAACCCGTCAGGTCATGGACTGCCGTCGGACAGCACAACCGGTCGCCGAGCCAGACAGGCCGACGTCCGCTCCAGGGAAGGACCCTTCGTGAGCGACACCACCGATCTGATGGGCGCTGCCGACACCAATGTCGACACCAGTGCCCCCGCCGCGGCTGCCGCGCCCAAGCGCCGCCGCTCCGGTACCGGCCTCGACGGCATGGTCCTGGCCGAGCTGCAGCAGGTCGCGTCGGGCCTCGGCATCAGGGGCACCGCGCGGATGCGCAAGAGCCAGCTGATCGAGGTCATCAAGGAGGCGCAGGCGGGCAGCAGCGCCCCCAAGGCCGCGGCTCCCGCCGCGGACGCCGCCGAGGCCAAGCCGAAGCGCCGCGCCACCAGCAAGGCCCGCACGGGCGAGGCCGCCGCCGAGGCGCCCGCCGAGAAGCCGGCCGCGCAGGCGCAGATCGAGATCCCGGGCCAGCCGGCAGGCGGCCCCTCCCGCACCAGCGCAGTCGAGAGCGGGGCAGACGACGCCCCGGCCGGCGAGCGCCGGCGCCGTCGGGCCACGGCCCCCACCGGCAGCCCGGAGTCCGCGGCCCCCGCCGCCGTGCAGGTCGAGGCGAAGACCGAGACCGCCACCGCGACCGCTCCGGCCGAGACCAAGGCCGAGGCCGCCACCGCCGTCTCCGCGCCCGCCCAGGAGGGCGAGGGCCGCGGCCGTCGTGACCGCCGCGACCGCGGTGACCGCGCCGAGCGCGGCGAGGCCCGCCGCGACCGCCGTGACCGCGGTGCCAAGGCCGACGACCAGGGCCAGGGCGCCCAGGGTCAGGGTCAGGGTCAGGGTCAGGGCGGCCAGGGTCAGGGCGGCCAGGGCGGCGGCCGTCAGGACCGCCAGCAGCAGGGCGGCCGTCAGGACCGTCAGCAGCAGGGCCAGCAGGGTCGCCAGGACCGCCAGGACAACGGCCCGCAGGACGACTTCGACGACGAGGGCGGCCGCCGTGGCCGCCGGGGCCGTTACCGCGACCGCCGCGGCCGCCGCGGCCGTGACGAGTTCGCGCCGAACGAGCCGCAGGTCGCCGACGACGACGTCCTGATCCCCGTCGCGGGCATCCTGGACATCCTCGACAACTACGCGTTCATCCGGACCTCGGGCTACCTGCCCGGCCCGAACGACGTGTACGTCTCCCTCGCCCAGGTCCGCAAGGCGGGTCTGCGCAAGGGCGACCACACCACCGGTGCGGTGCGCCAGCCCAAGGACGGCGAGCGCCGCGAGAAGTTCAACGCCCTCGTGCGCCTGGACTCGGTGAACGGCATGGCGCCCGAATCCGGCCGCGGACGCCCGGAGTTCCAGAAGCTCACCCCGCTGTACCCGCAGGACCGGCTCCGTCTGGAGACCGACCCGGGCGTGCTGACGACCCGCATCATCGACCTCGTGTCGCCGATCGGAAAGGGCCAGCGCGGCCTGATCGTGGCCCCGCCGAAGACCGGCAAGACCATGATCATGCAGGCGATCGCCAACGCGATCACCACGAACAACCCCGAGTGCCACCTGATGGTCGTCCTGGTCGACGAGCGTCCGGAAGAGGTCACCGACATGCAGCGGTCGGTCAAGGGTGAGGTCATCTCCTCGACCTTCGACCGCCCGGCCGAGGACCACACCACCGTCGCCGAGCTGGCCATCGAGCGCGCCAAGCGCCTCGTCGAGCTGGGTCACGACGTGGTCGTCCTGCTGGACTCCATCACCCGTCTGGGCCGCGCGTACAACCTCGCGGCGCCCGCCTCCGGCCGCATCCTGTCCGGTGGTGTCGACTCGACCGCGCTGTACCCGCCGAAGCGCTTCTTCGGCGCCGCGCGCAACATCGAGGACGGCGGCTCGCTGACCATCCTGGCCACCGCGCTCGTCGACACCGGCTCGCGCATGGACGAGGTGATCTTCGAGGAGTTCAAGGGCACCGGCAACATGGAGCTCAAGCTCGACCGGAAGCTCGCCGACAAGCGCATCTTCCCGGCCGTCGACGTCGACCCGTCGGGCACCCGCAAGGAGGAGATCCTCCTCAACAGCGAGGAGCTCGCCATCGTCTGGAAGCTGCGCCGGGTGCTGCACGCGCTCGACTCGCAGCAGGCCATCGAGCTGCTGCTCGACAAGATGAAGCAGACGAAGTCGAACGCCGAGTTCCTGATGCAGATCGCCAAGACGACCCCGTCGGGCAAGAACGACGACTGACGTCCGCGCCGCGCATCCCCCCCCCCCCCCCCGCCGCATCCGCGGCGGGGGCGGTCACGCGTTTTGCGTGCGAGCTTCGCCACAGTTGCCGTTTTCGTGAACCTTCCGGGCGCGCCGTGCGTCCCCCGGGGAAACCGCAGGTGGGCGCCGTGTCACGGCGCCCACCTCCCGTCCGGGCAGCGGCGGCGGCCCGGACCGGGCGCCCCGCCGGCCGTGGAACCCTGGGGGCCGTTCGGCCGTCTGTGTCAGAGGGCGGTGCGGGAGGCCACCGGGCCGGGGGCCCGGCCGGAAACGTACTGAGGACTGAGGAGAGCATGAGCGACGAGAGCAGGGGCGGCGGCAGGCGTGCCGCGGGCCGGCGCCGACGGAAACCCGCGAAGCGCCGCAAGGCCCTGGCCGTCGCCGCGTGGAGCGCCGCCGGCGTGGTCCTGCTGGGCGGGGCGGGCCTCGGCTGGTTCTACTTCCACCTGAACGGGAACCTCAAGACGGTCGACATCGACCAGGCGCTCGGCACCGACCGCCCGCAGAACGTGGACAACGGCTCGATGGACATCCTCGTCCTCGGCTCCGACTCCCGCGGCGGCGCCAACTCCGAGTACGGCCGCGACGACGGCGGCTCGGCGCGCTCCGACACGGCGATGATCGTCCACCTGTACGAGGGCCACAAGAAGGCCACCGTCGTGTCGATCCCGCGCGACACCATGGTCAACCGGCCGCCGTGCACGCTGAGCAACGGCAAGACCGACCGCGGCAGCTCGCGCTCCCAGTTCAACGAGTCGTTCACCATCGGCGGGGCCGCCTGCGCGGTCAAGACCGTCGAGAAGATGTCGGGGATCCGCATGGACCACTACATCGAGGTCGACTTCACCGGCTTCAAGAAGATCATCGACAACCTCGGCGGCGTCGAGCTGACCACCAGCAAGCCGATCAAGGACGGATCGAGCCACCTCGACCTCCCGGCCGGCCGCAACAAGCTGAACGGCGAGCAGTCCCTGGGCCTCGTACGCACCCGCAAGAGCGTCGGCGACGGCTCCGACCTGGGCCGAATACAGCTCCAGCAGGCGTTCATGAAGGCCCTGATCAAGCAGGTCAAGGGCATCGGCGTCTTCGACAACCCCAAGCGGCTGCTCGACCTCGCCGACACCGGCACCAAGGCCCTCACCACCGACAAGTCCCTCGGCGACGTGAAGTCCCTGATGGGCTTCGCCCAGAGCCTCCAGGGCATCGACGCCCAGGACATGAAGATGATCACCCTGCCCGTGGGCCCGGACGCCCGCGACGCAGACCGCGTCGCCCCGCTGACCAAGGAGTGCAAGATGGTCTGGGACGCCCTCCTGGCCGACCAGCCCGTCCCCGCGGAGGCCACCAAGGACTCGATGGGGGACAAGGGCACGGCCGGCTCGATCGTCCAGCAGCCGTAGCCGGCCGGCGGCCCGGGCCTCCCGCGAAAGGCCTGCTCAGGGGCGTTCCGCACGGACGCGGAATAGATGCCGCCCCTGCCCCGTTGAGGGAGGCGTCCTCAGAATTTTGACAGGCAGCCCGGTCCTGGCAGACTGGTCTGTCGGCCCCGGTTCACGCAGTGCGCAATTCGGCTCCTGCGACCCGGTGCCCTCCCGAATCTAGGAGACACCTTGAAGCGCGATGTTCACCCCGAGTACGTCGAGACCCAGGTCAGCTGCACCTGTGGCGCGTCGTTCACCACCCGTAGCACCCTGACCGAAGGCACCATCCGTGCCGAGGTCTGCTCCGAGTGCCACCCGTTCTACACGGGCAAGCAGAAGATCCTCGACACCGGTGGCCGCGTCGCCCGCTTCGAGGCCCGCTTCGGCAAGGCTGCCGGCTCGAAGTAGCGAGCCACCGGCGCCGGACCCCGGCTGCACCCTGTCCACACGGGGGCAGCCGGACCGGCGCCTTTGTCGTCCCGCAGCCCTTTTTTCACACTTTTCACTTCAGGAGCCCCCGATGTTCGAGGCGGTCGAGGAACTGGTCGGCGAGCACGCCGACCTTGAGAAGAAGCTCGCCGACCCTTCGGTCCACTCGGATCAGGCCAACGCGCGCAAGCTCAACAAGCGCTACGCGGAGCTGACCCCGATCGTCGCGACCTTCCGTGCCTGGAAGCAGTCCGCCGAGGACATCGAGACGGCGAAGGAGTTCGCGGCCGACGACCCGGACTTCGCCGCGGAGGTGAAGGAGCTCACCGCGCAGCGCGAGGAGCTCACCGAGAAGCTGCGCCTGCTGCTCGTCCCGCGCGACCCCAGCGACGACAAGGACGTGCTCCTGGAGGTCAAGGCGGGCGCGGGCGGCGACGAGTCGGCCCTGTTCGCCGGAGACCTGCTGCGCATGTACCTGCGCTACGCCGAGCGCGTGGGCTGGAAGACCGAGATCATCGACGCCACCGAGTCGGAGCTCGGCGGCTACAAGGACGTCCAGGTCTCCGTCCGCACCAAGGGCGGCAACGGTGCCACCGAGCCCGGCCAGGGCGTCTGGGCCCGCCTGAAGTACGAGGGCGGCGTGCACCGCGTGCAGCGCGTTCCGGCCACCGAGTCCCAGGGCCGCATCCACACCTCCGCCGCGGGCGTGCTCGTCACCCCGGAGGCCGAGGAGGTCGAGGTCGAGATCAACCCGAACGACCTGCGCATCGACGTGTACCGCTCGTCGGGCCCCGGCGGCCAGTCCGTCAACACCACCGACTCGGCCGTGCGCATCACGCACATCCCGACCGGTGTGGTCGCCTCCTGCCAGAACGAGAAGAGCCAGCTCCAGAACAAGGAGCAGGCGATGCGCATCCTCCGTTCGCGCCTGCTGGCCGCGGCCCAGGAGGCCGCCGAGCAGGAGGCCTCCGACGTGCGCCGCAGCCAGGTGCGCTCCGTGGACCGCTCCGAGAAGATCCGTACGTACAACTTCCCGGAAAACCGCATCTCGGACCACCGGACTGGTTTCAAGGCGTACAACTTGGACCAGGTGCTCGACGGCGACCTCGATCCGATGATCCAGGCCTGCGTCGACGCGGACTCGGCCGCCAAGCTCGCGTCCGCGACCTGACGCGCGCCCCGCAGCACCTGTACGACCCCTGCTCGACCCCCGTACGACAGCAGCCCGGAGGACCAGCGTGAACTTGCTGCTTGCCGAGGTGGCCCAGGCCACCCAGCGGCTGGCCGCCGCCGGCGTGCCCTCACCGCGCTTCGACGCGGAGGAGCTCGCGGCCTTCGTGCACGGCGTCAAGCGGGGGGAACTGCACCACGTCAAGGACGCGGACTTCGACGCCCGCTACTGGGAGGCCGTCGCCCGCCGCGAGGCGCGCGAGCCGCTCCAGCACATCACCGGCCGCGCCTTCTTCCGGTACCTGGAGCTCCAGGTCGGACCCGGGGTGTTCGTGCCCCGGCCCGAGACCGAATCGGTCGTGGACTGGGCCATACACGCCGTCCGGGCGATGGACGTCGTCGAGCCGCTGATCGTGGACCTGTGCACGGGCTCCGGCGCCATCGCGCTGGCCATGGCGCAGGAGGTGCCGCGCTCGCGCGTGCACGCGGTCGAGCTGTCCGAGGAGGCCCTGCGGTGGACCCGCAAGAACGCCGAGGGCTCCCGGGTCACCGTCCACCAGGGCGACGCGCTGAGCGCCCTGCCCGAGCTGGACGGCCAGGTCGACCTGGTGATCTCGAACCCGCCGTACATCCCGCTCACCGAGTGGGAGTACGTCGCCCCCGAGGCCCGCGACCACGACCCGGAGATGGCCCTGTTCTCCGGCGAGGACGGCCTCGACACCATCCGCGGCATCGAGCGCACCGCGCACCGGCTGCTGCGGCCCGGCGGCATCGTCGTCATCGAACACGCCGACACCCAGGGCGGCCAGGTCCCGTGGATCTTCGCCGAGGAGCGGGGCTGGGCCGACGCCGCCGACCACCCCGACCTCAACAACCGCCCGCGCTTCGCCACGGCCCGCAAGGCCCTGCCGTGACGGGCGCGACCCACCCCTCCACCCCCCTGCTGCACGAGGAGTCACGCTGATGGCCCGGCGATACGACTGCAACGACGCGACGGACCGCAAGACGGGCCTGCGTGAAGCCGCATCCGCCGTGCGCCGCGGCGAACTCGTCGTGCTGCCCACCGACACCCTCTACGGGATCGGTGCGGACGCCTTCAGCGCGGAGGCCGTCGGCGACCTGCTCGCCGCCAAGGGGCGCGGCCGCAACATGCCGACCCCGGTGCTCATCGGCTCCCCGAACACCCTCCACGGCCTCGTCACGGACTTCTCCGAGCAGGCCTGGGAACTCGTCGACGCCTTCTGGCCGGGCGGCCTGACCCTCGTCGCCAAGCACCAGCCCTCGCTGGCGTGGGACCTGGGGGAGACCCGCGGGACCGTGGCCGTCCGCATGCCCCTGCACCCCGTCGCGATCGAGCTGCTCACCGAGGTCGGGCCGATGGCCGTGTCCTCGGCCAACCTGACCGGGCACCCGGCGCCGGAGGACTGCGACGCGGCCCGCGAGATGCTCGGCGACTCGGTGTCCGTGTACCTGGACGGCGGCCCGACCCCGAGCACGCTGCCGTCGTCGATCGTCGACGTCACCGGGAAGGTTCCCGTCCTGCTGCGCGAGGGGGCGCTGACCGCGGAGCAGCTGCGGGAGGTCGTACCCGACCTTGAGGTGGCTCCGTGAGCCCTGAGGGGCGTGGCATAGCAAGCGGGCACTCCCCGGCGGCCGCCGGAGGGGACACGTTCCGCATCCTCCACGTCAGCACCGGCAACGTCTGCCGCTCGCCGATCACCGAGCGGCTGACCCGGCATGCGCTGGTGCACCGGCTGGGCGGCATTCCGGCCGGCGACCTCATCGTGGAGAGCGCGGGGACGTGGGGCCACGAGGGCGCGCCGATGGAGGCGAACGCGGCGGCCGTGCTGGCGGACTTCGGCGCGGACGCCTCCGGGTTCACCGGCCGGGAGCTGCTCGACGAGCACGTCATACGGGCGGACCTGGTCCTGACGGCCACCCGCGACCACCGGGCCCAGGTCATCTCGATGGGGCACTCGGCGGGCCTGCGGACCTTCACGCTGAAGGAGTTCACCCGACTGGTCCGGGCCATAGATCCGGCCACTTTGCCGCCGCTGGACGGCGGGGTGGCCGAGCGGGCGCGGGCCCTGGTGCGGGCCGCGGCGGCACTGCGCGGCTGGCTGCTGGCCCCCTCGCCCGACGCGGACGAGGTCTACGACCCGTACGGGGCGCCGATCACCTTCTTCCGCTCCATCGGCGACGAGATCAACCAGGCGCTGGACCCGGTCGTCACCGCCCTGACGGGCGTCACCGCTTCCCGCTGACGCGACCCGCACCCCGTCGGGAGGTACCGGCGGGCGGGATCCGGGAGGCGGGCCTACAGTGGCGAGTACCGGGACAGCCCACTGGAGTCACGCCATGAGCGTCATCACCCCGCCGCCGGACCTGCTGCGGCAGCAGGATCCGCAGATGGCCGACGTGCTCGCGGGCGAGGCGCAGCGTCAGGCCACGACACTGCAGCTGATCGCCGCCGAGAACTTCACCTCGCCCGCCGTGCTCGCGGCGCTCGGCTCGGCACTGGCCAACAAGTACGCCGAGGGCTATCCCGGTGCGCGCTACCACGGCGGCTGCGAGTACGCCGACCTCGCCGAGGGGCTGGCCGCCGAGCGTGCCCGGGCGCTCTTCGGCGTCGAGCACGCCAACGTGCAGCCGCATTCCGGTTCCGCCGCCGTACTGGCCGCGTACGCCGCGCTGCTGCGGCCCGGGGACACCGTGCTGGCGATGGGGCTCTCGTACGGGGGGCACCTCACGCACGGCTCGCCCGCGAACTTCTCCGGGCGGTGGTTCGACTTCGTCGGGTACGGGGTCGACGCCGAGAGCGGCCTGATCGACTACCGGCAGGTGCAGGAGCTGGCGCGGATGCACCGGCCCAAGGCGATCGTCTGCGGGTCGATCTCGTATCCGCGGCATCCCGAGTACTCGGTGTTCCGGGAGATCGCCGACGAGGTCGGGGCGTACCTCATCGCGGACGCCGCGCATCCCATCGGGCTCGTCGCCGGCGGGGCGGCGCCCAGCCCCGTCCCGTACGCCGACATCGTCTGTGCAACGACCCACAAGGTGCTGCGCGGCCCGCGCGGCGGGATGGTGCTGTGCGGCTCCGAGTTCGCCGAGCGGATCGACCGGGCGGTGTTCCCCTTCACCCAGGGCGGCGCGCAGATGCACACCATCGCCGCCAAGGCGGTGGCCTTCGGCGAGGCCGCGGCACCGGCGTTCACCACGTACACCCATCGGGTGGTGGCCAATGCGCGGGCGCTGGCCGGTGAGCTGGAGGCCCACGGTTTCGCGGTCACGACGGGCGGCACCGACACCCACCTGATCACCGCCGACCCGGCCCCGCTCGGCATCGACGGCCCGGCGGCCCGTGGCCGCCTCGCCGCCGCCGGCATCGTGCTGGACACCTGCGCCCTCCCGTACGGGGACCAGCGCGGGATCCGGCTCGGCACGGCCGCCGTCACGACCCAGGGCATGCGGGAGCCCGAGATGGCCCGGATCGCCGAGCTGTTCACCGCGGTACTGCGCGGGGCGAGGACGGGTATCCGCGCAGAAGTGGCCGAGCTGACGCGCGGATTTCCCCCGTACAGTGAGTAATCAGGACAAACAGGGCGTACCGCAACCGGGGTAGCGCCCCTCGCGTCCTCGGTGAGGGGTACATCGCAGCTAATGTGTGGGGCTGAGATGGCCGGCGATACATCTGGGGCAGCCCGTGCGTGAATATCTGCTGACGCTTTGCGTCACGGTCGCGGTGACCTATCTGCTCACCGGGCCCGTGCGGAAGTTCGCGATCGCGGCCGGTGCGATGCCGGAGATCCGCGCCCGCGACGTGCACCGCGAGCCCACCCCGCGGCTCGGCGGCATCGCCATGTTCGGCGGGCTGTGCGCGGGACTGCTGGTCGCCGACCACCTGCGCAACCTCAACGGCGTCTTCGAGCTGTCGAACGAACCGCGGGCGCTGCTCTCCGGAGCCGCCCTGATCTGGCTGATCGGCGTGCTCGACGACAAGTTCGAGATCGACGCCCTGATCAAGCTCGGTGCGCAGATGATCGCCGCCGGTGTGATGGTCATGCAGGGCCTGACCATGCTGTGGATCCCCGTCCCGGGCATCGGGACGGTCGCACTGACCCAGTGGCAGGGCAACCTGCTCACCGTGGCCCTGGTCGTGATCACCATCAACGCGGTGAACTTCGTGGACGGGCTCGACGGCCTGGCCGCCGGCATGGTCTGCATCGCCGCCACGGCGTTCTTCCTCTACTCGTACCGGATCTGGTTCGGCTACGGCATCGAGGCCGCGGCGCCGGCGACCCTGTTCGCCGCGATCCTGATGGGCATGTGCCTCGGCTTCCTGCCGCACAACATGCATCCGGCGCGGATCTTCATGGGGGATTCCGGATCGATGCTCATCGGCCTGGTGCTCGCCGCCTCCGCGATTTCCATCACCGGCCAGGTGGACCCGGACACCATGGCGCTTTTCGCCGGCGGTGAGCGCAATGCGACGCACGCAATGCTCCCGGTCTTCATTCCGCTTCTGCTCCCGCTGACGATCATCGCGATCCCGATGGCGGACCTGATCCTGGCCATCGTGCGGCGCACCTGGAAGGGCCAGTCGCCCTTCGCGGCCGACCGGGGGCACCTGCACCACCGGCTGCTGGAACTCGGACATTCGCACAGCCGCGCGGTCCTGATCATGTACTTCTGGTCGGGCCTTATCGCGTTCGGCGCGGTGGCGTACTCGGTGCACTCCGCCTCGATGTGGATCGTGCTCGCCATCGTCGCGCTGAGCGCGGTGGGGCTGGTCCTGCTGCTCCTGCCGCGCTTCACCCCGCGCGCCCCGCGCTGGGCCGAGGGTCTGGTCCCGCCGCGCTACCGGCACGCCGAGCGCGCCGCCGAGGCGGCCGCCCTGGACGCCTCGGGCCGCGAGCCGGAGCCCGCCGGGCCGATCAGGGTCGGCGTCTCGGGCGTCAACGGAGCGACCGCCGTAGGCCCCCGTTCGCGCTTCCCCGACCGGCGTAAGGCCGAGTCGACGCGCTGACGGCTGCGGGGCATGTCGGACATGACGTGCCTTTAGCACACACAACGACGGGCTGTCGCGCACACACGGGCGGGTTCACTCTCATGTGTGACAGTCGGCACACCCACCAGGTAAAGCTCTCATCAAATAGTTTGTGATACCGTTCACTAAACCCGGCGACAGAGCCGAAGGACCGTAGTGCGACGGCCCATCGGCCCGAGGTTCGATCTCGGACCGGGCTTACGCTCGTCCCGTACGAGTCCCCGTAGTACGAGTCCCGTACGAGTCCGTGCCCCCACCACCACGCGGAGCAACCCGCCATGCGGTCTGATGACGTCCGATCCCTTCTGCACGCCGCTGTACCCACAGCTGCCGCCGGCGCTCTCGCCGCCGTCATCAGCGCCGTGGTCGCAGGCGGCAAGGGGGCTCTCGGGGCCGTCATCGCCACGCTGCTGGTGATGCTGTTCATGGGCATCGGATTCGTCGTTCTGCAACGCACCGCGAAATCGCTGCCGCACTTGTTCCAGGCCATGGGGCTGATGCTCTACACGGCCCAGATCCTGCTGCTCTTCGTCTTTCTCGCCGTGTTCAAGAACACGACGCTGTTCAACCCCCGTGCATTCGCGATCACGCTCGTCGCCACCACCCTGGTGTGGATCGGCGCTCAGACGCGTGCTCACATGAAGGCCAAGATCCTGTACGTCGAACCGGACTCGACCAAGGGGGACAAGCCCGAAAATCCGGGGCCGAAGTCGTGAGGGGTAGGGCCGGGATAAGCGAGCGTTCGAGATGCTGCTATCGTCCGGTTCCAACTGCGGCATTGCGGGCGCGGGCATCTGAGCTGACGCCTGTTCCATCGCGAGGCTCGATGCCTGATCGCCGCCCCCACACCCGTAACACCAGTCCAGTGCCGAACAGCGGCTGTGCGCCGCGCCGACACAACGAGGTTGCCGTACCTATGCGCCACGCTGAAGGAGCCCGCGGTGAGTGCTGACCTGACGCAGGTGCTCGCTTTCGAGACCGACTGTCACATCTTCGACGGATGTGGCTTCCCCGGTCCGGGCCTGCACTCGTTCCTCTTCGAGCCGCTGTGGGGCGAGCCCGGCACCACCAGTGTGTACTTCAACAAGCCGATGCTGCTGGCTCTGCTGGGCTCGCTGATCATCGTCGGCTTCTTCTGGGCAGCGTTCCGGAAGCCGAAGGTCGTACCGGGCAAGTTCCAGATGGTCGCCGAGGCCGGCTACGACTTCGTGCGCCGCGGCATCGTGTACGAGACGCTGGGCAAGAAGGAGGGCGAGAAGTACGTCCCCTTCATGGTGTCGCTGTTCTTCTTCGTCTGGGTCCTCAACGTCTGGTCGATCGTCCCCGTGGCCCAGTTCCCGGTGACCGCGATCATCGCGTACCCGGCGGCCCTCGCGGCGATCGTCTACTTCATCTGGATGTCGGTGACGTTCAAGCGTCACGGCTTCGTCGGCGGCTTCAAGAACCTGACCGGCTACGACAAGTCGCTCGGCCCGGTCCTTCCGCTCGTCATGGTCATCGAGTTCTTCTCGAACGTCCTGGTCCGCCCGTTCACCCACGCGGTCCGACTGTTCGCGAACATGTTCGCCGGTCACACCCTGCTGCTGCTGTTCACCATCGCCAGCTGGTACCTGCTGAACGGGATCGGGATCGCCTACGCGGGCGTCTCTTTCGTCATGGTCATCGTGATGACGGCCTTCGAGCTCTTCATCCAGGCTGTCCAGGCCTACGTCTTCGTGCTGCTGGCCTGCAGCTTCATCCAGGGCGCGCTCGCCGAGCACCACTGAGTCCGGCCCTCCCCCAAACCCCCTGTCGTCCGGTGGCCAACCCCCACCGGTCCGTGAAAGAGAAGGAAGAACTGGCATGTCCCAGATCCTCGCTGCCGCCGAAGGCGTCACCGGCTCCCTCAGCTCCGTTGGTTACGGTCTCGCGGCCATCGGCCCGGGTGTCGGCGTCGGCATCATCTTCGGTAACGGCACGCAGGCTCTCGCCCGTCAGCCCGAGGCTGCCGGTCTGATCCGCGCCAACCAGATCCTCGGCTTCGCCTTCTGTGAGGCGCTCGCCCTCATCGGTCTGGTCATGCCGTTCGTCTACTAAGACGAGCCGCTACCACTAGTCCGATTAGACGAAAGGCACTGATGTGAACCTCCTGGTTCTCGCGGCCGAGACGGAAAACCCGCTCGTCCCGCCGATCCCCGAGCTCGTCATCGGTCTGATCGCCTTCGTCATCGTCTTCGGTTTCCTCGCGAAGAAGCTCCTCCCGAACATCAACAAGGTTCTGGACGAGCGTCGTGAGCAGATCGAGGGCGGTATCGAGAAGGCTGAGGCCGCTCAGACCGAGGCCCAGAGCGTGCTGGAGCAGTACAAGGCCCAGCTCGCCGAAGCCCGGCACGAGGCCGCGCGCCTGCGCCAGGAAGCGCTGGAGCAGGGCACTGCGCTGAAGGAAGAACTGCGCGCAGAGGGCCAGCGGCAGCGTGAGGAGATCATCGCTGCCGGCCACGCCCAGATCGCGGCCGACCGCAAGGCCGCCTCTCAGGCGCTGCGCCAGGACGTGGGCAAGCTCGCCACCGACCTGGCCGGAAAGCTCGTCGGCGAGTCCCTCGAGGACGCCGCCCGGCAGAGCCGCACGATCGACCGCTTCCTCAGCGAGCTTGAGGAGAAGGCCGAGGCGGCCCGATGAACGGAGCGAGCCGCGAGGCGCTGGCCTCCGCGCGCGAGCGTCTCGACGCGCTGACGGACAACACGTCCGTCGACGCGGCGAAGCTCGCCGGTGAGCTGGCAGCCGTCACCGCGCTGCTCGACCGTGAGGTCTCGCTGCGTCGGGTCATCACGGACCCGGCGCAGTCCGGCGAGGCCAAGGCCGAGCTGGTGGGTCGACTGCTGGGCGCCCAGGTCGGCGGGGAGACCCTCGACCTGGTGTCGGGCATGGCCCGGTCCCGCTGGTCGCAGTCCCGCGACCTGGTGGACGCGCTGGAGGAGCTGGCGGCCACCGCCGACCTCACGGCGGCCCAGCAGGCCGGCGCGCTGGACGACGTCGAGGACGAGCTGTTCCGCTTCGGCCGGATCGTCGCCTCGAACACCGAGCTGCGGGCCGCGCTGACCGACCGGGCGGCCTCCGCCTCCGCCAAGAGCGAGCTGCTGCGCAGCCTGCTCGGCGGCAAGGCGAACGCCGTCACCGAGCGTCTGGTCACGCGTCTCGTCACGCACCCGCGTGGACGTAGCCTGGAAGCGGGACTGGAGTCCCTCTCCAAGCTCGCCGCCGAGCGCCGTGACCGCATGGTCGCCACCGTGACCAGCGCGGTTCCGCTCAGCGACGTGCAGAAGCAGCGTCTCGGCGCGGTGCTTGCCAAGCTGTACGGCCGCCAGATGCACCTGAACCTCGACGTGGACCCCGCGGTCCTCGGCGGGATCTCGGTGCGGGTCGGCGACGAGGTCATCGACGGCACCATCGCGGACCGCCTCGCCGAGGCGTCCCGCCGCATGGCCGGCTGACCAGCCACCAATAGAACAACGCATTCCTAGCGGCCCGGTTGGGCCGTGCAGAACTTGCAGAAGATTCCTGGGGGTCACCCCCAGACCCCTAAGAAGCTTCAGGCCCAACAAGGAGAGCAGGGAACCCAGATGGCGGAGCTCACGATCCGGCCGGAGGAGATCCGGGACGCACTGGAGAACTTTGTCCAGTCGTACCAGCCGGACGCGGCCTCGCGCGAGGAGGTCGGAACGGTCAGCGTTGCCGGCGACGGCATCGCGAAGGTGGAGGGCCTGCCCTCCGCCATGGCGAACGAGCTGCTGAAGTTCGAGGACGGCACCCTCGGTCTCGCCCTCAACCTCGAGGAGCGCGAGATCGGTGCGATCGTCCTCGGCGAGTTCAGCGGTATCGAGGAGGGCCAGCCGGTGCAGCGCACCGGTGAGGTTCTCTCCGTAGGTGTCGGCGAGGGCTACCTCGGCCGCGTTGTCGACCCGCTCGGCAACCCGATCGACGGCCTCGGCGAGATCGCGACCGAAGGCCGCCGCGCCCTCGAGCTGCAGGCCCCGGGCGTCATGGTCCGTAAGTCGGTGCACGAGCCCATGCAGACCGGCTACAAGGCCGTCGACGCGATGGTGCCGATCGGCCGTGGCCAGCGTCAGCTGATCATTGGTGACCGTCAGACCGGCAAGACCGCTCTGGCCGTCGACACGATCATCAACCAGCGCGACAACTGGCGCTCCGGCGACGTGAACAAGCAGGTCCGCTGCATCTACGTCGCCATCGGCCAGAAGGGCTCGACCATCGCGTCCGTTCGCGGCGCCCTGGAAGAGGCCGGCGCGCTCGAGTACACGACGATCGTCGCCGCCCCGGCGTCCGACCCGGCCGGCTTCAAGTACCTGGCGCCGTACACCGGTTCCGCCATCGGCCAGCACTGGATGTACGCCGGCAAGCACGTCCTGATCATCTTCGACGACCTGTCGAAGCAGGCCGACGCCTACCGCGCCGTGTCGCTGCTGCTGCGCCGCCCGCCGGGCCGTGAGGCCTACCCGGGTGACGTCTTCTACCTGCACTCGCGTCTGCTGGAGCGCTGCGCCAAGCTCTCCGACGAGATGGGTGCCGGTTCGATGACCGGTCTGCCGATCGTCGAGACCAAGGCGAACGACGTGTCGGCGTTCATCCCGACCAACGTCATCTCCATCACCGACGGCCAGTGCTTCCTGGAGTCCGACCTGTTCAACGCGGGCCAGCGCCCGGCGCTGAACGTCGGTATCTCGGTCTCCCGCGTCGGTGGCTCCGCGCAGCACAAGGCCATGAAGCAGGTTTCCGGCCGTCTGCGCGTGGACCTCGCCCAGTACCGCGAGCTGGAGGCGTTCGCCGCCTTCGGTTCCGACCTGGACGCCGCGTCGAAGGCTTCGCTGGAGCGCGGCAAGCGCATGGTCGAGCTGCTGAAGCAGGGCCAGTACCAGCCGATGCCCGTCGAGGAGCAGGTCGTCTCCGTCTGGGCCGGTACCACCGGCAAGATGGACGACGTCCCCGTCAACGACATCCGCCGCTTCGAGTCGGAGCTGCTGGAGCACCTGCGCCGCGAGCGCAAGGACCTCCTCACCTCCATCGCGGAGGGCGGCAAGATGTCGGACGACACCCTGACGTCGGTCGCGGACGCCATCGCTGCCTTCAAGCAGCAGTTCGAGACCTCTGACGGCAAGCTCCTGGGCGAGGACGCTCCGGCCGTCAACGTCTCCAAGTGACGACGGAAGGGACCTGACTCATGGGAGCGCAGCTCCGGGTCTACAAGCGTCGCATCCGTGCCGTCACGGCGACCAAGAAGATCACCAAGGCGATGGAGATGATCGCCGCCTCGCGCATCGTCAAGGCGCAGCGCAAGGTGGCGGCATCGATGCCGTACGCGACCGAGCTCACCCGTGCGGTGACCGCGGTGGCGACCGGCTCGAACACCAAGCACGCCCTGACCACCGAGGTCGAGGCGCCGACCCGCGCCGCGGTCCTGCTCATCACGAGCGACCGCGGTCTGGCCGGCGGCTACTCCTCGAACGCCATCAAGCAGGCGGACCGGCTCACCGAGCGGCTGCGCGCTGAGGGCAAGGACGTCGATGCCTACATCGTCGGCCGCAAGGGTGTCGCCTACTACGGCTTCCGCGAGCGCAAGGTCGCGGACTCGTGGACCGGCTTCACCGACAGCCCGGCCTACGCCGACGCCAAGCGCGTCGCGGCGCCGCTGATCGAGGCCATCCAGAAGGAAACGGCCGAGGGCGGCGTCGACGAGCTGCACATCGTCTACACGGAATTCGTGTCGATGATGACGCAGAACGCGGTGGACGGCCGGATGCTGCCGCTCAGCCTCGACAAGGCTCAGGAAGAGACCGGCACGAAGGGCGAGATCCTTCCGCTGTTCGACTTCGAGCCGTCGGCGGAGGACGTCCTCGACGCCCTGCTGCCGCGCTACGTCGAGAGCCGCATCTACAACGCACTGCTGCAGTCGGCCGCTTCCGAGCACGCCGCCCGCCGCCGCGCGATGAAGTCGGCGACCGACAACGCCGGAGACCTCATCAAGAGCCTCTCCCGGCTTGCCAACGCGGCCCGCCAGGCCGAAATCACCCAGGAAATCAGCGAGATCGTCGGTGGCGCCAGCGCCATGGCCGACGCGACCGCGGGGAGTGACAAGTAATGACGACCTCTGTTGAGACGGCCGCCGCCACGGGCCGCGTCGCCCGGGTCATCGGCCCGGTCGTCGACGTGGAGTTCCCCGTCGACGCGATGCCCGACATCTACAACGCGCTGAAGGTCCAGGTCGCCGACCCGGCCGAGGACGGCGCGCTCAAGACGCTGACCCTGGAAGTCGCCCAGCACCTGGGTGACGGCCTGGTCCGCACCATCTCCATGCAGCCCACCGACGGTCTGGTCCGCCAGGCCCCGGTGACCGACACGGGCGAGGGCATCACCGTCCCCGTCGGTGACTTCACCAAGGGCAAGGTGTTCAACACCCTCGGTGAGGTGCTCAACTACCCCGAGGCGAACGCCGAGGTCACCGAGCGCTGGCCCATCCACCGCAAGGCGCCCTCCTTCGACGAGCTCGAGTCGAAGACCGAGATGTTCGAGACCGGCGTCAAGGTCATCGACCTTCTCACCCCGTACGTCAAGGGTGGAAAGATCGGTCTGTTCGGTGGTGCCGGTGTCGGCAAGACCGTTCTGATCCAGGAAATGATCTACCGCGTCGCCAACAACCACGACGGTGTGTCGGTGTTCGCGGGCGTCGGTGAGCGTACCCGTGAGGGCAACGACCTCATCGAGGAAATGGGCGACTCGGGCGTCATCGACAAGACGGCCCTCGTCTTCGGCCAGATGGACGAGCCCCCGGGCACCCGTCTTCGCGTCGCGCTCGCCGGTCTGACCATGGCGGAGTACTTCCGCGATGTTCAGAAGCAGGACGTGCTCTTCTTCATCGACAACATCTTCCGTTACACCCAGGCCGGTTCGGAGGTGTCGACCCTTCTGGGCCGCATGCCGTCCGCCGTGGGTTACCAGCCGAACCTGGCTGACGAGATGGGTCTGCTGCAGGAGCGCATCACCTCGACCCGCGGTCACTCGATCACCTCGATGCAGGCGATCTACGTCCCCGCGGACGACCTGACCGACCCGGCGCCGGCCACCACGTTCGCCCACCTCGACGCGACGACGGTTCTCTCCCGTCCGATCTCCGAGAAGGGCATCTACCCGGCCGTGGACCCGCTGGACTCGACGTCCCGCATCCTCGACCCGCGGTACATCGCGGCGGACCACTACGCGGCCGCCATGCGTGTCAAGGGGATCCTCCAGAAGTACAAGGACCTCCAGGACATCATCGCGATCCTCGGTATCGACGAGCTGGGCGAGGAGGACAAGCTCGTCGTCCACCGTGCCCGTCGCGTCGAGCGCTTCCTGTCGCAGAACACCCACGTCGCCAAGCAGTTCACCGGCGTGGACGGTTCGGACGTTCCGCTCGACGAGTCGATCACCGCGTTCAACGCGATCTGCGACGGTGACTACGACCACTTCCCCGAGCAGGCGTTCTTCATGTGCGGTGGCATCGAGGACCTCAAGGCCAACGCCAAGGAGCTGGGCGTCTCCTGATCCGGCGCGCTCCGCACGGAGCGCATCCGGTTCGAAGGCCCTGCCGGTTCGCCGGCTGGTGTCTCGTCGGAGAGGGGCGGGTGTGTCCCGTCCCTCTCCCCACGCCCATTAGAATTTGACCCAACACCCGGCTGACCCGCCGGGTGGTGACCCGAGGAGCCACCTTGGCTGCTGAGCTGCACGTCGAGCTGGTCGCGGCGGACCGCAATGTCTGGTCCGGCGAGGCCACCCTGGTCGTCGCCCGCACCACGTCCGGCGACATCGGCGTCATGCCCGGTCACCAGCCGCTTCTCGGTGTGCTGGAATCGGGCCCGGTGACCATCCGTACCAGCGAGGGCAACACTGTCGTCGCCGCGGTGCACGGCGGATTCATCTCGTTCGCGGACAACAAGTTGTCCCTGCTGGCCGAGATCGCCGAGCTCGCCGACGAGATTGACGTCCAGCGGGCGGAGCGGGCACTGGAGCGCGCGAAGTCGGAGGCCGATGCGGCCGCCGAGCGTCGCGCCGATGTCCGGCTGCGCGCGGTCACGGGGCACTGAGCCCCGTACCGAACAGGTTTGAGACCTCAGCCGCGGTCCGGTCTGGAATTTTCCAGACCGGGTCGCGGCTGAGGCGATGCAGGTCGTTTTTCGTTTGAGGTATTCGATGAGCGAGGAGGTCGGTGAAGATGCTCCTCGCTCTGCTTGTGAGCGGCCTGGTCGTAGCCCTGGTGGTGATCGGGCTGTTTGTGTTCGGGCTGCGCCGCAGACTGATCCAGCGTTCCGGCGGCACCTTCGACTGCAGCCTGCGGTGGGGGGTGTCCGAGGAACCCGACATCTCCGGCAAGGGCTGGGTGTACGGGGTCGCCCGCTACAGCGGTGACCGGATCGAGTGGTTCCGCGTCTTCTCGTACTCCCCGAGGCCGCGCCGGCTGCTGGAGCGTGCCTCCATCGAGGTGGTCGCCCGCCGCGCCCCCGAGGGCGAGGAGGAACTGGCCCTGCTGTCCGACGCCGTCGTGCTCTGCTGTCTCCACCGCGGGACCCGCCTGGAGCTGGCGATGAGCGAGGACGCGCTGACCGGTTTCCTGGCCTGGCTGGAGGCCGCGCCTCCGGGGCAGAGGGTGAACGTGGCCTGAGGGCCTTTGGGCCTGAGGGCCCCAGGGCCTGGGGTCTGGGCGTCGGGGCCGCGCCGTGCGAGCGGCGCGTGGAGAAGGAGGAGCCGGGGAGACGGGGGGCGGACCCCGTCTCCCCGGCTCCGTCGTGCACCGGGCCGGCAGGTGGGGGCTACTGGAGACCGGTGTGGATCGCGCCCGCGAGCTCGCCGTTAGCGGTGTCGCCGCTGAACTCCCAGAAGAAGGCGCCCCTGAGGCCCTGCTGCTTGGTCCAGCTCATCTTCCCGGCGATGGTGGCCGGGGTGTCGTAGCTCCACCAGTTGCCGCCGCACTTGGCGTAGGCCGTGCCGGCGACGGTCCCGGTGGCCGGGCAGCTGCCCTTGAGCACCTTGTAGTCCTCGATGCCCTGCTCGTACGTGCCCGGGGCCGGCCCGGTGGCTGCGCCGCCGGGGGCGTCCTGGGTGACGCCCGTCCAGCCGCGGCCGTAGAAGCCGATGCCGAGGTTGAGCTTGGAGCCGGGGACGCCCTTGCCCTTGAGCTTGGTGATCGCGGCCTCGGAGTTGAATCCGGCGATCGGGATGCCGGCGTACGAGGTGAGCGGGGAGTGCGGGGCGGTCGGGCCCTTGGCGTCCCACGCGCCGAAGAAGTCGTACGTCATGACGTTGTAGAAGTCGACGTACTGGGAGGCGCCCGCGTAGTCGGCCAGGTCGAGCTTGCCGCTGTTGGAGCCGTCCGCGGAGATCGCGGCGGTCACCAGGTTGCTGCCGCCGAACTTGGTGCGCAGCGCGGACAGGACGTTCTTCAGGGAGGCGGCGCCGCTGGTGTCGCAGGACAGGCCGCAGGCGTTCGGGTACTCCCAGTCGATGTCGATGCCGTCGAAGACGTCCGCCCAGCGCGGGTCCTCGACCAGGCTGTAGCAGGAGTCGGCGAAGGCGGCCGGGTTGGCGGCGGCCTGGCCGAAGCCGCCGGACCAGGTCCAGCCGCCGAAGGACCACAGCACCTTGACGTTCGGGTACTTGGCCTTGAGCTTGCGCAGCTGGTTGAAGTTGCCGCGCAGCGGCTGGTCCCAGGTGTCGGCGACGCCGTCGACGCTCTGGTCGGCCGTGTAGGCCTTGTCGTAGTCGGCGTAGGCGTCACCGATGGTGCACTTGCCGCCCTGGACGTTGCCGAAGGCGTAGTTGATGTGGGTGATCTTCGCGGCGGAGCCCGAGGTGACCAGGTTCTTCACGTGGTAGTTGCGCTGGTAGACGCCCCAGTCGGTGAAGTAGCCGAGCTTGACCCTGCCGCCCGGGTCCGGGGGAGTGGTGCCGCCGCCGGTCGTGGTGACCGAGACGGAGCCGGAGGCCGGGCCGCTCTGGTCGGCGGTGTCGCGGGCGGTGACGCTGTACGTGTACGTCGTGCCCTTGGTCAGGCCGGAGTCGGTCCAGCTGGTGCCGGTGACGGTCGCGACCTTCGCGCCGCCGCGGTAGACGTCGTAGTTCTTGACGCCCTTGTCGTCGGTGGCCGCGGCCCAGCCGAGGGTCAGCGAGGTGTCCGTGACCCCGCTCGCGGTGGGGGTGCCGGGGGCGGACGGCGGGCTGTCGGTGGGGTTCGTGCCGCCGTCGCAGGAGCCGCCGTTGACCTTGCAGCCGCTCGGGGCGCCCGGGCCGGCGCCGTTGAAGCCGAAGCTGATCGTGGCACCGGGGGCGAGGGTGCCGTTCCAGCCGACGTTCTTGCCGGTCCAGTGCGTGCCGGAGCTGGTGACGGTGGCGTCCCAGGCCGAGGTGACCGTGGTGCCGGAGGGGTAGTCCCACTCCACGGTCCAGCCGGTGAGGGTGGTGGTGCCGGTGTTCTTCACCGTCCACTTGCCCTCGAAGCCGGTCCCCCAGTCGGAGACCTTCGTGTACGTGGCCGTCGCGGAGGCGGCGGCCTGGGCGGGCCCGGCCAGGGCCACGAGCCCGGCGACGGGCAGGGCGAAGGCGGCCACGGCCGCGGCGAGCCTTCTGAACAGACGGATGCGGGGTGGGGATGCTGTGCTCAAGGGTGCTCCTCCGGAGGTCCGTCGCCGCCGTGGGGCCGGCTGCGACATGGGGGTGGGACCTGCGCCGCCCGTGAGCACGCTTGTCATGGCGCGCTCACCACAGTTGCCGCGAGCGTAGAAAGGTCTGGACCAACCGTCAAGAGGTCCAGACCTTCACCCGGCTCGCGCAGCAGCCCCGCCCCATCGGCCCGCTAGACCCCCAACTCCTGTGCCAGCACCGCCGCTTGGAGGCGACTGCGCAGGTCGAGCTTTCCCAGCAGCCTGCTGACGTGCGTCTTCACCGTCGCCTCCGCCATCTCCAGCCGCACCGCGATCTCCGCGTTCGACAGCCCCTCACCCAGACACCCGAGCACCTCCCGCTCCCGGCGCGTCAGCGAGGCCACCGCCGCGGCCGTCTCCGGCGCCACCGAGGCCTTCACCGGCTGCGGAGCCGCGAACTCGGCGATCAGCCGCCGGGTCACCGCCGGCGCGATCAGGCCCTCCCCGCGGGCTACCGTCCGTACCGCCGCGATCAGCTCCGCCGCGTCCGCGTTCTTCAGCAGGAAGCCCGCCGCCCCCGCCCGCAGGGCGCCGAACACGTACTCGTCCAGGTCGAAGGTGGTCAGCACCAGCACGTCGGCCAGTCCCTCCGCCACCACCTGGCGGGTCGCCGACACCCCGTCGAGCCGCGGCATCTGCACGTCCATGAGGACGAGATCCGGCCGCAGCTCCCGGGCCGCCCGCACCGCCTCCTCGCCGTCCGCCGCCTCGCCCACGACCTCGATGTCGCCCGCGCTGCGCAGGATCAGCACCAGACCGGCCCGTACCGCGCTCTGGTCCTCGGCCACCACGACCCGGATGCTCATCCGGCCACCGCCCTCTCCTCGGCGGGCAGCTGCGCCCGCACCTGCCAAACCGATCCCGCCCGGCCCGCCGAGAACTCCCCGCCCAGCAGCTCCGTCCGCTCCTGCATGCCGACCAGCCCGGCTCCCGAGCCGGGGGCGCGGGGACCCGGCCGGTCCCCGTAGGGGGAGTCCACCCGTACGGTCAGCAGCCCGTCCGCGCGCGCCACGCCGACCCGGACCGTGCCCGGGACGGCGTGCTTGAGGGCGTTCGTCAGCGACTCCTGGACGATCCGGTACGCAGCCAGCTCCACGGGGGCCGGCAACGGTTCCCCGGGCGGCCGCTCGTCGAGGAGTACGAAGTCCAGCCCGCTCGCGGCACCGTTGACGCGGGCCTGGCCCAGGAGGGCGTCGAGCCCGTCGAGGGAGGGCGTGGCGACCGCCTCCTGCTCCGCGCCCGCGTCCCGCAGCAGCCCGATCAGGCGGCGCATTTCGGCCAGCCCCTGCACGCTGTTCTCCCGGATCACCCCGAGGGCCTCCCGGCTCGTCGCGGGGGAGTCGATCGACAGCGCGGCCGTGGAGTGGATGGCGATGGCGGACAGGTGGTTGGCCACCATGTCGTGCAGCTCGCGGGCCATCCGGGCCCGCTCGGCGGTCACGGCCTGACTGCGGTCCATCTCGGCCAGCAGCGCCGTCTGCTCGGCGCGCAGCCGGGCGGCCTCGGCGGCCTCGCGGTGGTTGCGCAGGGTGGCGCCGGTCAGGGCCGGGCCGAAGCACACGATGCCGGTGAGCACGCCGATCATCAGGGACTGCGGGGTGCGCAGCCAGGCCACGAAGGTGACGGTGACGGCGATGGTGATCAGGCCCGTGGTGACCGGCAGCCGCCGGGCCATGGCGGGTTTGCCGTAGACGACGGCCGCGTACATCAGGTCCGTGAAGATCACGACGGTGGCCAGATTTCCCACGGTGAACTGGTCGGCGATCACCCCCACCGTGCCGACGGCCAGGGTGGTGTGGGGCGCGGTGCGGCGCAGCAGTTCCATCGGGCCGAGCGCCAGGAGCGGGACCAGGGCCGCCCAGGCGGGGAGGAGGTGCCGGTCGTTCATGTGGATGCCGAGCGACCAGAGCAGCAGGCCCGCGAGCAAGCTGACCACCGCGAGCAGGACGTCGTCGCGGTGGGGGCGGAAGATCCGGCCGGGCGCGGGCGCGGGCGCGGGCGCGGGCAAGGGCAAGGGCTCCGGCGCGCCCGGGGGCCCGTTCGGGGTCCGGGGCGGGGTCGGGGTCGGGGTCACGGTTCCATCCAACAGGGTGCGGCGGGTCCGCTTCGTCGGCGCCGGGGCGGAGACGCACGGCCCCCGCGCTACACCGAAGGATGCAGTCACGGTTCGTCACCGGCGACGACGAAGCGGCCCGCACCGGAGGGGAGCCTGGAGGCAGTGGTCGTCGGCCGTCGCCGGCCGCTGGAGCGGAAGGGGGAACCAGGTGCTCGTCGCCCTGATCGTCACCTGCGAGATCGGCTTCTGGGTGCTGCTGGCCGGCGGACTGGCGCTGCGCTACCTCGGCGGGATGCCGCGGCTCGGGGCGGCGGTCCTGCTGTGCGAGCCGCTGCTGGAGCTCGTCCTGCTCGTGGTCACCACCCTGGACCTCAGGAACGGGGGAGAACCGGGCTGGACGCACGGCCTGGCCGCGCTGTACATCGGGTACACCGTCGGCTACGGCCACTACACGGTGCAATGGCTCGACCGGCACGCTGCGTACCGCTTCGGCGGCGGCCCGAAACCGCCCGGCCCGGCGTACGGGAGGGCCAGGGCGGTCCACGAGTGGAAGCTGTGGGCCCGCACCCTGGCCGGCGCGGCCGTCGCGCTCGCCCTGCTCCAGGCCGCGATCTGGTACGTGGGCGACGCGGCCGACACCGCCGGCCTGCAGGGCTGGCAGTTCGCCGTCCTGCGGCTGCTCGGCATCCACGCCGTCGTCGCCGCCACGTACACGATCTGGCCGCGCAAGGCCCCTGCGAGGCGGGGGGAGGGCGTCTAGCGCTCGCCGCCGGGCACCCAGAGGACGTCGCCGACCTCCTTGTTGGCCGTACGGGCCAGGATGAAGAGGAGGTCGGAGAGGCGGTTCAGGTAGGTGGCGGTCAGCGGGTTCATCACCTCGCCGTGCACCTCCAGCGCCGCCCAGGTGGAGCGCTCGGCACGCCGGACCACCGTGCACGCCTGGTGCAGCAGGGCCGCGCCGGGGGCGCCGCCGGGGAGGATGAAGCTGCGCAGCTTCTCCAGCCGCTCGTTGAAGAGGTCGCAGTCCGCTTCGAGTTTGTCGACGTAGAACTGTTCGACGCGCAGCGGCGGGTACTCGGGGTTCTCGACGACCGGGGTGCACAGGTCGGCGCCGACGTCGAACAGGTCGTTCTGCACCCGTACCAGGACCTTCACGACATCCTCCGGCAGGCTGCCGAGGGCGATCGCCGTGCCGATGGCCGCGTTGGCCTCGTTGGCGTCGGCGTAGGCGGAGATCCGCAGATCGGTCTTGGCCGTGCGGCTCATGTCGCCGAGCGCGGTCGTGCCCTTGTCGCCGGTGCGGGTGTAGATGCGCGTGAGGTTCACCATGTGGCCAGCGTAGTGAGGCCCGCCGGAGGATCGCACGCGCAGGCGCTCCCGTCCCCGGCGCCGTCCGCCGCTGGCCCCGAAATGAGCCCAGGCGGGCGGAGAGGTGACGTCTCGACCGAGATGTCCGGAATCTGGCGGCAGGTCGAACTGGCCGGGCGGATCGACGGCTTGGCGGGCTTCCCCTGTCCGGACGCCCGCGGGGCGGCGCGACTGCGGGCGGCCGGGGGCCGGTTGGGGCCAGCGGACGGCTGAGCCGTACCGGTGTGATGTCCGTCAGTTGAGACGTGACGCGTGTTACTTCGCGGTCACACGAACCTCCGCGAGCGCTAGTCTCCGCCGGAGAGGCTACGAAGCTGGGCCGGATGGAAGAACGTGGGGTGTGCAGTGGCTGGGAAGCTCGCCGTCATCGGTGCCGGACTTATGGGTTCCGGAATCGCTCAGGTCTCCGCTCAGGCGGGGTGGGACGTCGTTCTGCGTGATGTCACCGACGCCGCTCTGACCCGCGGCACCGACGGCATCAAGGCCTCGTACGACAAGTTCGTCTCCAAGGGGAGGATGACGGCCGAGGACGCCGAGGCCGCGCTCGCCCGCATCAAGACGACCACCGACCTCGACGCGGTCGCCGACGTCGACATCGTCGTCGAGGCCGTCTTCGAGAAGCTCGAGGTCAAGCACGAGATCTTCCGCGCGCTCGACAAGCTCGTACGGGACGACGCGATCCTCGCGTCCAACACCTCCGCCATCCCGATCACCAAGATCGCGGCCGTGACGGAGCGTCCGGAGCGGGTCGTCGGCGCGCACTTCTTCTCGCCCGTCCCGATGATGCAGCTCTGCGAGCTCGTCCGCGGTTACAAGACGAGCGATGAGACCCTCGCGGCCACGCGGGCGTTCGCCGAGTCGGTCGGCAAGACCTGTATCGTCGTCAACCGCGACGTCGCCGGTTTCGTGACGACCCGTCTGATCTCCGCCCTGGTCGTGGAAGCCGCGAAGCTGTACGAATCGGGCGTGGCCTCCGCCGAGGACATCGACATCGCCTGCAAGCTCGGCTTCGGCCACGCCATGGGGCCGCTCGCCACCGCCGACCTCACCGGCGTCGACATCCTGCTGCACGCCACGAGCAACATCTACACCGAATCCCAGGACGAGAAGTTCGCGCCGCCGGAGCTGATGCGCCGCATGGTGGACGCCGGCGACTTCGGCCGCAAGAGCGGGCAGGGCTTCTACAAGCACTGAGCCGCCGAGCCGCGAACGGCGCCCGGCCACCGGGCGCCTGTTCGAATACCTGCACCCGCACGGGTGAATTAGGTATCGGTTCGCTCACGGTCGGCAACTTCCCCGCCCGCGCGGCAGTCAGTTGCAGTGAGAGTTGCCGACCACGGACCAGTCGGATCCCTTCCCTCGGATCCCCACATACCCAGGACTGCCGGGAGCACATATGCACATCAGGGGCGACCACGCCGAACTCGCTGTCGGGGGCCGCCTCGACGTGCGCAGCGCGGCGGACGCCCGTACGGCCCTCCACTCCGCCCTCGACGACGGCCACGGCGACCTCGTGCTGGACCTCACCGGGCTCGACTCCTGGGACGCGACCGGACTCGGCGTGATCATGGGAGCCCACCGGCGGGCCGGCCGGACCGGCCGCCGCCTCGTCCTGCGCGGAGTGCCGCCGCAGATGCAGCGCCTCCTCGTCGCCACCCGGCTGCACCGTATCCTCGCGATCGAGGGCGGCCTGGAAGCGGAATCCCTCCCGCGGGTCTGAAGCGGTCCACCGCCCACGCCTCCTGCGCAAACGTAACGGTCCGGTGGTGATGGCACCCCTGCGGTTCCCCGTGCGACCGGGCACCGTCTAGGGTTCGGGCGGTAACCGGACCCGTAGCGACAGCGGAATGTGCGAAGGCCGGACGGTACGACACGACGGCGACGGCGCAGAGCGCGATCGGGGGGACCAACACATGGACCGCACGCAGGGGCAGTCCGAACCGGTGGAGCGGTCCGCGGTGGCACCCGCGCCCCCCGCGGAGACGTCCGGGGCGCCCGGGGCTCCTGCGGCGTCCGGGAGCCCGGCCGGATCCGTCCCGGGCCTCCCGGCCCCCGCTCCCGGCCCCGTTGCGCGGATCGTGACCCTCACCGCCGGGGACTTCACCCTGACCGTGAACCCCGTCGACGGCAGTGAGATCGAACCGCGCCGGCCCGGCACGGGCGGCACCGCCCCCGCCAAGCGGGACGCCGTCGGCCGCAGCGCCCGTGACGCCGCCGCGCGGCCGCCCGCCCGGCCCGGCCCCGCGGCCCCGGTCCTGCCGCTCCTCGCGCGCGAGGAGGAACGGGCACGGCTCGTACGGCTGCTGAGCCGCGGCCGCTCCATACGGCTGACCGGACCCGCCGGATCCGGACGCACGGCCCTCCTCGACGCGGTCGCCGCGGACTGCGCGGGGCTGGCACCCGACGGCGTGGTCCGGCTCAGCGGATACGGGCAGCAGCAGCCCGGCGAACTGCTGCACGCGCTGTACGCCGCCGTGTACGAGGCCTCCCGGGAACGCCCCGAGCGAACCCAACTCCTCACCCGGGTACGGGACATCGGCGCCATCGTGCTCCTCGACGACCTGGAGATGGGCGGCGCCCCCCTCGACGAGCTGCTCCGCGCCACCCCCGAATGCGCCTACCTGCTGGCGGCCACCCCCGACACCCGCGCCCCCTCCGACGACTCGCACCTGGAAGAGGTCTTCCTCGGCGGACTCGGCCGGGCCGAGTGCCTGGAACTCCTCGAAACCGGCATCGGACGGGCCCTGACCGAGGAGGAGAGCGCCTGGGCGGGAGACCTGCGGTTCGCGTCCGAGGGGCTGCCGCTGCGCTTCGTCCAGGCGGCCGCACTGCTGCGCCAGCGCGACGAACGCAACCTCACCGCGTCCGGCGACGAGGACGAGGAACCCGGCGTCTTCGAAGAGCGGCAGCGGGACGCCGCGTTCATCCCCCTCCCGACCCTGGCGGAGGGCGCCGCCCCCGCCGAGCTGCTGGCCTCCCGGGTCAGCGAGTCGGCCCGGGCGGCGCTGCGGATCGCGTGCGCGCTCGGCGGTGAACTGCCGCACCACGCCCACCTGCCCGCCCTCGTGGGGGACACCCACGCCGACGCGGCCGTCGCCGAACTGCTCGGCTGCGGACTGCTCACCCCGGTGGGCAGCCGCTACCGGCTGGCCGCCGGGGTCGCACGGCAGCTGGAGGAGGCCGGGTTCGGCGACACCGCGGACGAGGAGGCCCGCACGGCCGCCCGCCACTACGCCTGGTGGACCGGACACGCCTCGGTGACCCCGGAGCGGGTCGCGGCGGAAGCCGACGCGGTGCTGGCGGCGCTGGCCGGGGCCGACGTGGTGGCCGCCGTACTGCTGGCCCGGACTGCGGCACCGGCGTTCGCGGCCTCCCGGCACTGGGAGGCCTGGGAGCGGGTGCTGCGCTCCGGGGCGGAGGCCGCGCGCAAGGCGGGAGAGGTCGCGGAACAGGCGTACTTCCACCACGAACTCGGCGTGCTCGCCCTGTGCGAGGGACGCCTGGACCGGGCCAGGGCCGAACTCGAGGCGTCCATAGGCCTGCGGGGCGCGCTCGCCGACAAGCGGGGCACGGTGGCGGGCCGTCGGGCACTCGCCCTCGTCACGGACCGCGAGAAGGCGGGCGTGGAGGTGTCCCCGCCGCTGCGGCTGGAGGCGCCGCCGGCCGCGGCCCCGGCGACTCCCACGTCCGCGGTCGCGCCGGAGGCGGTGACGACCGTGTTGCCGGCCGCGACGACGCCCGCGTCGCCCGTGACGTCCGCGTCGGTCACGACCCCGATGGCCCCCGTCGTGCCGGTGATCGGACGGCCGGCGGTGGCGCCGACGACCCTGTCGGACGTGTTCGAGGACGCCTTCCCCCTCGACGCGAAGCCGACGCCGGCTGTGCCTTCGCCCTCGCCCGCGCGCCCCTCCGCCGCGGCGGCGCGTGCGCGTGCGCAGGCACGCCGGAAGCCGGTGCTGCTGGCGGCGGCGGGAGCGCTGACGGTGGCGGTGCTGGGCACGGTGGTCGCCCTGACGATGACGGGCTCGGACGACCCCGAGGTCCCCGCGGGCGGTACCGGCCCGGCGGTGTCGTCGACGCCGACGCCCGAGACGGGCGTGGCGGGAACCAGCGGGAACGATCCTGCACCGGATCCGGGGACGACCGCCCCCGATGCCTCGGCTTCCGGCACCCCGGAACGGGGCGTCAGCCCGGACCCGAACCAGCCGTCCCGTACGCCGACGCGCAGGCCGCAGACCTCGCCCGGGCACACTCCGCCGACGTCGGACCCGAACCCGAACCCGAATCCGAAGCCGTCGTCCCCGGGCCCCGACCCCACACCCCCCACGCCGACGCCCCCCTCGACGCCGACGCCCACGCCGACCCCCACCCCCACGGCGAGCCCGGCCGGCAGCCCGTCGAGCACATAGGGGAGCCCCGCGGCGTTCGGGGCGGCGGGGCGGTGGGGCGGGGCGATGGGGCTCGGGGCGGGAGCCCCGCGGTCGCCTCCGGTCAGAACAGGCGGAGCTTGTCGTCCTCGATGCCGCGGAGGGCGTCGTAGTCCAGGACCACGCAGTCCATGCCGCGGTCCGTGGCCAGAACGCGCGCCTGCGGCTTGATCTCCTGGGCCGCGAACACACCCCGGACCGGGGCCAGGTGCGGGTCGCGGTTCAGGAGCTCCAGGTAGCGGGTCAGCTGCTCGACGCCGTCGATCTCGCCGCGCCGCTTGATCTCCACCGCCACCGTCGCGCCGGAGGCGTCCCTGCACAGGATGTCCACCGGCCCGATCGCCGTCATGTACTCGCGCCGGATCAGCGTGTAGCCGTCACCGAGCGTTTCGATCCGGTCGGCCAGCAGTTCCTGCAGGTGTGCCTCGACGCCGTCCTTGATCAGACCGGGGTCGACGCCGAGCTCGTGGGAGGAGTCGTGGAGGACTTCCTCCATGGTGATGATGAGCTTCTCGCCCGCCTTGTTGATGACCGTCCAGACGCCGGCCTCATCGCCGCTCCCCTCCTTGAGGGTGCACGGGGGCGACATCCAGTTGAGCGGTTTGTACGCCCGGTCGTCCGCGTGGATCGAGACACTGCCGTCGGCCTTCACGAGGATCAGACGGGGTGCCGAGGGCAGGTGGGCGGTGAGCCGGCCCGCGTAGTCGACGGAGCAGCGGGCAATGACGAGACGCATGGTCGGCAACGCTACTCGACCGACGGCCCTCCACGCGATTCGCCCCCGAAAGCCCCGTTCGCCGATGGCGCGTTGTATGCGCATTCTCCTGGTGCGCCACCCACGGGGCGCCTACCGTGGTGAGCGGGAGGTGGCGGAGCGTGCACTCTGCGTCGCGGCCTCCTTCCCTGCCCGTAAGACTCCGGCAACCCAATCGGCCGGGGTCGCGAGAGGAGAACCCATGTCGCTCGACGTCTCACCGGCCCTACTCGAACAGGCCGAGCGAGGCGAGGTCGACGAAGCCGCTTTCGTCGACTGCGTCCGGACCTCCCTGCCCTTCGCGTGGGAGATGATCAGCTCGCTGGTGGCCCAGCTGAAGGTGGACGGCGGAGAGTTCGCCGACAACCAGACGCCGCCGCCCGACGAGCAGGCGCGTGGCCAGCTGCTGCGTGCCCTTGCGAGTGACGCGATAAGGGGTGCGCTGCAGCGGCACTTCGGGGTGCGCCTGGCGTTCCAGAACTGCCACCGGGTGGCCGTGTTCCCCCTGGATCCCTCCTCGGACGACCGGCTCGCCAAGTTCACTTCGATCCGCGGCCAGCTGCTCAACCAGTCGCCCGAGCTCCGGGACTGCTGACCGTACGACCCGTACGACCAGCAGCACCCGTCATACCGGCAGCACCCGCACGACCAACAGCACCCGTACGACCAGCAAGGCCGGTACGACCGCGTACGTCCTGCACGAAAGGCCCAGCCCGCACGACCGTACTCCGCTGCCGCTCCGTATCGCGGGAGGTGTGTGCCACTGATACCGGAGCGGCAGCCTCAGCCGAGGCGGGGCAGGACCTCGGCGCCGAGGCGCCGTACGTTCTCCTCCGTCGAGGCGAGATCCCCGGACCCCTCCGCCAGCAGGGCGAAGCGCGTGATGCCCGTCCGCTCCGCCGTGGCCGCCAGCCGGTCCGCCGCGAGCCTCGGGGTGCCCACGGGGTGCAGAGCGCAGAGCAGCTCCGTGTAGGCGACGGGGTCCCGCATCGTGCGTTCCCGGCCGTCCACGGTCACGTGCGCGTCCAGCCCCTGCTTCAGCCAGCCCGGCATCGCCTTCATCAGGGCCTCCCGGGCGTCCGCCGTACGGTCCGCCAGCTGGCACACGCCCGCCGACACGTGCGGGGCGTCCGGGTCGTGGCCCGCCGCCGCGGCCGTACGCCGGTACAGGGCGACCATCTCCGCCTTGTCCTCGTCCCCGCAGTGCATGCCCAGCAGCATCGGCAGCCCCCGCTCCGCGGCCAGCCGGACCGACGCGGGAGACGTGCAGGCGACGATCACTTCCGGCCCTGATCCGTCCCCGTCCAGCGCCTCCGACGGGCGCGGTACGACGGCCACCTCGCGGAACCCGTACCGCTCGCCGGCTGCCGCCACCCGCGGCTCGGTGAGCCAGCGCCGCAGCAGGTCCAGGCCCTCCGGGAACTCCTTCTCGTACGCGTCCAGGCCCCCGCCGAACACCTCCAGGTCCACCCAGGGCCCGCCCCGCCCCACCCCCAGGGTGAACCGGCCGCCCGAGGTCAGGTGCAGCAGTGCCGCCTGCTCGCCGAGGGCCACCGGGTGCGTGCTCGGCAGCACGCTCACCGCCGTGCCCACCCGCAGCCGCCGGGTCCGTCCCAGCAGCAGGGCCGCCAGCGTCACCGCCGACGGGCAGACCCCGTACGGGACGAAATGGTGTTCGGCGAGCCAGACCGAGTCGAGCCCGGACTCCTCGGCCACCTCGGCCGTCCGCACCGCCCGGTGCAGCGCCTCCCCCTGTCCCTGGCCCGGGAACTGGGCCGCCAGTACAAACGCTCCTACGCGCATCGCCTTTACCCTCCTCGTGGCTGACGCGGCCTCCCCCAGGTGGACCGGTTTCCTCTGTTGGCAACAACGTCTGACACGTGCCAAAGGCACGGCCTGACAGGAAAGTTATTGGGATAGTCAGGCCAGTCGACGCCACGGCGTCGGCGTCGGCTCCGTCAGCCGGCCTCTGTCAGCCACCCTGCGGGTACCCGGCCTCGCTGCGCGTAGTCTGGGAGAAAGTCACTGCCGTCCGCCCATCCGTGAGGTATACGTGTCACCGCGCCACAACCGCCCCAGGGGCGGCGGGAATCCAGCCGATCGTCCGGAACCCGGCTCGGGCACCGGTTCGGGGGGCCTGGACCGGTTCGGTCTGGAACGGACCGAGGAGTACCAGGGCGAGGAGTGGAGGGTCCGGCACGTGGCGGGCGCGAGCGCGGCGGGCAAACGCTACCGCTGCCCGGGCTGCGACCAGGAGATCCCCTCGGGCACCCCGCACCTGGTGGCCTGGCCGGAGTACGGCGGCGTGGACGACCGCCGGCACTGGCACAAGGCCTGCTGGAACGCGAAGGACCGCCGCACCTCGCGGGTGCAGCGGTCCAGGAACGCCCCCAAGTACTAGAGGTACCAGAGCCGGTCTTCGGTACCGGCGCCGGTCTTCCGGAGCAGGCGGGATCAGACGTCGCGGCGGCCGACCAGCACGTACGAGCCCGCCACCGCGGCGCCCGTCACCAGCAGGAGCAGCAGCAGCTGGGTGGCGCTGCCGGGCGTGCTCCCGGTGCCGGCGTCCGGCAGGCCGAACAGCTGCATCAGGGCGACCGGGGCGTTGTACCGCAGGATGGCGCTGCCGAGCGGGGCCATGCTCTCCCACATGCTGAGCATGCCCCCTATCACGGGCGGCAGCGTGACCAGGCCCAGCATCACGGCGATCGCCCCGGCGGAGTGCCGCAGCATCGCCCCGACCGCGAGGGCGAGCACCCCCAGCAGGGTGACGTAGAGGCAGCCGGTCAGCGCGCGGAGCCACTCCCCGCTGCCGTGATGCCCGGACGCGGTGCCGCCGCGCAGGATCGCGGAGGACAGCCCCACCACGGCCACCGAGCCCGCGACGGCCAGGAACGCGACGGCGGCGAAGACGAGGTACTTGGCGGTCAGCACCCGGGCCCGGTCGGGGGCGGCGGTGAACGTCGTACGGATCATGCCGGTGCCGTACTCGGAAGTGATCGTCAGGACGCCGAGCACCATCACGGAGATCTGCCCCACCAGCAGCCCGAACAGGGCGGGCGCCGTGAGCGGCACCTCCTGGTAGTCGGTGGTCCGGGTCTCGGAGACGGCCAGCACCCCGATGCCGACGACGAGCAGCACCATCGAGCCGAGCGTCCACACGGTGGAGCGCACCGAGATCATCTTCGTCCACTCCGAGGCCACGGCGTGCCCGAGGTGCGGGCGGGGCGTCGGCAGGGGCGAGCTGTAGCCCTTCGGCTGGTCCGCGGTGTTCGTGGGGCCGGTCATCGGGTGTCCTCGCGGGGGTCCGTCGGGGTGGTCTGCGCGGTGCCGGCGAGCTCGCCGGGGCTGGCGGGCATCAGGAAGGGCTGCCCGCCCGCGCCGGGCGGCGGGGGAGCGAAGAAGCCGCTCTGCGGCACCTCGGGCGCGGGGAGCTCCTCCTCCCAGGCGGGCAGGGCCAGCGGATCCGGTTCCCAGAGTTCGTTGCGCGGGTCCTCGGTGGAGCCGAACTCCACGGAAGGCTGGGTCATCCGCATGTAGGCCTCCTCCAGCGAGGCCCGGTGCGGGGACAGCTCCCACAGCCGTACGCCGGCCTCGTGCGCGAGGTCGGAGATCCGGGGCAGCTCCAGGCCGGTCACGCGCAGTGCCCCGTCGGGCTCCTGGAGCACCCGGCCGCCCGCTCCGGTCAGGGCCTTGCCCAGTGCATCCCGGCCATCTTGATCGCCCCCCGGACTTCGTCCGGGGGGACCCCCGGCGGCCACGCGCACCCGCGCGAATCCGGCCGAGTTGTGCGCGATGAACTCCTGGGTGCCCATGTCGGCCAGCAGCCGGCCGCGGCCGATCACGATGAGGTGGTCGGCGGTCAGCGCCATCTCGCTCATCAGGTGCGAGGAGACGAACACGGTGCGGCCCTCGGCGGCGAGCCGGCGCATGAGGGTGCGGACCCAGAGGATGCCCTCGGGGTCGAGCCCGTTGACCGGCTCGTCGAAGAGCAGCACCTGGGGGTCGCCGAGGAGCGCGGCGGCGATGCCGAGCCGCTGCCCCATGCCGAGCGAGAAGCCCTTCGTGCGCTGCTTGGCCACGTCCTGGAGGCCGACGACGGCCAGGACCTCGTCCACCCGCTTCTCGGGGATGCCGGAGAGCTGGGCGAGGGACAGCAGGTGCCTGCGGGCCCGGCGGCCGCCGTGCACGGCCTTCGCGTCGAGCAGGGCCCCGACGTGCCGCTGGGCGTTGATCAGCTGCCGGAAGGGCATGCCGTTGATCGTCACGGTGCCGGCGGTGGGCCGGTCCAGGCCGAGGATCATGCGCATGGTGGTGGACTTCCCGGAGCCGTTGGGCCCCAGGAATCCCGTCACGTGACCCGGCCTGACCTGGAAGGACAGCTGGTCGACGGCGGTCTTGGCGCCGTAGCGCTTGGTCAGGCCGACTGCCTCGATCATTGCTCTGCCCCTTGCCAGGACCGGACGGCTTTCGTCCGAGTAAGGGTTAAGAGGATATCGAGTCGCCTACGGTTCCATCCCGGACCGGATCCCTGAGCTGTCCCTGACTCCGACCCCGGGATGACCCGTAGTACGGGGGACGTCCGTCACAGGAGGGACGTCCGCCCCCGTGCGTCCGTCAGGCGTCGCGCTTCTTCAGCACCAGGTAGCCCCCGAGTACCGAGGCCAGCACCCACAGCGCCATGATCCCGAAACCGCCCCACGGGCCGTAGGGGGCCTCGCCGCTGTCCATCGCGCCCGGGACCACCTGCATGATCTTGGAGCCCGCCTGGTCCGGGAAGTACTGGGCGACCTTCCGGGTGGCGCTGACCGCCCCGAGGATCGTCGAGACCAGGAAGAAGAACGGCATCAGGATGCCGAGCGACAGCATCGAGCTGCGCAGGATCGTCGCCACGCCCATCGAGAACAGCGCGATCATGGCCATGTAGAGGCCGGCGCCGATCACGGCGCGCAGCACGTTCGGCGCGTCGATGCCGATGCTGCGGTCGCCCAGGATGGCCTGTCCCAGGAAGAAGGACAGGAAGCTGGTGACGAGGCCCACGGCCAGCGCGAGGCCGGTGGCCACGATGAGCTTGCCGGCCAGGAAGTCCGCACGGCGCGGCACGGCGGCCAGCGAGGTGCGGATCATGCCCGAGCTGTACTCGGTGCCGACCACCAGGACACCGAAGACGATCATGGCGAGCTGGCCGAGGGTCATGCCCGCGAAGCTGGCCAGCGTCGGGTCGAAGGTGATCTGCTGCTCCTTCGGCATGTCGTCGAAGGTGGCGCTGAAGACGGCGCACAGGCCGGCGCTCACGCCGACCGTGACCACCAGCGCCGCGACCAGGGTCCAGATCGTGGAGGCGACGGTGCGGATCTTGGTCCACTCGGACCGGAGAACGGCGGGGAAGGAGGACATGGTCACTGCCCGCCCTTGCGCGTCGCCTCGTAGCCGGCGCCCCAGGCGGGGGCGTCGACGGCCGGGCCGGGTCCCGGGGGCAGCCCCGGTTCTCCGGGTGCGTGGGCGTGGTACTCGACGGAGTCCGCCGTCATGCGCATGAACGCTTCCTCCAGTGAAGCCCGTTGCGGGCTGAGCTCGTGCAGCACGATCTGGTGCTCGGCGGCCAGCTCGCCGAGCTGCTCCGCGGTCACCCCGTCGATCTCCAGCGCGCCGGTGGCGGGGACGCTGACGGCGTCGATCCCGGCCTCGTGCAGGACGTCCTTGAGCCGCTCCTGCTGCGGTGAGCGCAGCCGGACGTAGCTGCGCGAGTTCTTGTGAATGAAATCAGCCATGGACATATCAGCCAACAGCTTTCCCTGGCCGATGACGATCAAATGGTCTGCCGTCAGCGCCATTTCGCTCATCAGGTGGGACGAGACGAAGATCGTCCTTCCTTCCGACGCCAGCCCCTTCATAAGATTCCTGATCCAGAGAATTCCCTCCGGGTCCAGACCATTGACGGGCTCGTCGAACATGAGGATCTCCGGGTCGCCCAGCAGCGCGGAGGCGATTCCCAGCCGCTGGCCCATGCCCAGCGAAAATCCTTTCGACTTCTTCTTCGCCACCGGCGTCAGTCCGACGAGATCCAGCACCTCCGCGACCCGGCTCTCCGGGATCCGGTTCGACTGGGCAAGGCAGAGAAGGTTGTTGTAAGCGCTGCGGCCGCCGTTCATGGCTTTGGCGTCCAGCAGCGCCCCGATGTGCTTCAGCGGTTCCGGCAGGTCCCGGTAGTGCTTGCCGTCGATCCGGACCGTACCGCTGGTCGGGTTGTCGAGGTCGAGCATCATGCGCATGGTCGTGGACTTCCCCGCCCCGTTGGGGCCGAGGAAGCCGGTCACCACCCCCGGTCTGACCTGGAAGCTGAGGTGGTCCACGGCGGTCTTCGCGCCGAATCGTTTCGTAAGGCCCTCAAGCTCGATCATGGCGTTCACGCTAGAACGCCCGAGGGCCCCACGCCACCTCAAAAGGGTGACATAGGGCCCTCGGGCAGGACATTCGTCCACGAGCCGGTAGACGGCGCCGGTCCGACCGGTCGACAGCCGGTGAACTGCCGTGCGTACTAGCGGCTCTGCTGCGCCGGAACGCCGCGGGTGACCGGCTCGTCGTCGACGATCGGGTTGGCCGCCGCGACGGCCGCGCCGGTCAGCGTCGCCAGCATCTCGCGGACGTTGGTCAGCTGGGCGTTGATCGAGTCTCGGCGGTTGGTGAGCGCGGCCAGCTCGCGCTCGGACTCGCTGCGGATGCGGTCCGCCTTCGCGTTGGCGTCGGCGACGATGTCCTCGGCCTGGCGCTGCGCGGTCTCCACCGTCTGGCGGGCGCGGCGTTCGGCGTCCGTGCGCAGCTTCTCGGCCTCCAGGCGCAGCTGCTCGGCGCGGTGCTCGATCTCCGCGAGGCGCTTCTCGGCCTTCGCCTGACGCGAGGCCAGGTCGCGCTCGGACTGCTCGCGGCGCTTGGCCAGGTTGGTCTCGAAGTCCGCGGCGGCCTGGGCGGCCTTGGCGCGCGTCTCCTCGAACAGCGCGTCGGCCTCCTCACGCTTGGAGGCGGCGTCCTTCTGGGCCTCGGCGCGCAGGGTGGAGGCGTCGCCCTTGGCCTTCTCGACGATGCGGACGCCCTCGTCCTCCGCCTTCGACTTGCGGTCGGCCGCGAACGACTCGGCGTCGTTGCGCACCTGCTGGGCAGCCGACTCGGCGAGCTCACGGTGCTGCTCGGCCGCGCGACGGGCCTCCTCGCGCAGGTCCTTCGCCTCCTCCTCGGCCAGGCGCAGGATCTTCTCGACCCGGGCGCCGAGGCCGGCGTACGACGGCTCGGCGTCGCTCACCTGGGCCTGGGCGTTCTGCGTTTCGAGGTGCAGCTCCTCGATCCGCTTTTCCAGAGAGTTGATACGTCCAAGGGCGCTGTCGCGGTCGGAGACCAGCTTGGTAATGCGGTCGTCCACCTGACCGCGGTCGTAACCACGCCGCACGAGCTCGAAGCCGAAGGGGGAGGAAGTGTCGCTCATGGGGTTCCTGTCGAATGAGACCGATGAGGTGCTACGTGAGGTGTTAGGAGAATCCTAGGCGCCGAACCGGCGTGTCATCGAGTCAATCCACGTTTGATCTGGACAATGACACCCCTTTTGAGTGGCAAGACGACAGAATGCTTGTCACCCGTTCGGCTGAACCTTCATCAGGAACACACATCTTGAGCGATTGCTAGCCCTCCGACGCCTTGCCACCCGAACGAGTGGAGCCGGCAGCGGCTCCGGCCTTCACGCCCCCCGCGCCCTGACCGCCGACCGCCGGCTTTCCGCCGCCCGAAGGCGCCTCGAATGATTCCAACGCCTCAAGAACGTCCTGGACACGGGAGATCTCCGCCTGAATGTCCTCTCGCCTGCGCACCAGGACCTCCAGCTCACGGCGGCCCTCGTCGACCAGGCGCTCGGCCTCCGCCTTCGCCTCCGAGAGGGCCCTGTCGGCCTCCCGGGCCACCTCGGCCTTCTTCTGCTCGGCCTCCTTGAGCAGCGCCTCCGCCTTGCGCACCGCCGCGATGCGGACCTTGCTCGCCTCGCTGCTCGCGTCCGACACCAGTGCCTTGGCCTTCGCCTCGGCCTCGACGCTCTGCTCGGTCGCCGCCCGCACCAGCTTGTCCACGCGCTCGCCGGCCGACTTCATCTGCTCGGCGGACTCCCGGCGGGCCCGCTCGTGCAGCTCCTCGACCTCGCTTTCGACGCGCGAGCGCAGCTCCTCCGCCCGCTCCCTTATGGCGGCAGCATCGCTGCGCGCGCCGACCAGCAGCTCGTCCGCGTCCGTACGGGCCTTCTCCACCAGGGAGTTGCCCTCGACGGTCGCCTCCGAGGAGATCCGCGCGGCCTCCTTGCGGGCCGCGTCGACCATCGCGTCGGCCTGCTCCTCGGCCGCCGTCGTGGCGGCCAGCGCCTGGGCCTGCGCGTCGGCGGTGAGCCGGTCCGCCTCCGTGGCGGCCTCGGTGATGAGCCGGTCCACCTGCTCCGCGGCCTCGCTGCGCCGCTTGTTGGCCTCCTCGCGGGCCTCGTCCAGCAGCCGCTCGGACTCCTCGCGGGCCTCCGTACGGGTGCGCTCCGCCTCCGTCGCCGCCTCGGCCTTGACCCGCTCGGCCTCCGAACGGGTACGGGAGGCGTGCTCCTGCGCCGACGCCAGGGCCTCCGAGGCCTCCGCGCGCAGCCGCTCGGCCTCGGCCTGCGCCTCGCCGACCGTGCGCTCGTTGTCCTTGCGGGTCTGCTCGGTGAGCTTGTCCGCCTCGGACGCCGCCTCCGTGATGAGCCGGTCCGCCTGCTCGGCGGCCTCGCTGCGCAGCCGGTTCGCCTCCGCGCGCGCCTCGTCGAGCGTCTGCTCCGACTCGCGCTCCGCAGCGGCCAGCGTCTCGTTCGCCGCGACCGTGACCCGGTCCGCCTCCGCGGTGGCCTCGCCGATGATCCGGCCGCCCTCCGCACGGGCGTCCTCCAGGGTCTGCGCCGCCTCCCGGCGCAGCCGCTCGGCCTCCGCCGCGGCCTCGCCGACCGTGGCCTCGTTCGCCGCGCGCGTCTCGTCGACCAGCCGGTCGCCCTCGTTGCGGGCATCGACCAGGATCCGGGTCGCGTCGCGCTCCGCCGCCGCCAGCATGTCGGTCGCCTGCCGGGTGAGCCGCTCGGCCTTCGCCGTCGCCTCGCCGACCGCGGTCTCGTTCGCGGCGCGCGTCTCCTCGGTGAGCCGCTCCGCCTCGGACACGGCCTCGGTGACGAGCCGGTCGGCCTGCTCGGCTGCCTCCGTGCGCAGCCGGCCCGCCTCCACGCGGGCCTCGTCCAGCGTGCCCGCCGCCTCGGTCCGGGTGGCTTCCGCGGCCTCGGCCGCCTCGGCGGTGATCCGCTCCGCCTCCGCGGTGGCCTCGCCGACGGTCGCCGCGTTCGCCGCCCGGGTCTCCTCGGTGACCCGCTCGGCCTCCGCCGTCGCCTCGGCGACGATCCGGGCACCCTCGGCACGCGAGGACTCCAGGGACTCCGCCGCCTCGCCGCGGATCCGGTTCGCGTCGGCACGGGCGTCGGCCCGGGTGCGGGACGCGTCGCGCTCGGCGGCGGCCAGCGCGTCCGTCGCCTCCGTGCGCACCCGCTGCGCGTACTCGGCGGTGTCACTGCGCAGCTGCTCGGCCTCGGCGATCGCGTCGCCGACCGTGCGCTCCGCCAGCGCCTTCGCCGCGTCCGTCTCGGCCCGCGCCTCGCTGCGGATCCGGTTGGCGTCCTCGGAGGCCCGCTCGCGCTCGGCGTAGGCGTCCGCGCGGACCCGCGAAGCCTCCTCCTCGGCCTCCGTCTTCGTACGCTCCGCCACGTGCTCGGCGGCGCTGCGCAGCCCGGCGATCTCCTCCTCGGCCTGCTCGTGCAGACCGGCGACGGAGTCCCGCACCTGCTGGGCGGTGGCCTCGGCCGCCGACACCAGCTCCGCGGCGCGACGCTCCGCCTCCTCCGTCAGGCGGGCCGCCTCGGCCTGCGCCTCCTCGGAGCGCTTGCGGGCCGCGGCCAGCAGTTCCTCGCTCTGCTCGCGGGCCTGGGCCCGCTCGCTGTCGGCGTCCGTCCGGGCCGACGCCAGGGCCTCCTCGGCCTCCCGGCGGCGCCGGGCGGCCTCCTCCTGCGCGGCGGCCAGCGCCTCGGCGGCCTCCGCGGCGACCCGCTCGGCGGCGGCCTTCGCCTCCGCGCGCAGCCGGTCCGCGGTCTCCTGCGCCTCGGAACGCACCCGCTCCGCCTCGGACTCCGCCTCGCTGCGCAGCCGTACGGCGACCTGCTCGGCCTCCGCGCGCACCCGCCCGGCGTCCTGCGCCGCCTCCGTGCGCAGCTGCTCGGCCTCCGCCTCCGCCTGCGCCTGGAGGGTGCGGATCCGCTCCGCCGACTCGGCGCGCAGCCGGTCGGCCTCCTCGGCGGTCTCCCGGCGGATGCCCTCCGCCGCCCCGCGCGCATCGCGCAGCGTCTGCTCGGCCGTGCCCAGCCGGTCCTCGGCCTCCGTGTGCAGGCGGACGAGCTCCTCGTCGGCCTCCGCCCGCTTCGCCGCGAGGGCCTCTTCCGTCTCCTCGCGCCGTGCACGCGCCGCCGCGTCGGCCTCGGCCCGGACGGCCTCCGCCTGCTCCTCGGCCTCGGCGCGCAGCCGCTCGGCCTCGGCGCGCGTCCGCTCCAGCGTCTCCTCGGCCTGCTTGCGCAGCGTGGTGGCCCGCTCGACTGCCTCGGCGCGGACCCGCTCGCTCTCGGCCCTGGCCCCGCCGCGCAGTTCGTCCGCGTCCGACTTGGCCTTGCCGAGCAGCTCCTCGGCGGTCCGGGCCGCCTCCTCGATCTGCTGGACCGCCTCGCGGCGCGCCTCGCCGCGGATCCGCTCGCCCTCGGCGACGGCCTCGGCGCGCAGCTGCTCCGCCTCGCCGCGCAGCCGCCGGGCCTCCTCCTGGAGTTCGACGGTCCGGGCCCGGTACTCCTCGGTGTCGTCCTTCGCCGCGCCCTTGAGCTCGTCGGCCGTGGCCGCGGCCTGGGCGCGCAGCCGCTCCGCCTCGGACTCGGCCTCGCGGCGGATCCGCTCGGCCTCCTCGGACGCGGCACGGGTGGTGGCCCGCGCGTCCTCCGAGGCCTTGTTCAGCACGTCCTCGGCCGTGCGGGCGGCCTTCGCCAGCTGCGCGGCCGTGTCCTCGGCCGCCGCCGCGCGGGCCTGCTCCGCGGCCTCCGCGCGCAGCCGCTCGACGCCGGCGCGGGCGTCGGCGAGGGTCTGCTCGGCCTCGGCCTTGAGGGCCTCGGCCTCCTTCGTGGCCTCGCCGACCAGCCGGGCGACCTGTTCCTTGGCGGTCCGGGTGCGCTGCTCGTTGACGGACTCCGCCGACGCCAACTGCCGGGACGCGCTCTCCTTGGCGTCCGCGAGGAGCTTCTCGGCCTCGGCGCGCGCGGCACGCAGGGCGCCGTCGGCCTCCTGGACCCGCTGCTCGGCCACCCGGCCGAGGTCGAGGGTCTGCTGCCGGGTCTGCTCGGCCTCGGCGGTGGTGCTGCTGCGCAGCCGCTCGGCGTGCTCGGTGGCCTCCTGGGCCTGCGCGGAGGCGGCGGTCAGCAGCCGCTCGGCCTCCTTGCGGGCGCGCAGCAGGGTCGCCTCGGTCTCCGCACGGGCGGCCTCGGCGTCGGCGGCCAGCCGGCGCCGGGTCTCCTCGGCGACGCGCGCGGCCTCGGCGCGCGCGGCGTTCAGGGCCTGCTCGGCCTCGGCGCGGGACTCGTCCATGAGCCGGCGGGCCTGGGCCTCGGTACGGGCGCGCAGCTGCTCGGCCCAGGCGACGTTCTCGTTGACGTGCGCCTCGACGGTCTGGCGGCGCTCGTTGAGCTCCTGGTCCAGCCGCTGGCGGCGGTTGACGGCCTCGGCGTGCAGCTCGGCCTGGAGGCGCGCCTGGTGCTCGGCGTGCTCCTGCAGGATGCGCTGGGTCTGCGCCCGGGCGTCGCGCAGTTCGCGCTCGGCGTCCGAGCGCATCTGGTCGGCCTGGATCTGGGCGTTGCGGAGCAGCTGCTCCGCCTGGTAGCCCATGTCCGCGCCGTCGTAGGCGGGCCGGGACGCCAGGTTGCGGCGTACCTCGTGGAGCTTGGCGCGCAGCACCTCGACCTGGTAGCCGAGGGCTTCGGCGTGCTGGACGGCCTTCCCGCGCTCCTTCTTCAGCCGCTCCATCTCGGCTTCGAAGCGCGAGAGGTGGTCGGCTTCAGCCTGATGGCTCTCCTGGCTTTCGTAGCCCCGCACAGCGCGGTCCCATCCGTCCCCTGGTCGCAAGCTCACTCCCAATTGAGCATCGCTCGCCCGCTGAACGACGCCCCCGGGGGAATGGTGTCAGATACCGGGGCAGGGGTCACAGGCCCCGACCCCGTCTCCGCACCGAACCCCGGCCGAGCCATGGCCACTCTACCGGCCGGGGAATCGGGCCATCAGTGGTCCATCAATGGTCGGGGTTGGAGGTGACCAGTTCGGTGAGGACTCCGTGGCAGTCCTTGGGGTGCAGGAAGGTGATGGAGGAGCCCATCGAACCCGTGCGGGGCTGGTCGTAGAGGACCCGGACGCCCTTGCCGCGGATGGCCTCCGAGTCGCCCAGCACGTCCTCGGTGCCGAAGGCGATGTGGTGCACGCCCTCGCCGTTCTTGGCCAGCCACTTGCCCACCGCGGAGTCCTCCCGGGTGGGTTCGAGGAGCTGGAGGTAGGAGGCGCCGCCGTCGGAGGTCCCGTTGATCTTGAGCATGGCCTCGCGGACGCCCTGCTCCTCGTTGACCTCGGAGTGGAACACCTCGAAGCCGTACGTGGCACGGTAGAACTCGACGGTCTTGTCCAGGTCGAAGCAGGCGATCCCGATGTGGTCGATTCTTGTCAGCATGGGACCAGTGCACCGCCGAGGAGGGTGGTCACGCAACGTGCCAGCGATCACACCGACTGCCCGGTGACGGCGCGGGTACCGCTCAGTACATTCAGGTAAACCCTCGTTCACTCCTCATCCTCAAGGGGCTGTGCTCCATGTCCGGAACGAACAACACCACGTCAGTGATCGTCGCCGGGGCCCGCACGCCCATGGGGCGGCTGCTCGGCTCGCTGAAGTCCTTCTCGGGCGCCGACCTCGGCGGCTTCGCCATCAAGTCCGCGCTGGACCGGGCCGGCATCGCCGGTGACCAGGTGCAATACGTGATCATGGGCCAGGTGCTGCAGGCCGGCGCGGGCCAGATCCCCGCCCGCCAGGCCGCCGTCAAGGCCGGCATCCCGATGAACGTCCCGGCGCTCACCATCAACAAGGTGTGCCTCTCCGGCCTCGACGCGATCGCCCTCGCCGACCAGCTGATCCGCGCCGGCGAGTTCGACGTCGTCGTCGCCGGCGGCCAGGAGTCCATGACCAACGCCCCGCACCTGCTGCCGAAGTCCCGGGAGGGATTCAAGTACGGCGCGATCGAGATGCTGGACGCGATGGCCTACGACGGCCTCACCGACGCCTTCGAGAACATCGCGATGGGCGAGTCCACCGAGAAGCACAACACCCGCCTGGGCATCGAGCGCGCCCCGCAGGACGAGTTCGCCGCCGCCTCGCACCAGCGGGCCGCCGCCGCGCAGAAGAACGGCGTCTTCGAGGCCGAGATCACCCCGGTCGAGATCCCGCAGCGCAAGGGCGACCCGGTGATCTTCTCCCAGGACGAGGGCATCCGCCCGGAGACCACGGTGGAGTCCCTCGGCAAGCTGCGCCCCGCCTTCGCCAAGGACGGCACGATCACCGCGGGCACCTCCTCGCAGATCAGCGACGGCGCCGCCGCCGTCGTCGTGATGAGCAAGGCGAAGGCCGAGGAGCTGGGCCTGGAGTGGATCGCAGAGATCGGCGCCCACGGCAACGTGGCGGGTCCGGACAATTCCCTCCAGTCGCAGCCCTCGAACGCGATCCTGCACGCCCTGTCGAAGGAGGGCCTGGAGGTCTCCGACCTGGACCTCATCGAGATCAACGAGGCCTTCGCGGCGGTCGCCGTGCAGTCAATGAAGGACCTCGGCGTCACCCCGGAAAGGGTGAACGTCAACGGTGGCGCCATTGCCCTGGGCCACCCGATCGGCATGTCCGGCGCCCGCGTCGTGCTGCACCTGGCGCTGGAGCTCAAGCGCCGTGGCGGCGGGGTCGGCGCGGCCGCGCTGTGCGGTGGCGGCGGCCAGGGCGACGCCCTGATCATCCGCGTGCCCTGAGCGGCTCGGTCCGAAGAGGCAGGACCGCCCCGTATCCGTACCCGAAGCCGTACCGACAGCGAGAACCGAGGAGCGCAGCACGCATGACGGTGGACGTCCCCCAGCTGGTGGCCCAGGCGCGTGACGGCAGGCCGAGAGCGGTGGCCCGGCTGATCTCGCTGGTCGAGGGGGCGTCCCCGCAGCTGCGCGAGGTGATGGCGGCCCTGGCCCCGCTGACGGGCGGGGCGTACGTGGTGGGCCTGACCGGGTCCCCGGGCGTCGGCAAGTCCACGTCCACCTCGGCGCTGGTCTCCGCGTACCGCAAGGCCGGCAAGCGGGTCGGCGTCCTCGCCGTCGACCCGTCCTCGCCGTTCTCCGGCGGTGCGCTGCTCGGCGACCGGGTACGGATGTCGGACCACGCCTCCGACCCGGGGGTCTACATCCGCTCCATGGCCACCCGCGGCCACCTGGGCGGCCTGGCCTGGGCCGCGCCGCAGGCCATCCGGGTGCTCGACGCGGCCGGCTGCGACGTGATCCTGGTCGAGACCGTGGGCGTGGGCCAGTCGGAGGTGGAGATCGCCTCGCAGGCCGACACCTCGGTGGTGCTGCTGGCGCCCGGGATGGGCGACGGCATCCAGGCCGCCAAGGCGGGCATCCTGGAGATCGGCGACGTGTACGTGGTGAACAAGGCGGACCGGGACGGCGCGGACGCGACCGCCCGCGAGCTGAACCACATGCTGGGCCTGGGCGAGTCCCGGGGCGCGGGCGACTGGCGGCCGCCGATCGTCAAGACGGTCGCGGCCCGCGGCCAGGGCATCGACGAGCTGGTCGAGGCCCTGGAGAAGCACCGGGCGTGGATGGACGAGCGCGGGGTGCTGGCCGAGCGCCGTACGGCCAGGGCCGCGCGCGAGGTGGAGACCATCGCCGTGACGGCCCTGCGGGCCCGGATGGCGGACGTGCGCGGGGACGCGCACCTGGACGCCCTCGCGGCCCGCGTCGCGGCCGGCGAGCTGGACCCGTACGCGGCCGCGGACACCCTCCTGGCCACGCTGACCGAGGCGTAGGGCCGACCGTACGCGAGAGCCGCGCCCCGGTCAGCGGGGCGCGGCTCTCGCGTGTCTGCGGGGCGGACGGTCAGGCGTTGGGACGCTTGCCGTGGTTCGCCTTCTTCTTCTTGCGTGCTCGCTTCTTGTTGCCGCGCTTGGCCATGACGCCACTCCCTCGAAGATCGGGGTTATCCGGGCGCTCGCCAGTCTAGGGGCGCCCGCTGCCGTTCGCATCAGAACCGCGGAGGCGCGCGCCGGGACGGCCGCGGGGGCCGTCCGCGCCGCGCCGGCCGGATGAGCGACGGCGGCCGCCGCCGGGCCCCCGACGAGCAGGACCACGGCCGCGGCCGCCGCAACGTACGCCTTGCAGTGCACGACTGACCTCCCCGGGGCCGGCCACGCGCTTGCGGTTGCCGGGCGGGCGGCCGGCGGGCGAGCGTCACCGCCCGTTCTCCGGGCCGCCGCGCGGGACGGCACCCCGGACGGCACCCCGGACGGGATGCCGCCGACGGTGTCAGGCCTTGCCGCGCTGGTCGCGCAGGTGGTTCGCGACCGGCTCCAGCGAGGCGCGCAGCGCCGTCAGGGCCTCCGGGGGCAGCAGGTCGATGAAGTGCCGGCGGACGGACGCCACGTGGTGCGGGGCGACCTTCCGCATGAGCTCCATGCCCTCGTCGGTCAGTACGGCGTACAGGCCCCGGCGGTCGGACTCGCAGTTCACGCGGACGACCAGGCCGGCCGTCTCCATCCGGGTGATCTGGTGGGACAGCCGGCTCTTGGACTGGAGCGTCGACGTGGCGAGGTCGCTCATCCGCATCCGGTGGTCCGCGGACTCCGAGAGGTTCACGAGGATCTCGTAGTCGTTGTTGGTGAGTCCGAAGGGCTGGAGATCCTTTTCCAGCTGGTGCATCAGCAGTCTGCTGACGTCCAGGTGGGTGCGCCAGGCGCACTGCTCGGCGTCGGTCAGCCAGGGCGTCCCCCCGGACGGAGTCTGGGGGAGGGTGGCCGTCTCGGTCTCCATGGTCTCCATGAGTGAACTCTACCTAAGAAGTTGAATTACGTACAAAAACGGGAAAGCTGAAGATCACAATCCGAGGCGCCGCTGGAGATCACCCAGCTGCCCCGGCATCCGCGGCACGCCCAGCTGCCCGAGCGGGCCCTGCTGCCCGTGTCCGCCGCCGTACCCGGCCCCGGGCACACCCGCCGACTCCGCGCCGGCGCCGACACCCCCGACCGCCTGCTCCGCCATCAGCATCTCCGACGACTGCAGCAGCACCGTTCCCGCCCCGACGAACTCGAACTGGTGCTCCTCGCCGGAGCTGCCGCCGATGCCCGTCAGCGAGCGCAGCCCGCCGATGACGCCGGACATGTAGCCGTGGTCGTAGTGGTGGCAGGGGGACGGGCAGTCCGCCCAGCCCACCAGCGCCTGCGGGTCCACCCGCAGTGGCGGCTCCATGAACACCACCGGGCCGTTGGAGGCCGCCACGAACTTCCCCGTGCCGATCAGGGTCAGGAACCCCGGCACGATCGACTGCTTGAGGGCGAGCGAGGGCTGGTAGGCCAGCAGGTTGCCCGACCGGATGGTCAGGTTCCCATTGTCCAGGTCGTACGAGTTCACGTCGAAAGCGCGGTCGGCCAGCAGCATCTTGCCCTGGCCCTCCGCCACCACCCAGTCGCTGGCGTGCAGCGGCGAGTGGAAGCTCGTGCGCAGGAGCCGGTCGAAGCGGCCGTTGCCGATGCCGTTGAACTCCATGCGCCCGTAGTAGGCGATCATCTTGCCCTTCTGCAGGAACCACTGGCTCCCCTTGAGCTCCACGCAGAAGGTGTACGCGTTCACGTTGTCGTCGGAGGGCAGGGTGTGCGGGTCGAAGACCGTCGGACCACCGGGTCCGCCGGTCACGGGACCAAAGTTCACAGCTTCTCCTCCGACGCCTGCACGTACACGGCACCCTGGCCCGACAGCTCCAGCTGGAACGCCTCGCCCGAGCCGCGCCCCACCATGTCCCGCCAGCCGAGCGCGGTGGAGAGCTTGTTCCTGACGTCCCCGTGGTGGGCCACGTACGCCTGCGGGTCGACGTGGACCGGCCGGTTCGGGGTGATGGGGAGCTCGATGACCCCGCCGTGGGCCATCACGGCGACCGAGCCGTGCCCCTTGAGGGTGGTGGTGAACAGGCCCTGGCCGGTCACCTGGCCACGGACCATGCCCATGACACCACCTTGCGAGCCCATGAACATCGTGCCCTGCTGGAGGGTGCCGTCGAAGGCGAGCAGCCGGTCGGCCTCGACGTACAGCGTCTCGCCGGTCAGGCCGATCACCTGGATGTGGTGGCCGCCGTGACCGAACATCACGGTGCCGCTGCCCTCCACCTCCATCAGCGGGGTCTGCTCGTTCGCCACCCGGCGCCCGATCATGCCCATCACCCCGCCCTGACCGCCCGTCAGGCTCGGGGTGAAGGAGACCTCGCCGCGGTACGCGAGCATCGCGCCGCGCTGGCTGTACATCCTCTGCCCCGGGATCACCTGGGCCTCGACCATCTTCGAGTTGATCTCGCGGAACGGCATCAGATGTCGCCCCCGATGGTGTTGCGCTCGCTGGGCTGCACGTAGACCAGGCCCTCGCCCTCGAAGCGGATCTGGAACGCCTCGCCCGAGCCCTCGCCGATCAGGGTGCGGAAGGTGACCCCCGACTGGAAGGACTGCTGGAGGTTGCCGGTGTGCGCGATGTACGCCCCCGGGTCGACCGAGAGCGGGTACTGGGCGCTGACGCGCAGCACCACCGCCGGGCCGTCGGACATGATCGCCGCCTGTCCGTTGCCCTCGACGGTCGTGGTGAACAGGCCGTTGCCCGTCGCCCCGCCGCGCAGGCCGGTGAAGGTGGTGCCGGTGCGCAGGCCGGCGTCGGTGCACAGGAGGTTGCTGGACTCCACGTACAGCTTCTCGCCGCGCAGGTTGACCAGATTGATCTCGCTCGCGCGGTCGGCGAAGAAGCAGGTGCCGTGGCCCTGCACCTCCATCACGGTCATCTGTTCACCCGTCAGCCGACGGGTCACCATGCCGCGCAGGCCTTCGCCGCCGCCGGTCATCTTCTTGAAGGCCATCTGGCCGTCGTACGCCACCATGGAGCCGTTCTTCGCTTTCACGGCATCCCCGGTCAGGTCGACGGCGAGCACCTTGCTGCCTTGGAGTCGGAACTGAGCCACGGGATGACGTTATCGGCAGCGGGCGGGGGCGAACAGAGCCCGGTGGCCGATATCCGGCGACTGCGGCGTCTCCCACACCGTCGCGGACACCCCCGGTCAAGATCCCGCAAAGCGGCTGAGACACTGGGACGGACCCCCAGGCCACCACCCCGAAGGCTGACACGTGGACATCAAGACCGCCTCCGCCCTGCACCGGCTGCGCCTCATCTCCGTCCCGGAGGCCCTGTCGTTCCCGGCCCTGCTGATCTTCGGATCGGTGCTGAGCCGGATCTCCGACATCGACTACCTGATGATGCCGCTCGGCATCCTGCACGGGATCCTGTTCCTCATCTACGCGGTCTTCCTGCTGGACGTGTGGAACAAGGCGAAGTGGCCGGTCAAGAGGGTCGCCCTGTTCTTCCTGCTGGCGCTGCTGCCGTTCGGCGGCCTGTACGGCGACAAGCTGCTCAAGCGCGAGGAGGCCGACAGCGTGATGGCGGCCCGCGCCCGGCGCGAGGCGGCGAACGCCGCATGATCGTCGCGTTCTCGGTGACCCCGCTGGGGGTCGGTGAAGAGGTCGGCGAATACGTGGCCGATGCGGTGCGCGTCGTACGGGAGTCGGGGCTGCCGAACCGCACGGACGCCATGTTCACCTCCGTCGAGGGGGAGTGGGACGAGGTGATGGACGTGGTCAAGCGCGCGGTGGCGGCCGTGGAGGAGCGGGCGCCGCGGGTGTCGCTGGTCCTGAAGGCCGACATCCGCCCCGGGGTGGTCGACGGGCTGACGTCGAAGGTCGAGACGGTGGAGCGGCACCTGGCCTGACCCGGCCCCGGCCGTCTCCGGACGGCCCTGTCCGGCGACGGCCGCGCGGAACCCCCATGCGGCGGAGCCCCGTTCGACTTCGGGCGAGGAGCTCCGCACCGGCATGCGCGCCGCCCTCCTCACGGCACCGGCCCGCCGCGCCGCGGCCGGGCTGCTGCTCCACCTCGTCAGGCCGGCCCACGCACCGGACCGTCCGGGAGGGCGGGGAGCGCCGACCGGTCGCGTGCGACGCCGCGATGCCGGGTGCATCGTGCTGATCACGCCGTTCAGGCCGCCCCGCCGCGCCGCGACCGGGCTGTCGCGGGCCGCCGTCGTGGCGTGGGTCACCGATATGACGTGTCGACGGGTCGGTGCGCGGGCGTGCGGACTCGCAGACCGGCGCGCCGCGACATGAGGGGAGACGGGTCCGTCCTGCGACGCCGAGGCACGGCCGGGGGCTACGGCGGTTGACCCGTCGTCAGGGCGATGGCGAGCGGGGTGCGCTCGTACAGGATCCGGTGGCCGTGGCGGGCCGAGATCAGCAGGCCCGCCCCGTGCAGGGCCTTCAGGTGGGCCGAGACCGTGGCCGGTGCCAGACCGAGCCGGCGGGCCAGATCGGTCGTGGAGGCCGGCTCGTCCAGCGCGCACAGCACGTCAGCCCGGCCCCGGCCCAGCAGCCGGGCCAGCGCCCGCGGGGTGGCACCCGGCGTCGCCGCCGTCCACAGCGCGCCGATGCCGCGCGCCGGGTACACCAGCGTCGGCTGCCAGGGCGGGTCGTACCCGCCGACCACCTCCGGCCACACGAACGCGCTCGGCATCAGGAGCAGGCCCTGCCCGTCCAGGGACCGGTCGTGGTGGGTGCGGCGGTCGATCGTGAGCGTCCCGTCCGACCACCGCAGATCCGGGTGGAGGCCCTCGAACAGCGCCTCCAGACCGCCCGCAGCCAGCCGCCGCGAGTGGAAGAGGATGTCCGCCTCCAGCAGGGCGCGCAGCCGCGGCCAGTGCGGGGCGACCAGTGCGGCCCAGGCCTGCTCGTACAGATCGGCCAGCTCCCGTACCGCCCGGGCCGGATCCGCGAGCATCCGCCGCCCGAGGTCGCTCTCCGCGGCGCCCGGGGTGCAGAGGAGCGCGCGCCGCAGGTCCTCCCGCACCGCCTCCGGATCGGCGGCCGCGGACCGGACCCGTGCCACCTCCTCCTCGAAGGTGACGGACGGGCCGGCCGGCGGCGGGCTCAGGAAGTCCGGGTTGTGGCCGGCCCGCGGCATCAGCAGCCACAACGGCCGCAGGTCCAGCCCGGCGGCGGCCGCCCGGATCTGCCGCAGCCAGGGCAGGTGGTACGCCTGCCGGTCCGGCTGCAACAGGGTCCGCACCGCCTCCTGCGTCTCCCAGCGCGGCGAGACCGAGAACCGGCACCGCAGCAGGTCCCCGTCCCCGAACCGAAAGTGGAACGCCACCCGCATCCTCCTGTCACCGATCCACCCGCCCCCTGCCCCCGGC
>LJCW01000265.1 GCA_001298555.1 Actinobacteria bacterium OV450
CGGCTCGGCCACCAGCGGCCGGGTCCACAACGGGCCGCCCAGGAGCAGGTCCTCGGGCGTGGAGTCGGCCAGCGCCTGCAACACCGTCGCCCGCTCCGCGTCGGCGATCAGCTCGGGCCGGCCGCTACGGCGGGTCCGCCGGACAGCGAGAGCCTCCCGACCGCCGGCTTGGTACTTGCGCCACCAGGTCCCCACCGACCGCTCACCCACCCCGAACACCTCAGCGGCCTGACGGTAGGTATCCACCCGCCCCGACTCCAGCGCGGCCACCGCCCGCAACCGCACCACCTCCTGCGCCGCCAGCGCCACACGCCTCAGGTCCCCCACCCCAGTCACACCCCCACCCAACGACCAAGGCAACCAAAGAGTTCCGACTCAATAAGCCCGCTGGGGGAGAGAGCTTGAAGCGGAATTACGATTATATCGTCGTCGGGGCGGGGGCGCTTGGCAGTGCCACGGCGTTCTGGCTCAGCCAGTCGGGAGGTGCCGATGTTCTAGTCCTGGAGCAGTTCCCTATAGGCCACGGATTCGGAGCATCGGAAGACCGATCCCGCATTATCCGACACACCTATCACTCTCCAGACTACTCCCTTCTCACACGGGCTGCTTACGATGCCTGGGAAGAAGTTGAGGCAGAGACGGGTTTGAAGCTCATAGAAAGAACCGGCGGTCTGGATCTCGCCCAACGTGGTACCACTGGGGAAGCGGAGCTGGACGATTCCCGCCGCGCCCTTGAAGCTTCGGGTGTTGTTTCGGAGGAGCTTGACGCACCAGAAATCCGGAAACGCTGGCCACAGTGGCGCATTGGCGACGATGTTTTTGCCCTCTACCAGGAGGAAGGAGGAATCCTCGATATCCGGCGGGCCACTGCGGCACACGTATCCCTCTCCCGTGCTCGCGGAGTCGAAATCATGCCGGACACAAGAGTGAGGCGCCTCGCCTCGTCCCAGTGGCACGTAACTGTGGAAACGAGCCGAGGCTCCTTCACCGCCGAGTCTGTAATCCTCTGCGCAGCATCGTGGCTAGCCGACCTCCTGCCCGGCCTTGGGCTCAGTTGGAATATCACACTCAGTCAGGAGCAGGTCAGCTACTTCGCTACACCAAACACGGGAGAGTTCACACCCGATCGCTTCCCGGTGTGGATCTGGCATGGCAACCCGCTTTTCTACGGTTTTCCTGTAAATGAAGAGTTAGCGGTTAAGGCTGCCAGGGATATGAGTGGCCGCTTCGTGACCCAGCAAAGCCGTTCGCATGTACCGAACTCCGAAGAGGCGGCGCTTGTATCGTCGTTCCTTAAAGACCGGCTCCCCAGTGCCCTTGGACCGGTACTCTTCAGTAAAACATGCATATATGACATGCCACCGGACCGGGATTTCATTCTTGACCGTGCGCCTGGACATCCGCGCGTGCTTATTGGTATCGGCGCGGGCCATGCAGCAAAGTTCGCAAGTCTGATCGGGAAGATCCTCGCAGACCTTGCTATCGAAGGTGCCACTGGATATCCGATCGATGCGTTCCGGGCAGACCGGCGAGCGCTGCTGGACCCGGAGTTCGCCCCTTCGTTCCGCCTCGCCGCTGGTCACACAAAGCCGGTTAAGTCAGAGGTGTCGCCAACCGAGTAGTCATCCCGGGCCCTTTCGGTCCCGCCCCGTGGCCGGGAAAATCGGGGCGGGGGTCTGTACGGTCAACGGTGGATCTTCGAACAGGAAGTGACACCTGATGACAGACGTGATCGTTTCGGCTGAGGCTGTGGAGGAAGTGCAGCCGG
>LJCW01000266.1 GCA_001298555.1 Actinobacteria bacterium OV450
CCCAGTAAGCGCTCGTCGCTCGCTGTGATCGCGATGCTGGCTACAGCCACGGCAGCTGTAGTTCTTGATCACGGCTGGTCGTGACGGCGGTGCCGTTGCTGGTGGCAGGTTGCCGCGATGGCTTGGTGCTGGCGCCGCCAGGCGGTCCAGTGCAGGACGTGGTCACGGTCACGGACGGGCAGCGGCAGCACGAGGGCCCGCAGGAGACGGACGAGTTCAGGGCAGGTCAGCGGGATGAGCCGGTCCGAGGCGGCAGGGCGGGCCTGCGCTGCAGTGGCCGTGAGGGCGAGGACGGCGGCGGCGATCAGGGAGAACAGTGACCAGCGCATCCAGGAGTTCCAGCAGGTCACCTGGCCCTGGTCGAGTCCGGTGAAGCCCTGGGCGAGCTGGAAGGTCTCCTCGATCCGCCACCTGCGACAGATCACTTCCACCAGCGTGCCGATCGCGACATCACCGGGTGCCAGCAGCGGAAGAAGGACACCTCGCCGGTGTAGCGGTGCCGTCGCGCAACCAGCACGTTCGTCCCCGCCACGTTCTCGTCGGGGGCGTCGTCGGGGCGGACATCGAGCCAGGCCCAGTCGTATTCGAGGGTGCCCTTCGTGCCGTGTCCGGTCTGCCGGCGCATCCACTGCCCGGGCCGCACCTTGTTGATCAGCTTGCGAGCCTCCCACCGGCGGCCACTCCCGTCGGTGACCTGGTAGGTGGAGGCGATGCCGACCGCGTAGCCCAGCCCCAGCGCCCGTATGCCCCGGCGGAGTTCGCGCCCGCAGTACACCTCATCGCCCGTGAACCAACGGGCCCCGATCCCCGTGGTGAGCGCGTCGGTGACCATGGCCGGCGCCTGCTGCGGCTTCGTCGCGAACACGATCTCCTCCGGCACCCCGGCCACCTCGCGGCGTTCCTCGTCCGCGGCCCAGTCCGCCGGGAGATACAAGGCCCGGTCGATGATCACCTTCGTGGACGCGGTGACCACCGCCAGATGCACCGCCACCTGGCACAGTCCGACGCCGCCGATCGCGCCGGAGTACTGCCGGCCTGCCCCCACGCAGTCCGTGGACGACTTCGCATCACCCGTCCCGTCCACCACCAACACCACGTCCTGACCAGCCACTTCATCGATCACGAGGCGGGCGATCTCCTTCCGCGCCCGCTCGTGGTCGAACCGAGCACGCGACAGGAGGTGCTGCAGCCGATGCGGGCCCGAATGTCCCAGCGCCTGCGCGAGCGTCCAGCAGTTCCGCGTATCCAGCTCCAGCAGGAGTCCCTCGACCAGCTCCGCCGCCGTCGCTCGCGTCTCACGCCGCGCGAAACAGTCCGCGACCGCCGCCATCACCCTCCCGAACGCCTCGCCCCACGCCTGCTCGGCAATCGTTGCTTCCACGGCCACCGCGTCTTGATACGTCGTCACAAACGTCCATGATCGCGGTGGCCGTACTCATGCCCTCACCCAGCCCATCGGGCGCTGACCAGCGCAGACGCTGGAACTACAGCTGCCGTGACAGTCCGAGGCTGTTGGCTTCCTTGATCATGCGGCGCATGGCCCGCAAGGATCGCGGCGGGTGAAGTGGTCGGCGCCGAGTTCTCGGTAGGGCGTGTGGTCGTGCAGGACGTGCCAGATGGCGATGGCGAGTTTGTGCAACACCGCGACCAGGGCCCGTTTGCCACCTCGCCTGGCTGCCAGCCGTCGGAAGAAGACGCCGAGGTAGGAGTCCTTCTTCCTGATGGCGACCATCGCGGCGATCCCGAGCAGGCGTTTGAGGTCCTTGTTACCAGGACGAGTGCGGCCGGACCGGTTCACCCCGACCGACTCGTTCTGCCCGGGACAAACCCCGATCCAGGACGCGAGGCGGTGGGCTGAGGCGAACTGAGCCATGTCACCGCCAGTCTCGGCGATGACGATCTCCGCAGCGAGACGGCCCAGGCCAGCAATGGAGGTCAGATTGGCAAGGCCCCTCTCCCGTTCCGCCAACAGGGCGGAGACCCGGGCATCGAAGGCCGCAATGACGCTTGAGGTGCCCCGAAGTTTCCGGACAGGGACCCAATAGGGTTGTCCCGTCAAGGAAACGAGGAAGCACGAAGTGGCGCCACCAGTAAGTACACCCCTGAGTTCCGTGCGGAAGCCGTCCAGATCGCTCTCCGCTCCAGCAAGACCATCTCGGAGACGGCACGCGAACTCGAATTGAACCCGGAGACGCTGCGGGGCTGGGTGAAGAAGTACCGGAAACAGCACGAGCCGCCCGTCGGCGCTGACCTTTCACTAACGACGTGGTGTGCGACAGCGGATGTGGCTGGGCCGTGACGTGAGAAGAGCCGTACGGGTTGGGAAAGTTGTGAAGCGATCCTTGGCCCGTACGGCTCTCTCGCATCCTATCTGCACCGGCATCTCCAGGAATCGACTCGGCAAGATCATCGCTGAGCTGGCCGGGCCCTGGATGGCGCGAGAGGACGCCCGGTTGCGTGAGCGTCGAGGTCATGAGCGTGTGCGGGCCGAGGGCGGAGGCCCGGATCACATCCTGGTTTTCACCGATCGGGTGATCGCGACTCTGGTCGTCCTGCGGTTCCAGCTCCCGCACGCGGTCCTTGCCGTCTTCTACGGCGTCGACCGCTCGACGATCACACGCGCCGTCCATGAGATCCGGCCGCTGCTCGCGGCCCGCGGGTTCGCCGTGCCCGGCGCGCCTGAACTGCGGCTTCGTACCCTGGCAGATGTCTTCGCCTACGCGGCGGCCGAGGGCGTCGAGCTGCGGATCGACGGCACCGAGGTCCAGGTGCGCCGCCCTCGGGCGAACCGGCCCGGCCGCAGGGCCTTCGTATCCGGCAAGCGCAGGCAGAACACCAAGAAGGCCACCGTGATCAGCGACGAGGCAGGCCGCACGCTGTGGACCGGGGCGATCCGCCCCGGTCGCATGCACGATCAGACCGCCTTGAAGACCGAAGGGACCTGGGACCTGTTCGAACGGTACCCCGAGGTGAAAGCCCAGGTCGATGCCGGGTACCGGGGACTGGCGAAAGACTTCCCCGACCAGGTGACCGCTCCGCCGAAGAAGCCGGGCAAGGACGCGGACGCCGACGACATCACCGCTTGGGAGCAAGAGCGCAAGGCTCAGTCCTCCCGCCGGATCCCAGTCGAGCACGCCAACGCCGAGCACAAGCAATGGCGCCCGCTCCAGCGGTACACCGGACGCCGCGAGTACTACGACGAGATCCACCTCGCCATCGCCGGCCTGGTCTCTGACCGCACCGCACTGCGGTAATCACCCACCAGCCAACCCACCAGGCCAGCACGCCCCAGCCCCAGTCGCGCACCACGTCGTAAGGAAGTTCGGATGCCGACTGCACGGCATGACCCAGCTTCTACATCGGCTCAGCCCCTCCACCCGCGCCGCCCGACTCCGTTGCTGAATTGCCTGCGGTGGCCTGGGTCTGTTCGGCATGATCGTCGGTGCGGTCGTTCTGTCTGCCCTGGCCGCAGGAGGTCGGTGCAATGTCCATGCGGCCTGGGGGGTTGCCGCCCATTCCGGAACAGACGGTGCGTACGGCTCGTGCGGCTTTTCCCAAGGGAAGCCTTCCTATGCGGGTCCGTGACCACCTCGCGGAGGTCTTCGATGACGCGTTGTTCGCCGAGGTGTTTCCCGGTCGTGGCGCTCCTGCCCAGTCCCCGGCCTTGCTCGCCCTGGTGACGGTGCTGCAATTCACCGAGAACCTCACCGACCGGCAGGCCGCGGAGGCGGCGCGGGATCGGCTGTCGTGGAAGTACGCCCTGGGCGCTGAGCTGTCCGATACCGGCTTCGACTTCTGTGCGCTGTCGAGGTTCCGTTCCCGGCTGGCCGGCGACGGGATGGAACGGGTGCTCTTCGACCGGCTGTTGGAGCACTGCCGGGAGGCCGGGCTGGTCAAGGCCGGTGGCAAGCAGCGCACCGACTCCACCCTTGTGATCAGTGCGGTCCGTGACCTGAACCGCACCGAGCTGGCCGGGGAGAGTGTGCGGGCTGCGCTGGAGGCGCTGGCGGTGGCGGCGCCGTCCTGGCTGGCCGCAGTGATCGACGTCGCCGAGTTCGCCGAACGCTACGGGCCGCGCGTCGACGGCTGGACGATGCCGTCGTCGAAGACCAAGCGGGAGCGGCTCGCCCAGATATTCGGCCAGGACGCGCTGGTCCTGTGTCGGGCCGCCTGGTCTGACCGCGCCCCGGCATGGATCCGTCAGATCGAGGCGGTTGCCCTGCTGAGGCAGGTCCTCGTGCAGACATACACCGTCCGCGTCGATGCCCGGGGACGGGAGGTGATCAGCAAGCGGGACGCCGACAATGACGGTGTCCCGCCCGGCAGTACCCGCCTGGCTTCCCCCTACGACCCCGACGCCCGCTGGTCCGCCAAGGGCGATGACCTCTTCTGGTGCGGCTACAAGATCCATCTAACCGAGACCTGTCACGCTCCGGCCGAAGCCGAAGCCGAAGCCGAAGCCGAAGCCGAAGCCGAAGCCGAAGCCGAAGGCTGCCTCCGTGCCCCGGCACCGAACCTGATCACCGACGTGCACACCACCGACGCCACCGTGCCCGATGTGAAGGCGACCGAGCGGATCCAGAAAAACCTTACCGAGCGCGAGGTGAAGCCCGCCGAGCACTATCTCGACTCCGGCTACCCCTCGGCCGACCTGATCACTGCTGCCGCTGGGCAGGGCATCACCATGGTCACTCCACTCCTGGGCGACCACTCTCCCCAGGCCAGGGCCGCCGAGGGCTTCGACAAGAGCGCCTTCCTCATCGACTGGAAGGCCCGTCAGGTCCGCTGCCCCCAGGGCTCCACGAGTGCCGGCTGGTATCCGGTCACCCAGCACGGCCGTGACGCCATCGTGATCGACTTCCCCCGCGCCGACTGCCGCCCCTGCCCTTCCCGGGACAAGTGCACCAGCTCCGTCCGCGGCACCCGCATGCTCACCCTGCGGCCCCGCGAACTCCACGAACGCACCGCCACGGCCCGTGCCGAGCAGGACACCGAGTCCTGGAGAGCCAAGTACGCCCTCCGCGCAGGTGTCGAGGGCACCGTCAACCAGGCTCTCGACGTCACCGGCCTCCGCCGGGCCCGCTACCGCGGCCTGCCGAAAGTCCGAGTCCAACACGCCTTCTCCGCCACCGCGCTCAACGTGGTCCGGCTCGACGCCTGGTTGACCACCGACCCACTACGCAAACCCCGCACCAGCAGACTCGAACGCCTCAGCTGCCGACTCGCCAGCTGACGAATTCAGCAACGGAGTC
>LJCW01000267.1 GCA_001298555.1 Actinobacteria bacterium OV450
GCAGCGAAGCAACGTTGACCTGCATAGACGGCGACTTGGTCGCATGTCCGGCTCAACGAGACGAGTCGGCTCGCCACGACTTTGAATCAGCCCTGGCGGTGCGGGTCAGGCCTGTTTGCCAGCCTCGTTGTCGGAGACGTGCCCGCGGTGACCATGGCCAGCAGTAACAGGCCGAGGGTGTCGACGGTGCTGCTGGTTTGCGGCCCACGATTTTCTTTCCCGAGTCGATGCCCTGGGTGCTGGTAGGAAGGTGTGGGCGGTCTTGACAGACTGTGAATCGATGACAGGCCGTCGGTTCGCTGTCACGGCCTTCCTTCTCGCGGACCAGGCGGTCGGACGCCGAGTTTCTCGATGATGCCGTCTGCGGTCCAGCCGGAAAGAAAAGGGAACAGCGGAACAAGGGGAACACTGCAGCTCATACACGTAGAGGTCCACTCTACCTGCTGGTTCAACCCCGCCTGCAACGGGAACATCTAGTTCGCAAAACCGCAATCCGCCAGGACTTCAACTGTGTGAAGGCGTTGCGGTCCAGGCCGAGCTCCCGGCCCGCAGAGCTCTGGCGCCGGCCGATGCCGCACGGATTCGCGCAGCTATGCCAGCGGCCGGGGCCGCACGTTGATCGACCGCCGCCCGTATCTGCCCGGCTAGTGGACGGAGGGCCGGGAACGGCGCCGGGCCGCCGGCGTTGAGGACAAGATCGGCTTCGAGACGAAGGTGGTGATGGCCAATGGTCGGGTCCGCCGGGCGACCTCTTTCCCGGTCTGCGCCGGCAGAAGTGGAAGCGCCGCTCTTGCGGCGAAGGGCGGCGAAGGGGCTCATGGCCCGCGGACAACCAGGCCCTGAAGCCCATCTTCAAGCGTTGCCTGGCCTGACCTGGGGCCTCACGGCGTCTTGGAGCACCCCGGCATGGTGTCCCAGCGTTTTCAGGAGGCAGCGAAGTGCTCGTTCAGACCACCGGCAGCCTGACCGGGCGGCGAGCCGCAGCACCCGGCCCCGTTCCCTATATCGTCGGCGGGGCGCGCCGGGGAAGTGGCGAGCCCCGCCTTTGGGCTACCGCAGTGTGGAGGCCGGACCATCCGCGGTAACTACCCTCCAAGGAGTGCCTGCTCTACAAGTCATGACGCATGCGAGGGTCGAACCTCTTCCGCGTCTGGCTCTCGATAATGCAGCCAAACCTCATAGCGAGCGGGGGCGAAGGCATCGTCGGCACGGTGGGCAAAGTCCCCGGTTCAGGCACGCGGACCAGACGAGGGCGAGGGACACGAGGGCGACGGCCCAGTCGAGGAGGATTCCTTGAGCGTGTAGTCATCAGTGACCCTGCTCGGCTCCCGGCAAAACCTTTTCGACCATACGCAATACGGACATTGGTGTGCAGCTATGCCCATTCAATCGTGACAACGCGTGAGTCGCGGCATCTCGCCGCCACGCCCTCGTGACCAGCATCTATTATATCCGGATTCAAAGGGGTTATGCGACCTCTCTCCTGGAGCCTTTTTCATGTGTAGATCGTGAGGGTGAGGATGGCGGCGGCGACTGACGTCAGCTTGTTCGGCAGGGCTGATTCAAAGTCGTGGCGAGCCGACTCGTCTCGTTGAGCCGGACATGCGACCAAGTCGCCGTCTATGCAGGTCAACGTTGCTTCGCTGCATG
>LJCW01000268.1 GCA_001298555.1 Actinobacteria bacterium OV450
AACGGGCCATCCACCGGATGAAGACCTGGCGCGGCATAGCCACCCGGTACGACAAGACCCCCGAAAGCTACCTCGCCGGCCTCCACCTCCGCGCGGCAACCATCTGGATCAGAAGCCTCCCACCAACACATTGATCACAACCAAGAACAGAACCTAGGGAGCACGCGCACCCTGCACAGGCTCTGGTCTGGGAAGAGAGTCGTCACGAAGGAGGGGCCGGATGGAGATCATCGGATTACCGACGCCAGTGTTCTGCGGGGTGGACTGGGCCGAAGACCACCACGACATCGCACTGGTCGATGCAGGCGGGCAGCAGCTCGCCAAGATGCGGATCAGCGACGGTGCCGCAGGGTTTGCCCAGCTCATGGCCCTGCTGGCCGAGCACGGCGACGGCGAGGAAGCCCCGATCCCGGTGGCGATCGAGACGTCACGCGGGCTGCTTGTCGCTTGCCTGCGGGCCACCGGCCGACCGGTCTTCGCGATCAATCCGCTGGCGGTCGCCCGCTACCGGGACCGCCACTCCGTCGCCCGCAAGAAGTCGGACGCCGTCGACGCCGCAGCCCTGGCCAACATCCTGCGAACCGACATGGCCGCCCACCGCCCGCTGCCGGCGGACTCCGAGCTCGTCCAGGCCATCGCCGTGCTCGCCCGGGCCCAGCAGGATGCCGTCTGGGCCCGTGGCCAGGCCCACAACAAGCTTCGTTCCCAGCTCAGAGAGTTCTATCCGGCGATCCTCGCCGCCTTCGCCCAGCACAAGCAGGGCCTGTGCTCGAGGGAAGCCCGCAGCGTCCTTGCCGCAGCACCGACCCCGACATCGGCTGCAAAATTGACACGGCGGCGCCTGCAGTCGCTGCTCAAGCAGGCCGGCCGCATCCGCGGCATCCAGACCGAAGCCGAACGACTCCACGAGGTCTTCAAACGCGAGTACCTTCACCAGCTCCCGCAGGTCGAAGCGGCTCTCGGACATCAGACTTCCGCTCTGCTCAGGCAGCTGAACACCGCCTGCGACAACGCCGACCGGCTTGAGGAAGCCGTCACGGAGGCCTTCGAGGAACATCCGGACGCGCCGGTCATCCGCAGTTTTCCGGGTCTCGCCGCACTGACCGGTGCCCGGGTCCTGGCGGAGATCGGCGACGACCGCACCCGTTTCGCCACCGCTGGATCCCTCAAGGCCTACGCGGGCAGCGCCCCGGTTACCAGAGCCAGCGGCAAGAGCTGCAAGGTCATGAGCCGAAAGGTCAAGAACCAGAGGCTGGCCGCCGTCGGCTATGTCTGGGCCTTCAACTCTCTCACCAGGTCGCCAGGCGCCAGAGCCCACTACGACCGCCGCCGAGCAGCTGGCGACCGCCACGTCGCAGCACAGCGGAACCTCTTCAATCGGTTCATGGGCATGCTGTTCCACTGTCTCCAGAACGGTCACCCCTACGACGAAGCAGTCGCTTTCCCACTGGTCTCAGCCGGACTCAGAGCAACGGCGGCTTGACGCTTATCCGCGTGGGATGTCTTGTCGGCCAGCAGCCATGGGACGGGTGCGAGGTCTGCCTTTGGGCTTGGCCACCCGGATCGCGGCCATGGCCTGGGTGAACGCCGGTGCGTCACCGGCCTGGCCGGGTGTGACGATGAAGGCCAGCGGTCGGCAGCGGCCGTCGGCAGCGAGATGGATCTTCGTGGTCAGTCCGCCGCGG
>LJCW01000269.1 GCA_001298555.1 Actinobacteria bacterium OV450
CGGCGCCCGGTCCCGCTTGTAGAAGCGGGCGACCAGCACCTCGTGGTTGTTACCGTGGTGCGCGGCCACCGCCTCGATGTCGGCGAACTCCGCCGCGAACGACCCCGAGCTCTGCACCGCTTTCTGCGCCATGGCCAGCGCGGCGGCCCGTTTCGAGGCCAGCGCCCGCGCCGCCTTGCGGCGGGCCTTCTTCCCTGCCGGGAACGGCGCGGGCGCCCCGTCCGGGCCGCGCGGTACGAGGTCGGCGGGGTCGATCCGCTCCGGCACCATGCGGTAGGTGCCGTCATCCGCTCCACCAGCGCCTGTTGCTGCTTGCGGATCTCCTCCAGCTCGTCCTTCGCGTTCTTCAGCTTGGCCGCCACCCGCTTGCAGAACATCTCCGCCAGATCGTCCCGGGCCCGCCGGCGGGCCGTGTGGACCAGGCAGGCCAAGAGCGCGATGAGCTTGCCCGTCTCGTAGTCCCGCAGCTCCGCCGCGTCCAGGGCGCTGGCCTCGGCCGCGAAGTCGGCGATCTTCCCGGGCGCGATCCCCTCCAGCCACGTGCCGGTGTTCCCGAGACCGTCCACCCACTGAAGCTGCTTGTGCTGCTCCTTCAGATGACTCCAGCTCGGCCGCTTCGCGGGCTTCTTCACCCGGTTCAGCCCGCTCTTGCGATCCAGCCCGCCCACCTTCAGCAGCCCCAGCAGCCGGGCCCGGTCCTCCAACGTCATCCGGGACTGGATGGTGGCGAAGATGTCCTCGTTCACTTCCCGGCGGACCGGGGCGGCCATCTCGTCCAGGGTGCGGAACGCTGGCAGCTCGCAGGTCGCCCGGACCAGCTCCTCCAGCGCGACGTTGATCAGGTCCGGCGGGTTGTTCTTCACCAGCGCCGCCCGCCGAATGGCCTCCTCGGCGATCGAGCGGGCCCGCTCCTGGTCGTAGGAGATGCCCTGCCGCTCGCGCACCAGCTTGCGGTGTAGCTTGGCAGTGTTGGCCGACTCGTAGTGCGGCTCGGTGCCCTCGGGCAGCTCCAGGGCGCCGCGTACGTGCTCCACCACAGGCTCCGGCACCTCGGAGGCCTTCGGGAAGTAACCCAGCTTCTGATAACACTTCAACGCCAGAGCCAGGGCGAGCAGGTGTTCCTCCGAGCGGGTCCGATCCCGGGCCCAGTCGATCTCCTCGCACTTGGGGGTGAAGAAGACGTGCATCTCCCGCGCCGACATTAGCCGCTTGAACCGCGGGTACGCGGTCCGTTCTATCGAGGTCACGCCGCGGTCCCCGCCCCTGGTACGAAAACGATCACTTCCGCGCGGGACCGTACCAGGGCCATCACCAGCCCGTACGACTGCCCCGCAGAACCCCGCCCGCACCGGGCCTGAGGCCTCTACGCTCGACTCCCGTGACCGACAGCAGCAAGCAGCCCCGCCGTACCTCAGGTTGAACTCGTAGTGTCGGACTGGCTGATCATGGTGGAACCCATGGTCAGCCCGGTCTCGGTGAGGCAGCCGTCGATCAGCTCGGGCCGGTACTGGATCTTCTTGAGCTTGTGCTTGATGATGTGAGGGGCCCCGTCTTTTCCGGACAGTCGCCTATTGGCTAATTTATGCGGCGAGCTGCTGATTCAGGTACTCGTCGTGGACCTCTCGTGGGGTCCGATACC
>LJCW01000270.1 GCA_001298555.1 Actinobacteria bacterium OV450
CGTCGCATGGACGGAACGTCGGGCCCGCGGGCCGGGCGGCTCGGACTGGTCATGGCAGCCTCTGGACGGGCGGCCGCCGCCGTGGCCGGCGACGTAATGGTCGACGAGGTCGTCCAGCGACTGCTCGACAAGGCCGACGCCTCGGGTGCGGCCCTGCTGGGTTGAGGGCGGGCTGCTGACGGAGATCACCAAGGCCGTCCTGGAGCGGGCTTTGGAAGCCGAGATAAGTGAACACCTCGGCTACGAGCGCGGAGATCTTGCAGGTCACGGGTCGGGGAACTCGCGCAACGGGTCCTCGCCCAAGACGGTCCTGACCGATGCCGGCGCGGTCACTCTGGCGGTGCCGCGGGACCGCAACGGCGACTTCGAACCGCGCCTGGTCCCGAAGAACGCCCGCCGCCTCGCCGGGTGCAACGACCGGATCCTCTCGCTCTACGCCCGCGGTACGAGCGTGCGCGACATCCGCTCCCACCTCGCCCAGATCTACGGCGTCGAGGTCAGCCCAGACCTGATCAGCAAGGTCACCGACGCCGTGATCGACGAGCTCGTGACCTGGCAGAACAGGCCCCTGGACGCGGTCTGGCCGATCATCTACATCGACGCTCTATGGGTGAAGATCCGCTCCGGCTCGGTGACGTCGAAGCCGGTCTACCTGGCCGTGGGCGTCGACATGGACGGCCGCAAGGACGTCCTCGGGCTGTGGGTCGGCTCCGAAGGCGAGGGCGCCACCACCTGGATGGCGGTGCTCTCCGAACTGCGGAACCGGGGCATCGAGGACGTCTGCATCGTGGTCTGCGACGGGTTGAAGGGCCTTCCCGACGCAGTCACCGCGACGTGGCCGAAGACAACCGTCCAAACGTGCGTGATCCACCTGACGAGAGCCTCGCTCCGGCTGTCGTCGCCGCGGGATCACCCGAAGCTCGTGCCGGCCCTCAAGGCCATCTACACGGCCCCGACCGGGGCCGCGGCCGAGCAGGCTCTCAACGCCTTCGAGGCCTCTGAGCTGGGCGAACGCTATCCGGCGATCGTCCGGACCTGGTGGGCGGCCTGGCCGGAGTTCACGCCCTACCTGGCGTTCCCCCCGGCCATAAGGACGGTGGTCTACTCCACCAACATGGCCGAATCCATGAACGCCCGCCTCCGCAAAGCCACCCGCAACCGCGGCCACTTCCCCTCGGAACAAGCCGCGTTGAAGGTCCTCTACCTCGCCATCCGCGAACAGATCAACCCCAAAGCGCGCGACGCGAACCACGTCGCCGCACACGGGAAGCAAGCGCTGAACCAGTTCTCACTCTTCTTCGAGGACCGGCTCAGTATCCAATGAAACCAACCGACTTACACAAGATCGCTGACACGTCCTTGCTAGTTGCTAGGGGTGTGAAGTTTCCCCGTGGTCCTGGACACTCGATGTCTATGCCGCGAGGGAGTCCGTCGGCCCGGGTGTGGCGGCGTCTGGTGTTGTAGAAGTCGGCGATCCAGGTCGCGATCTTCAGCCGAGCCTCCGTGCGGGTGGCGAAGCGGTGGCGGTGGATGTACTCCGGAGTCGGCCGAGATACAGCCGGAAGGGATAGACACAAGGCCGCGGAGTTACGCGTCCGGCGCCTCCGTCAACTCGGCCTGTTTCCAAGCGTCGGCCAGGGTGTAGGTCCCGTAGGCGATCTTCTTCAGGAGGCCCTCGGC
>LJCW01000271.1 GCA_001298555.1 Actinobacteria bacterium OV450
ACCAGGTCCTGCTGAACGGCAAGCACCTGACCTGGGTCCAGTCCCAGGCCCTGCGCATCTACAACCTCCAGCCCGGCACCCAGTACAAGGTTGCCGTGTCGGTTCGCGACAGCTCGGGCCGTGACACCGGCCCCGGCAAAACCACGACCTTCCGTACAACGGGCAAGGGAGGCGGGACCACCACCCCGAACACCCGCTACCTGCTCGGCAACGGCAGCACCGGCATGAACGCCGAGCTATATGGCGGCTATGCCGCTGACGGCACGGTCCTCGTCGGAGGCCGCTCCAACGGCTACGCCCAGCAGCAGTGGTACTTCGACGACGCGGGCAGCGGATTCGTCCGCATCCGTTCCGCCGTCTCAGGGAAGTGCCTCCAGATAGGCGGCGCCCCAACCGGAGGGGTCTGGGTCGGCCAACAACTCTGCAGGGACAACATTCCGCAAAAGTGGAAACTGTCGCCCAGCGGTGGCGGTGTCACGGTCGCGGATACCAGCGGCCGCTACGCCCTAACCGTGAGTAATCGGCCATACTACGGAAACTGGCTGATCGACCTCCAGAAGACGGACGGTCGCCCGGCACAGGTCTGGACGGTCCAGAAAGCCGGCTAACCGCTCCTAGCTCCGGGCTCTACAACCCGCCGAGCTCTATATTTCCCGGCGGGCGGTCGCCTCCCCCACTCCTCAGCGGCCGCCCGCCGGCTCCTTGCCTCTCACTTCGTTCCAAGGACCGTGACGATGCGCACACGCCGCTCTTTCTTAACCTTCAGATCCGTCGGATTGTGGTTGCTGCTTTGCCAAGCCCTGACACTGGCCGTCTCCGCCCCTGCCATCGCCCATGGCGACACCGTCAAGGTTGTGGTCACTGGGCAGCGGGGAGGCCATGTCACCGCCAACCTCACGTGGGAGAACGACGCGGATCCCATCGACGAAGCGGTCGCTGCTACCGTGAACGTCGTCAGCCTCGATGGCGCCCGCTCGACAGGGCCCTGGAAGCTGGTACGAGACCCCGGGACGGAAGCAAATTGGAGAACCATCGAGACGCTCCCGCCCGGCAACTGGAAGGTCACTGTCGACGTGGGATTCCCCGCTCTGGGACACGGGGACCGCGAAATCGCTGTACCGGTGGTGGATCCGGTCCCAACTTCGCCCCCCGCTACTACTGGACCTCCTGCCTCTCATGCACCTGACACGCCCACGACGCTGTCACCGACGCCCTGGACTTCGCCTTCCATCTCGGTATCTGCCACAGCGGATACCGACAACAGCGACGCCGACGGCGGGTATGGCCTCCTGATGTGGATCACCATCGCCCTAGCAGGAGCCGCCTGCGGCGTACTCATACGTCTCACTCGCGCCGGCCGACTCCCGCATCGTGGACCTCCGAACTCGTAAGACTGTCCAGGTACCCGGAGCCTCTTCCATCTGTACGGCTTGAGGGTGGGGTGGCGGCAGGATGTTGACGGTGACGTGACGAACGGGGCGTCCCGCTGGTTTGGCTGGTTACCACACCGTGCCTGACCGGAAAACTCGACGGTCAGATGGGGTCGGCGAGGTAGCCCCTTGGCGGTAACAGTCGGGGGC
>LJCW01000272.1 GCA_001298555.1 Actinobacteria bacterium OV450
CCCCCGGAGCCGGCCGCGGACCCGGCGCTCGACCCGGCTGCGGGAGCAATGCAGGACCCGGCACCCGGCCCGGGATCGGCGGCGGGGCCGGCGCCGGGCACGACGGCCGGCCCTGCGCCGCTCGACGCCGCCGGGTCCGGCTGCGGCTCCGCGGGCAGTTGCTCCGGGTCGGCGAGCGGCGCCGCGCCGAGCACCGCGGCCCGGTGCAGGCAGCGCGGCGCCAACAGGCAGCTGCAGGAGGCCTGTTCGGCCGTGGTGATCGCGCCGGTCGGGCCCGGCCTGAGGGTGACGAGCGCGTCCTCGCCGAAGCGGACGCTCACGCTCCCGTCGTTGGCCCGGACGGCGCCCGCGGCACAGCCCTCGATGGCGGCGTCGAGTTTCTTGCGCAGCCGGGCGGTCAGGTTCTCGACGGCCTCGGCGAGGACCTCGGGGGCGACGGGCGGGAGGAGGTCGGTACTCAACGGGATTCTCCACGGAGGCGGTCGCCCACCCAGCGGGCGAGGGCGAGCGGACTGAGGGCGGCCACCGGCATGCCGGCCGCGACGAGCTGCCGGGCGACCGGGACCGAGTACCGGGGCGCCCCGGCGTCGTCGAGGGCGGCGCAGCCCATCAGGTGGGCACCGGACGCGGCCAGCGCGCGGACTTCCCCGAGGAGTCCGCCGATCGGTGCGCCCTCCTCGAAGTCGCTGACCACGACGACGAGGGTGCGGCTGGGCACGGTGATCAGTGAGCGTGCGTGGGCGAGACCCGCCGCGATGTGCGTACCGCCGCCGACGCGGACCTCCAGGAGCAGCGAGAGCGGGTCCTCGACCCGGTCGGTGAGATCCACGACCTGGGTGGAGAAGGCCAGGAAGTGGGTGGACAGGGTCGGTACGCCGCCGAGGACGGCGGCGGTGAGCGCCGACCAGATCACCGAGGCCTCCATGGAGCCGGAGACGTCGACGACCAGGATCAGCCGCCAGTCGGCCTCGCGGCTCGCCCGGGTGGCGAACACGGGCCGTTCCGGAACGACGACCACCCGGCCGTCGTCGAGGCGGCGGGTGTGCGCGAGGTTGGCCCGCAGGGTGCGGGCCAGGTCGAGCCTGCCGCCGGGGCGGTGGGTGGGGCGCGGCGTGGCGAGTCCGGAGAGCGCCGGGCGCAGCCGGGTGGCGAGCTCCTTGGCGAGCTCGTCGACCAGCCTCCTGACCAGGGGGCGCAGCCGGGCGAGCTGGGCCTCCGGCATTCCGCCGGCGAGCGACAGCACCGAGCTGAGCAGTTCGACGGACGGGCGGACGGCCGCCGGGTCGAGCTGGCTCAGCACGTCGGATCGGCCCGCGTCGGCCGCGTCGGCGAGCACCTCCTCGCGTACGTCGGCTCCGAAGAGCGCTTCGAGCTCCTGCGACCATTCCCGGGCCGAGGGGAACGAGGGCTCCTGACCGCCGCCGTTGCCCCAGCCTCCTTCGAGGTCGGCGGAGCCCTCGCCGCGGCCGGAGCCGTACAGCTCGTCGAGGGCGTGGGCGTAGCGGCGGGCGCCGGCGGGGAGCCGGTCGCGCTCGCGGCCGAGCAGCAGGCGCCAGCGGTCGGCGGGGGCCAGCCGCCGGTCCGCGGGCGGGCCGTCGGGGGCGGGCGGCGGTACGTCCGCGCCGGGGCCGGGTTCGGGTTCGGGAGCCGGGTCCTGCGGCCGGGCCGGCCGCGGCGGGGCCGCCAGCGCT
>LJCW01000273.1 GCA_001298555.1 Actinobacteria bacterium OV450
CCCCGCCGCCGGGCCCGGGCCCGCCCCCCGCCCGCCGTGCCGCCCCGGCGCCCGGCCTTCCGTTTTCCGCCGCCCCCTCGGCGTCCGACCGGCGCAACCAGAAGGAGAACCCATGACGGCGCTCGGCTCCGGCAGCACCCCGTGCGGCTGCGGCGGCGGCTCCGCCCCGGCCCCGCCCACCGACCCCGCACCCGCGGGCGGCCCGTGCGGATGCGGCCCCTGCGGCGGCGACGAGCTGCCCGTCAACCCCTTCCTCGCACTGCGCGCGGCCTTCGGGATGCTGCTCGGCGAGGACGACTTCCGCGTCCTGATGGGCAATCCGCGCGGCAAGCTCATGCTGCACCACGCCTGGCAGCACGGCCCCGGCGTCGTCCGGGGCCTCGGGGTCACCCGGGACGGCGACGAACTCAGGGTCCTGCCCGGCCTCGCCGTCGACGGGCTCGGCCGCGAGCTCACCCTGGACGCGGCCTGGTGCCTCTCCCTGAGCGGGTGGGCGCGGGCCTGGACCGAGGCCCACCCGCTCCCGGCCCCGGACGGGCCGCCCGCCGACGGCCCCGATCCCGCAGCGCCCGCGCGGCGCACCGCCGAGGCCTGGATCCTCGCGGAGTTCGCGTCCTGCCCGGACCGGCCGGTGCCCGCCCTGGCCGACCCGTGCGACGTGACGCGCCGTCACGACGACTTCTCCCGGATCGTGGAGGGCACGCGGATCAGGATCCGCTCCGCCGCCCCCGCGCCCTGGCGCCCGTACCACCGCCTCCGGGTCCTCCTCGGCCTCGACGAGGCCGCGCCGGGGGACACCGCCGGCCAGGAGGCGCTGCGGGAGGCCGCCGAGGTGGCCCGGGTCCCCGCGCACCTGCGCGCCCCGGCACTGCTCGCCGCGTTCCGCCGGCTGGCCGCCGCGGACGCCACCGCACTGGAGCCGGAGCGCGAGGAGGGCGACGCGTGCCCGCCGGGGGCGCCGGTGACGGAGGACCACGCATCCGTCGTACTGGCCCGGCTCACCGTCGAACTCACCGAGTACGACGGGTGCGTACGGGTCGAGGAGGTGAACGCCGACCCGTCCGTGCGCACCGCGGTCCTGCCCACGACCACGATCCAGGAGCTGCTGTGCGCCCTGGCGCCCGGGATCGTCGGCGCCGCCGCCCCGGCCGACGCCGGAGGCCCGCGCCTGGTGGCCGGCTCCCTCGCCTGGAGCCGCGAGCACACCGTGCTCGGCTTCGAGGTCACCGCGCCGCTCGCGCCGGGCTCCGCGGAGGCCGAGGGCATCGAGATCACCTCGCTCTCCGACACCGGCCGGGGCTGGGCCACCGACGAGGTCGCCGGGATCCGGGTGTCGGCCGACGGCCGCCGGGTCAAGGTGGACCTCGACCAGCGGCCCGCGTACGAGACGGTCCGCGTCCGCATCCGCGGCACCGGGCCCAAACCCCTCTACGGCGCGCACCCGAGGGCGCCGTTCGCCGGTCCGGAGGGCGGCCCGCCGGGCACCGCCGACGAGGGCAACGACGCCGCCGTCACGTGCATCGTGCGCGCGAGGCGGCCACGGGGACCACGGGGTCGGACGGACA
>LJCW01000274.1 GCA_001298555.1 Actinobacteria bacterium OV450
CCCAGGCCGCATGGACATTGCACCGACCTCCTGCGGCCAGGGCAGACAGAACGACCGCACCGACGATCATGCCGAACAGACCCAGGCCACCGCAGGCAATTCAGCAACGGAGTCGACCTGCCCCTGGTGGGCCCACAACCAGGCCCTCCACCAGGGCATGCGGAACATCGAGTGCGGCAGGATAAGGAACCAACGAGGCCCCCGAGTTGACGAGCAACGGACGTCAGACACCCCGCTCAACAACCCGAGGGCCTCGCCTGTTACGCCCACCCCACCATCACCCGATCAGCGGCCAACCTGAACAAGCTCACTGCTCCGGACGGGACGCTGGTATGGGTTTCGCCTGCTCTGCCGGGTCGCGTTCACGATCTGACCGCTGCCCGCCGGCACCGAATCATCGCCACCTGCACCCGCCTCGGCATCCCGGTCCTGGCTGACAAGGCCTACCAAGGAGCCGGTGACGGCACAGCAGCGCCCCACCGGCGAAAGCCCGGCAAAGACCGTAGCATCAAACAGCGATCCGCCAACCGGGCCCACTCCCACCTCCGTTCGCCCGTCGAGAGAGCCATCGCCCGCATCAAGACCCGGCGCATCCTCCGCAAAGCCCGCGTCAGCCCCAACAACCTCACGTCAATCACCAAAGCCATCCTCACCCTGGAGACTCACCGCGGAAAATGCTCACCGAGCCTCTTTCATCCTGAGTTTCCGCAGATCACAGGAGTTTATGGATGGCTTGGACGATGGAGCCGATCCTGTTGGTGGAGCATCGGGCTCGGCGGAGGATTCGCCAGGACTTCAGTTGGGCGACGGCGTGTTCGCCCGGGGCCCGGAGGCGGGCGTGGTCGCGGTTGAACTGCTGGTAGTGCGCCGGCTGGATCTTGTGGTGCTTGCATAGGGGGTACGGACGGTGGCGCCGGCTCCCTGGTAGGCACGGTCGGCCAGCACGAGGATCTGACGGGGTGAGGCATGCCTGGGCGATGCCGTGGGCGGGCCGCGGTCAGGTCGTGGGTACGGCCCGGCAGCGCGCGGGAGAATCACAGGGGTGTGCGGTCCGGACGTCCTGCACGTTCATCGGGCCGGGACCTGGCAGGACCAGCCGTTGCGTACCAGTAGCTTGCGAACGCCCCGAATCGTGTAGCTCAGGTGGAAGCGCCGGCCGATCACCGTCTTGACCCGCGCCAGCGTCCACCGCTGGTCCTCCCAGCCATACGCGGCCGGCCCCTTGGCCAGCTCGGCCTCCAGCTGCGTGAACCGCTTCCGGCTCAACCTCGGAAGCGACGCCGGCCCTTTGCGACTCCAGAGCCCGCGGACCGCCCTCGTTCCACGTCTGCCGCCACCGCTGCACCAACCGGACGCTGACCGGCAGGTCTTTGGCGATCGCCGCGCTTGCCTCAAACGGGGCGAACCGATCCGCAGCCTCGAGTCGTAACCCCTCGCGGAACTGCTTGAATCGCCCCGGGTTTGATGGAGACATCGAAGACCCGGAAGGATGCCGTTCATGGCTGCTCCCCGTAAGTATCCTGATGAACTGCGTG
>LJCW01000285.1 GCA_001298555.1 Actinobacteria bacterium OV450
GCGGGCACCGGAGGGGGGACACGCGCTGTCGCAGAGGGGCGGCGGTCGGCGGGCGTGCGGGGGGGCGGCCGGTGTCGGGCCGGCCTTCGCCGCGTCGGCCGGTGTCGGCCGGCCTTCGCGGGAGGACGGGGATCGGCGGTTACGCCGTCCAGGCCAGGATGATCTTTCCGCTGCGGGCGGGGGCGGCCTCGTCGAACGCGGCCTCGAAGTCGCGGTGCGAGTAGCGGCCGGTGATGACCGGGCTGAGGTCGAGCCCGCCCTCCAGCAGCACGGTCATCGCGTACCAGGTCTCGAACATCTCGCGGCCGTAGATGCCCTTGATCGTGATCATCGAGGTGACGACCTTGGCCCAGTCCACCGGGAACTCCTGCGCGGGCAGGCCCAGCATGGCGATCCGGCCGCCGTGCGTCATGTTGTCGATCATGTCGCGCATGGCCTCGGCGCGGCCGGACATCTCCAGGCCGACGTCGAAGCCCTCGCGCAGACCCAGCTGGGCCTGGGCGTCGGCGATGGTCGCCTTCGAGACGTCCAGGGCGAGCGTGGCGCCGGCCTTGCGGGCGATCTCCAGGCGCTCGGGGCTGACGTCGGTGATGACGACGTTGCGCGCACCGGCGTGCCGGGCCACGGCCGCCGCCATGATCCCGATCGGGCCGGCGCCGGTGATCAGCACGTCCTCGCCGACGAGCGGGAACGACAGTGCGGTGTGGACGGCGTTGCCGAACGGGTCGAAGATCGCCGCCACGTCCAGGTCCACGGCGGTCCGGTGCACCCACACGTTCTGCGCGGGCAGCACGACGTACTCGGCGAAGGCGCCGTCGCGCCCGACGCCGAGGCCGACCGTGCTGCGGCACAGGTGGCGGCGGCCGGCCAGGCAGTTGCGGCACTTCCCGCACACGAGGTGGCCCTCGCCGCTGACGAGTGCGCCGATCTCGATGTCGCGGACGTCAGCGCCGAGCGCGGCGACTTCGCCCACGAACTCGTGGCCGAGCACGAGCGGGGTCTTGACCGCGCCCTGCGCCCAGCCGTCCCAGGAGCGGATGTGCAGGTCCGTGCCGCAGATGCCGGTGCGCAGCACCTTGATCAGCACGTCGCCGGGACCGTACTCGGGCTCGGGAACGTCCATGAGCCACAGCCCGGGCTCGGCCTTGTGCTTGACGAGTGCCTTCATGGGCGTGGCTCCAGGCATGCGGAGGGGACGTTGCAACCACAGGGACGGGTGCGACGTATCGACAGGGACCAATCTGCCGAGCGCGGAGGTGATCAGTCCATCGAGGATTTCTTAAGCGGGTCGACAGCCCAGCTTCACGCCTATGCTCCTCACGTGAAGGGCTGTGGCCTGGGCAGGGGCCCGCGGCCGGGGCAGGGAATGGGGAGGTGAGGGGCGTGCCGAGTCTGCGCAGCAGAGCGCTGTCGGTCGCGCTGATCGCGGCGGGACGGCGAAGACGGTTCGCGAGTGCCGAGGCGGTACGCGCACGGGTGGCGGAGTCGGCCCGCCGGCCGGCGTCGCATCTGCCGCCGCGCTCGCTGGGCCGGGTCGCCGAGGTCTCCCGTACCTTCGTCGGTGCCTGGCCGGTGTACGACGCTTCGCCGCGCGGGGTCGAGCCTGCGGCCCAGGTGCTGTACGTACACGGCGGGGGGTACGTCAACGAGTTGGAGCGACCGCACTGGTCGATGATCCGGACCCTGGTGACGGAGGCGGGGGCCCGCGTCGTCGTACCGGCGTACATCCTCGCCCCGCGCGGGACGGCCGACCGGACGGTTCCGGTGGCGGCGGACCTGCTCAGCGGATTGATCGCGAGCGGCGGAGCGGGCGGCACCGTACTCATCGGGGACGCGGCGGGCGGTGGGATGGCGCTGGCCGCCGCCCAGCGGCTGCGCGACCGTACGGGGGCGCAGCCGTCGCGGATCGTGCTGATATCGCCCTGGCTGGACCTGACCATGAGCCACCCGGACCAGGCGGCGATCGAGGCGGGCGACCCGGTGCAGGCCCGGCCCGGGCTGCTGGAGGCCGGCCGGCTGTACGCGGGCACGCTGGCCACGGACGACCCCCGGGTGAGCCCGCTGCGCGGCGCGTTCGCGGGGCTGGCGCCGATGACGGTGTTCACGGGCACCCGGGACGTGCTGACCACGGACAGCCGGGAGCTGTTGCGCCGGGCGCGCGCGGACGGGGTCGACGTGGAGTTCCACGAGGAGCCGGGGCTGCCGCACGGGTACCCGCTGCTGCCGGTGCCGGAGGGGCGGGCGGCCCGGGACCGGATCGTGGAGCTGATCAGGTCCGCCGCCGACGAGGAGTGAGGCCGGTCCGGCTCGGCGACCGGTCGGGGGACCCGTCCTCCCGGGGTGCGGCCGGCTCGGCCGATGGGCGGGACGTCATGCCGTGCAGGTCATCAGCGAGCTGATCGGCCAGGCGCGGTAGGCGGTCCAGTAGGCCTCGTCGCGTGTGCCGTCGGGGGGCGGGGTCCGGTTGGGCTGCCATCCGACCGTGGAGAAGCCCGCTTCGACGGCGGCCTCGGCGAGGTCGGCGTGCGCCCATTCGCGGAACTCGAAGTCGACCGAAGGCCGGGTCAGGAACTGGGCCTTCAGCAAGGGCGCGTCGCCCTCGTGGATGCGGTCGACGATCCGGACCCCGTACGGCGACCAGTCGACGTGCGGGTACGCGCCGGCGTTGGGCACGATGGCCAGCAGACGGCCGCCGTCGCGCAGGTTGGCGCGGATGGAGCGGAACATGGCGTGCAGGACGGACCGGTCGGTGGCCTGGCTGAACAGGTACACGGCGGTGGCGAGGTCGAAGGGCCCCATCTGCGGCAGCTTGGCCGCATCGGCGACCACGTACTCGATCGAGGTGTCCCGCAGCCCGGCCCCGCCCCCCCCGCCCCCGGCGGCCCCGGCGGACCCGGTGCTGACGGTGGTGACGGTCCCGACGGCGGCGACGGCCGCCGCCGCGGAGCCGTCCGCGGAAGGCTCCGCGCCCACCGCGCCTTCGAGGGTGGCCACGTCGTCCGCGCCGATCACGCCGTGCGCACGGGCGAGGCGGATCATCTCCTCCGAGGCGTCCACGCCGACGGCCCGCCGGGCCCCGCCGCGAGCCAGCAGCCGCGTGTTGTAGCCGTATCCGCAGGCCAGGTCGAGGGTGTCGAGCCCGCGCACCCCGCCGAGCGCGTCGAGCGCGCCGAGCAGGGTGTGGGTGTCGGCCGCCGAGAAGGCCGCGACGGCCTTCGACTCCACGAAGCGCTCGCCGATGGTGTCGTACTGGAACCGCATGCTCTGCCTTCCGTGGCCGGGTGGGACGCGTGCGTATGGTGCCCCGGAGCACGTTCGCCGCGGCGGCGCAAGGCGGCCCGTCCCCCGGACGGGGGAGGCGTTCGGGTCAGTGCGTACGGCGTACGGGGCGTGCGACGGCCGCCGGGAGCAGCTCGCGGGCGCAGTCGCGCAGCCAGGCGTGGGCCGGGTCGGCGTCGTGGCGGGGGTGCCACGCGAGGCCGAAGGGCAGCGCCGGCAGGTCGAGCGGTACCTCGAAGGCCTCCAGCCCCAGTTCGGCGGCGAGCGGCACGGCCTGGGAGGCGACCAGGCCGACGAGGTCGCTCTCGCGCAGGATGAACAGGGAGGCGGGGTAGGAGCCGACGCTGCCCACCACTCGCCGGGTCAGGCCCAGTTCGGCGAGGGCCCGGTCCACGGGTCCCTCCAGTCGGCCGCGCCGGGAGACGATGAGGTGTTCGGCCGCGGCGAACCGGCGCGGGGTGATCCGCCCGCGCAGCAGCGGGTGGCCGGCGCGGGCGACGCCCACCATGCGTTCGTCGCACACGTACTCGACGCGCACCTCGGGGGAACCGCTGTCCACGACGCCGAGTTCGAGGTCGGCGATTCCTTCGCGCAGCGCCGGGACGTCGACGTGGCTCTCCGACAGGAAGCGCAGCCGGACGCCGGGCGCCTCACCGGCCACGCGGGAGAAGAGGGTGGCCCCGAAGGTGGCGGCGAAGGCGTCGTGGGCCAGGACGGTGAAGGTGCGGGTGAGGGTGGTCAGGTCGACCTGTCCGCCCGTCAGGAACAGGGCCCGGGCGCGTTCCACGACGGCCCGGACCTCGCCGTGGACGGCGAGGGCGTGTGGGGTCGGGACCATGGTCCGGCCGGCGCGGACGAGCACGGGGTCGCCGAGGGCCTTGCGGATCCGGCCGAGGGTGCGGCTCATGGCGGGCTCGGACAGGTGCAGCCGGGCGGCCGCCCGCGACACGCTCGACTCCTCCAGGAGGACGTCCAGGGCAACGAGGAGATTGAGGTCCAGGCCGGATTGCGTCACACGCATTCATCCCTTGCAGAACTTGCACTGGAAAGCAGGTCACGCCAACTCTACGGTGGAGCCCGGGGGACGGCGCCGGCCGCGGTGACGTCGGCCGGCCCTCCCCCTCCCACACACACCACTTCACCGACTCCGAGGAGGAGCCGTGCTCCGCCATGCCCACGACCGGAATGCCACAGCTGCTGCCGCAGCACCCACCGCAGGTCCCACCGCAGCACCGCCCGCCGGTCCGTCCGCGGGCCCGGCCGCCGGACCGTCCGCCGATCCGTCCGCAGGCCCGCCCGCCCCTGCGCCCGCCCCGGCGGCCGGCGCGCTCACCCGGGCCGCGCTGCTCGCCCTCTGCGCCTGCGTGCTGGTCGCGCAGGCCATGGTCGCCGCCGTCAACCTGCTGATCCCGCAGCTCGCCGCGTCCGCCCTGCACCCGACCCCGGGCCAGCTGGTGTGGGCGGTCGACGCGTACGTCATCGTCTTCGCCGCGCTGCTGATCCCGGCGGGCACGCTCGGCGACCGGTACGGCCGTAAGGGAGCCCTGCTGGCCGGGCTCGGCCTGTTCGCCGCGGGCGGGGCGCTCAGCGCGCTCGCCACGGCTCCGGCGGTGCTCATCGCCGGGCGCGGGCTGTGCGGGGCCGGTGCGGCCCTGATCATGCCCGCCACCATGTCCGTCCTGGTCCACCTGAGCCCGCCCGAGCGGCGCGGCCAGGTGCTGGCGACCTGGACGCTGTCCGCCGGCCTCGGGGGCCTGGCGGGCAACGTCGGTGGCGGCCTGGCCGGGGAGTACCTGACCTGGCGGGCCCTGTTCTGGGCGGTCGTCCCGCTCGGCGTGCTGCTCGCCCTCGCCGTCGCCCGTACGGTCCCGCGGACGCCGGCCCGGTCCGACGCCTCCGTCGACCCCCTCGGGGCGCTGCTGCTGGCCGGGGCGCTGCTCTCGGTCGTCTACGGGATCATCGAGGGCCCCTCGTACGGCTGGACCTCTGCCGGGGTGCTGACCGCCTTCGGCGCCGGCGGCGTCCTGCTCGCCGCGTTCACGGGCTACGCGCTGCGCGCCGCGCGCCCGCTGCTGGACCCGCGGATCTTCGCCTCGCGCAAGCTGCGGGCCGGGGCGCTCGGGATCGGCGCCGCCTTCTTCGGACTGTTCTCCCTGTTCTTCGTCAACGCCCAGTACCTCCAGTACGCGAAGGGCTTCTCGCCGGCCCGGACGGGCCTGGCGATCGTCCCGCTGACCGTCGGCATGGCGCTCGTGCCGAAGCTGGGAGCCCGGCTGGCGGAGCGGACGGGGCCGCGGCTGCCGGTCGGCGCAGGGCTGGGCTTGATCGGGGCCGGGCTGCTGCTGGTCTCCACCGTCGACGCGGGCACCCCGTACCCGCTGTACGCCTGCTACCTGCTGGTGCTGTCGGTCGGGACCGGCCTGTGCGCGCCCTCGCTGACGCTGACCGTGGTGGCCGAGCTGCCCGCGCACCAGGCGGGGCTGGGCTCCGGGCTGAACACAGCGGCCCGGGAGATCGGCGCGGCGCTCGGCGTGGCGGTGGTCGGCACGGTGCTGGCCTCCCGGTTCCACGGCGATCCGCGGGATCCGGCGCAGGTCGGCGCGTTCACGGACGCGGTGGGGGTCGCGCTCACCACGGTGGCGGCGGTGCTGCTGCTGGTGGCGGTCGTGGTGGTGGCGGGCTACCGCACCGGTGGCGGCACGCGGCGCGGTGGCCGCCGGGATGCAGCGTCCGGCGCCGGGGGCGCATGCTGACTGTGTGACGGCGAGACCGGACAGCAGCGGCCCCGCCAGCGATGCCGCGGCCCGGGAACTCGCACGGGCCGCCGTCGATGCGGTGCAGGCCGTCGGCGGGTTTGCGGGCGGGGTCTACGTGCGCTCCGGAGCCGAGGGGCCGCTGTTGCTGGCCGTCCTCACGGGGCTGCCGGGACGGCTGTTCCGCCCCTGGTGGCGGATGCACGTCAACCGTCCCTACCCGGTCGCCGAGGCCTTCCGCTCCGGACAGTCCGTACACCTGCCCGACGCGGACGCGGCGATGCGGCGCTTCCCGCAGATGATGGCCGGACTGCCGTTCCCCTTCGGGTCGGTGTACGAGCCCGTGATGGCCGGGGCGCAGCGGTTCGGGGTGCTGTTCGTGCTGCGGCCCGCGACCCCCGGGGGCACGGTCGACGCCGCCGACCGGGAGCGGCTGCGCGCCGCCGCGGACGGGCTGGGTGCGAACCTCGCCGCGCTCACCTCGGCCGGGGACCCGGTGCTGTGGACGGGTGATCCGTTGTGCGTGCCGCCGCCGGACACGGCGCAGGGGGCGCGCGAGGCCGTGGACCGGCTGACGCTGGCGGTGCTCTCGGTGGACCGGGAGGGCCGGATCCGCTTCGTCAACCACGCCGCCGCCGGGCTGCTGGGCCTGGATGCGGCGGAGCTGCGCGGGCGGCTGGTGTGGGAGGCGGTGCCCTGGCTGGGGCAGCCCGCGTACGAGGACCACTTCCGCGGGGTGTTCATGTCCGTGCAGCCGGTGCACTTCGCGGCACGGCGCGGACGGCAGCAGGGCGGGGAGTGGTTGACGGTGGCCCTGTACCCGAGCCGGGACGGGGTGACGGTGACGATCGGCCCGGCGGACGCGCCGGCCTACCCGCCGGGGTCGGTGGTCCGGCCGGGCGCGGGGCTGGGTGCGACGGACGACCGGGCTTCGGCTCTGTACCGGCCGGTGGCGCTGGCGATCGCGCTGACGGAGGCGGTCACGGCCCGGCAGGTGTCGGCGGTGGTCACCCAGGAGCTGCTGCCCGCGTTCGGCGGCCGGCAGCTGGCGATCTACCTGCTCAACGAGCGGCATCTGCACCTGGCGTGGGAGACGGGTTTCCCGCAGGGCTTCCTGGACCGGTTCGACGGGGTGGGGCTCGACGTCCGGCTGCCCGGCGTGGAGACGCTGACCACGGGCCGGCCGATGTTCTTCGAATCGATGGAGCGCCTGGCCGCCGCCTACCCGGGGATCCCGCTGGACGCCCACGTGGGGGCGCGCGCGTTCCTGCCGCTGATCGCGTCGGGGCGGCCGGTGGGCTCGTGCATCCTCGGCTTCGACGCGCCGCGCGGGTTCAGCCCGGAGGAGCGTACGGTGCTGACCGCGCTGGCGGGGCTGATCGCGCAGGCCCTGGAGCGGGCGCAGCGCTACGACTCCGAGGCGGCGCTGGCCCGCGGGCTGCAGGCGGCGCTGCTGCCGCACCGGCTGCCGGTCCGCGAACACGTGCAGACGGTGGGCCGGTACCTGCCGGGCACCCAGGGGATGGACGTGGGCGGGGACTGGTACGACGTGGTCGAGACGGGCGAGGGCCTGCTGGCGCTGGTGATCGGGGACGTGCAGGGTCACGGGGTGGCGGCCGCCGCGACGATGGGCCAGCTGCGCAGCGCGGTGCGGGCGTTCACGCTCGGCGGGAGCCCGCCGGAACGGGTGGTGTCGGGTACGAACCGGCTGCTGATCGATCTGGATCCGGGGCAGTTCGCGAGTTGCTGCTACGTGCTGCTCGACCCGGTGTCGGGCCGGGCGCGCGCGGTCCGGGCCGGTCACCCGCAGCCGCTGCTGCGGCATGCGGACGGGCGCGGCGAGGTGCTGGACCTGCCGGGCGGGGTGGTGCTCGGCATCGACGCGGACGCCGCGTACCCGGTGACGGAGCTGCGGCTGGCGCCCGGTGCGGTGCTCGCCCTGTACACGGACGGGCTGGTCGAGGAGGCGGGCGAGGACATCGACCTCGGGGTGGAGCGGCTGCGGGCGGCGCTGGCCGCGGCCCGGCCGTCGCCGCTGACGGAGCTGGCCGACCGGCTGGTGGGCGAGGCGGGGGATTTCGCGGACCGGCCGGACGACATCGCGCTGCTGCTGGCTTCGCGGACGAAGGCCCCGCCCGCCGGGGGTGCGACGGGGACGGTGTGAGCGCCGGTGGATCTTGCGGGGGTGCCCACCCCTTGGTCAGGTGGTGTCGCCGGGGGCACATGTCGGCAAAGCGGAAGAAAATTTGCCCCCGTACGGCTGCGGTTCCCGCACCCGGACTCTGTGCAGCGTTTACACGGTCTTAACGCGGCCTTGGGCCGCCCGCAGCCCGACGCCACGATGGAATCCGCAGGGGAACGGCTCTTGACCTGCGGATCCCGCAGGGATTCGATACGGGCCCGGGAGCCACTGAACCACTCTGCTCACCACCGCCCCGGAGGCGATACCGCTCCCGCACCTCAGTTCACCGCACCAGCCGATCGGAACCCCGCACCGATGTCTGAAACGATCAGCGCCCCTCAGGCCCTTGCCCCCGCCACGGGGCCCGTCCCCCCGAAGCTCAAGCGTTCCATCGGCGTCGTCGGCGGCACACTGCTGACGCTGTCGTGCGTGACGCCCGCTTCGACCCTGTTCGTCGTCGTGCCCGACCTGTTCGGGTCCCTCGGGACATGGACCGCCCTCACGATCGCCATCGGCTCGCTGCTCTGCATCGGCGTGGCGTTCTGCTACTCGGAGCTCGGCACACTGATCCCGAGCGCCGGCGGCGAGTACGCGATGGTGTCGACCATGGCGGGCCGACTGGCCGGCTGGCTGGTGTTCGTCTTCTCGCTCCTGGTCGTGATGATCGTGCCGCCCGTGATCGCCATGGGCACCGCCGACTACCTCGCGCCGATCGTGCACATACCGGCCCCGGTCGCGGGCGGCGGCGTGATGCTGCTCGCCACCCTCGCCGGCCTGCTGGACCTGCGGGCCAACGCGTGGATCACCGGCATCTTCCTGGTGCTGGAGGTGGTCGCCGCCGCGCTGGTCGCCGTACTGGGCTTCGCGCACAGCGAGCGGGGTGCCGGTGCGCTGGTGCACGGTTCGGTCGCGGCCGAGGGCGGCGGTACGTCCACGGTGACGGCGATGATGGTCGTCTCCGGGCTCGCCATCGCGCTGTTCATCACCCAGGGCTTCTCGACCGCCGTCTACCTGTCGGAGGAGCTGGAGAACCCGCGGCGCAACGTCGCCCGCACGGTGCTGGCCACCCTCGCCATCTCCACGGCCGTCATCCTGGTCCCGGTCATCGCCATCACGGTCGGCGCCCCCGACCTGGCGGCGCTGACCGAGGGCGACCTCGGCGGGATGGTCACCGCCTGGTCCAACTCGGCGGTCGGCACCTTCGTCAGCCTCTGTGTCGCGCTCGCCATCATCAACGCGGGCATCGTCATGGTGATCCAGAACTCCCGCGTGCTGTTCGCCTCGGCCCGGGACAAGGCCTGGCCCGAGCCGGTCAACAACGCGCTGTCCAAGCTCGGCCGCTTCGGCTCCCCGTGGGTGGCCACCCTGCTGGTCGGCGTCCCGGGCGCGGCCCTGTGCTTCGTCAACCTCGACACGCTGTACGGGGTCACCGGCGTCTCGGTGACGGCCATGTACCTGCTGGTCGCGGTGGCCGCCCTGTTCGCCCGGCGCGGCGCGCACCGCGAGGTGGCCGCCTGGCGGATGCCGCTGTGGCCGGCGGTGCCGGTCGCGCTGATCGCGGTCCTCGCGTACATCCTGGAGCAGCAGGACACCGAGTACCTGCTGTGGACCGGCGGGATCACCGCCGTGGCGACGCTGTACTGGGCGCTGTACCTGCGGCCGCGTCGGGACACCCGCTGGCTGGTCAGCATCCCGGAGGACGGCGAGTCCGTCTGACCGCCCCCTGAGCACGGTCCACGGGGTCATCGGCATCGGCGGGGGTCAGTTCCCGTCGGCCCCGTCGATGCTGATGACGACCTTCCCGAAGGGTGCGTCCGTCGCGTACTCGCGGTAGGCCGTGCGGGCCCCCTCGAAGGGGTGGACGCGGTCGATGACCGGGCGCACCCGGTGGGCGGCCACCGCACGGTTCATGTCCTCGAACCGGGTGCGGCTGCCGACGAAGACCCGGCGGATCGTGGCCAGGCTCGACGCGTACGCCGCGTTCGAGATCTCGATGCCCGCCTTGCCTGCGCCGGCGGTGGTCAGCAGGGCGATCTGCCCGTACAGGGCGGAGGCCCGGACCGACTGCTCCACGGTCTCGGGGCCGCCCGTCTCGACGACGAGGTCGGCGCCCAGGCCGCCGGTGAGCTCCCGCACGGCCCGGCCCCAGTCGGGGGTGCGCCGGTAGTCGACGACCTCGTCGGCGCCGAGCGCCTTGAGGCGGTCCGCCCTGGCCCCGCTGGAGGTGGTCGACACCACGCGGCAGCCGAGGAGCTTGGCGAACTGCAGGGCGAACAGGGCGACCGGGCCGGTTCCGAGGGTCAGTACGGTCTGGCCGGGCAGCAGCGGTTCACCACCGGTCAGGGCGCTCCAGGCGGTGACCCCGGCGCAGGGCAGGGTGGCCGCTTCCTCCCAGGTCAGGTGGTCGGGGACGCGCACCGCCCACTGCTCGTCGAGGACGGCGTACTCGGTGAGCATCCCGTCGAGGGTGCAGCCGGGCTGGTCGAAGGCGTCCGGGGTGATCCGGCCGGTGCGCCAGCGCGGGAAGTACGCGCAGGACACGCGGTCGCCGACCGCGAACCGGGTGACGGCCTCCCCGACGGCCACGACCTCGCCCGCACCGTCGCTGAGCGGTATGACGCCGGGCACGGCGGGCAGTGGGTAGCTCCGGTCGAGGATGAGCAGGTCCCGCTTGTTGAGGGAGGCGGCCCGGACGGCGACCACGACGGCGGTGGGGCCGGCCGGCTCCGGCCGGGGTCCGCCGGAGCCGCGCGGCACGATCCCCTCGATGCCGCCGAACGCTTCCAGGTGGTACGAGCGCATTGCATCCTCCGGGCCTGTCGGTCCTGCTTCGGTCCTGGTCCTGCGGTGCGGCTGCCGCCGGTGTGCGGCTGCCGCCGGTGCCCAGGTTCCGGGGCGGCGCGGACACCCGGCAATTCCCTGCGGGGAATGGCCGGGGCCGACCGGAGGGGGCTAGAAAGGGGGCATGGCCACCACTGCCGCCACCCCCGCCCCCGCGCCGACCCCGTTCGCCCGTGAGGTCCGCCGACGGCGGGCGCTGCGCCGGATGAGCCAGCTCGAACTGGCCACCCTGGCCGGGACCACCCAGCGCCACCTCAGTTTCATCGAGAGCGGCCGCTCCACGCCGGGGCGGGCGATGGTGGTGCGGCTCTCCGAGTCCCTCGGGCTGACGTTGCGGGAGCGCAACTCGATGCTGCTGAGCGCCGGTTACGCCCCGGCGTACGCGGAGTCACCGCCGGATTCCGCCGCCGTCGGGCCGGCGATGGAGGCCCTGCGGTCGATCCTGACCGGGCACCTTCCGTACCCGGCGGTGGTCGCCGGCCGGCGCGGCGAACTCGTCCTGGCGAACGCCGCGTTCGGGGTCCTGACCGAGGGCGTGGCCGAGCGTCTCCTCGCGCCGCCCGTGAACGTGCTGCGGATCGCACTGCACCCCGAGGGGATGGCGCCGCGGGTAGCGAACCTCGCGGCGTGGGGGCGGCACATCACGGAGAGCCTGCGGGCCCGGGCCACCGCCCACCCCGATCCGGAACTCGACTCCCTGATCACGGAGTTGACCGGCTACCTGCCCCCGGCGCCGCCGCCGGGCCCGGACCACCTCGGCTTCGCGGTGCCGCTGCGGCTGCGGACGGCCGGGGGCGAGCTCCGGCTGCTGACGACGCTGACCTCGTTCGCCACGGCCGTGGACGTCACGCTGGCCGAACTCCACCTGGAGGCCTTCCTCCCGGCCGACGCCACGACGGCCGACCTCCTGCGCCGGCGCGCGGCCGCCCGCCCCGCCTGATCGCCGCCCCACCTGCCCCGCCTGATCCTCGCCCCGTCCGACCGCCGCCCCGCATGACCTCCCTGCGGGTCAGGCCGGGGAGGCGGTCCGGCCCAGGGTGATGGCCGTGTTCACCAGCCCGACGTGGCTGAACGCCTGCGGGAAGTTTCCGAGTTGGCGGTCCGACACCGGGTCGTACTCCTCGGCGAGCAGTCCCACGTCGTTGCGTACGCCGAGCAGCCGCTCGAACAGTTCGCGCGCCTCCTTCTCCCGCCCGGTCATGTGCAACGCGTCGGCCAGCCAGAACGAACAGGCGAGGAAGGCCCCTTCGTCGCCGGGCAGCCCGTCGAACGACGGGCCCTCGGTGCTGTAGCGGCGGACCAGTCCGTTGCTGCCGAGTTCCGCGCGGACCGCCTCGACCGTGCCGATCACGCGCGGGTCGTCGGGCGGCAGGAACCCCACGCGGGGGATCAGCAGGGTGGCCGCGTCGAGCTCCCGGGAGCCGTAGTACTGCGTGAAGGTGCCCCGCGCGGGGTCGAAGCCGTTCTCCAGCACGTCCTGGTGCACCTCGTCCCGCATGTTCCGCCACCGCTGCACGTCGCCGGGCAGTGAGGAGTCGCCCTCCAGGGTGCGCACGGCCCGGTCCGCGGCGACCCAGGCCATCACCTTGGAGTGCACGAAGTGCCGGCGCGGCCCGCGCACCTCCCACAGGCCCTCGTCGGGCCGGCGCCAGTTGCGCTCCAGGAAGTCGAGGAGCGCGAGCTGGATCCGCCAGGCGTGCCGTTCCGTGGGCAGCCCGTTCGCCCGGGCCAGGTGGAGGGAGTCGATGACCTCCCCGTACACGTCGAGCTGGAGCTGGTCCACGGCCGCGTTGCCGACGCGGACCGGGGCGGATTCGGCGTAGCCGCGCAGCCACGGCAGGTCGGTTTCGGGGATCCGCCGCTCGCCGCCGATGCCGTACATGATCTGCAGGTCTGCGGGGTCGCCGGCGACCGCGCGCAGCAGCCAGGCCCGCCAGGCGCGGGCCTCGTCGTGGAATCCGGTCTCCAGGAGGGCGCCGAGGGTCAGGGTGGAGTCGCGCAGCCAGCAGTAGCGGTAGTCCCAGTTGCGGACGCCGCCGGGTTCCTCGGGGAGGGAGGTCGTCGCGGCGGCGGCGATTCCGCCGGTCGGGGCGTAGGTGAGGGCCTTGAGGGTGATCAGGGAGCGGGTGACCGCCTCCCGGTAGGGGCCGTCATAGGTGCACTGGGCAGTCCAGTCCCGCCAGTCGGCGAGGTTCTGTTCGAGCGCCTGGTACGGGTCGACGGTCGCGGGGCGCGGATGGTGCGAGGGGTGCCAGGTGAGGACGAAGGCGACCCGGTCGCCGGGGCCGACGGTGAACTCGGAGCGGGTGCTGTTGGCCTCGCCCCAGGTGGGCACGGCCGGTTCGCTCCGCAGCCAGACGGAGTCGGGCCCGGCGACGGCGACGCGCTCGCCGTCGGAGCGCCGGACCCAGGGGACGACGTGGCCGTAGTCGAACCGCAGGCGCAGGACGCTGCGCACGACGGCCTCGCCCGACAGGCCCTCGACGATGCGCATGACGTCGGGGGCGTCGTCGCGCTGCGGCATGAAGTCGATGACCTTGAACGAGGCTCCGTCCGGGGTGTCCCAATAGGACTCCAGGACCAGTGAGCCGTCGACGTAGGCGCGGCGTGTGCACCGGACGCCGGGGGCGGCACCGGCCGGGGCGATGCTCCAGTGGCCGTTCTCCTCGTCGCCGAGGAGCGCCGCGAAGCAGGCGGGTGAGTCGAAGCGCGGCAGGCACAGCCAGTCGATGGACCCGTCGCGGCCGACGAGCCCGCTGGTCATGAGGTCGCCGATGAGTGCGTAGTCTTCGATGGGTTGTGTCATTTGAGCGCTGTTCCCCCGAATGCCCGGGTCCAATCGGCGCAGGCCCCGGGCACCCCCTCCCGCACGTCAGCTGCGCACGAGGAGCAGCGCGCTCGCGATGACCACGCCGAGGGCGACGGCGAGGGCGCCGTGGGCGAGGCGGTGGCTGCGCAGTACGGGCAGGAAGCGGTCGGCGGCGTACCGGCCGGGGCCGGTGAGGGCCACGGCGAGGGCGGCGGCGGTCAGGAGCAGCTCGTACTCGATGCCCTTGGGGGCGAAGAACGACCCGGCTCCGTGGACGGCGATCGCGTTGATCATGGTGCCGACGACGGCGGCTCCGGCCAGCGGCGTGAGCAGCCCGAGGGCGAGGCCGAGTCCGCCGAGGGTCTCGGTCAGACCGGCGACGACGGCCATGGCGTCGCCCGCGGGGTAGCCGCTGGCGGTGAAGAACTGCCCGGTGCCGTCGATGCCGCCGCCGCCGAACCAGCCGAAGAGCTTCTGGGTGCCGTGGCCGGCCATGGTGAGCCCGAGGACGACGCGCAGCAGGAGCAGGCCGGCGTCGTGGGCGGAGGTGGAGGGGACGGGCGGGACGGCCGGTGCGGCGGCCTGCTGCTTCGTCGCGGTGACGGAGGGGCTGGTCATGGGGGATTCCTTCCGGTCGGGCGGTCCGGGTGGGGACGGGCACAGGAGTTGTTCAAATTCGAACCGCCAGGCCCGACCTTAACCATTGATTCAAATTGGAACAACCCGTGTAAACTCGGGGCATGGCTGAAACGAGATGGCTGGACGAGCGCGAGATGCGCGCCTGGAGCGGCTTCCTGGCCGCCTCCGCCCTGGTGAACCGGCGCCTCGACCAGCAGCTCAAGGACGACTCCGGCCTCTCGCACCCGCAGTACGAGATCCTCGTGCGGCTCGCCGCGGCACCGGACCGCGAACTGCGGATGACGGAACTGGCCAATGGCCTGATCAATTCGAAGAGCGGGCTGACCTACCAGGTCACCCAGCTGGAGAAGGCGGGCCTGGTCCGCCGCCGCAGCTGCCCCTCCGACGTGCGGGGGATCTTCGCCGTCCTCACGGACGCCGGCCGCGCCCGCCTGGAGGAGGCCGCTCCCGGCCATGTCGCGACGGTCCGGGAGGCCCTGATCGACGTCCTGACCCCCGAGCAGCTCGATACGCTGGCGGACGGACTGGGCGAGGTCAGCCGCCGGCTGCGCGAACGCGGCGGACAGGGCGGTTAGGGAAGGCCGGCCCGCGGACGACGGATGACCGGGCCGAACGGGGTATAGGGGTGGCATGGACGCAACGGTCTGGCTGACGATCGCCGCGGTCGTCGCCCTCGGGCTGGCGATCACGGCCGGCGTGCTGCTCGTACGGGTCTTCGCCGCGCGGCGGCTGCTGCTCGACGCGGGGATCCCGCTGCGCGACAAGGCGCTCTTCTGGGTCGCGGTGATCTACACGGTCTCGCCCGTGGACCTGATCCCGGACCCGGTGTACCTCGACGACATCGGCGTGCTGCTGCTGGCGCTGCGCTCCCTGCATGCGGCGGCTGCCGCCGTGCGGCCCGCCGCGGCCGGGGCGGCCGCCGAGCCCGCCATGGCGAAGAAGGCGGGCACGGGGTAGCGGGCCGCACGGCGGGGCAGTCCCGGCGGCCGGACCCGCCGCCGGGTCCGGACCCGCACCGGAAGCCGCCCGCGGCCCCGACGCCCCCTGGACCGGGGACCGTCGACGGCTGCTGACACCATGTCCGCCATGCCTCTTGAAGATCGTGACGCCTGGTGCCCCTCCCCCACCGCCCTGCTGGAGGCCGGAGCCGCCCGGGTGCGGGAATGGTCCGGCCCCAGGCCGGTGGCGGGGTCGGCCGCGAGGTCTTCACCCAGGCCGGGGCCGTGTTCGGTCATGCGGACGTCTCGCGGGCGGAATACGCCTCGTGGCTGCACTTCGCCGCGAAGGTGCTGGGGCACGACGCGTACGCCGAGCGGGTCGCCGCGGCCGAGCCCGGCATGCCGTGGCGCACCGTCTGGGCGTGGTGGCGGCCGGTCGGGGCGTTCCGGGCCGAGCCGAACCTCAGCGGGGACGCCAGCGCCGAAGTCTTCGACGGGCCGGGCGGGCCGGTCGGGCCGGACCGCCCGGCGGGCCGGAGCCTGCTGAAGGTCTGGTCGCTGTGGACCGAGGAGCGCTGGTTCGACCTGGCCACCGGCGAGCCGTGTCCGGCACCGGCCGCCGGCGAGTTCACCTCGCGCACGGAGGAGCCGAAGGAGGACGAGCCGTTCCTCTTCGACCCGGACGAGGACGCCTGGGCCCTGCACTGCCCCGGTACCTGGGAGGACCCCGTGCCGCTGGGGGCGGGCCGCTTCCTGCTCACCGAGGCGCGCGGGATCGTGGTGGTGGAGCGCAACCCGGCCGTGGCGGCGTCCGGTTGGCCGTCCGGTGGCGCCGACTCCGCCTCGTGGGAGGAGGGTGCGGGCGAGCCCTGGTTCGCGGGCCCGGAGCCCGGCGAGGCGCCGCTGGACGCGGCCCGCCTGGAGGCGGTGTTCGGCGCGGACGGGACCGTGCGGGTACCGGAGGCGCTGCTGCCCGCGGAGCTGACCCACGGCCCGACCCGGGAGCTGATCGGCACGGTGGGCCTGCCGCGGCACTGGGCGGCGGGCGCGACCTCCTTCCGGCTCGCCTGGACCGAGGACGGGCCGCGCGCACCGCGTTCCGGGGACGCGGAGCCGGACTTCGGCGGTCTGCTGCACCTGGGAACGTTCGCCGACGAGGGCGAGGTGCTCGTCCACCCGGCGACGGGCGCCGTGTCACTGGTCCACGAGGGCGAGGGGCCGTTCCCCTTCGCCCGGGACACCGAGACGTTCGTACGGCTCCTGGAGGCCGTACGCCGTTTCATGGGGGCGTGCTGGGACCCGTATCCGGGAGAGGACGGCCGCGGCTCCTTCCGCTCCGAGGTGGCGGGGCTGGAGCCGGGCGTCCTGGAGCCGGGCGTCCTGGAGCCCGGCGGCCCGCAGGGGCCGCGCGCCGCCGTCTGGGAGCACATCTTCGCGTCCATCACCGAACTGAGCGTGTACGGCTTCTGACGCGGGGCGGACTCCGGCCCGGCGTCAGCCGACTCCGCGGGGGCGGTACTGGATGCTGATGCGCGGGCCGACGGCGCGCGTGGACTTGGGCACGGCGTGCTCCATGGTCCGCTGGCAGGAGCCGCCCATCACGACGAGGTCGCCGTGCCCCAGGGGCAGGCGCAGCAGGGTCGGACCGCCGTCGCGGGGGCGCAGGACGAGGTCGCGCGGGTCGCCGACCGAGAGGATCGCGACCATGGTGTCCTCGGTGGCGGACCGGCCGATGCGGTCGCCGTGCCAGGCGACGCTGTCGCGGCCGTCGCGGTAGAGGCAGAGGCCGGCGGTGGTGAAGGGTTCCCCCAGTTCGGCGGCGTAGTGCCGGGTCAGGGTGGAGCGGGCCTCGGTGAGCACCGGGTGCGGCAGGGGCTCGCCCTCCCCGTAGAAGGCGAGCAGACGGGGCACGTCGACCTCCCGCTCGTACATCTGGCGGCGCTCGGCCCGCCACGGCACGTCAGCGGCCAGCCGTTCGAACAGCGCGTCGGCTCCGGCCAGCCAGCCGGGCAGGTGGTCGACCCAGGCGCCGGAGCCGAGCCGCGTGCGGCGCAGCCCGGAGAGCGGGCCGAGGCGGATCTCGTCGCCCTGGTCGAAGAGGGAGCCCTGGAGGCCGGGGATCGTACTCACCCACCCATCGTAACGCGCCACTCGAACATTCGATCGATAAACTCGGCGACCTGGGGTTTCTCCGGCGGGGCGGCCCGTCAAGGTAGCGCTAGGAACGCGTTAAGGAGCCGTCAAGACCGGGCGGGCCCACCGACGCGCCGCACCCTCGGCGGTGGGCCGCCCCTCGGCGCGTCCGTGCAGGTGGGAGGCGGCTCCGGGGTGGAGGGCACGGCTCCGGCCAACCGGAGCAACCTCCCGTGCGCAGCCGTCCGGGGCCCGTCAGGATGAGCTCGCGCGCGTGCACGAATGACCGAGTTCCGTACGCTTGCCCAGCCGTCCCACCGATGGCCGGATCCAAGCCGTACGAAGGAGCACCCCCGATGGCCACCCCCGCCCAGCCGAGCCGCCTGAGGGCATGGCTCCTGGAAGGCCTGACCGACCAGACGAAACACCGGTCAGGACATCGGCCGGAAGGGTCGGACGAGGACGGGACACCCGAAGCCGCCGACCACGGCCGGCCGTGGTGGCGGGTGATGTGCCTGACCGGCCTCGACTACTTCTCCACCCTCGGCTACCAGCCGGGCATCGCGGCGCTCGCGGCCGGGCTGCTGTCGCCACTGGCCACCATCGTGCTGGTGATCCTCACCCTCTTCGGGGCGCTGCCGGTCTACCGGCGGGTGGCGGAGGAGAGCCCGCACGGCGAGGGGTCGATCGCGATGCTGGAGCGGCTGCTGTCGTTCTGGAAGGGCAAACTGTTCGTCCTGACCCTGCTGGGCTTCGCGGCCACCGACTTCCTGATCACGATCACCCTGTCGGCGGCCGACGCGACCGCGCACATGGTCGAGAACCCGCACCTGACCAGCACCCTCAACGGCCATCAGGTACTGATCACGCTGATCCTCATCGCCCTGCTCGGCGGCGTCTTCCTCAAGGGCTTCAGCGAGGCCATCGGCGTGGCCGTGGTCCTGGTCTTCTCCTACCTCGCGCTGAACGTCGTCGTCATCGCGGTCGGCCTGGTGCAGGTCGTCAGCGAGCCCCACGTCATCACCGACTGGAAGCAGGCGCTGATCACCGAACACGGCAACGTGTTCATGATGATCGCCATCGCCCTCGTCGTCTTCCCCAAGCTGGCGCTGGGCCTGTCCGGGTTCGAGACCGGCGTCGCGGTCATGCCGCACGTCGAGGGCTCCCCCGACGACACGGAGGAGAAGCCCGCGGGACGGATCCGGGGCACGAAGAAGCTGCTGACCACCGCCGCCGTGATCATGAGCGTCTTCCTGATCACCAGCAGCTTCGTCACCACCCTCCTGATCCCCGCCGACGCCTTCCAGCCCGGCGGCGAGGCCAACGGCCGCGCCCTGGCCTACCTGGCCCACGAGTACCTGGGTTCCGCCTTCGGCACGGTCTACGACGTCTCCACGATCCTGATCCTGTGGTTCGCGGGCTCCTCCGCCATGGCCGGCCTGCTCAACCTGATGCCGCGCTACCTGCCCCGCTACGGCATGGCCCCCCACTGGGCCCGGGCCCTGCGCCCCATGGTCATCGTGTTCACCCTGATCGCCTTCCTGGTCACCTGGCTCTTCGACGCCGACGTCGACGCCCAGGGCGGCGCCTACGCCACCGGTGTCCTGGTCCTGATCACCTCCGCGGCCGTCGCCGTGACCATCGCCGCCCGGCGCGCCCACGAACGCGGATGGACCATCGGCTTCGGCATCATCTCCGCCGTCTTCGTCTACACCACTGCCGTCAACGTCGCCGAACGCCCCGACGGCGTGAAGATCGGCGCCTGCTTCATCGCCGGCATCATGGCCCTGTCCCTCCTGTCCCGCCTCGCCCGCGTCTTCGAACTGCGCGTCACGCACATCGAATTCGACGACATGGCGCAGCGGTTCATCCGCGACACCGCCAACCGCACCATCCGGTTCATCGCGAACGAGCCCGACAACCGCGACGCCGAGGAATACCGGCTCAAGAAGCAGCAGATCCGCGCGGACAACGACATCCCGGCCGAGGACGACGTCATGTTCGTCGAGGTCACCGTCCTGGACGCGTCCGAATTCGAATCCGGCATGCGCGTGCGCGGCGAGGTCCTCCACGGCCGCTACCGCGTCCTGAGCCTGGAGAGCTCCAGCATCCCCAACGCGCTGGCCGCCCTCCTCCTCCACATCCGCGACGAGACCGGGCAGCGGCCCCACATCTACTTCGAGTGGACCGAGGGCAACCCGATGGCCAACTTCCTGCGCTTCTTCCTCTTCGGACAGGGCGAGGTCGCCCCCGTCACCCGCGAGGTCATCCGCGAGGCCGAACCCGACCGCAACCGCCGCCCCCACGTCCACGCCGGCTGACACCGGGCGCGGATCCGGCTCCGTACGTACCGTGGGAGGGCAGTCACTCGCCCCGGGAGCCGCCATGGACGTCTATCCCCCGATCGCAGAGCACGGGCTGATCGGCGACCTCCAGACGGCCGCACTGGTCTCCAGCGCAGGAACCGTCGACTGGTGGTGCACGCCGCGGTTCGACTCCCCCAGCGTCTTCGGCGCACTGCTGGACCGGGCGGGCGGGGGCCACTGCCACCTGGCGGTCGATCCCGACCGGATCCACGACGTCACCGTCAAGCAGCTGTACCTGGCCGACACGGCCACGCTGCTGACCCGGTTCATGACCCCGGACGGCGTGGGCGAAGTCGGGGACTACATGATCCCCGACGACTCCCGCGAGGCCACCGACCGGCACCAACTGCACAGGACGGTCCGGGTGGTGCGCGGCAGCCTCCCGTTCGTCCTGGAGGTCCGGCCCCGGTTCGACTACGGCCGGGCCCCGCACACGCTGAAGCTCCTCGATGACCGGTCGGCGCTGATGCAGGGCCCGGGAACGGACCTGTTCGTCCAGACCAGCGCGCCGATCACCCTCGTCGCGGAAGGACAGGACGCGGTCGCGCGCTTCACCCTCACGGCGGGCGAGGCCGCCGCCGTCGTCCTGACCGCCGACGCCACCGGCAGCCCGCGCCCCGATCCGCTCAACCGCGAACGGGCCCTCGCGGAATTCGACCGGTGCCGCGCCTACTGGCACGCCTGGCTGCGCACCTCCACCTACCGGGGCCGCTGGCAGCAGATGGTCAACCGGTCCGCCATCACGCTGAAGCTGCTCACGTACGCACCGACCGGCGCGCCGATCGCCGCCGCGACCATGGGACTGCCCGAGCAGATCGGCGGCGAACGCAACTGGGACTACCGCTACACGTGGATCCGCGACGCGTCCCTGTCGATGCGCGCCCTGGTCAAACTCGGCTTCACCGAGGAGGCCAACGCCTTCCGCCACTGGATCCGCGACCGCTTCGAGGCCGGCACCACCACGGCGTCCGGCCACCCCCTGCAGATCATGTACCGCGTCGACGGCGACCCCCACCTCACCGAGGAGGTCCTCGGCCACTGGGAGGGCTACCGCGGGTCCGCTCCCGTCCGCGCCGGGAACGCGGCCGCCGACCAGGTGCAGCTCGACATCTACGGCGAGGCCGCCTACGCGTTCGGCGAGGAGAACGACATGGGCGCGCTGCGCGGCTGGAAGGCGTTCACCGCCCTCATCGACTGGTTCTGCGACCACTGGGACGCGCCGGACGAGGGGATCTGGGAGACCCGGGGCGGCCGCCAGGACTTCACCTACAGCCGTCTGATGTCGTGGGTCGCCTTCGACCGGGCCATCCGCATCACCCAGGCCCACTCCCGGCCCGCGGACATCGGCCGGTGGACGGCGGCACGCGACGCGGTCTTCCTGCAGATCGTGGAGCGCGGCTGGAGCACCGAGCGGCAGACCTTCGTGCAGAACTACGCGTCGGACGTCCTCGACGCGTCGCTGCTGCTCATGCCGAAGGTGGGTTTCGTCTCGCCCACCGATCCCTCCTGGCTGTCCACGCTCGACGCGATGGACCGCGACCTCGTCAGTGACAGCCTCGTCTACCGCTACGACCCCGCGGCCTCGCCGGACGGGCTGCGCGGTTGCGAGGGAACGTTCAACCTGTGCAGCTTCCTGTACGTCGAGGCGCTCGCCCGGGCCGGCCGGACCGTCCAGGCACGCTATGCGTTCGACAAGATGCTGACCTACGCCAACCACGTCGGGCTGTTCGCCGAGGAGATCGGGGCGTCCGGCGAGCAGCTGGGCAACTTCCCGCAGGCGTTCACGCACCTGGCGCTCATCGACGCCGCGCTGGCGCTCGACGAGGAACTGGACCGGCGGCCGGCATGAGTGCGCCGTCCGGCGGGGTAGGGGGAGCGCGGGCGCTGCACGCCCGCCACCCGTCGGCCCGACCAGGAGAGACCCCATGCGGATGCTGATCAACAGTCCGGAGACCGTCGTCGCCGATGCGCTGCGGGGGATGGCGGCCGCGCATCCCGAACTGGACGTCGACGTCGAGCGGCGGGTCGTCGTACGGCGCGACGCGCGCCAGGGGGGCCGGGTCGGGCTGGTGTCCGGGGGCGGGTCGGGGCACGAGCCGCTGCACGGCGGGTTCGTGGGGTACGGGATGCTGTCGGCGGCGTGCCCCGGGGAGGTGTTCACCTCGCCGGTGCCCGATCAGGTGGTGCGGGCGGCGGCGGCCGTGGACTGCGGACAGGGCGTGCTGTTCGTCGTCAAGAACTACACCGGGGACGTGCTGAACTTCGAGATGGCGGCCGAACTCGCCGAGGAGGACGGGCTGCGGGTGGAGCGCGTACTCGTCGACGACGACGTCGCCGTCACCGACAGCCTGTACACGGCGGGACGGCGCGGCACCGGGGCGACGCTGTTCGTCGAGAAGATCGCCGGTGCGGCCGCCGAGGAGGGGGCCCCGCTGTCGCGGGTCGCGGAGCTCGCCCGGCGGGTCAACGCGTCCTCGCGCAGCTTCGGGGTGGCGCTCAGCGCGTGCACGACACCGGCGAAGGGCAGTCCGACGTTCGATCTTCCCGACGGCGAGCTCGAACTGGGCATCGGCATCCACGGCGAGCCGGGGCGCGAACGGCGCCCCGTGATGCCGGCGCGGGAGATCGCGGAGATCGCGGTCGGCGCCGTACTGGAGGAACTGGCGGACCTCGCTCCGGCGGACGGGCCGGTGCTGGCGCTGGTCAACGGCATGGGGGCGACGCCGCTGCTGGAGCTGTACGGGTTCCACGCGGAGGTGGCGCGGGTGCTGGCCGAGCGCGGGGTGCCGGTGGCGCGCGCGCTCGTCGGGAACTACGTCACCTCCCTGGACATGGCGGGGTGTTCGGTGACGCTGTGCCGGGCGGACGAGGAGCTGCTGCGGCTGTGGGACGCGCCCGTTCAGACGGCGGCCCTGCGCTGGGGCCGGTGAGACGAGGGTGACGGTACAAGGACGAGGCAAGGAGACGCACGTGAGGGACGGAGACTTCTTCCGGCGCTGGATGACGGTCGCCACGGCCGCGGTGGAGCAGGAGGCGCCCCGGCTGACCGAGCTGGACTCCCCCATCGGGGACGCGGACCACGGCAGCAATCTGCTGCGCGGGTTCACGGCGGTGCGCGCCGCCCTGGAGGCCGAACCCGCCACCGGCCCGGGCGCGGTGCTGGTCCTGGCGGGACGGACGCTGATCTCGACGGTCGGCGGGGCGTCGGGCCCGCTGTACGGGACGCTGCTGCGGCGCACCGGCAAGGAACTCGGGGAGGCCGCCGAGGTCTCCGACGAGGAGCTGCGCAAGGCCCTGTACGCGGGGGTCGGCGCGGTGGCGCAGCTCGGCGGGGCGGCGCCGGGCGACAAGACGATGCTGGACGCGCTGGTGCCGGGGGTGGCGGAACTGGGCACGTCGTACCGGGCGGCGGCGCAGGCGGCGGAGCGGGGTGCGCTGGCGACGGTGCCGATGCTGGCCCGCAAGGGGCGGGCCAGCTACCTCGGTGAGCGGAGCATCGGGCACCAGGATCCGGGGGCGACGTCGGCGGCCCTGCTGCTGGCGGCGCTCGCGGATGCGGCGGATGCGGGGGATGCGGGGGGTGCCGCGTGAGCGGGCCGGTGGTGGGGATCGTGCTGGTGTCGCACAGCGCGGCGGTCGCCCAGTCCGTGGCCGACCTGGCGCGGGGCCTGGCGGCCGGCGGCCCGGTCGTCCCGGTCGCGGCGGCGGGCGGCACCGCGGACGACGCCCTGGGCACCAGCGCGGAGCGCATCGCGGCGGCCGCCCGCGAGGTGGACCGGGGGTCGGGGGTGGCGCTGCTGGCGGACCTGGGCAGCTCGGTGCTGACCGTGAAGGCGCTGCTGGTGGAGGACGAACTCCCTCCGGGGTCCCGGCTGCTGGACGCCCCGTTCCTGGAGGGCGCGGTGGCCGCGGTGGTGGCGGCCTCGGCGGGCGCGCCCCTGGAGGCGGTGGCCGCGGCAGCCGAGGAGGCCTACGCGTACCGCAAGACCTGACCCGCCACCGCTCCGGCCGGGAGCGAAGCCCCGCCGGTTCGGCGGCCGCCGCCGGTTCGGCCGCGCCCGGCGGCTCATGAGCGGTCAGCGGTTCGGCCGGAGGCGAAGCCCCGGCCCAGCGGCGGCAGCCAGCGGTCCGGCCGGGGGGCGAAGACCCGGCCGGTTCGGCGGCGGTCAGCGGTTCGGGGGCCGGGGGCGGCGGCTCAGGAGCGGTCAGCGGTTCAGCCGGAGGCGAAGCCCCGGCCCAGCGGCGGCGGCCAGCGGTCCGGCCGGGGGGCGAAGACCCGGCCGGACCGGCTGCGTTCAGTGGTTCGGCCGGGGGCCGACGGATCAGCACCGGTCGGCGGCGGCTCGGGAGCGGTCAGCGGCCGCGGAGGGATTCGATTTCGCGGCGGTCGCGCTTCGTCGGGCGGCCCGTGCCGCGGTCGCGGACTCCGACCACCTCGGCCTCGATGCGCGTCGGCGGGGGCGGGCTGTTGTCGACGAAGCATTCCGCGGCCACCGGCGCGCCCACCCGCTTCGTCACGGGCTGCTTGACCACGACGATGCGCTCGCGCCCCGCGTGGAACAGCCGTACCTCGTCCCCCGCCCGTACTGCCTGCGCCGGCTTCGCTCGCTGGCCGTTGACCTTCACATGGCCCGCCCGGCAGGCGGTCGCCGCGACCGAGCGGGTCTTCGTCAGGCGGACCGACCAGATCCAGGCGTCCACCCGGGCGGTTCCCGTTCCCGTTGCTTCATCAGCCATGCCTGCACTTTAGCGAGCCGCCCCCGCAAAACCGGAACGCATTTTGGCAGATCAACCAAGACGCATTGCATCTGCCATACACATCGTCCCAACTGGATTGCAAATGCGGGATACGTGCCCCTACCGTGTCGCACATGCAGTCCTACACCATCGGACAGGCGGCGCGCCTGCTGGGCGTGAGCCCGGACACCGCCCGCCGCTGGGCCGACGCCGGCCGGGTCGCGACCCATCGCGACGACGCCGGCCGGCGACTGATCGACGGCCGCGACCTGGCCGCATTCTCCGTGGAGGTGGCACAGGGCGCCCACGCCGAGGACGACGAGCCCTACACCTCGGCCCGCAACGCGTTCCCCGGCATCGTCACCGCGGTCAAGCTCGGAGACGTCGCCGCCCAGGTCGAGATCCAGGCAGGTCCCCACCGCCTGGTCTCCCTCCTCACCCGTGAGGCCGTCGAGGAGCTCGGACTGGAGGTCGGCATGCAGGCCACCGCCCGCGTGAAGTCCACCAGCGTGCACATCGACCGCACCTGACCCGTCCAGCACCAGCGCACGTCCCCACCCGCTCCGCCCGTCACCGGCGCGGGTCACCACCACGCGGAACCGGCACCCGGCCGGCCGCCGACCGACCCGACCGAGGAGCACCAGCCCATGCCCCCGATCCCGAACCGCCGCGGCGCCGTCTCCGTGGCGCTCACCGCCGCCCTCCTCGTGCCCGCGCTGTCCGCCTGCGGCAGCAGCGACGACAAGGCCTCCGGCACCGGGGCCCCCGCCTCGGCCCCCGCCTCCGCCGAGGCCAAGGCCGCGAACCTGACCGTCCTGGCGGCCTCCTCGCTCACCGACGTCTTCAAGACCGCGGGCGCCGCGTACGAGAAGGCGCACCCCGGCACGAAGGTGACCTTCTCCTTCGCCGGCTCCCAGGAACTCGCCGCCCAGGTGAAGCAGGGCGCCCCCGCCGACGCGCTGGTCACCGCCGACACCAAGACGATGGACGGCCTCAAGGCCCAGACCGACGCCCCCTCGATCATCGCCAGGAACCGCCTGGTCATCGCGACCGGCAAGGGAAATCCCTTCAAGGTCGACGAGCTGAAGGACCTCGCCGACAGCAAGATCAAGGTCGTTCTCGCCGCGCCCGAGGTCCCGGTCGGCCGTTACAGCAAGCAGATCCTCGACGCGCAGAAGATCGAGGTGAAGCCGGTCTCCCAGGAGCCCAACGTGCGCGCCGTGCTGAGCAAGGTCGAGCTCGGCGAGGCCGACGCCGGCCTCGTCTACAAGACCGACTCCGCCAAGTCCGGGGACAAGGTCGTCAACGTGGACATCCCGGACGACCAGAACGCCGTCGCCTCCTACCCGGCCGCGACCCTCAAGTCCTCCGAGAACGCCGAGGCCGCAGCCGCATTCGTGGCCTGGCTGAGCGGTCCCGAGGCGCAGAAGATCCTCCAGGACGCGGGCTTCCAGAAGGCGTGACCGGCGGCCGGCCGGAGAGATCGAAAGGGGGGACTGCCCGGTCCGGGGGGACGGGCAGTCCCTCCGGCGTACCGCCCGCCGGTCCCCCGGCCCCCCGTGTCCACGTATCCCCGCATCCACCCACGCTCCCGCCAGGAACCCACATGAGCAGACCCCGCACCCGCACCCGGCCCCCCGTCGCCCTGGCGCTCCCCGCGCTGCTCGCCGTCGCGTTCCTGCTGCTGCCCCTGGTCGGCATCCTCAGCCGCACCCAGTGGAGCGAGCTCGGCGCGCATCTCACCAGTCCGGGTGTGGTCAAGGCGCTGCGCCTCTCGCTCGTCGTGTCGCTGTGGGCCCTGGGGCTCTCGCTGCTCCTCGGCGTACCGCTGGCCTGGCTGCTGGCCCGGGTCCCGTTCAGGGGGAAGGCGTTCGTCCGCTCGCTGGTGCTGCTGCCGATGGTGCTGCCGCCGACGGTCGGCGGTGTGGCCCTGCTGCTGGGCTTCGGCCGGCGCGGACTGCTCGGGCCCTGGCTGGAGGGCACGTTCGGGGTCACGCTGCCCTTCCACACGTCGGGCGCCGTCGTGGCGGCCACCTTCGTCGCCATGCCGTTCCTCGTCATCAGCCTGGAGGGTGCGCTCGGCGGCCTCAAGCAGAGCTACGAGGAGACCGCCGCCTCCCTCGGGGCCTCGCCGGTGCGGGTGTTCTTCACCGTGACACTGCCCATGGTGGCGCCCGGGCTGGTCGCCGGCGCGGCGCTGACCTGGGCCCGCGCGCTGGGCGAATTCGGCGCGACCATCACCTTCGCGGGAAACCTGCCCGGGACGACCCAGACCCTGCCCCTCCAGGTCTACCTCCTGCTGCAGGACGCGCCGGAGGCCGCGACCTCCGTCTCCCTGCTGCTGCTCGTGATCGCCATGGCCGTACTGATCGCCCTGCGCGGCCGCTGGACCGGCAGCCCGGTCACGGCCGGACCTGCCGGACCTGCCGGGGCACCGCGGAAGCCGCAGGAGGCCGAGGCGGCAGTGGCGCCCGCCGGCCTGCCCGCCGACGCGGCCGAACCCGCCGCCGCGCACGCCCCCGGTCCGGACCCCGACCGGACCCTTCACCCGGCCGCCGCCCCCCACGACGGCGGCCCTTGGCCCCTGCACGCCGAGGTCACCGGCTTCAACGAGCTCACCCTCGACGCCGATCCCGGCACCACCATCGCCGTCGTCGGCGAGAACGGCGCCGGCAAGACCACCCTGCTGCGCGCCCTCCTCGGCCTCACCCCGCGCGCCCACGCCGAACTCCGGCTCGGCGACACCAACGTCACCCCGCTGCCCCCGCACCGGCGCCAGGTCGCCTGGGTCCCGCAGGACGGCGCACTCTTCCCGCACCTGACCGCCCGGGCCAACACCGCGTACGGGCTGCGCGCCCGCCGGGTGCCGCGCGCCGAGGCCCGCCGCGAGGCGCAGCTGTGGCTGGACCGGCTCGGCGTCGGCCATCTCGCCGCCCGCAAGCCCGCCCAGCTCTCCGGCGGCCAGGCCCAGCGCGTCGCCCTGGCCCGTGCCCTGGCCGCCCGGCCCCGCCTGCTGCTCCTCGACGAGCCCCTCGCCGCACTCGACCAGACCACCCGGGCCCGGGTCCGCCACACCCTGCGCACCCACCTGGCCGGCTTCGGCGGGGTCTGCCTCATCGTCACGCACGACCCCGTCGAGGCGGTCTCCCTCGCCGACCGGGTCCTGGTCCTCGCCGACGGGCGCACCCTCCAGGAGGCCCCGCCCTCGGAGGTCACCCGCCATCCCCGCTCGCCCTGGGTCGCGCGGATGCTGGGCCGCAACGCCTGGCCCGGCACCGCGTCGGCCGACGGCCTCGTACTGGCGGGTGGCGGACGGCTGGTGGTGGCGGAGGCACTGCCCGAGGGCTGCCGGGCGCTGGCGATCATCGGCCCGGAGGCGGTGTCGGTGCACCGCGAGCGCCCGGCCGGCAGTCCCCGAAACGTCTGGCAGGGCTCCGTACGGGAGATCACCACGGTCGGGAGCCGGCTGCGCGTGCTGGTGGCCTCGGGCGAGGCCCCCGACCTGGTCGCGGAGATCACCCCGGAGGCCGCGGCCGAACTGGGCCTCGCCGACGGCTCGAAGGTGTGGACGAGCGTGAAGGCCACCGAGGTCACGCTCGTCCGGCTCTAAGGGCTGCCCCGTAAACCGCGGGTGAGCGGGCGGCGTCGGATGCGGTGCACCGCACGGCGGAGGGGCGTCCGCGTGCGGGGTGTATCCGGGCGCATCCGGGCGTTCCGGCAACGCGGCGAGGTGCCGTAGCCGGCGTCGCGTGCCCACCGGGGATCACGGGACAGCCTTCGGAGGCAATTCGGAGGCGGATGACCCCAGCAGACGGTTGAACCCGGGCTGGCGCCCCGCCCACGGGCATCACCGGCTGACGTCGGGGCCGGCCCGAAACCCCTTGGACGGCACAGGGACCAGCTTGCTGAAATGGGAAACGGCCGCTGTCGGAGTCGAAGGGATGCGGCGATGACCGAGATCAGGCTGCGCCTGTCGGTGCGCGGCCTCACCGACGCGGACCTGCCTGCCTGCACCTGGGCCGGCTCACCCAAGCACGTGCGCGAGCTCGTCCACCAGATCCGCCGCGCCGAGGCGGGCGAGATCGACTACCTGGCGGTCTGCACGCCGGTCGGGCTCCCGGTGGCGGTCGGCGGCATCGACTACACGGTCAAGCCCGGCGTCGGCACGCTCTGGCAACTCGGCGTCCACCCGGCCCTGCAGTCCTGCGGGATCGGCACGCTGCTGATCCGCTCCGCCGAGCAGCGGATCGGCGCCCGCGGCCTGACCCGCGCCGAACTCGGCGTCGAGGAGAGCAACCCGCGCGCCCGCGGCCTCTACGAACGCCTGGGCTACCGGGCCTTCGGCCGCGAGCTCGACTCCTGGGACGTGGAGGCCGAGGACGGCTCGCTCCAGCGGTACGAGACGCTGTGCACTCTGATGCGCAAGGACCTGGCGTGACACCGGATTTCAGGGCGTTCGTCGCCGATGCGACGGCCGACCCGGCCGTCGTCGGGCTCGTCCTCAAGGGCTCGCGGGCCCAGGCGGCATGACCACCCGTCACTCCGACCACGACCTCTACGTCATCCTCGCCGACGACGCGGCGCCCGAGCTGGCCGCGCTCGACGGCTACCGCTCCCGTCGTCGCGATGCCGATCAGGCATTCAATCGCCCGCGAGGAATTGTCAAATTCTGTGGACCGACCGGACAGTCCAGTGACCGGTCGATCAAGCGAGCGGCTTGCGGTAACGAACATGCTCGTTCTGCCTCCGGAACCCCACGCTCTCGTAAAGATCGTAGGATCGGTGCGGATTTGCCGTGCCCGTGTACAGCCTGGCCGTCGTTGCACCCTGTTCGCGAAGGCTTCGCAGCCCTTCCAGCAGCAGGATCCGGCCGATTCCGAGGCGGCGCTGGTCCGTTCGGACGCTCAGCTCTTCCACCTCGCCCACGGTGGGGTCGTGGTTGCGGAGGGAGCAGAGGGCCACGCCGAGCATGTCCTGCCCGTTCCACGCAGCCCTCCAGCAGACCGGGTCGGCGGTGTCGACAAAGTCCTGGAAGGACCATTTCTGAGTGAAACCGGTGTGCGCATACGAATCGACGACCGTCCTCCAGGCCGCACGGTAGTGGCCGGTGCCGATCGGCCCCGTCCGTATCCCGGCCGGGAGTTCGCTGCCCGGCTCGGGCAACTGCCGCAGATCGCTCAGCTCCAGCTCGACCAGACTGAAGACACGTCGGTAGCCGGCTGCCAGCAGAAGCGCCGTGGCGTCCTGCTCGGAGACCATGGCGTTCGCACCGATCACTGCCGTCCGCGCCGTGCCATGGTCTTCGACGAGCTGGCGGATCCGCTCTTCGGCCCAGCCCAGCATGGCTGACCCGATGCCCTGGTCGCGATGCTCGGGCAAGAGGTAGCCGCGGTGGAGGTAGAGCCACGTGTCGTCCCGCTCCTGCCACCACCGGATCGCCGAGTAGCCGACGACGCTCCCGTCGCGTACCACCAGGACCTGGTTCTTGGACGGCTCGTCCAGCTTGGCGGAGGCCTCGGCGATCTCGGTCGCTGTCGGGAGCCCTTCCACAACCGAACGGGCGTCGACCCGGTCCCGTTCGACACATCCCAGCCGCACCGCGGCCATGGGGCCGTGGTCCTCGTCGCCCCGATACGGCCGCAACCCGAAGCCGGCTGGGAGGTCCTGTCCTGGCGTGTCATCCGACATGATCGGATGGTCTCGAACTCCGTCGCTCCGCGCCACCAGCCCACCTGGCCCAAGCCAGCGGCCGAATCGGGTAAAGCGGTTCAGAGCGTCCTCTCAGTGCCCCGGGGTCACCGCACCGGCCGGCCGGACGGCGAGCCAGTCCCCCCGGGCGAAGGCGTCCACGCCGACGACGGTCCGGCCGGTGCGCGGGGCGGCGACCGAGAGGACGCCCTCGGAGCGGCCGGCCGTGAGGGCGGGGGCGCCGAGGGTGATCACGGCTGCCCGTTTTCCGGTGGTGCGCCGGAACTCGGCGAGCAGATGCGCCGTCAGGGCCGTTTCCTTGCGGTCCACGACGGTCGGCGCATGGGCCCGTACGACGGCCAGCGCGCCCGTGGCCGGCTCCCGGGCGGCGACCGCCAGAGCCTCGCGCAGGGCCCGGATCCGGTCCAGACCGCCGCCGCCCACGGTGGGCCGGGTGGTGTCGAGCGGCAGGAACCGTACGCCGCGGTGGACGAAGGCGGGCCCGTCGGCGCCGGTCAGTACGAAGTCGGCGTCCGCGCCGGCGGTCCCGCCGCGGCCCCCGGCGGCCGGCTCGACGGCGAACCGCCAGGGTTGTGCCCGCACCCCGGCCTCGGTGGCCACGATCGGATCCCGGACCTCGGACTCCACGGCGGGCCCCGTGGGCGGGGTCCGGGCGCCGAGCGTGTCCAGTGCCAGCCGTCCGGGGCCGGTCCCGCCGACCGCCGAGAGCCGGGTCACGCGGAGCGGCGGCCGTACGGTGGCCGGGAACGCGAGGGTGACCTCCCGCCAGCCGGTCCAGTCCGTCGCGGGCCCGCGGACGGTGACGGGGGCCCCGTCCGCATCGGTCAGTTCCACGGCGGGCCGGGCCCCTGAGCCGTCGCCGCCGACCCAGAGCGTGAGCGAACGGGCGAGTTCCGGGACGGGAAGGGGCCGCGGCGGGGCGGCGCTCGCCCCGGCCCCGGCCCTGGGCAGGTCCAGGGCGAGCCCCGCGCCGGGGTGTCCCACGGCCGGGGCGGCGCCCGGGCCGCTCCAGTGGGCGGCGTCGGCCAGGTCGGTGAGGGGGAGGGTCACCATCCCGACGCCGAGAGGGATTTCGGCGCTCACCCCGGCCGCCCTTGCGAAGGCGCGCCCGGCGGCTCCGGGCGCATCGACTCCGGGCACGGCGGCTCCGGCCCGGGCGGCTCCGGCCGCGGCCGCGGTCCGTACGGTGGCGCGCAGCCGACCGGTGGCGTGTGGCACGAGGGCGGTGACGGTGAAGCCGCCCCGCCCGTCGTCGGTGACGTTCCACTGCGACCGGTCGAACTCCAGGGCCACGTCGCGGGGTTCCACGACGGCGGCCGCGCCCTGCGCGTCGTACCCGGTCAGCCGGAAGCCCGCCACCTCCCCCTGCTCCGCGAGCCCGATCCGGGCCTGCGTGGGCCGGATCCGGGTCAGCGGCCCGAGGACCTGGAGCGGGAGCGTGCCATGCGCCGTCGTGCGCCGGGCGTGCGCCGTCGCACGACCGGGGCGCACGGCGTGGAAGACCCCGGCGGAGTCGATCGTGCCGGCCCCGTCGGCGGACCATGCCGGCGCCCCCGGGGCCGGGCCCAGCAGCGCGTCGTACCCGGTGGCGGTGAGGGTCCGGCTGAGCCGGGGGAAGACCTGGGTGAGGTCCTCGGTGGCGCCGCCGGCGGGTTCGACCCGGTAGCCGGCGGTCCGGCCGGAGCCGGCCGGGGCCGTGAGGACGAGTCCGTTGGGCACGGGCCGCTGCCGCCCGTCCGACGGGGAGTTCTCCAGCGTCAGGGCCGTGGCCCCGCTCAGTGCGGCGAGCAGGGTCGTGGAGCCGCCGCCGTCGAGGTTCAGGGCCTCGTACGCGCCGAGCCGGTGCATCATGCGGCCCAGTTCGGTCAGGGTGAGGCCGCCGCTGTCGCGCTGACGGCCGTCCACGGTGAGGATCCGCAGCCGCCGCCCGTCGCGCGAGAACCCGACGGCCGTGCGCGGGGCGGCGGTGTTGTTCGGCTCGCCGTCGTGGTCCTGCGGTACGCCGGCCACGACGAGGGCCTCGCGCCCGCCGACGGCCGCCACCGGGACCGGTCCGCTGTCCGGGGCGGGGCGGGCGGCGACGGTGACGGCGTCCCCGGGGTGCAGGGCGGCGAGTTCGGCGACGGCCGCACCGCCCGAGGCGGTGAGCAGGGTGGTTCCGAGGGCCGGGCGCGCCGGGCGGACCGGACCGCGTACCGGGCCGCGTACCGGGGCGGCGGCTGCGGCGACCCGGCCGTCCCGGACCGGCACGGCGATGCCCACGGCGGGCAGCTGCGCACCGGGATGGTCGGCGGTGTAGGCGGAGAGGCCGTCGGTGGCCGGGCGGGCGGCGTTGTAGCCGGCCAGAGGACGCACCGTCCCACCGGGCAGGGTGACGCTGCCGACGAGGCCGATCCGCAGGACCCGGCCGGTGCCGTCGGCGCCGAACCCGACGGCGGGGGCCGCACCGGGTCCGGGACCGGCCGAGTGCAGCAGCCGGCCGGCGCCGAGGCCGGGGCCGAGGGGCGCGCCCGTACCACGGATGTCGAAGAAGTCGCCGTTCACGGCGGCCACCACGCGCCGGCCGCTGCCGGCGGCGTGGCGGGCCGCGGTGTCGGCGACGGTGGCCGGGCCGTGGCCGCCCAGGTACTCGGCGCGGATGCCGGAGCTCCCGCCGAGGTCGACGAGGAGTTCGTCGATCCGCAGCCAGCGGTCGGCTTCCAGCCGGTCGTACGACTCCAGGCGGATCCCGGGGACGATCTGCCGGCCCGTTCGGGCGGTCTCGATCCCGTCCGCCTCCGCGCCGGCGGCTCGCGCGGGGACGCAGAGGACGACGGTGAGCAGGACGGAGAGCACGGGCAGCAGCGGACGCGGACGCAGGCTCAGCACCCAGGCAGGATGGGTCACTCGGCCCGTCCCGTACGGGCACGGCGGTCCGCGTCCCGCGGTTTCAGCCATTCGCCCGTCATCCGGCTCCGGAAGGCATCCGGCCGCCGGACACGGGACCGGCAACGTCCGAACGGTCCGAACGCGTCCGCCGCCGGCCGGCGGGCGGCCCCCTCGCCCTGGCGGGCCCCGTCCCGGGATGCCCTACGCGGCCCCGTGGTCCCCCGTCGACGTTCTGCGCGCGCCGCGCGTCGGCCCGGCGGTCGCGGTCACCGCGCTCCTCGGGGTCGCCGCCGCGGTCAGCCTGCTCCCGGCGGCCGTCAGCGGGTACGTCTTCCCGCCCAGGGGGACGCGTGCGCGCCGACCGCGGACGTCGGCCGGGGCCTGACCGCCAGGGAGACCCGGACCGCCGGCACCCGGTGCGCGCCGGACGGCTCGTTCCGCGAGGTTTCCCCGCGCCGGTCACCGCCCGGCGGGTGGTGCGGATCCTGGCGGGTGGTGCGGATCCTGGCGGGTGGTGCGGGCCCCGGTAGGTGGTGCTGGTCCCGGTAGGTGGTGCTGGTCCCGGCAGGTGGGGCGGATCCCGGTAGGTGGTGCGGGCCCCGGTAGGTGGTGCGGGCCCCGGTAGGTGGTGCGGGTCCCGTCCCCGCCCGGCGGACCGGGCCGGGCGGCCCGCGACCCGGCGATCAGGCGCAGGGCCGCCGGCCGGGCCCGGGCCTCACCGTGCCCCTGCGTGCCCCGGCACGGTGAACTCGCACCACACGCACTTCCCACCGCCCCGCGGCTCCACGCCCCAGTCCTCCGCGAGCCGGTCCACCAGCAGCAGGCCGCGCCCCGACACCGCCCAGTCGCCGGCCTCGCGGCGGTGCGGCAGGGCGCTGCTGGAGTCCTCGACCTCGATGCGGATCCGGCTCCCCGGCGTCAGCCTCACGTTGACGTGGCCGACGCCGTCGGTGTGCACGAGGGCATTGGTCATCAGCTCGTCCGCCGCCAGTTCGATCTCGTCGGACCGCTCCCGCGCGCCCCACGCGGCCACCGCCGCGCGGATCAGGTGGCGGGCCATCGCCGGGCCCTCGGGGTCACCCGGGGTGAGCCGCAGGCGCAGCGGTCCGCCACCGCGCGGGGTGGGGGTGCCGCGGCGGCGCAGCAGGAGCAAGGCCATGTCGTCCCCCGCGCCCGCGTCCCCGACCAGGTCGCACAGGACGTCGGCGAGCTCCTCGACGTCCACCGGCCCGTTGCGGACCGCCTCCATGAGCTCCCGCATGCCCGCTTCGGGGGCGCCTTGGGGACGTTCGAGCAGACCGTCCGTGCACAGCACCAGGGTGTCGCCGGGGTGCAGTTCGAGACTGGTGACGGGATATCCGGCCCCGGTCCCCGACTGCTCGCCCGGCGGCAGTCCGAGCGGGAGCCCGCCGGCCACCGGGATCCGGTGGCAGCTGCCGTCGCCGCGCCGCACCACCGGGTCGAGGTGGCCGGCGCGGACCAGTTGGAGCATGCCGGAGTTCAGGTCCATCTCGGCGTACGTACAGGTGGCGAAACGGTCCGTCTCCAGCTCCCGCAGGAAGGTCGAGGCCCGCCCCATGGCCGTGCCCGGGGTGTGCCCTTCGGCGATGTAGGCCCGCAGGACGATCCGCAGCTGGCCCATGACGGCCGCCGCGTCGGTGTCGTGGCCCTCCACGTCGCCGATCATCACCCCGACACGGCCGTCGCCGAGCGGGATCACGTCGTACCAGTCGCCGCCGATGTCGCGTCCCATCCGGGCGGCCCGGTACCGTACGGCGATCCGCGCCCCCGGCACCTCCGGGATCCGGCGCGGCAGCATGGCCCGCTGGAGGCTCTCCGCCAGGTCGTGCTCCTGCTCGAAGAGCATGGCGCGCTGCAGGCTCTGTGCGATGCCGCTGCCGAGCGCGACGAGCAGGTTCCGCTCCTCGGCGGTGAAATCCCCGTCCCGCCGGTACAGCAGGCCGAGCGCGCCGATGGCCCGCCCCTGGGCGATCAGCGGCAGGTAGACGCCGCTGCGGACGGACAGCGGCTCGATGTACGGCCAGAGCTCCGGGTAGCTCCGCTGGAACACCTCGCGCGAGGCGATGAAGACCGGCTGGAGGTTGCGTACGGCCTCGCTCATCGGGAACTGCGCGTCGATGCGGGTGTACTCGATCTCCGGGACGTACGAGCCGAGCTGACCCTCCGCGACGAGGTGGATCCGGCCGCCGTCGACGATGCCGAGCATCACGCTGACCGCGCCCAGGTGGCCGAGCGCCTCGGGGTCCTTCAGGACGTCGGTCACGTCGTTGACGGTGCGGGCGTGGGCCAGGATGGCGCTGGTCCGCTCGACGACGCCGGTCATCCGGCGCCGCCCCTCGGCCTGCTCCCCGCCGGCGCCGGGGTCGCCGGGGTCGTGGGCGGCGTCGCGCAGGATCCCGATGATCCGGTACGGACGGCCGTTCGCGTCGCGCAGGATGTGGCCCTGGATGTGGGTCCAGGAGGGAGTGCCGTCGCGGCCCCGGGTGCGGACGTACGCCCCGTATTGGCTCCGGCCGTCCTTGAGCGCCTGCGCGACCCGGGCGTCGAGCCGGACCTCCTCGCCCGGCTGCACCCGGGCCCGCAGCCCGTCGGGGGTGCCGCTGAACTCCTCCGGGCGCAGGTCGAGGACCCTCAGGGCGGTGGGATCCAGATGCATCTGCCCACTGTCGAGGTCCCAGTCGAAGGTGCCCATGCGGTTGAGCGCGAGGCTCATGTCCGGCTGTGCGGGCCAGTCGACCTCGGGGCTCGCTCCCCTTTCGGCCATGCTGCCAGGGTCTCACCGTTCCCGGACGTGTGCCCGCACAAGCCGCCGGCCGGCTATCCGATGGCGGTGCCCGTGGTTTTGCCGGCGGCCGGAGTGGCCGACGGGGTGGCGGACGTGGGCTCGGACGGCGGCGCGGTCGGGGGCCTGGACGACGGAGGGGGCGTGGGCGGCTGCGTCGCGCCCGGTTCGGACGCCGGGCCGGACGGGGTGGGCGACGCCGTCGGCCGGACCGGGGACGCCGACGAGGTCTCGGGGGACGGCGGTGTGCGGGTGGCTGCGGGGCTGGGCGTCACCGGCGCCGGGACCACCGGGGGCGGCACGGGCCTGTCGTGGCTGCCCCGGTGGTCGCCCGGGTCCCGGGCGAACCAGCGCCCGCCGTGGTGGTCGTAGATCACGAACTTGTCGACGACCGTCGCCGACGGCGCGATGACCACCACCTTCGACGGCTGGTACGAACTCCACGGCTGCCCGTGCCGCTCCGGGTCGGGCTTCAGCGCGACCGGGGGGCCGAGCGGGTTGCCGCAGGCGCACCGCACCCGCGGCACGCCCCGGTCGTCCACGAGGACCGCCGTCCCGGCCTGGAGCACCGCCTGGTAGGCGGTGGCCTTGCCGTCGCGGTAGCCGTGGTTGGTGACGCGGGTGTCGGCGCGCAGCTGGAGCGGGGTCAGCGAGCGCAGGTGGCCCGGGACGGACGCCGGCCTGATGCCGAGCGCCGAGGCGAACGCGGCGTTCTTGTCCGGCTGGGCGGACAGCGCCCGGATCTGCTTCTCGACGTCGCAGCTGGCCACGGACTGGGTCCCGCCGTACAGGCCCGGCGCCGCACCGCTGATGCTGCGCGTGGCCGTGGGCGCTGTGCTGCCCGTCGACGGCGCGGGGCTCTGCGGGGGTGGTACGGCCTCCTTGGCGGCGGTCGACTCGGTGAACGGGTCCGGGCCGGTCGCGGAGGCGGGCTGGAGGAACACCTCGCCGCGCGCGGTGGGGGTGCCGCCGGGCCGGGTCAGCACCACGGCCAGGACCACCGCGGCGGCCACCGCGACGAGCGCGGTGGCCACCCGGGGTACGGACCGCCACCAGGGCCCCTTGTCAGGTGGCCCGGCCGAGCCGCCGGGAGGCGTGCCTCCGGGTGGCCGCGGCGGAGCGGGCGGGGGGGGCTGGGGCGGGCCCTGCCCACCGCCCGAGAGGGGACCGGAGGGAGGGCCGGTGGGGCGCCCAGGCGGTGGCTGCGAGGACTGCGTCGGCCGCTGCGGCTCCCGGCCGGGGCCGGAGGGTTGCGTGGTCACGGGCTCTTCTTCCCAGACGGAGGAGTTCCGGTCCCTGCGGACGTTCCGCAGCTGGCCCCCATTCCATATAGGGAAGTCCGGGGTGCTCCCGCACTCCCGCGGCCCCTTGCGTGCGCCGTTCAGGTGGTGGCCGCGAACCGAGCGTGCCTACGGTTGCAGCGTGAGCAGTCCGTCGGCACCGCGTTCGGCACCCGGCGGCGCCGCGAGGGCGTGGCGGGACGCCCTCGTCGCCGTCGTGGCGGGCTTCGTCGTGATGACCGCCGTCGCCGCGGCGGGTCTGGCCTGCGCGGGAGCGACCGGTCTGCCGGACGGTGCGTTCCCCCGGGTGCTCGCGGCGGTCGTCGTGATGGCGGCCGGCGGATCGGTCGAGGTGACCGGCGGGGCCGGTTTCCTGGCCGAGGCCGACGCGAGCCTGTCCGTGCTCCCGCTCTCGGTGAGCCTGGCCGGCGCCCTCACGGCCGGCACACTCTTCCTGCGCCCGCTGCACAACCGGGCGGTGGCCCGGCCGCGGGAACTCCTGCTGGCCCACGTCGTCCCGCTGGTCGTGCTGTGGCTGCTCGCCCTCACCGGCGCCGCGCTGCTCGCCCGTCAGAGCTTCGGCGTCGGTGGCGACTCCCCGATCGCCGACCTCGGCGAACTGCTCGGCTCCTCCCCGACGGCCGGCTTCCGGGCGGCGCTGCCCGCGACCCTCTTCTTCGGGCTGCTGTGGATCCTTGGCCTGCTGCTGGTCGCCCTGCTGATCTCGCGGCGGGCACCGCTGCCGGCCGGGCTGGTCCGCTTCCACGCGGCGGTGCGGCCCGCCGCGTTCGCCACCGTGGTCCTGCTCCTCGCGTACGTGGTCGTCGGCGTCGGGGTCGGGCTGGTCGTGGCCGCCACGCAGGGCCATGCGGACCGGACGTTCGCCGTGATCCTGCTCGGTCTGCCGAACCTGGCCTGGCCGGCCCTCACCCTGGGGCTCGGCGGGGCCTGGGAGGGCAGGGTCGAGGGGCCGTTCGGGCTGCCGATGCCGCAGGTGGCGGACGAGGTGCTGCGCGGGCCCGGCCTGTCCCGGGTCGACGTCGCCTCGCTCGCGCAGCGGGACTCCCGCGCCTGGTGGCTGGTGGTGGTGGCCGCCGTGCTGCTGCTCGGCGCGGGATTCCTGGCGGCCGTCCGCTCCCCGGCGGGCGTCCGCGCCTGGCAGCACGCCCTCCACTTGGGCGTGGCCCTCGCGCTCGCCGTCCTGACGGTGTGCCTGCTGGCCGGTGTCCAGGCCCGGTTGGGCCTGTCGCTGCTGGGCCTCGGCGACGTCGGCGGTCTCGGCGGCAAGGTGGAGCTGACCCCGGTGCTGTGGCGCAACGTGGGCCTCGCCCTGCTCTGGGGCGCACTCGCGGGCTTCCTCGGCGCGCTGCTGGCCCGCCCTGTCCACCGCCGCGGGCTCGTCGGGGCGCCGCCGGAGACGGTCAGCCGCTGACCTCGTCCCTCCCGCCCCGGAACACCGGCAGAGCCCAGCGCGGGGGCTGCGGAATCGGGCGGGGCTGCGGGGCCGGGGGCGCCGCAGCGGGCGGCCGGGCCGCTTCCGCTCCGGCCCGGCGCAGCGCGGCCGTGAACTCCAGGCAGGTGTTCCACCGGTCGTCCGGGGATTTGGCCAGCGCTCTGGCCAGTACCCCGTCCACCGCTGCGGGCAGACCGGGCCGCCGTGAACTCACCGTCGGCGGCGGATCGTACTGGTGGGCCCAGAGGAGGGCCATGTCGTCGTCCCGCAGGAACGGCGGGCTCCCGGTCAGCGTCTCGTAGACGACGCAGCCCAGGCTGTAGACGTCGCAGCGGGCGTCGACCGGCTTGCCGGAGATCTGCTCGGGCGCCACGTAGTCCAGGGTGCCGACGAACTGCCCGACGCTGGTGAACCCGGTCAGGGACAACGACTTCTTGGTCAGTCCGAAGTCCGTCAGGTACACGTGCTCGGGGTGTTCGCTGTCCGTCCCCTCGGCGACCAGGATGTTCCCCGGTTTCACGTCCCGGTGGACGAGGTCGTGGTCGTGCGCGGCGTCCAGGGCGGAGGCCACCTGCCCGGCGATCCGGGCGGCGGTCTCCACGGGCAGCGGTCCGGTGCGGTCCAGCAGGGCGCGCAGGTCCTGTCCGGGGACGTACCGCATGGCGATGAACAGCAGTCCGTCGGTCTCCCCCGCCTCGAAGACCGGGACGATGTGGGGGTGGTCGATCGCCGCGGCGACCTTCGACTCGTGGGCGAAGCGCTGCCGGAAGGTGTCGTTGCGCGCGAGTTCGGGGGCCAGCAGCTTGAGGGCGACCGTCCGGTCCAGCCGCAGGTCGCGCGCCCGGTAGACGACCGCCATGCCGCCCCGGCCGATCTCGCCCTCCACGAGGTATCCGGCGATCTGCTTCCCGCACAGGTCGGACGGCCGTCCGCCGAGGGAGCCGGCCGCCATCACCGCCCTCCGCTCCCGGGCGGGGTCACGACCTGCGTCGGCTCGTGTCCGGCTTCCCTCGGCGGCTGCGACGGAGGATCCGGCTCGGCCGGTGCACCGGGGCCCTCACCGGCCGCGTAGGTCGTCAGGCGCGTGCCGTCCCCGTACATCCAGCGGCCGGTGGTCTCCTCGTACAGCCAGACGGACTCCCCGTCGATCACGATGCCGGCGCGCAGTCCCCGGGTCGCCCGCCCGAAGGCCCCGGAGTCGGTGCGTCCCGCGGCGAGTTCCGCGGCGGCCCGCCGGTAGCGCTCCAGGGTCTCGGCACCGCGCGCGAGCAGCGGCAGCGGGTCCTCGGTGCGCGTCGCCGGCATGCCGCCGGCCGGTGGCGGCTCCGGGACGGCGACCAGCAGCCGTCCGTCCACCCAGGCGGACCAGCCGTTGGCGCACAGGATCTCCCCCCACTCCCCGCGCCGGGTCAGCAGTTGCACGGGCAGGAAGGGGTCCAGGGCCGCGGTCGGCCGGGAGACGTCGGGTTCCTCCCAGGCGGGCAGCCCTTCGCGGGGGACCACGTGCGTGGGGTGGAAGGCTGCGGCACCGGCCGGGCTGGTCATCGGCGCCTACTTCCGCATGATCGCGGGTTCGTGGCGGCGCAGCAGCCGCAGGACCAGCACCCCGAACAGGACGGACAGGGCCACCAGCATCCCCATGTCCAGCAGCCACACCCCGGGGCTGTGCGCGAAGAGCGGGTCGTCGGTGAGTTTGCCGGGCACGATCGCGCCGAGGTCGATGGTGGCGGCCATGGCGCCGAGCGCCCACCGGGAGGGCACCAGCCAGGCCAGCTGTCCGATGACGGGTACGCCGTCGAGCTGGAGCAGGGCTCCGCAGAAGACCACCTGGACGATGGCGAGGAGGACCAGCAGCGGCATGGTGACCTCCTCCTTGCGGACCAGGGCGGAGACCAGCAGGCCGAGCATCATGGCGGTGAAGGACAGCAGGGCGACGGCGAGGGTGATCTCGACGAGGGGTGGCAGGAAGACCCCCTTGCCGCCGGGGGCGTTGGTGTCGACCCCGTAGAGGCCGACCAGTGTCAGCACCACGGCCTGCGCGACGGTGACGGCGCCGAGGACCAGCACCTTGGACATCAGGTAGGCGGATCTGGACAGTCCGACGGCCCGTTCCCGCTGGTAGATGACGCGTTCCTTGACCAGCTCGCGTACGGCGTTGGCGGCGCCCGTCAACACGCCGCCGACGCACAGGATGAGCAGGGCGTTGATCGCGGTCTCCGCCGTGAGGGTGCTGCCCGCGAGGGCGCGGGCCATGGCGCCCATGACGAACGGCAGCGCGATCATGATGGCGAGGAAGGTGCGGTCCGCGCTGAGCGCGGCGGCGTAGCGGCGCATCAGGGTGGAGAGCTGGGCGCCCCAGCTCTGGGCCTTGGGCGGCGGGGCGGCGAACGCGGCCGTCGCGGACCGGTCCGCGTCCTGCCGGGGCTGCCGCGCGGCGTGCTGTACGTACCTGCGGTACTGCGGGGAGCCGCGGTACTCCCCCGCCCAGTCCCGGTCCCGCTGGTTCTCGAAGGCTTCGAACGCCTCGGGCCACTGTGCGAAGCCGAAGAAGCCGAGGGTCTCCTCGGGCGGCCCGAAGTACGCGATGCGCCCGCCGGGGGCGAGGACCAGCAGCCGGTCGCAGACGTCGAGGCTGAGCACGCTGTGGGTGACGACGATGACGGTGCGGCCGTCGTCGGCGAGGCCGCGCAGCATGTGCATGACGGAGCGGTCCATGCCGGGGTCGAGACCGGAGGTGGGCTCGTCCAGGAACAGCAGCGAGGGCTTGGTCAGCAGTTCCAGGGCGACGGAGACGCGTTTGCGCTGGCCGCCGGAGAGGCTGTGGATGGGCTGGTCGGCGCGCTGCCCGAGCCCGAGTTCGCCGATCACCTCGTCGACGCGGGCCTGGCGCTCGGCGGGGGCGGTGTCCTGCGGGAAGCGCAGTTCGGCGGCGTAGGTGAGGGCGCGGCGGACGGTGAGCTGGGCGTGCAGGATGTCGTCCTGGGGGACGAGGCCGATGCGGCTGCGCAGTTCGGCGTAGTCGCGGTAGAGGTCGCGGCCGTCGTAGAGGACGCTGCCGTGGTCGGCGGGGCGCAGGCCGGTGAGCGCGCCGAGGAGGGTGGACTTGCCGGCTCCGCTGGGGCCGACGACGGCGAGCAGGCATTTGGCGCCGACGGGGAAGGAGACGTGGTCGAGGAGGGTCTTGCGGCCGTGGTCGACGGCGACGGCGAGGTCCTGGACGTCAAGGGATACCTCGCCGGTGTCGACGTACTCCTGGAGCTGGTCGCCGACGAGGCACAGGGCGGTGTGGCCGATGCCGATGATGTCGCCCTCGGTGACGGGGGCGCGGTCGGTGCGGGTGCCGTTGAGGAAGGTGCCGTTGTGGCTCCCGAGGTCGGCGATCTCGTACGTGCCGTCGGCGAGGGCGCGCAGTTCGGCGTGCCGGCGGGAGACGACGAGATCGTCGATGACGAGGTCGTTCCCCGGGGCGCGGCCGATGCGCACGGCGGTCCGGCCGGGCAGCGGGCGCACGGTGGTGGGGCGGCGGAAGGTGCCGGTCAGAGAGGGCTGGGACACCGAGGACGGCCGGGAACCGCCACCCGCAGCCGGCCGGTCCGGCGGGGCGCCGGGGACCGGCGGGGCGGCCGATACCGGCGGGGCGGCCGGGATCACCGGGGCGGGGCCCAGGAGAAGTGCGCGCGGGCCGTCCGCGGCGCTGCCGAAGCGCAGTTCGCTGCCCGCGCCGACGCTCCACTCGTGGATGCGGTGGCCGTCGGCCCAGGTGCCGTTGGTACTGTTCTCGTCCTCCACGGTCCAGTGGTCGCCCTCGGGGCGCAGGAGGGCATGGTGCCAGGAGACGCGGGCGTCGTCGAGGCAGATCTCGCAGAGCGGGTCCCGGCCGACGTGGTACGTCCGGCCCGGGACCATCGCGGTGGTGCCCGTGTCGGTCTCCAGGACGAGCTCGGGCGCGGTCGGCACACCGGGGCGCTGGACCATGAGCAGATTTTCCCACGAACCGCCCGACTCGGCAGCCGTCGACATCATCGCAGGTCAGCGGCCTCTTATGGGTAATGACAACGGTCCCCGTTGCAGCCTTTGCCCATTGCGCCGGGGTGCGCTTCACTTCACGCGTCGGAACCGAACACACGGGGGACGCCATGAGTGGGCACGACCACGCGCACGACGACCACGGCCACGCCGCCGGCCACGACCACGGGGGCCACGACCACGGAGGTCACGACCACGGGGGTCACGGGGGTCACAGCCACGGCGTCTCCGCGGACGCCGACCGGCGCTGGCTGGCCATCGCGCTCGGCCTGATCGGCGCGTTCATGGCGGTCGAGGTGGCCGTCGGCATCGTGGCCCAGTCCCTGGCGCTGATCTCCGACGCCGCCCACATGCTCACCGACGCCGTCTCGATCGTCCTCGCGCTGATCGCGATGCGGCTCGCCGCCCGCCCGGCGCGCGGCGGGTTCACGTACGGCCTCAAGCGCGCGGAGATACTCTCCGCCCAGGCCAACGGGCTCACACTGCTGCTGCTCGCGGTCTGGCTGGCGTACGAGGCGGTCCGGCGGCTGCTCGATCCGCCGCCGGTGGCGGGCGGGCTGGTCCTGGTGACGGCACTCGCGGGCATCGTCGTGAACGTGGCCGCCGCGTGGTGCATCTCCCGGGCGAACCGCTCCTCGCTCGCCGTGGAGGGCGCCTACCAGCACATCCTGAACGACCTGTTCGCCTTCATCGGCACCGCCGTCGCCGGTCTGATCGTCCTCACCACCGGATTCGTCCAGGCCGACGCCATCGCCACCCTCGTGGTCGTGGTGCTGATGGTCAAGGCGGGCTACGGGCTGGTCCGCGAGTCCGGCAGGATCTTCCTGGAGGCCGCCCCGGCGCACATGGACCCGGACGCGGTGGGCGACCGGCTGGCCGGGCACCCGCCGGTCACCGAGGTGCACGACCTGCACATCTGGACGATCACCTCCGGGCAGGCGGCCCTGTCCGCGCACGTCCTCGTCGAACCGGCCGGTGACTGCCACGCCGTGCGCCGCGACCTGGAGCGGCTGCTGGAGAAGGAGTACGGGATCACGCACACCACCCTCCAGGTGGACCACGTGCAGGAGGCGCTGCTCAGCGTCGGCCGCCACGGCGCGGACCCGGACCCCCACTGCGCGGACGCGCACGGCCCGGTGCACCGCCAGGGTCCGCACGACCACTGACGGCGCACTGAGCGGCCCGTCCGCGGGGCATACATGGGCGCATGACGCAGAAGCGAAGCGCCGGACTGCTCCTGTTCCGCACGGCCCCGGCGGACGAAGGCATCGAGGTGCTCCTCGGCCACATGGGCGGACCGTACTGGGAGCACAAGGACGACGGGGGCTGGGCCATCCCGAAGGGCGAGTACGAGGCGGACGAGGCCCCGCTCGACGCGGCCCGCCGGGAGTTCACGGAGGAGATCGGCCTGCCGCCGCCCGAGGGCCCGTACCTGCCGCTCGGCGAGCTGCGGATCCCGGGCGGAAAGCTGGTGACGATCTGGGCGGTGCGGGCGGACCTCGATCCGGCGCTGATGGTGCCCGGCACCTTCACGATGGAGTGGCCTCCGCACTCGGGCCGGACCCAGGAGTTCCCCGAGCTGGACCGGGTGGCGTGGTTCACTCCCCCGGTGGCCGAAAGCAAGTTGATCCCCTCTCAGATTCCCTTTCTGGAGAGGCTGTTGGGGCTGCAGCGGGGTTGACCCGACCTTGACTTGCCAACAAACCCCACCTGCCTGGACATTGCACGTATGACGAACGTCGTGCTGGTGGGAACCCTGGACACCAAGGGTGTCGAGTACGGCTGGCTGCGCGAGAGGCTGCTGCGCACCGGCGTCGAAGTGATCATGGTCGACACAGGAATCATGGGCGATCCCCGGGTGCCCGCGGACGTACCGCGCGATGCGGTCGCCCGGGCCGCGGGAACGGAACTGTCACACCTGCGCACGGCCGCCGACCGGGGTGCGGCCGTGACCGCGATGGCCGAGGGCGCCGAGGCGACGCTCTTACGCCTGCACGCCGAGGGCCGGCTGCACGCGGTGCTCGCCATAGGCGGCAGCGGCGGGACCTCCATAGCCACCCGGGCGATGCGCGCACTGCCGCTGGGCGTGCCGAAGCTGATGGTCTCCTCCATGGCGTCCGGGGACGTTGCCCCGTACGTCGGATCCTCGGACATCACGATGATGTACAGCGTGGTGGACATCGCGGGGATCAACAGCATCTCCGCGCCCGTCCTCGCGAACGCGGTCGAGGCGGCCGCGGGGATGGCCAAAGCCTTCGAACGCTCCTCGACGGACCTGCGCCACCCGGCCGGGCTCGGCGCCGGATCCCGCCCGCTGGTCGCGGCGAGCATGGCGGGCGTCACCACGGCCGGCGTGGACGCGGCCCGCGAACGGCTGACGGAACTCGGCTACGAGGTGCTGGTCTTCCACGTCAGCGGCACCGGCGGCCGCACCCTGGAGACCCTGGCCGGGCAGGGCGTCTTCGCCGGCGTGCTCGACCTGACGCTCAGCGAGCTCGCCGACGACCTGTGCGGCGGCATCCTGACCGCCGGCCCCGACCGGCTCAGCGCCGCCGGGCGGGCCGGGATCCCGCAGGTGGTGAGCCTGGGGGCACTGGACATGGTGAAGTTCGGCCCGCTGAGGACCCTGCCCGAACGGGCCCGCTACCGGCGGGTCCACGTGCACAACCCGTCCATCACGGTGATCCGTACGACCCGCTCAGAATGCGCGGAGCTCGGCCGCCGGGTCGCCGCCAAACTCCGCGCGGCGACCGGACCCACGGCGGTGTGCGTCCCACTCCGCGGACTGTCCACGCTCGGTGCGCCGGGCGGCACCTACCATGACCCCGACGCGGACCGGGCCCTGTTCTCGGCGCTGCGCGAGGGGCTGCGGGGCAGCTCCGCCCGGCTCTACGACTACGACACCCACATCAACGACCCGGCCTTCGGCAGGGCTGCGGCCGACCGGCTGCACGCCATGATCGGCGCCGCGCGGGCCGCGGCCTGAGCACCGGGAGAGACGCCCCGTCAGGTTGGGAACCAGCCGTGGCGGAAACCGTGTCCCTGGGTGTGGCTCGGATCGACCGGGCCCGGAACTCGGTGACGCCACGGACGGGGGCAGACGATGAAGCACGCGTGGACGGTGCCCGGCTACGCGGAGGTCCGCGAACTCGGCTCCGGCGGCAGCGGCCGCGTGGTCCTCGCCGTCCACGAGGCCACCGGCACGCCGGTCGCGGTGAAATACCTCAGCGACCGGCTGCGCGAGGACCCGGCGTTCGTCGCGGAGTTCCGGGCGGAGGCCCGGCTGCTCGGCGGACTGGACACCCCCTACGTGGTGCGGCTCTACGAGTACGTCGAGTACACGCAGGCTCCGGGCGGCGCCGCCATCGTGATGGAGCTGGTCGACGGGGTGTCCCTGCGCGCCCTGCTGAAGCAGGCCGGGCAGGCCGGACCCGAGGCCGCCCTCGTCGTGCTGAAGGGCTCCCTGCTCGGCCTGGCCGCCGCACACCGGGCGGGCGTCGTCCACCGCGACTACAAGCCCGAGAACGTCCTGGTCGCCCCCGACGGCTCCTCGAAGCTGGTGGACTTCGGCATCGCCGCGCGCCGCGGGACGACTCCCGGGGTGGCGGGCACCCCGGCGTACATGGCCCCCGAGCAGTGGCAGGGCCGTCCGGCCTCGCCCGCCGCCGACGTGTACGCGGCGACGGCGACCTTCTTCGAGTGCCTGACCGGCCGCAAGCCGTTCGCCGGGCAGAACTTCGCGGAACTCGCGGTCCAGCACATCGAGGCCCCGGTCCCGGAGACCGAGGCGCCCGAGCCGGTGCGCCCGCTGATCCGGCGCGGTCTGGCCAAGGCCCCGGAAGCGCGGCCGGAGAACGCCGAGGCGTTCGTGGCGGAGCTGGAGGGCGTGGCGCTCGCCGCGTACGGGCCGGACTGGGAGGAGCGCGGGCAGCGCAAGCTCGCGGCGCTGGCCGCGCTGCTGCCGCTGCTGTTCCCCTCCGCGGGCGCTCCGGCCGCCGGGACCACGGCGGTGGCCACGACCACGATCTCCAGTCCCTCGCGCTGGGCACCGGGCCGGCGCGGCCTGGTCGCGGGCGGCGCGGCGCTGGTCCTGGGGGTGCTCACGGCGCTCACCTACAGTGCGGCCGGCGGGGAGAGCGGCGGGGCCGCCGCGCTGAACGCGTTCGCGACGTCGAGTGCGAGCCCCGGCGCCACCGGCCCGTCGCCCGCGCCGGGTCCGAGCGTGCCGGCCACGGCCTCGCCGTCGCCCTCCCCCTCGCTGTCCCCTTCCGCGTCCGCCTCCGCGTCCGCCACGCCGTCGGGCACGCCGAGCCCCACCACGAGTACGAGCCACTCCCCGGCGGCGACGCCGACGACCACCCCGCCGACGACGAGTGCGCCGACCACCGCGCCGCCTTCGCCGAAGCCCACGGTGGTCGTCGGCGCGGTGTCCGTCACCCTCCGCGAGACGGGGCCCTCCCTCGGACAGGCGACGGTGACGGTCGACGCGAAGGGCACCGCGCCCGTGACGGTGGTCCTGGAGTGGTTCACCGGCAGCGCGGAGGGGAAGCTGGGCACGCCGGACGGCGCCCCCGACACCCTGACGTACCAGCCGGGCCGCGCCGCCGCGCCGCTCGTCAAGACCCACACCTTCGACGGCCGGGGCTGCTACTGGGGCGTGCGCGCCACCACCAAGCCCGCCGCCGGCAACGGATCCCCGACCTCCCAGGTCTACATCAGGAGGTGCACGATCGGATGAGCGACGACGACTACAGCGCCACCGTCCTCGGCAGCCACTGGTTCAGCGGGCCGCCCCAGCAGGAGCCCCGCACCCAGCCCCTGCCGCGGCCGGAGTCCCAGCCGGAGTCCGCGACCCGGCCCCTGCCGCAGCCGGACTCCCCGACCGAGCCTCTGGCACAGCCCCAGCCCCAGCCTCAGGACGTCGTGCCCGACCGGGTCGAGGGGTCGGTCCTGCGCTTCGGGCCCGGGGTGACGGCCGCCCTGCCGGCCCCGTTCCCCGTGGTCGCCGAACCGGTGGTGCGCCGCCGGCGCGGGGAGTGGCGCCGCTACACCCTGGCCGCGGTCGTCCTGCTGGCGGTGCTCGCGTACCTGGCCTGGCAGCGGTACGGCCCGGCCCTGGAAGTCCGCGGCGTGACCGTCGCCGCCGCCGGCGCGCAGGGTCCCGGCTGTGACTCCACGGCCGACGTGGTGGCCGTCGTACGGACCAACGGGCGGGCGGGGACCCTCACGTACCGGTGGATCCGCTCCGACGGCACCCGCTCCGAGCAGCTCACCGAACGGGTGCCGGGCGGGCGCAAGGAGGCCCGGCTGCACCTGCTGTGGACCTTCCAGGGCCGGGGCACCTACGCGGCCGAGGCCAAGCTCCAGCTGGTCGCGCCCGCGCAGCGCACCGCCGCGACGCAGTTCACGTACCGCTGCCCCGGCTGAGGGCTGTCGCTCGGGACCTGCTTCCGGATCGGGCCGGCGCCGCCGGTTGTCCGCGCGGGAGGCCCGCAGCCGCTTCGGGGAGCGGCTGCGGACCCTTCCTGCCGGCCCGTCCGTGGCAGGCCGTTCAGAAGCGGGCGTGGGCGGTGATGTCCGCCTCGAACTCGCCCGTCATCGCAGGGGTCACCGTCGGCCGGCACTGCGCGACCGCCGCCAGGTAGTCCTGGGTGGAGGCGCCGGGCTGGGCCGCCGCCGCGCCGCGCGCGCCCACCGCCTCCAGGTCCCGCTCGAAGGACACCTGCGCCGCAATCCGCGCAGCGTGCTCGATGTCGGCCGGGGTGAACAGCTCGCTCGCCGCCACCAGCGCCGCCACGTCCACGTCCGGCCGGCCCGCCGTGTGGCGGGACCAGATCGCGGCGCGCGCCCCGGCGTCCGGGGTGCCGATGGGGATCAGGTAGTCGAAACGCCCGGGCCGCAGGAAGGCCGGGTCCAGGGAGCGGACGGAGTTGGTGGCGCACACCAGCAGCCGCTCGTCGCCCTCCCGGAATCCGGGGATCAGCTTGAGCAGCTCGTTCGTGACCCCGTGGATCCCGCCGGGCTGCGCGGGCTCGGTGCGCACGGGAGCGATCTCCTCGACCTCGTCGATGAAGACGAGGACCCGCTCCAGCTCGGCGATCCGGGCGAAGGCGTCGCGCAGTGCGGCGGCGAGGTTTCCCTCGTCGGCGAGGCGGGAGGGCAGCAGTTCCACGAAGGGCCAGCCGAGCCGGGAGGCGATGGCCCGGGCGAAGGTGGTCTTGCCGGTGCCGGGCGGGCCGAAGAGGGTGATCGCGCGCGGCGGCCGCACACCGTGCGCGGCGGCCCGCTCGGGCTCGGCGAGCGGGAGGACGACGCGCCGCTCTATGAGGTCCTTCTCGTGCTCCATGCCGGCGACCTTGGTCCACAGGTCGTTGGGGAGGAAGCGGCCGCCGAGGTCGTCGAGCAGGCCGGCCGCCGGTCCGTGCAGCGGCTCCGTCTTCTCGAAGTAGGCGACGGCGGGCTGGCGCGTGTACCCGGCGTTGAGGAGGCCCTCGCCGAGCAGGTCCTCCTCGGGCAGGACGTACGCGATCCGCCCGACGCGGGCGGCGATCAGCCGCCGCTCCAGCTCGACGAGGAGGGCGCTGGCCAGGCCCCGGCCGCGCCAGCCCGCGGCGATGGCGATCCGCATCACCCAGGCCCGCTCGCCGGTGACGCAGGCGAGGGCCGCGCCGATCGGGACGCCCTGGTGGACGGCGACCACGCAGGGCTGCCGGCCGGTGAGGGCGCTGATGCACTCGGCGAGCGAGAAGACGGACTCCTGACCGAGTTCGGCCGTGGTGTCGATCAGGTGGACCACCGCGGCGAGATCACTCTCGCGGTAGTCGTGGATGAGCCAGTTCACCGGGTACCGCCCCTCGTTCGTGCTGCTTGTGGCGAGGCTAGGGGCGGGCGGGCCGGGCGATCACGCTCCGCGGCGCACAACAGCCGGCCCGAAAGCCGCCGCCGCGTCCATAGACTGATGCCGTCCCCCGAACAGCCGATCGAGGATCTGCACGCCTTCATGACTTCCGACATCTCCCGAACACCGACCGGTCCGCGCCGGCACATCGTGTGGCTGGTTCCGGTCCTGTGGACCCTGGCCCTCGGCCTGTGGGGGCTGTCCCGGCAGGACAGCGTGTGGCGGGACGAGGCGGCGACCTGGCAGGTGGCGCGCCGGTCGTCCGGCGAGATATGGGACATGCTCGGCAACGTCGACGCCGTGCACGGGCTGTACTACCTGCTGATGCACGGGCTCTTCGGGCTCTTCGGGCCGGGTACGACGACGCTGCGGCTGCCGTCGGTGCTCGCGGTGGCGGCGGCCGCGGCCTGCGTGGCCGTGACCGGGCGGCGGCTGGCCGGCTTCTGGGCGGGGCTGGGCGGCGGGCTGGCGCTCGGGCTGCTGCCCGCCGTGCAGTTCTACCTCCAGGAGGGCCGGCCGTACGCGCTGGTCGCGGCCGGCGCCGGGCTGTCGACGCTGCTCCTGGTGTCGCTGCTGTCGGCGCCGGACGGCCGGCGGGCCCGGACGCGGTGGACGGGGTACGCGCTCGCCGTGCTGGTGTGCGCACTGCTGAACTGGCTGTCGCTGCTGATCCTGCCCGCGCACGCGGCGACGCTGTGGTGGGCGCGGGCCGGGCGCGGGGTGTGGCTGCGCTGGACGGCGTACGGGGCGTGCGCCGTCGCGGGGGCGTTGCCGCTGGTGCTGTTCAGCCGGAGCCAGTCCGACCAGGTGTCGTGGATACCGCCGCTGACCTGGCACATGATGATCGGCCCGGCGATCCTGCTGGCCGTGGGCGGCGTCTGCGCCCTTGCGGACCGGCCGCGTGCCGGGCGGCTGTCGGCGACGGCGGTGGGGCTGCCGCTGCTGGCCGTGCCGCAGCTGGGCCTGATCGGGATCTCCCTGGTCCAGCCGCTGTTCCTGGACCGGTACGTGCTGTTCAGCATGCTGGGGCTGGCCCTGCTGATCGGTGCGGGTCTGGGCGCTGCCGTACGGGCCCTCCGGCCGCGGTCCCCGCGGGCGGCGGTCCTGCTCGTGCCGGGCGTGGTGGGTGTCGCGGTGGTGGCGCTGCTGCCGGTGGAGCTGGGCAAGCGGGCTCCGGCCAGCCGGGTCGACGACGTGCTGTCGGTGGCCGGGGAGGTGGCCCGGCTCGGGCGGCCCGGGGACGCGGTGCTGTTCGTACCGGCCGCCCGGCGGGACACGGCGCTGGTCTCGCCGGGTGCCTTCGCGGGGCTGGTGGACGTGGCCCTGGAACGCAGTCCGGTGGATTCGGCCACCCTCAAGGGCGAGGAGGCGGACCCGGCGCGGATCCGGGCGGCGCTGCTCGGGCAGCGGCGGGTGCTGCTGGTGACGGACGCGGCGCAGGTGGCGAAGCCGTCGGGCGCCGCCCGGGACGCGGCGAAGGCGGCGGTGCTCGCGCAGCGGTTCCGGGCGGTGGAGGACCGCCAGGTCCGGGGCCGCCGCGTGACGGTGTACGAGCGCCGGTAGCGGGGAGGCCGTCAGGCGGCGCGGGCCCCGGCGGCGTGCGAGTCCAGCCAGGACAGCGAGGCGCGGGCCAGGTCGGGCCAGCCGTGGTCGACGGTCAGGGAGTGGCCGCGGTCCTCGAAGCACTGGTACTCGGTGGTCGCGTGCGAGTGCTGGTACTGCTGGTAGGTCGAGCGGGTCAGCAGGTCCGGGACGGTGTGGTCGAGCCTGCCGGACAGCAGGAGCAGCGGGCCGCGGGTCTCGTTCCCGGTGTCGACCTCGGCCGGGGAGTGCGGGGTGAAGTTGCCGAGTGCCAGCTGGAACAGCGGGCGGGCGGTGCTCGGGATCGTCCACTCCTCGTACAGTTCCTCGGACTCCTCCTCGGACACGGCGTTGGCGAAGCCGTAGCGGAACTGCTCGCGGTTCAGCGATACGGACCGGCGGGTGTTCCCGGGGTCGCGCAGGACCGCGAACGTCGACCTGGCCTGGGCAGGGGCGATCGCCTTGACACCCTTGATCTGCCCCGGGCAGATGGCCACCGCGGCATCGGCGAGGCCCTGGCCGAGCAGGTGCTGGGCGATGAACCCGCCGACCGAGTGCCCGACGAGGACGGGCCGGACCGGCAGTTCGCGGATCACCTTGGCGTGCGCGTCGGAGATCTCGACGAGCCCGACCCCGGCCTGGTCGTCCGGCCGGCGGCGGGCCTCGGCGACGGTGTCGGGAACCCCGGGCCACTCCGGCAGGACGGGCTCGTACCCGGCTTCGGCGAAGGTGTCCGCCCAGCCCTCCCAGCTCGTGGAGTGCAGCCAGAGGCCGTGGATGAACACCACGGGCGTGCGGCGCGGTGCGGTCATGACGGGACACCTCCTGGCCCCCCTGGCGCCTCTGCCAGTCTCGCCCGCGGCGCGCGCCGCCGCCACGCGCCGCCCAGCTGCGGCGCCCAGCTGCGGCGCCCAGCTGCGGCGCCCGGACGCACAGCTCGTTCATGATTCACAGCTCATTCATATGGAATATCTGGCTCCGGACATAGCTTCGGCGGGGAGGCTCGGGGCATGATCCCGCGCATGCACTCCCGACGACCGGCCGACCGAGCCCGCACCCGGCGTGCGGCGTCCCGGATCCTGCTCGCGCTGGCCGCGATGGCCGCCCTGGTCAGCGTGGACCTGCCCGACGCCGCGGCCGTGCCGCCGCTCGGGGTGACCGTCGAGGCCGGGTCCGACGCCGCGGCGAACCGGGTGGGCGCCCTGTTCGCGGACGGCCTCGACGGCGGCCACTTCTGCACGGCGGCCGTGGTGCACAGCGACGACCGCGATGTGATCGCGACCGCCGCACACTGCCTGGACAACCCGGACACCACGGTGTTCGCGCCGGGCTACCGCGACGGCAAGGCCCCTTACGGCACGTGGAGGCTGACCGGCACGTACGTCGCCCCGAGCTGGACGGACGGCCGGGACCCGGACCAGGACATCGCCTTCGCGACGGTCGTCCCGGCGGACGGCGGCGCCCGGCGCATCGAGGACGCGGTGGGCGGCTTTCCCGTGGCCACGGAGCAGCCGGACGAGGTGACGGTGACGGTCCTCGGCTACCCCAGCTCGGACGAGACCCCGCTGCGCTGCGCCAACGCCACGAGCCTGTTCTCGCAGACCCAGCGCCGCATCGACTGCCCGGACCTCAGCGGCGGCACGAGCGGCAGCCCCTGGCTCGCGGACGGCGCCCTGACCGGCGTCCTCGGCGGCTACGAGGCCGGCGGCGCCGTCCCGGAGGTCTCCTACAGCGCGGTGATGGGCGACCAGGCCCTGGAGCTCTACCGCGAGGCGGCGGTCTCCGCGGGCTGACCGCCCGGCTCGTCGCCGGACCGCCCGAGCGGGTCCGTGCCGAAATCCTCCGGCCGCTCCCGCCGCAGCAGCCCGGCGCGGTTGTCGAGCAGTTCGACGGCCTCCCTCAGGCCCACGCCGAACTCCTCCCGGAGCTTCTGCACGGCCTGGATCCGGCGGCCGCCGAGGATCAGGTGGTCGACGCGCGACCAGCTCGCCGCCGTGGCCTCGCCCGGCCACGTCAGGGACTCGACCTGCAGCCGCAGCCGGGCGGCGTCGCGCAGCGCCGCGTCACGCTCCGCGCGGATTCGCGCCGGTTCGACGAGCGGATCCGCGGGGTCCTCCTCCGGCAGGGCGCCTTGCTCTCCGGACGGGCCCGCCGCCCCCGCGAACCAGGTCGGGGCGTCCTCCTGCCGGGCCCGGTGGATGCGGTCCACCGCGAAGGGCTCCAGATCGGGCAGGGCGTCCACCTCGAACCAGCCCACCTCCAGCGACTCGCTGTCGTTGACCCGGGCCTCGCCCCCGGTGGCCCGGCAGCGGAAGGTGATGTCCTGGAACTGGCAGACGTCCCCGTTCGGGTAGGTGATCGGTTCGAGCATCTGCACCAGCACCACCCGCTCCGGCACGCAGTGCACCGCCGTCTCCTCGTACACCTCGCGCACCGCCGTGACGGCGGGCTGCTCCCCCGGCTCCGCGATACCGCCGACCACGGACCAGCGGCCGGTGTCGGAGCGCCGGCCGAGCAGGACGCGTCCCCGGTCGTCGAAGACGATGGCGGTGACCCCGGGCAGCAGGAGCAGCTGGTTCCCGGCCGAGGCGCGGATCTGGCGGATGAACTCAGGTGTGGTCATCCCACGACCCTACGGAACCGCGCACACCGGCCCGCGCCGGGCGGCCCGCGTCAGGGGTCAGGAGGCCCGGCGGGACCGGATCCGGCGGGCGAGGATCCGGCCGAGGCCGCCCGCGGCCACCAGGAGCAGCGCGTACTCGGGCAGCGGACCCACGCGGGTGGCCGGGGTCTGCGTGGAGTGCAGCGGGATCTCGTCGACCAGCGCGTCCGCCGTGAACATCTCGGTCTGCTGGACGATGTGCCCGTCGGGGCGGATCACGGCGCTGACACCGCTGGTGACGGGGACGAGCACGGTCCGGCTGTGCTCGACGGCACGCACCCGGTCCATCGCGAGCTGCTGGTAGGTCATCTGCGAGCGGCCGAACGTCGCGTTGTTGCTCGGCACGGCGATCACCTGCGCCCCCGCCCGGACCGTGGAGCGCACGGCGTCGTCGAAGGCCGCCTCGAAGCAGGTGACCATGCCGACCCGGCTGCCCGCCATGGCGAAGACGCCCGGCTCCTTGCCGGGGCCGAAGTCGCGCTGCACCCGGTCCACGTCCGCGCTGAAGAGCCGGACGAACGACCGCATCGGGATGCGCTCGCCGAAGGGCTGGATCTTGCGCTTGTCGTACGTGGCGACGGGCCCCTTGGCCGGGTCCCACAGGATCATCGTGTTGCGCAGCGGGCCGGTCTCGGGCGCCAGCACCGTGCCGATCGCGACCGGCACGCCGATGGTCTTGACCGCGTTGTCGATGACGGCGTACGCATCGGGCTCGGTGTACGGGTCGATGTCGGAGGAGTTCTCCGGCCAGACCACGAAGTCGGGCCGCGGGACCCGTCCCGCCTTGACGTCCGCGGCGAGCTGGAGCGTGCGGTTGGCGTGGTTGTCGAGGACCGCGCGGCGCTGGGCGTTGAAGTCGAAGCCGGCGCGCGGGACGTTGCCCTGGACGACGGCGGCCACGGCGGTGCCGTTCTCGGGGGCGTCGGACACCAGCGGGCGGGCGGCGAGCGCCGCGCCGACCGGGGCCACGACGGTCAGCACGGCGAGGGCCGCGGCGGTCCGGCGGGGCTGGCTGCGGGCCGTGCGCAGGGTCTCGTACAGCCCGAATCCGCAGAGGGCGACGGCGAAGGAGAGCAGCGGGGTGCCGCCGAGGGCCGCGAGCGGCAGGAAGAACCCGTCGGCCTGGCCGAAGGCGAGCTTGCCCCAGGGGAACCCGCCGAAGGGGGCCCGGGCGCGCAGCGCCTCGCCCGCGATCCAGACGGCCGCGCCCCACAGGGGCCAGACGCGGAGCCGGCTGACCAGGGCGATCCCGAGGCAGGTGAGGCCGGTCAGGATCGCTTCGAGGGTGACGAGGGCGAGCCAGGGGACCGGGCCGACGCCCTCGCTGGTCCAGACGAGCAGCGGCAGCAGGAAGCCGAGCCCGTGCAGGAGGCCGAGGCCGAAGCCCGCGCGGGCGCGGCGGCCGTGGAGGCAGCCGCCGAGCACGGCGAGGGCGAAGGGGGCCAGCCACCACAGCGGGCGCGGCGGGAAGCTGAGGTAGAGCAGCACGCCGGAGCCGGCCGCGAGGGCGGCGCGCAGCGGCCAGGAGCCCGCCCACCGCTTCCAGGGGGCCGCGGCGGCTTCGGTTCCGGCTTCCGCTTCTGCGGTGCGGCCGGGCTCTGCGGTGATGCTGCTGCTCATTTGCCGGAGTGTACGTGCCCACCCGCGGCAGCGGGAGAAGCCTCAGCCGGCGAGGGCGCGCAGGTGGGCGCGGATGACCCGGACCGCGTTCTCGGCGTCGTCGACGGTGACCGTGAACACCTTGCCGTCGCCGAGCCGCAACTCCAGTCCCTCGCCGCGCCGGACGATGACGGCGGTGCCCTTGTCCGGGCGCCAGCGACAGCCCCAGCCACCCCACTGCTGGGGGGTGATCCGGGGGAGGAACTCGGCGGAGGTCACCTCCACCAGGCGGATCCTGCGGCGCGGCAGCCCGATGTGGCCGCAGCGGACCTCCATCGCCTCGGCGTCGACCGTGACGGCGACGTGCACGAACGCGAGGGTGCCGAAGAGGATCAGCAGTCCGACGGCGAGGCAGCCGATGACGGACATGAGGAGCGGGGCGAGGCCGCCCGTCCAGTTCGAGTCGACGGCGAGCTCGACGCCGAGTGCGAGGCAGGCCGCGCCGGCCACGGCAAGGAGCCATTGCCCGCGGTTGGAGGCCCGTCCCGTCCACAGGGGACCCGGTGGGTGAACCGTCATGTGTAGCAGCGTACTCACGTTCCGCATCTGCGCCACTGCCTCTCGCCCGCGCGGCGGACGCGCCGAAAGGCATCTGCCCGGCCTTGACCTCAAGCAAACTTGAGGTCCTACGTTCACCCTCATGAGCACTCACGAGACAGACGAGCAGGCAGTTCGGACCGCACACACCGTCCCGGACCGCTACCGCACGGCGGTGGTCGCGCACATCATGGTGGCCGACGCGCCGGCCGCACTCTCCTTCTACCGACGGGCCTTCGACGCCGTCGAGGACTTCCGGCTCGACCACCCCGAGGGCGGGGTGATGCACGCCGAGATACGGATCGCCGGGGCCACCCTGATGCTCGGCGACGTCTCCGAGGGGCCGTTCACCGCCCCGTCGGCGCTGGGCGGCACCTCGGCCGCACTGCACGTGTTCGTACCGGACGTGGACGCCCTGGTACGGACGGCGGTCGCCGAGGGCGCGGAGCTGCTCCAGCCGCCGGCCGACCAGTTCCACGGCGACCGGACCGCCATCCTCAGGGACCCGTTCGGGCACCTGTGGGTGTTCCTGACCCACCTGGAGGACGTGTCCCGGGACGAGCTGGAGCGCCGGCTGACGGGCGCATGACCCCGACGGCTCCAGCCACCGGCCAGCGTCCGACGACCGCCTCGCACGGTACGGCCCGGCCGCTCGGCCACCGGCCGTAAATCGGTGGAGGCTCCACGTGACGGAGGCGAAGGCGACGCGCTGGGCGCTCCGGCGGCGCTCGCGGTCGGACGCGCGCAGGGCGGCGGGCAGGGCGGCCCGCCCGTGGGCGGCCCGCCTCGGCTCGGTCCGTTCGAGCGGCAGCGCGGCCGGCACGGTGCCGTCGGGACGGCGGATCCGGGCGCCCCGGTACGGAACGGCCCGCGCCCGCAGCGCCCCGCCGAGGCCGAGCCGGCCGGGGCGCCGCCCGGGCGGTGGGCTGGATGTCGCGCCCCCTCACCACCACAGCTGCGGTACCACGGATGTGGTTAGGGTGGTGAGGTGAATCAGGACCGACGGGACCGGCTGCGCGACGGGGCCCTCACCGTGCTGGCGGAGGCGGGCGGGCGCGGGCTGACGCACCGGGCCGTCGACGCGGCCGCCGCCGTACCGCCGGGCACGGCCAAGAACTACTTCCCGACCCGCGACTCGCTCCTGCGCGCCGCGGCCGAGCGCTGCCTGGAGCGGTACCGGGGCGTGGCCGCCGGCCTCGCCGGAGCCGGGGCGGGGCCCGCCGACCGGACCGCACTGGCGGCCCTGCTCGCCGGGCTGCTGCGCGAGGTCGCCGGGCCCGGGCGGCCGCGCGTACTCGCCTACCTGGAACTCCGGACCGAGGCGGCGCGGCGGCCGTGGCTGGCCGCACTGCTCGACCCGGTCGGCGCATCGGACTTCGCGGCGTACGAACGGCTGCTGCGCACCGCCGGCCTGCCGGCCGGGCCGGAGCGGGCCCGCACCCTCACGCTCGCCGTGCACGGCGCCATCCCGCACCTGCTGGCCGGGGCGCCGGACACCCTGGCCGCCGCCGGGCTCGACGACCTGGAGGGCTTCGCCCGCGGGGTACTGGCCTGCGCATGCCCCGAACGGCCCGAGGAGGACATGTGATCCCTCGACTCGACCGCGCCGTGGGCGCCATCCTGGGCTCGGCCGTGGGCGACGCCCTCGGTGCGCCCTACGAGTTCGGGCCCGCCGGGGCGTTGACGGCGCGTGGGCAGGAAATGCGCGGGGGCGGCGGCTGGGATCCGGGCGAGGCCACCGACGACACGCAGATGGCCGTCCTGGTCGGCGAATCCCTGCTGGAGCACGGCGGTCTCGAACTCCCCGACGTCTTCGCGCGGTTCCAGCGCTGGGCGGCCGCCGACCCCAAGGACATCGGGCTCCAGACCGAGTACGTGCTGACCAGCGGCGAGGCCTGGGACCTGGCCGCCGCCCTGCACTTCCAGATCAACGCGCGGGCGGCGGGCAACGGTTCCCTGATGCGGGCGTCCACCTCGGCGGTCTACTTCGCCGCGGACGGACGGGACGCGACGATGGACGCCGCCCGGCGGATCGCCGCCCTCACCCACGGCGACCGGGCGGCCTGGGAGGGCACGGCCGTACTGCACGAGCTCGTACGCGTGGCGCTCGGCGGGGACGACCCGCTGGCCGCACTCCCGGAGGTGCTCGGCGCGGTGCACCCGAACCACCGCGAGCGGTACCGGGTCGTCCTCGACCCCGACTGGCATCCGGCGCAAGCCACCGAGTTCAACGGAGCCGTGTGGCCCTGCCTGGGCTCCGCGGTGTGGGCCCTGCGGACGACCACGGGGTTCGCCGAGGCCGTACGGGCCGCCGTGGACCTCGGCGGGGACACCGACACGGTGGCGGCGGTCACCGGAACCCTGGCCGGAGCCCGCTACGGCCGGGCGGCGATCCCGCCCGAGTGGACCGCCGCGCTGCACGTGCCGCTTCCCGGGTACGGCGGCCGGGTGCTGGACGCGGACGCGCTGGGCGCGCTGGCCCGGTCACTGGCGGAGCGGACGTAACGGCCGGGGATCACCCGCAGCCGGGGCCGCCGCGCACCGGTCCGGAGGGGGTCACCGTCCGACGGCCGCGCCCTCGCCCACGAGCAGCCGCCCCTCGGCGTAGCCGAGCGCAGCGGCGGGGAGCGCACCGTCCTGGCCGCTGAGCAGGACGGTCAGGGTCCCGGTACGGGGCAGGCCCGGCTCGGGGAGGGCGCCGAGGCGACGCAGGGCCTGTACGGCGACCGGCTCGGCGGAGCCGTGGAAGCGCAGGTCGGCGCCGCCGGTCCGCTCGGCCAGGGCGGCCCGGATGGGCGCGTCGACGAGCTCGTAGTGCGTGCAGCCGAGGACGACGTCGGTGACATCGGCCGGGGTCAGCGCGGCAGCCGCGGCGACGGCCGCCGCGACGGCGTTGTCGTCCCCCGCCTCGACGGCGTCGGCGAGCCCCGGGCACGGCACCTCGGTGACCCGGGCCCCGGCGGCGAAGTCACGGATCAGCCCGCGCTGGTAGGGGCTGCCGGTGGTGGCGGGCGTGGCCCAGATGGCCACGCGCCCGCCCGCAGCGGCGGCGGGCTTGATCGCGGGCACGGTCCCGATCACCGGGATCCCGGGTTCGAGCTCGGCCCGCAGTGCGGGCAGGGCGTGCACGCTGGCGGTGTTGCAGGCCACGATCAGCGCGTCCGGCCGGTGCCCGGCGGCGGCCCGGGCCACGCCGAGGGCGCGCCCGGTGAGGTCGTCGGGGGTGCGCGGGCCCCAGGGCATGCCGACGGGGTCGGAGCTGAGGACCAGATCGACGTCGGGCCGCAGCCGCCGCATCGCGGCGGCCGCCGCGAGGAGGCCGATTCCGGAGTCCATGAGGGCGATCTTCACCTGGTCACCTTAATCGACGCCCCGCCGGAAAACCCCAAAGGGAAGCCCACGGGGGCCGGAACCCGGCCGTACCGCAGGCCCCGCCGAAGCCCACCGGCCGCGCGGCAGAAACCCCACAGGCCCACAAACCCGCTGACCAAAAGCCTGCCGAGCCCCCTGGCGGGGAAGAACCCGGGGCGGCCCCGGCGGTCGAGAACCGGCCAGGGCCGGGGGGGGGGGGTGGGGGCGGGG
>LJCW01000276.1 GCA_001298555.1 Actinobacteria bacterium OV450
CGCCCCAGCCCCGCCCGCGCCCCCGCCCCGTATCTGGAGTCGGCGCCGCGCCCGGCGCCGGCGGCCGGCCGCAGCCCGCACCTGCCCCCCCCCTCCCAGGCCGCCCCGAACCCGAGCACCCCAGCCGGACCGGCAACTGCGAAGGCCAGCCGGCAGCCCGACGGACCGGCACCCCAGGCCAGCAGCGCACCAGGGGAGCTCCCGCCTCCCGGATCAGGTCCGGCAGCCGACCCGCTCATCCAGCATGCCCTGGACCGGGCAAGTAGTCCCGACCTTGCGCCCGATGACGAGCGCGCATTGCTCGATGCGGGGCGTGCCGCGTGGCTGGCCGAGACCGTCGGATACACGCAGGTGCGGATCCAAGCGGCCACCGCCCGCCGCAACCCCGAGCCGGACAGCGGCCAACGACGAGCGGTGGTCCGGCTGGTATGGGCCGGAGCCGACCCGGCCGGGACCCTCCTCGACGGACGCCCCGCCACTCTCCTCTACACACAGAACGGAAACGGATCATGGAAGCGCACACGACGGCCGTCAACAGCGTCCACGCAGCCGCCGCGCTCATCGAAGCCCTCACAGCGGTAGCGCACTGGGCCATCGCCAATGTCTGGTGGCTGGCCCTGCTCGGCGCGGCCGCCTGGGCGGGGTGGGAGTACCTGCAGCGGCGGCTGGCCGCCAAGGCGTTGTCGCAGCGGACCTGCCTGGAGCTGGTCCCCACACCAGCGTTCGAGCCGGACAGCGAGCAGATCTGGCGCCAAGGAATGCAGCTGGTGCGGGCGGCCGGGTCCGGGCCATGGTGGACAGCGCGCCGCGCCCGGTCGGTACGGGTGCGGCTGCGCGCCGACGGCATCCGCCCCCTGACCCACCGCATCGAGGCCCCGGCCGGCGCACATGCACTGCTGGCCCGGACCCCGTACGGGCCCCGCGTACAGGTCGAGGAGGTTCCCCCGGTCGCGGACAAGCACCGACCCCACGTCGTGCGGGCAGTGCTGACTCTGCATGGCGAGCCGGGATCCCGCCTGCGGGAAGTCCCCCTGGACCCCGACCCCCTGCAGCCGCTACTGGACGCCGTGGCGGATCTGCGGGCCGAATGCGGCGACCTCGCCGAGGTATGCGTGGACCTCTCCCCCGCCCCGCGCTGGCACCTCGCCGCGCGCCGTGCCCAGGCCATGCACCGCGACCGTGCGAGGGCGCGCCGTGAAGCGCAACGTGATGCGCGGTGGCTGATCCGCGAGAGCGACGACGGCGTTGCGGGCGTCATGGGCAGGCTGCTGGATCCCGCCGAGTGGCGGGGGGGGCCGGGGGCGCGGGTGGGGGGGGGGGGGCCGCCGCCCCCCCCCGCGGGGCCAGGGCCGCACCGAGGGCGGTGGCGGCGAGGGCGGTACGGGTACGAGGGGTGCTGACGCGCTTCGCGGAC
>LJCW01000277.1 GCA_001298555.1 Actinobacteria bacterium OV450
GCCACGGACGTCCCCAACGTGAAAAACACCGGGGTCTTACCACTCGACATGCTGAATAATCGCTATCTCAACCTTCAGCAGTGTGTTTATACCTCCACTGAAAACTTCACTACGTACATTCCGGGCGGAAACCCTGCATATGGCGGAAATACCAACGCTTCCGACACCGCTGACACTGCACCCAATTGCCGGCCTGGAACTCCCCCGATCGTCCCCAATGTGAACAACACCCGGGTCTTGCCACTCGACACACTCGACACTACGCGGGGACGTGGTTTTGTTGAGTTTCGAATGTACGCGCCAATTCCGGATGTGACGACGACATATCCAGAATCTACATCGATGACGGGGTCTCAAGATTCTTCCGGGACTGTTACGGTGCTAGTGCTTCCGATTCCCAACGCGGGTGACTGGGGATTCCCTCTAGGGGTGAAAATTCAGGTTCCTGCCGGCCTTAAGGTCGATCCGGCTATTTCCTGGACGTGCGATCCCCTGCCCAGTATTTTGCCTGTTCCAGATACAAGCCCATGCGAGTATGTCCCCTCAATGCGGCTTGTGATCCATGCCTTGCACGGTGCAGAATTCCTGGACAATACTGTGACTGATACCGATACAAGTGGTGCCCAGTGGGACCTTGTTAAGAAGTCCACGAAGGCTCGTGTCGGTACCTGCTTCGTTGCCTCTAAGGTTGAAGTGCAGTGCAGGCCAACTGGTATCGGAAGCGTCAGCGCAGGCGATAGCCTTGAGACAGCTATTCCGGTGGAATTTGTAACAGCCTCAACGGCGGCTACACCGACGCTCCAAGCCACTTGGTGGAACCCCGGTGGTGAGCCCCAGCGCGGCAGTGACGGGATGAACGATTTGTGGGGGCAAAACGACTTCCTGACGTTTGCTACGACACCATGACGTTACTGACTTCGGCTTGTTAGGCCGCCTATTTGGTCGTGATCAAGGGTTGGTTCGGGTGAGGTCCTTGATCCAGATGATCGAGGCTCGAAGGTGGAGTCCGGCGAAGTAGCTCTCAGCTGTCTTGTCGAAGCGGGTGGCGATGCCCCGCCATGCCTTCATCTTGTTGATCAGGCGTTCGACGGTGTTCCGTTCCATACCTTGGTTCTGGGCCAGGGCTGGTTCATAGTCCTGATGGCCTGGAGAACCTGCTGGTCACAGGGATGTGACGAACCTTCAGTACGGTATTGGCGCATGCACCGAAGCTCCGATGATCAAGGGGACCTCTCCAAGTCACCCGATCACCGGAGCTCCGATGTGCCGTCAGTCTGACACTGTCTGTCTGTTCAAGTCGCCCTCGCGTGAACTGCGTGAGCTTCACAGCTTGGCGGCGCGGCTGGCCGCCTTGCCGGACCCACGTGCCCGGCGGGGCCGGCTGCACAGGGCTGATTCAAAGTCGTGGCGAGCCGACTCGTCTCGTTGAGCCGGACATGCGACCAAGTCGCCGTCTATGCAGGTCAACGTTGCTTCGCTGCATGACGTTGCCTGACTGGGCATCAGCTCGGCG
>LJCW01000278.1 GCA_001298555.1 Actinobacteria bacterium OV450
GCGGGTCCGGACCGGGTCGGGCCGCCGGCTCCGCGGTGGGGCCGCCGGCCGGTTCCGCCTGCCCCGGCCATCCGGCGGTGTCGCCGACCAGCGTGGGCGCCGCCCCGGCCGCGACGCTGCCCCACCCGGGCGCGGGCTCCGCGAGGGCGTAGCCCCCCGTCGGGCCCGCCGGGGCGGGCGGGAGCGTCGGGATCGGGAGCGTCGGATTGTCCCGGGAGACGGGCGGGGGAGCGGCGGACACGGGCGAGCCGCAGACGCCGCAGAAACGGTCACCCTCCTCAAGGGGCTCCGCACAGCTGGGGCAGCCAGACGGCCGATGCATCGACATCACTCACACCCACGTCCGGGGGCGGAAACGGTTTGCCCGCTCCACCAGTTCGATCCTGTCCTCGCCCCGCTGCGCCAGCCGCGCGAGGACGCGGTACGAGCGCTCCAGGCCGAAGCGCAGGCCCCGCTCGTCCAGTTGACTGCCGAGCAGCGAGGTCCGGCCGGGGTCGGAACCCCGGCTACCCGACAGTACCCAGTCCAGGGCCGAGCCCAGAACCTCCGTCGACAGCCGTTCGTGGCGCACCGCGTCCAGGCCGAACCGCTCCAGGGCCTCCACCTGCGCGGCAGCCGCCACGAGATCGGGCAGCAGGGCCTCCTCGGGAGACCGGTCGCGCAGGCGTGCCCGTACCGCCGCCACCCGTGCGGCGGTGTAGTGGATCGACGCCTCCGGCACGGATTCCAGGGTGCGCACCGCCCCGGGCCGGTCGCCCGCGGCGAGTTGGACCCGCGCCAGTCCGAAGGCCGCGCTGACGAACCCGGGGTCGGTGATCCAGACCAGCCGGTAGTACTCGGCGGCGTTGTCCAACTGCCCCAGGACCTCGGCGCACAGGCCGAGCGCCAGCTTCGGCGCGGGCTCGCCCGGGAAGGCGTCGTAGATGGCGTCGAACGACAGGGCCGCCGTCTCGTGGTCCCCGGTGGCCAGCGAGGCGACCCCGCGGGCCCACACCACCCGCCAGTCGTCGGGGTGCCGGCCCTCCAGATCGGCCAGGGCGGCACCGGCTGCCGCGAGTTCACCGAGCTCCAGCCGGGCCCGCAGTTCGCGCAGCCGCAGCTCGGCCGAGTCGGCGGGAGCCGAGCGCAGGGCGCCCAGCAGGTCACCCGGTGCCGTGGCCAGCAGTCCGGCCAGGAAGCCGGCGTTGGGGTCACCGGAGTCCACCAGCGGTACCGGCAGGGCCAGCGCCATGCCCCGGGCGTCGAGCGCGGCGAGCTCGATGGGCCGCACCGCCGGTACCGGCACCGGCCCCGCCACGGCTGCAGCCGCGGGTGCGGCCGCAGTCGCCGGAGGTGCCTGCCGGGCCGTGGGCACCGGGGCCCGGCGACCGGCCGAGGCGGCGCCGGCCTTGTGCGTGGCCGTCGTCCCCAGCGGCGCCGAGAGGGCCGCCGCCCCCGAAGGCCCGGCGGGCACCGGGGGCACCGGCGCACCCGCGCGCGCTGGAGCGAGCCCGGTCGCCGGGGCCCCGGGCCTGCGCCCGGGCCCCCACCCGCCCCCGCGGCGCCCCCGCACCCCCCCCGCGCCCCCCCCGGACCACCCCGCTCCCGCCCCCCC
>LJCW01000279.1 GCA_001298555.1 Actinobacteria bacterium OV450
ACGTGCGGGGGCGGGAGACATGAATCAGCCCCCTGCTCAGCATGAAATGAAGGTGATTGTGGACCGCGAGGAGCAGCTTGCCAACCCAGCAGAGGTCGCGGCTTTCCGAGGGGAGTCGGCGTCGTGATCAACAAGAACAGGCTCCTTCGAAGTGTCCCGCAGAATGCGGCCGAGACCGAGCTTGCGCTCCGGTACTGGAACCGGTTCTACGAGAAGCAGCAGCAGACGAAGCCGCCCTCCCGCCACGAGCTTGATCAATTTCGCAAGTATGTCGATCCCCGGCTGGGCCAGACAGCGATCGACGTGGGCTGTGGGCGTGGCCGGTTTACGGCGTCCGTGGCACGTATGGGCGTCAACGTCACCGGATACGACTGGTCCGCCGCCGCGATCAAGATCGCAGCGGGTACGCACAGCAGCAGGCGTGTCCGGTTCGCCGAGCACGACTTCCTCTCGGAGACCAGCCCGGAAGGGCTGGAGCCCGCCAGCATCGACATCGTGGTCTGCCGTCTCACCCTGGGCTACCTGGACCAGACGGCGTTCCTGGCGCAGGCCAGCCGATGGCTCCGGCCCGGGACAGGGACGCTGCACCTGGTTCTGGAAGTGTCGGAGCACCAGCCCATGGGACACAGGAACCTCAGCCACTCGGATGCCGAGATCGAAAGCATTCGCGAGGAGTGGGCCCAGACACAACGCTGGAACATCGACGCTGGCGGAACCATGACCGGTCTCGCCCTTCAAGGTCCCCGGCTACTACCGACAGATCGGTAAGCGCCCCTCTACCTGTCAGCCGTACGCCGCGCTACAGGCGCGAGCGCGCACGCTTTCCGCCGCAACCTCCATCAAGGACAGTCCATGAGCGCGCACTCCCCCTCCTTCGATCCCGGCTCCACCGTCAGGCCGTTCCATCCCCCTTGGGTGCCCGCCGGCGGAGCGACCTCGGTCCGTACGGGTATCTACCTCGATGTCGTCACGATCCCCGGAACACGTGGACAGCAGATCGCCGACCATCTCATCCATCTGTTCGACTGCCACCCCGGCGGGATCTACCAGAACGCCGACAACGAGCTCGTCCACTTCGCCACCGAGCCCAAGACCACCCACCAGTTCAGATGGCCGCCGGGCGTCGGCCAGTACGGAGAAGCCGGAACGCTGTCCGTGGACGTGCCCGCTCTCGACTGCGCTCCCGCTCCCTGGTCGTGGCTGTCCCTCCCCACCCGTCGCCGGGAGTTCGTGGACTGCGACAACCTCCACGCACTCGTGCGGCAGCACAAGGACTGGCGGACTCCAGCGCCACGGCACCAGAGCGTTGCACCAAGGCCGCGGAGTTACGCGTCCGGCGCCTCCGTCAACTCGGCCTGTTTCCAAGCGTCGGCCAGGGTGTAGGTCCCGTAGGCGATCTTCTTCAGGAGGCCCTCGGCCGCCCAC
>LJCW01000280.1 GCA_001298555.1 Actinobacteria bacterium OV450
GGCCGGGAGAAGGTCCTGGGCAAACTCGCCCACAGTCCCGGGCTGGTGCGGGTGCAGATCCTGGTGCGGTGCGCGTCCACCGAGGGCGGGCGGGCGCAGGCCCGGCTGGCCCGGATCAGTGCCGCCATGGATGTCTTCGCCGGACCCTCGCGGTTCACATCGCTGGGCTGGTCGCTGGGACCGCTGCGATTCGGCCCGGACCGGCGGCCCTGGCGCTCGCGGTTCGACGAGCAGTGGAAGCACGCCCTCATGCGGCCCGCCCGCGGAGGATGGGCCCACATCGAGGAACTCGCGGGATTCCTCAAGCCCGTGACGGGGGCGGCGAGAGTGCCGCTGATGGAGAACGACATGCCGACATACGAGGTGGGGGTCGGTCTGCTGCCTCAGGGCTGGTACCGGGGGCCGGATGGGCGCGAGCGGCTCCTGGCCACACACGAGGACGACACGCTGTTCGAGGTCCAGTCGGGCAAGGCGGGATGGGGCAAGACCACCCGTGCCCAGGTCCACGCCGTCGCCAGCGCCCACAACGGCCGGGGGCTGGCATTCGTGGACCCGCACGGCGACAGCTTCGCCGACGTCGCCCGCTACCTCGCCCACGAGGACCTCATCGACCGCGTCGCACTGTTCGATCTCACGGTCCACAAGGACACCGACATGCTCGGCTGCTGGAACCTGCTGGACATGAGCCAAAACCGTCCGCCGCACGAGGTGTGCGCGGCCGTCATCGAGGCGTTCGCCGGAGCTCTGGGCTGGGGAGATGTTACGGCGCCGCGGGCACTGACCATCCTGACGAAAGCCGTCGAAGCGCTGGTAGCCGTCAACACCCGGGCTGTCTCCGCCGACAAACCTGAGCAGCAGGCCACCGTCTTCCAGATCACGGCCCTCCTCACCCACAAGCTGTTCCGGCAGGCCGTCGTCGCGGTCTTGGACGACGAGGCGCGCAGGTGGTGGACAGACAGCTTCCCCGACCTTCCCCGCGAAAGCCTTCTGACCGTCCTCAACCCCCTGGAACGCCTCGGGGCCTCCCCGGTCGTCCGCGGCTTCCTGGGATGCCCGGTCAGCGGATACGACATCCGGCAGGCGATGGACGACAACCAGGTGCTATGGCTGTGCCCGCCCGGCACCGGACCCACCGACCGGATGCTGATCTCACTGATCGTCCACGACTTCCTGCGCGCCGGCCTCTCCCGCCGCGACCTGCCCGAGAAGGCACGACGCCCCTTCCGCTTCTACCTGGACGAGCTGATCAGCCTGGACCAAGGATCCTCCACCGTCCTGGCGGAGATCACCGAACAGCTAACGACGTGGTGTGCGACAGCGGATGTGGCTGGGCCGCCGTGACGTGAGAAGAGCCGTACGGGTTGGGAAAGTTGTGAAGCGATCCTTGGCCCGTACGGCTCTCT
>LJCW01000281.1 GCA_001298555.1 Actinobacteria bacterium OV450
AACAAGCTCAAGCAGTGGCGTGGCCTGGCCACCCGCTACGACAAGACGGCAACCATCTACCAGGCGGCTTTACACCTCGCTGCCATCCACATCTGGGCCGCGAGGTGATCGCTAAGAAACGGCCTAGTTGAGGCCGTCGGCGACCTCTGCTTTCCACACCCGTCCGGCCAGGCGATCGCGAACCTACGCCAAGCCCGCGAGCTATGGCTCAAGTCCACGGAAGCCCCGACCCTCATTGGACACCCGGCGGACACCGTCCCCGCAGCAGCTTTGCTCGATGCCCAGGAACGCACCAGTCGGGTGTACGAGGAGATGGATCGGGCACGGCAGGCCTATGCCAACAGTGAGCAAGGCCGCTTGCAGGCCTTGCAAATCGCTACATACCTTTTCGGTTTGCTCGGCCAAGCTCACTCGAAGAATGCGGAGCTTCGGCGCCGCCTGGACGCCCTCCAGGCATCACCAACTGCCGACCCGAGAGAACTGCACTCTGCGCACCGGCGACTCGAACGATCACGGGACCAGGAGAACGAGCTCCGTACGGAACTGGCGCGCGCTGAGAGGGAACGTGACATCGCACAGCAGGTCGCTGATGTTGCCGCTCGCCGCATCCATGAGCTTGAGGAAGAACTGAGCCGCGTCAGAGATGACTACGTGGCGGGCGGAGCACCGCCATCGGATACCGGTGCTCTCGTTCCCACCCCGCTCACGCCGGGCACAGACGGGACAGACTCGGATCTGGACGCGGTAGACCAGGCGCTGGGCCGCGTGCGTGAGGCCCTGGACCGCGAACATGAAAGCATCAAGGATGCTGCCGAGGAGCTCGGCTGGAAGGCGGCCGCAGACATCGGTTCTTCCGTCGTCGTCCCTGGCGAGGTGATCGGCCGCCAGCCCCCCGGCGACAGCGAGGGATTGTTTGCAACAACGCCGGACAACTCTGCGACCAGCACTGACCACACCGGCGCCGAGCTCGTCCTGTCCAACCCTCTGCGGTTCGTAGGAGCCGCCACTCGACGTATCTCACACGGTATCGATCTCGACGAGATCGTGCTGGGCCTGTGTCGAGCCACCGTGCCGGCGTTCTCGGACGCCGTCCTTGTCTACCTGCGAGACCCGCTGCCAGTCGGCGACGAGCGGCCTGTCGGCCCTGTCGTATTGAGACTGCGCCGCACTGAGCGATCCGCGAGGATCGATCAGGCCAACAGCCCCGCTATGCCAAGCCACAGCGCATACCCGCCCAGTTATGTTCTGGCCGATGGCTACTCGGAGCTGGTCGAAGTGCGTCCGACGGCATCTTTGGCCGAGGTACTGCGGAACGTCAGGCGCATCCTCGGGTCCTCTCCACATGAACAGAGCGCACTAGAAGGACTACTCGGCCGCGAAAACCCCTTCCCGCGCGGCCGACGGGCCATTCTGGCCCCGCTGCGGGGACGTCGGCGCGTAATCGGCGCGGCGGTGTTCCTACGTACCCTGAACCGGGACGCATTCGAGGAGGACGATCTGCTCGTCGCCGCCCAGCTGGCCACGCACACCGCGCTCGGCATCGACAAGGCGGTCCTGTACGGCCGCGAGGCGTACATCGCCGACGAGCTCCAGCGCACCATGCTGCCCGACAGCCTCCCCCAGCCCACCGGGGTCCGCCTCGCCTCGCGCTACCTGCCCGCCGCCG
>LJCW01000282.1 GCA_001298555.1 Actinobacteria bacterium OV450
GTCGATCACGAACTTCGTCGCCGCCGACCTCGCCAGTCTCACCCGCATCATCAAGCGCAAGCTCAAGAAGATCCAGTACCGGCCCGAGCTGATCGACGGCTGCCTCACCGAGACCGGGCTGACCATGGGTTCCACCATGATCAGCCAGCCCGACACTACGAGTTCAACCTGAGCACGGCTTCGGAGCGGGTGGGCAGGGTTTCGTAGTCGCGGGCCAGGCGGCGGTGGAGCATGAGCCAGGCGGTTGGGTCGGCCGCGCGGCGAGGTGTCTGCCGTGGCAGGTCCTTTCCCGCGCGGCCTCCCGCCGAACCGGACGTGATGGTTTCCCGATCATCCGGCTCTCCAGTGATCACCGCGTGAGTGATCCAGCCGATCGTGTGACATGGATACCGACATGACAGCTGACGCAGGCCACAACTGTCTTGCGGCGCCGGTCGAGCATGACGCGTGCCCAGTCGGACGGCGGCCATCCGGAATGCGCGAGATCGGCGAGCGCACGGATGTGATGTACCTCGACATCCCCGATGCTTCCGCAGATCTCGCAGGTATCCGCCAGGAGCCTTGTGATCAGCTCCTTCTGCGGGTAGTCCACCCAGGCGGGGCGACGATCGACGACTTTCGCCGACCGCTGCTGCTGGAGTGGAATCCCACCGAACCTTGCCACCAGTGGATTCCTGTTTTTCCGCTCGATGCGGGCCTCGAAACAGACTCGGGGCCCGTTGGGCGTGTCGATCCTGGCCTTGTGCTTGGCTGCCATTTTCGACACGGTCGAGCGGTGCTTGGCCGCGAGGGTCTTGAGCATGGAGGTCTCCATGACCCATTGCATGCGGTGCAGCCGGAAGACATCTCCGGCAAGCAGGTAGTACTGGACGATGCCCCGGTAGACCGCTCCGTAGGTCGCGACGATCGCGTGATCGCCGCTATTCATGAGAGCGTTCCTCTTCGCGGGTTTGCCGCGGAACAGGTAAGGGGCACATTTGGCTTTGATCACGTCTCGTGGGACACGTAGGGCGATCTGGCCGTTGACACGACGGTAACGGCCAGTCTTCTTCGTGTCGTTGTGCTGAGTCGTGATCTCGTAGCCGAGGAACCTCGCGGCCCCGGTACGGGCATGGGTGATCAGCGTTTTATCCTGGGACAGTTCCAGTTTGAGTTCGTCGCGCAGGAACTCTGCCAGGCGGTGCTTGATCTGCTCGGCCTCGGCTTTCGGTCCGGTGAATCCGAGGAGGTGGTCGTCCGGGAGCCTTTTCACGTGTAGATCGTGAGGGTGAGGATGGCCGCTGCGACTGGCGTGAGCTTGTTCGGGCTGATGCGGGCGTGCCGGAGGATTCTCCAGCCCTTGATCCGGGAGATGGCGCGTTCGACGGGGGCCCGCCGGGCCGCGGGGACTTTTT
>LJCW01000283.1 GCA_001298555.1 Actinobacteria bacterium OV450
GCACCGCGAGCCTGGCGGCGAGATCCGGCAGCGAACGCTGCGCGGGGGTCGGCGACTTGGTCAGACAGGGCATGACAGACTGACGGCACATCGAGGCTCCGGCGATTCGGTGACTGGGAGGTCACCTTGATCGTCGGAGCCTCGTTGCGTTCCGGGAGGACGTTCCGACAGGTCGTCACACTGCTGTGACCTGCACGTTCGCGAGACCACCGAGACTTTGAATCAGCCCTGCGGAGGCCAGCGGCCCCATTGCAGGACCGCGAAAAACATAACGGGGGTAACTCTGCAGGAGCACCTGGGGGTCACCGCGTGAATAGGCCTCCTGGATGCGCTCCTCAGACGGGCAGGATACTGATTGTGAAGTTGCCCTCCGTCTGAGTTACTCCTGTGGTTGTGCAAGCCACTTGGTTGAACGTTGCCAAGACCAACTCCCCCACAACCTTGTTTCCCTGAAACTCTCCACTCGCGACGACGCCAGTGACTACCATAACAAAATTTCCATTGACATAGGATCGCGTTGCCTCAAGATCCAAATAACTAGACTTGCCATTGTTCCAGTGAATCGTGAAGTCGTTAGGCCCACTGCTGAGCGGGTCAGTGCAAGACCTGATGCGGGTGTAGTGAACGTCCATACTCCCAGTGAGCAGCGTGAGGTCACTTGATACGCAAGGGCCGAAGTCGGTATGAATGTCTCCTGTCGTGAGGGTCGGAGTATTGGTCATTGGAGGCGAGTAGGAAGTGACCTGATTGCCCGTGGGGCAAGTCGCGAACTGCCCCGGCGCCGCAAAGGCATGCGTGGGCACCAGAATCCCAGCTAGAGCAATCATTGCTGCAAGTATTAATGCAGCAACGGTAGCGGGTCGCAAACGCATCGGTGATCCTCCTCTTCTGGAAGTGCGAAACGCCTCCTACTCCCGACGCAGTTCACCGCACTCAGGGCAGGAGGCTTATTCACGGTTTACCATCCCTTCTTGCAGAAGGCGAGGGCGGTGATGGTCTTGGTGACGAGGGGGAATGCAGTCAGGGAGCCTTTTTCACGTGCACTCAGGTTGAACTCGTAGTGTCGGACTGGCTGATCATGGTGGAACCCATGGTCAGCCAGGGCTAATTCAAAGTCACCGGCTGGCCGCATCGTCGCAGGTCAAGGCGTTGATCCCAGACGCACCATCGACGCCGAGCTGATGCCCAGTCTCAACGTCATGCAGCGAAGCAACGTTGACCTGCATAGACGGCGACTTGGTCGCATGTCCGGCTCAACGAGACGAGTCGGCTCGCCACGACTTTGAATCAGCCCTGCATGGTCAGCCCGGTCTCGGTGAGGCAGCCGTCGATCAGCTCGGGCCGGTACTGGATCTTCTTGAGCTTGCGCTTGA
>LJCW01000284.1 GCA_001298555.1 Actinobacteria bacterium OV450
GATGCGGCTGGGATGCGCCTGGACCCCGATGTCCGGGTGGGTGCGCCACGAGGCGCCATGTGATCGAGCGGAGGTGCGAGACCTCCACCGCCGGGCCGTCGCAGCGGCCGGGTAGAAGCTGAGGGCAGTCCGGGCCGGGGAACGCCGGTGAGGACGGGCTGGCCGCGTGGGCGCCAAGCCTGCGCGAGGCTCTGCTCGGACTCGGCGAGGGCGACTTCGTGATCGTCGACGGCACCCTGATCCCTACCGACCGGATCGCCGCGCACGAGCCGTACTACTCCCAGAAACACAAGAAGCACAGCATGAACGTGCAGGTCAACGCGCGTCCGGACGGCACACCCCTGTGGTTCTCCCGCGCGCTGCCGGGCCGGACCCACGACCTGACCGCGGCTCGGCCCACGGCATCGCCCAGACATGCCTCACCCGTCAGATCCTCGTGCTGGCCGACCATGCCTACCAGGGAGCCGGCGCCACCGTCCGCACCCCCTACGCAAGCACCACAGGATCCAGCCGGCGCACTACTGATTTCGGCTTTTCAGGGTGGGTGGTTGAGGGTGAGGCCGGTTCCTGCGAGGAAGCCGTCGAGGGTGTGGGGGCGGTACTGGAGCTTTTTGAGGCGGTTGCGTACGGCGGCTTCGAGTTGGTCGAGGGCGGTGCTCGCGACGTTGGCGAGGCTGCGTTTGACGTGGGCCCACAGAAACTCGACCGCGTTCAACTCGGGTGCGTACGAGGGAAGGATGAACACGGTCAGCCACTCCCGGGCAGCGACCAGCTCGCGCATGACGCGGGAGACGTGGGTGTTCAGACGGTCCCACACCAGCACGATTGGTGCCCTGACCAGATGGTGCATGCCGTCGATCAGAGAGATGTAGTCTTGCTCGGACATGCTGCGCCGCTCGCCCTTGCGGCCGGTGTGCCGGCGCAGGCGGTGGGCCAGCCGGGTCCGCGAGCCGGGCCGCATCGCGATCAGCCCGGCCACCGAGACCCTCCCCGAGCGGCGGCCGGAGGTCTTCACGACCGGAGTGACGCCCCGCCTTCCCCAGGTCCGCCCTCTGGGCGGTCTGCCGGTGAAGCCGGCTTCGTCGCTGAGTAGGCCCGGGGCGCGGTGCCGGGATTGCTCCCGGTCCGTTTCCCCGGACCTCTCGCCGAACCCGCCGTGCGCCTCTCAACGCAACGGGCTCTCCACGGTCTCTGCCGTCAGGCGGTCTCGGGGACCCAGGGGTTGGGGATCTTGTTGCCGCGGTAGCGATACCGGGTGACCGGGATCGCGCTGATCTTCCGCAGCTTGATCTCGCCCGCCGCGATCGGAAGCCACCGCCCGCTGGGGGTGGTGAATCGTC
>LJCW01000296.1 GCA_001298555.1 Actinobacteria bacterium OV450
GGCGTCGGATGCGGTGCATCGCAAGGCGGAGGGGCGTCCGCATACTGGGCGTATCCGGGCGTCCCGACAACGCAGCGAGGTGCCGTAGCCGGCGTCGCGCGCCCGCCGGGGATTACGGGACAGCCCTTAGGCCCTGTCGGGTCCGTGCCGGGTCGCCCGGACGGCGCAGGGGTGGCGGGGCAGGCGTGGGGCTGCGGTCTCCCTGTTCAGGGGCGGGCCGGAGCGGTGCCGGCTCGTTGCGCGCGGGTCGGTCCGGGAGGTCGGGGTGCCGGTCCGGCTCTACGCTCCGATGCCATGAGCCCCGTACACGGCGATCGGCATACCGGACCCACGCGTCGCGCCCTCCTCACCGCCGGCGCGGGAGCCGCACTCCTGGCGGGCTGTGCGCGGGACGGCGCCCCCGGCGCCCCTGCCGCGGCCACCAGCAGCTCGGCGACCGCCGCGGGCGGCGGCCTCACCCCGGGCGCGATGACGCTGTTCAAGGACCCCGCGTACAACTTCAACGGACTCCTCGCGCTCGGCGGCTCGGGCGCCGGATCCGCGGAGGTCGGCGAGGTCCTGACGGCCGTGAACGCGATCAACGCGGCCGGGCTGACGGCGCAGTCGTACGTCAAGACGTTCCGCGGCCTCGGCGACCAGGTCATGGCAACGCCCCCGGGAGCCCCCGCCGACAGCCAGACCAAACGGTTCCGGGCCCTGCGCGCGGCCCAGTACTACGGCCAGGCGCTGTTCTTCGTCCTGGGGTCGGACGACCCCGGCAGCGAGGAGCGGCTCTACAAGGCGGGACGTGCCGCCTGGGACACCTTCTGCGACCTGTGCGAGCCCGCCCCCGTGAAGGCGAAGGTGCCCTACGGGACCACGCCGCTGCCCGTGTGGTTCTTCCGGCCCGACACGTCCGGCGCTCCGCGCCCGACGGTGATCCTCACCAACGGCAGCGACGGCCAGAACGTCGACATGTGGACGTACGGGGTCCCCGCCGCGCTGGAACGCGGCTGGAACGCGCTCGTCTACGACGGACCGGGCCAGGGGCAGCTGCTCTTCGTGGACCGTGTGGTGTTCACCCCCACCTGGGAGCGGGTCGTCACGCCCCTCGTCGACTGGCTGACGGCCCGCTCGGATGTCGCCGCCGACAAGATCGCCCTGACGGGACTGAGCATGGCGGGCGACCTCGCACCGCGGGCGGCGGCGTTCGAGACGCGCATCGCCGCCCTGGTGGCGATGCCGGGCTGCGTGGAACCGTGGCTGGGCTTCCCGCCCGAGATCCGGAAGATCCTCACCCCGGACAAGCAACAGACGAACGACATCTGGAACAAGGAAGTCGTCCCCGAACTGCCCCCGGAAGCCGCCGATGTGATGAAGAAGCGGTTCGAACCGTTCTCCGTCCCCGCGATGCTCGAAGCCCGCCAGGGCAAGCTGTTCACCGACTTCTACACCCCAGCCACCCGCATCAAGGCGCTGTCCATCACGGACGTGGTCGGCCGGATCAAGGCGCCGACCCTGGTGCTGGACTACGAGGGCGAGCAGTTCTACCCCGGCCAGCCGCGCCGCATGTACGAAGCCCTCACCTCGCCGAAGGACTACCTGAAGCTGACGGCGGCCCAAGGGGCGCAACTGCACTGCTCCCCCATGGCCCCGCAACTGCACTGCGAGGTCGTCTTCGACTGGCTCGCCAGGACGCTGGGCTCCTAGCAGACCGGGACGCGGTGCCGTTCAGGGTGTGGTGCTGCCGGTTTCGCTCTGCCTGGAGAGGGCTTCGGCCCGGGTGGTGAGCCAGGAGGGCGGGATCATCTCGATGTTGCGGCCCGTGTGCTCCGCGGCGCGGAGCAGTGCCCCGGCTGCCGTGGGCAGGTCCTCGGCGGTACGGGCGCGGGCCGCCTCGGCGAGAGCCTCGGCCGCCGCGGCCTCGGCTGCTCCGGCGCGGTGCAGGGACGCGGCCGCCCGGTCCGCCGTCTCCCCAGCCCGCTCGTGGCGGCCGGCGGTCCAGTGCGTCCACGCGAGGTTGTGGAGGCAGACCCCCTCGGTGCGCGGGTTCTCCATCGCGGACGCCGCGGCGAGCGCCGCCGCCCGCGACGCCGCCGCCTCGGCGGGCCGGCCCAGCGCCAGCTGGGCCACTCCCTTGGCGTTCAGCGCGTAGTCGGTCGCCTCCTGGACGCCCGCCTCCGCGTAGGCGCGTACGGCACGGTCGCCCGCGGTGATGGTCTCCTCCCACCGTCCCATGGCCAGCAGGGCGGTGAAGCGGGCGTTCCACGCCCGTGCCGCCGTCAGCCGATCCCCCGATGCCGCGGCGATACCGCCGAGCCGGTCGGCGCCGGCCAGGGCTTCCTCTCCCTCGCCCAGGGTGCTGTGGGCGAGGGAGAGGCTCAGGACGGCGTGGGCCTCGGCCTCGGTGTCGCCGTTCTCGTGGGCGATTTCGGCGGCGCGCGCGAGCGCACCGACCGCGTCGCTGAGCCGGCCGAGCTGACGGTGAACGTCACCCAGTCCGAACACCGCTTCCTGCAAGGCCTTCCGGTCTCCGAGGCGGTCGGCCAGGTCGGCCGCCTCCGCCAAGAGTTCGGCGGCGTGTGCCAGCGGGCCTCCGCTCAGGCGGGCGTGGCCGTAGCCGATGAGGTGGGCGAGGCGGGCGGTGTCGTCGGTCAACTCTTCCTCCACTGTCAGGTGCATCGAGATCGCCGCGAGGGCGGAGCCGTGCCGGGCCATCCAGGGCCCGATGGTCCCGAGGAGCAGCGCGGCGTCATTCATGTCCCCTGCCCTGACACGGTGTTCGAATTCGCGGCGGTGCGGGCCCACGTCCTCCAGGCCGCGCCACTGCGAGCGGGGCGGCGCGGTGTGCGCGTACCAGTCCGCCGCCCGCCGCTCCAGGGCGCGGCGTCCCAAGGGGCCGTCGGACGGCAGGGCGCCGTAGGCGAGGTCGGCGTCCATGGGGTGCAGGGCGTACGTACGGGTGGCCCGGTCCGCCGACAACATGCGGATGCGGAGCAGCTGCGCCATGACGCGCGCGACGTCGAGGCCGGGTGCCACGCCGTCGACGAACCACGCGATGGCCTCGCGCGGCACGGGCGTGCGCAGCACCGCGAGGACGTTGAGGAGGGTGCGGGCGTCGGGGCCGAGCCGGCCGTAGCGGTCCTGTGCGAGGGCGGCGACCACGTCGCCGCGCAGGGTGAAGTCCTCCAGGACGTCCTGGAGGGAGGGGAGTTCGAGGACGTCGTCCGCCATGGTGCCCACGAGCAGCTCCAGTGCGCGCGGAACCCCGTGGACGTGGACGGCCGCACGCAGGAGCTGTTCGTCGGGAAGCTCTGCGACGCCGAGGCTGCCGTCCTGGTCGAGTTCGCGCAGCAGCGCGATGGACTCCTCGGCCGGGAGCCCGTCGGAGAGTTCGACCTCGGCGGCGAAGCGGCGCAGTTCAGGCGCCAGGTGCAGCGGGACCTGCGAGGTCACCAGCAGGCGGGGTGTGTGGCGGGCGCGGAAGAGGCAGTCGAAGAAGGCTTCGAGCTCGGCGTCGTCGAGCCGGCCGTCGTCACCGAGCAGGTCCTCGAGGTTGTCCACCAGGAGGACGACCAGCTCGTCGCCCATGGCGGCGAACAGTTCGCCGATCTTGTCCTGCACGGGGCGGTCGGCGGCCCAGACGTCCAGCAGCCGTGCCTCCTGGCCGGGTCCCAGTGCACGGGCGCAGTCGAGGTAGAGGCGTTCCAGGGAGACACCGGCGGTGCGGGTGCTCAGGTTGACGATCGCGGACGGGAGCGGGGCCCGGCTGTGGCCGGGCCACTCCCCCGCTTCCAGCATGTCCACGACCTTGGCGGCGACAGAGCTCTTGCCCATGCCGCGGCGACCGGTCACGGTCACCATGCGGATCGCGGGATCGGCCAGGTGACGTCCTATCAGCTCGCGCGCCTCCGTACGGTCCTTGAAGAGTTCGAGGCCGTGGGTGACCGGCAGCCCGACCACCTTCGAGGCCCGCGGGGCGCTCCTCACCGGCCGGGCTGACGGTTCCGTGCCGGCCTCGGGCAGGGCGTCGGGGTCCGCGATCGCCAGGAGGCGGGTCAGGCTGGTCCGCAAGGGTGCGTCGACGTTGCGCAGCACGTGGTCGATGCGGGCGGCCGTCAGCCGGCCCGGGCCCTCCCAGCGGTGGTGTTCCGCCACCACGCCGACGATGAGGTTGCCGGCCCACAGTGCGGCTCCGGACATCCCCGACCAGGGTGACACCTGCGGATCGGGGTCGGCGGCCGCCACGGCGACCGTGATCTCCAGGGTTCCGGTGCGCAGGTTGGAGAGGGCGGCCACGGTTCCGTCGGCCTGGTGCAGTTCGCGGAACTGGCCCCCGTCGGGGCGGCGTCGACGCTTCCACAGCGGGAACCCGGCGGCGTGGACGTCGACGACGGCGTGGCGGTCGTCGCCGATCCGGCCGAACGGTGCGGGCGGGACGGAGGCGGCGTCGGGTGGTGGGGCGAACGCGAGGACGGCCACGTCGGTCGTCGCGTCCGACCAGGCCACGTCCGCCGATGCGGCCCACTGGCCGGGCCGGTCGGCGTCGAAGCGGACCTGGATGCCGTCCGCGTCCGCCACCACGTGCTGTGCGGTCAGCACGAGCGCGTCCCCGACCCGGTAGCCCGATCCGCGCCGGCCGGGGCCCGCGGCGGTGGTGACGATCACCTCGGCGATGCGGTGGGGGTCGAGTCCACTCCGCACCGCTGTCGCCTCAGTCCTCACCGAGCAGTGCGTCGCCGGAGATCAGGGCCGTGCGCTCGGGGGCGTCCGCGGAGACCGGTCGCAGGCTCAGGGTCAGCTTCTGGGTGACGGTCGTGGACCGCTTGGCGCTCGCACTGGCGTCGAACACCCAGAAGCGGACCTTGACGCCCGGCTCGGTCGTCCGTTCCACTCCCACGGTCAGTTCCAGCTCGACCCGCTCGGCTTTGAACCGCAGGTCCGAATCCTTGCCGGCCGACATGGCACGGCTCAGTTCCGCGCGCAGCTGCGCGATCATGTCCGCCAACTCGACCGCGTCGTCCACGTGCAGTCCCCCCATACAGCCGTCTGTCTCAACTCCATTGCCCTGCACGCCACATCATTGCGCATCGGCCGCGCCTGCGGTGAACGGGGTGCGGCCCGAGGACAGGCCTCCTCGGGCCGGACCGGTCGGACCGGCCCGCGCCGGCGACGCGGACCGGGGTCGGGCGTGGGCGTCAACGGCCTTCCAGAGCCCTCACGTTGTCGCCGAAGGTCCAGCCCTTCGAGCCGTCCCAGTTGACCGACCAGGTCATGAGTCCCTTCAGCGACCCCCCGAAGGCGTTCCAGGACTGGCCGACCAGGTTCGGCTCCATGTAGCCGCCGCCCGCACCCGGCTGGGCGGGCAATCCTGGCACCTGCTTGTCGTAGGGCACCTTGATGGTGGCGCCCTGGACGGTCAGGCCGTTGTTCAGGCACGTGGTCTGCGCGGTGAAGCCCTGGACCGTGCCGGCCTGGTAGGAGTCGCCGGAGCAGCCGTACATGCTGCCGTTGTAGTACTGCATGTTGAGCCACCACAGGCGGCCGTTGTCGGCGTACTTCTTGATGATCGGCAGGTAGGCGCCCCAGATCGACCCGTAGGTGACGCTTCCGCCGGTGACGTACGCGGTTTCGGGGGCCATGGTGAGGCCGAACCCGGCCGGCATCTGCGCCAGGACGCCGTCGATGATGCGGATCAGGTTGGACTGGGAGGCGGACAGCGTGTTGATGTTGCCGCTTCCGGACAGGCCGGTCTCGATATCGATGTCGATGCCGTCGAAGTTGTACTTCCTGAGGATCGGGACGACGGTCGCCACGAACTTGTCGGCGACGGTGGCGGAGCTCAGGTCGATGCCGGCGGCGGCGCCGCCTATGGACATCAGGAGCGTCGCGCCGGCCGCCTTGGCCCGGCACATCTCGGCGGGCGTCGAGACCTTGACGCCGGTGTCCATGCCGTCCTGCCACAGGACGGTGCCGTCGGAGAGGATCACCGGGAAGGCTGCGTTGATGACGTTGTATCCGTGCGCGGCGATGCGGCTGTCCGTGATGGGGATCCAGCCCAAGCCGGGGTGGACGCCGTTGGAGGCGCCGTCCCAGTTCTCCCAGTAGCCCTGGAGCACTTTGCCCGACGGTCTGGGCTTCGTGGGGCAGGTGTCACCCGGCGGGCTGGTGGTCGGTGGGGCCGTCGTCGGCGGGGCGGTCGTCGGCGCAGCGGTGGTGGGCGGGACGGTCGTCGGCGGAGCGGTGGTGGGTGGCGTGACGGTCGGCGTGGGGCCGCTGCCGCCGGGGCCGGTGAGCGACACGTCGTCCGCGTGGTACGCGGCCTGCCCGTACCAGCCGTGCAGGTAGACGGTCACCGAGGTGGTGTTCGGCCCGGTGGTGAAGTCGACGCTGAGCCGGCCGTAGGACGGACTGTTCGGCGTCCACGTGGACGGGGTGCCGGTGATTCCGGCGCCGGTGGCACCCAGGTAGACGTAGCTGCCCTGCACATAAGCGCTCAGGGTGTACTGGGAGTTGGGCTGGACACTGACGTTCTGGGAGCACTGGGCCGTGTCCTGACCCGTCGGCGCCGCCATGAGGGCGGAGGTGCCGGATCGGACCGGGCTGCCGACGGCCGCGGCGCCGCCGCCGGGGCATGTCCAGTCGGTCAGCCCGTTCTCGAAGCCGGAGTTGGCCACGAGGTTGGCGGGGGCTGCGCCGGCCGTGACGGAGCCGGCCACGGCGAGCCCGGTGGCGATGACGGCAGCGGCACTGACCCCTGCGAGAAGGCGCCGCGTGGCGGCGGGTCTGTGCAGGGTTCGCCCGCTATCGGGGCGAGGGCGGACATCGTCCGACGTACGTGGAGTGCGCGACCTTCGACGGAACATGCTGCGCTTCCTTCCCGCCGAGAATCATGAGCATGACCATGCGCACGACCATGTGTGGGGACGTGACGCCCGGCTCGGGTGAGGTGGGTACATGTGGGGCTGCGCCGGACCGGATCGTAGGAGCGCCGACACACCGCGTCAATAGGTCTGGACCAATGGCGGGACATCTGCGGCGGCGTGCGCCGCTCAGGGCGGAGGGCGCGCCCGTCTCGCGCCCTCCTGTACGCGTCGATGCTTCACGCCCCGTCGTCGTACGTACCCGCCTCGACTTCGAGGGCCAGTTCCTGGAGCACCTCGATCGAGGAGACGTCGGTGCGGCCCGCGTCGTGCGCCATGGCGAGGCTGGTGAAGGCCAGGCTGAAGCCGGCGACCATCGTGTGGAGGGCCGGGCCCAGGGCCTCCGCGACGTGGCGGGCCACCTGCTGCGGGGAGGCGTCGGCGGGGACGCTGATCGAGGGCAGCATCTCGTTGAGCAGATGGGTGACGACCCCGGCTTCCGCTTCGGGAGGATCACCCTCCTCGCCACGCTCGACCGCCCGGCGGATCTCCTGGGCCTCGGTGAGGATGCCGATGACTCGCTTGAGGACCTCTGCACGTTCCATCGTCGGAGCGTAGCCACAGTGGCCCCGGGCGGGGGCTCATATCCGGGAGTCCAGGGCGTGCCCCTCCTCGCGACGCCGGTGAGCCGGGACCCCCGCCGTGGCGGTGCCGCCGAAGCCGCAAGAGGCGTCCTTTCGGGCGGCCGGTCGGGCGCGTCGGCCGCCGAGGCCGTGATGCGGTGCCCGGGAAGGGGACACTGGGCGGGGCGGGCCGCCCACGGAGCCGGAGCGAACCGGGAGGGGCGAGATGGCCGGCATGGCGGAGGCCCCGAAGGGCTCCCGGAACGGCGAGGGCGGCGCGGACGGCAGGGATTCCGTCGAGCTCGGTGGCTACCGGCAGGAACTGAAGCGCACGCTCGGCTCCTTCCAGGTGTTCGCGATCTCGTTCGCCTTCATCTCAGTGGCGGTCGGCATCTTCGGAACGTACGACGACGTGCTGAGGACCGCCGGGCCGGTCGGGATCTGGCTGTGGCCGGCCGCGGGCGCGGGGCAGATCCTGGTGGCCCTGGTGATCGCGCAGTTCGCGGCCCGCATTCCGCTCAGCGGCTCCTCGTACCAATGGGCCTCCCGGCTGGCCACCCCCAAGGTCGGCTGGGGGTTCGGCTGGCTCTCCTTCTGCTTCCTGGCGGTTGCCGTGGTCGCCGTCGACAACGCGCTGGCGAGCCAGGCGTTCATGCCGCTCGTCGGCATGGGACCCGACGAGGATGCCGCGCGGGTGATCACGCTCGTGGTGCTGCTCGTCCAGACGGTGCTCGCCATCGCCTCCACCCGTATCGTCAGCGTCATCAACACGGCGGCCGTCGGGATCGAAGTGGCCCTGGTCGTGGTGGTGTCGATCGCGCTGACGGTCGCCGTGCTGGTGACCGGCGACGGCGCGGCGGACAACCTCACCTCGCGCGGGGTCGCCGCGCAGGCGCCCCACTACTTCGCCGTCGGTGGCGGCCTGATGCTCGCGATGATCATGGGTCTGGCCACGCTGGTCGGCTTCGACTCCGCGGCGAACCTGGCCGAGGAGGCCAAGGACGCGCACCGCACCGTCCCGCGCGCGATCGTGGGGTCGGTCGTGGCGGCCACGGTCCTGGGCATGCTGTTCCTGATCACGCTCACCGTCGCGATCAAGGACATTCCGCGGATCTCCGCCGCCGGCTCACCGGTGGCGGCGATCATGCGGGACCAGCTCGGTCCGGTCATGGAGCGGGTACTGCTGGTCGCCATCACCTTCGCGTTCTTCGGCGCCGGGGTGGTGGCGATGACGGCGTGCGCGCGCCTCGTCTTCGCGATGGCGCGCGACGGGCGCTTTCCGGCCCACCGGCTGATGCGGCACGTCAGCCCGCGGACGCGGACCCCGGTCCCGGCGACCGTCCTGATCTTCGCCCTCGGGGTCGTCCTGATGGTCGCGCTGCCGGGCGCCGCGCTGCTGGAGCTGATCACGGCATCGACGATCCTCCCTGCGCTCATCTACGGCGCGACGATCACCCTCTACCTGGCGGTGCGCGGGCGGCTGGGCCGCAAGAAGGGCGCCTTCGACCTGGGGCGTTTCGAGCTGCCGGTCGCGATCTCCGCGCTGGTGTGGACGCTCTTCGCGCTGTTCGTGCTGGTCTCGCCGAGAGAGGCCTTCGTCTCCGTCGTGATCGTGGTCGGCCTCCTCCTGGTGGGCGGGCTGTTCTTCCTCGTCATGCTGGTGGTGGACCGCGACGCGCTGGAGACCGAGCCGGGAGAAACGAACGAGGCCTTCCGTCCCTGACGCACGGGCTTCGCCCGCCCGGTGGGCGGCCGGCCGGCGTCGGCGCGGCGCACCCCCGTCGGGCAGGGTCCGGTTCATCCGGCGTAGTACTTGCCGATCTCCTGGCGGTAGTCCGGGTCGCGCAGGTGGTCGTCGCGGTGGAACTCCGGAGCGGCCTTGATCTGCTCCTTGGTGCGGTCCACGTGGACCGTCCTGCTCGCTTCGTCCACGCGCAGGATCGTCCCCGCCGGGAGCAGGACCTCCTTGCCGAAGATCCACACACCGGTGTCCACCACGATGTAGGCGTCGGCGACCTCCTTGGAGTGCCTGTCGATCTTGCCGATATGGCCGTCGACGGCTTCCACGGCGTACCCCGTCAGGTCCTCGCCCGTCGGATGGATGATGCCGGAACGGTAGGCCCACATGTCGTCGGTCATGCCGCAGCTCCTTCACTGGGTCGGTGCAGGTGTCGTACTCCGTCCCGCCTGCCCCATGAGCCGGAGCCCACACGCCCGCCCCCGAACCCGGGGACGACCGCGGAGCCTTCAGACCTTCGCGCCGACCGCTTCCACCAGCGTGACCATGACCTCGACCGCCGCGCGGTCCGTGAGGGCACGGCCCCACCCGACCGAAGGTGCGGTTCGGGGTCAGGACCTGGCGTGTCACCGGAGCAGGTGCGGCACCGGTGCGGCATGTTCATGGGGCAGTCGCTACGTGAACAACGACGCGTACGAGCCCCATATGGAGGTGCCCGATGGGTCCGAGTGGCGGCGGCCGGGGGCAGCCGGACGATGCGCCCCCACGGACGGGCAAAGAACCGCGAGGGACGGCCACCCCGCCGCCGGGGCCGGCCCGTCCGGAGTTCTGGCGCAGTCCGCTGCGCGGTCCGTGGCTGACGTCGGTGTTCGGGCTGGTCCTGCTGTTCGGGATCACTGTGCTCTTCGTGACGGGTCTGCTGTCGTACGCGGCGTACAACCCCGATCTCGCGGCGGTCAACGACCAGACTCCGGACAAGGGATGGCTCGGCTTCTACCTGTTCCCGTGGCCGACTTCGCCGTACTGGCTCTACCGACTCACCCAGGGCGTCCACGTGACGCTGGGAATCGTCCTCGTGCCCGTCCTGCTGGCGAAGCTCTGGTCGGTCATTCCCAAGCTGTTCGAGTGGCCACCGGTCCGCTCGGCCGGTCATGCTCTGGAGCGGCTGTCCCTGCTCCTGCTGGTCGGCGGCGCCGGCTTCGAGTTCGCCACCGGCATCCTCAACGTCCAGCTCCACTACATCTTCCCGGGCTCCTTCTACACCCTGCACTTCTACGGGGCCTGGGTGTTCATCGGCGCGTTCGTCGTACACGTGGCCTTCCGGCTGCCCAGGGCACTGCGGGCCGTACGAGCACGGTCCGGGGAGCCCGCGGCGGGTACCCCGGACGCGGTCGGACTGGTCTCGCCCCGCCCCGCGGCGCCGACCATCTCCCGCCGGGGCGCCCTGGCCATGGTGGGGCTGGGGTCCCTCGCCCTGCTGGTCGTCACGGCGGGGCAGAGCATCGGCGGATGGTGGCGGCGGACCGCGCTGCTCGCCCCTCACGGCCGGGACCCGGGTTCGGGCCCGAACGGCTTCCAGATCAACAAGACCGCCGCCTCGGTTGGGATCCGGCCCAGCGACGTCGGTCCCGCATGGCGGCTGACCGTACGGGGCCCGGGGCGTCAGGTCGACCTGACGTACGAGCAGCTCCTGGCCATGACGCAGCACGAGTCGGCCCTGCCCATCGCCTGTGTGGAGGGCTGGTCGACCCCTGACCAGCGGTGGGGCGGGGTCCGGCTCACCGATCTGGCCGCGCTCGTAGGACTGGGTGTGAACACGCCCGAGGTCCTCGTGGAGTCGGTGCAGCGTGGCGGCTCGTTCAGGTCGGCAGTGCTCAGCGACCAGCAGGTCCGCGACAGCCGCTCGCTGCTGGCCGTCCGCGTCAACGGGGCGGTCCTCTCCGCCGACCACGGCTACCCGGCGCGGGCCGTCGTAGCCGGGGCACCGGGGGTCCACAACACCAAATGGGTCACCCGCCTCACCTTCGGAGAGCCCGTATGAGCGCCCCGACCGCGTTCCGGCGCCGCTACGGCGCCTCCCCCCTGCACCTGCTGCTCGTACTGACTTCCTTCGCCCTTGCGGTGTACGCCGGTCTGCGCCTGTTCGAGGGGGACACCGTGGGGGTGGCCGTCTGGTTCGTCGGTGCCGCTCTCCTCCACGACCTGGTCCTGCTGCCCTTCTACTCGGTGACCGACCGGGCGGCGCAGGCCCTGTTCCTCCGCGGACCCGGCCCCACCGCGCCCGCGCCTCGTGTGAGTGTGAACCACGTCCGCGTACCCGCGTTCGTCTCCGGTGTCCTGCTGCTGGTCTGGTGGCCACTGATCTTCACCCGGGTCGGGCACTACACCGCGGCGACCGCCCTGCCTGCGGACGGGTTCCTCGGACGCTGGCTCCTCATCACGGCGGCGCTGTTCGCGGCGTCCGCCGTGGTCCTGGCCGTACGGACATGGCGCTGGAGCCGGGCTCAGCGGCAGGCCCGCAGCGCGACGAAGTGACGTCCGGGCATCACGGCGAGCGTGGCGGTCAGGCCCGGCTGCCGGGCCGTGGTTACGGCTGCGGCCGTGGCCGTGGCTGCGGCTGCGGCTGCGGCTGCGGCTGCGGCTGCGGCTGCGGCAATGCCCCACTGCCCCACTGCCCCCGTATGACGGAAGTCTTACGTGCGCGCGTGGGAGTCCCTCCTCGGGCTGCGCACTGCGTAGCGTCCTCGGCATGCGCGTACTCGTCACCGGAGGGGCCGGGTTCATCGGCTCCCACATCGTCTCCGCCCTCAAGGACCGGGGGCACGAGCCCGTCGTCCTCGACGCCCTGCTGCCCGCCGCCCACCCCGGCACACCGCCCCTGCCGGACGCCCAGTTCGTCCGCGCCGACGTACGGGACGCCGTCGCGGTCCGGGCCGCGCTCCGCGGAATCGACGCGGTGTGCCACCAGGCGGCCATGGTGGGCCTCGGCAAGGACTTCGCGGACGCCCCGGAGTATGTCGGTTGCAACGATCTCGGGACGGCGGTGCTGCTGGCGGAGATGGCGACCGCCGGGGTGCGCAAGCTCGTGCTCGCCGGATCGATGGTGGTCTACGGGGAGGGCCGGTACACGTGCGAACGGCACGGAACGGTACGCCCCGGGCCGCGTCGGACCGAGGACCTGACGGCGGGCCGCTTCGAACCCCGCTGCCCCGACTGCGGAGCCGAACTCGCGCCGGGCCTGGTCGTCGAGGACGCGCCGACGGATCCGCGGAACGTGTACGCGACCACGAAACTGGCCCAGGAGCACCTTGCGGCGAGCTGGGCCCGGTGCGTGGAAGGCCGGGCGGTGTCGCTGCGCTACCACAACGTGTACGGGCCGGGCATGCCGCGCGACACCCCGTACGCCGGGGTGGCCTCCTTCTTCCGCTCCTCGCTCGCCCGGGGCGAGGCTCCCCGGGTCTACGAGGACGGCGCGCAGCGAAGGGACTTCGTCCACGTCACGGACGTGGCGGCGGCCAACGCGGTGGCACTCGAAGCGGTCGCTGCCCGGCAGGCGGGCGCACTCGCCGTGTACAACACCGGCAGCGGGGAGCCCCACACGGTCGGCGAGATGGCCGCCGCCCTGGCCACCCCGCACGGCGGACCCGCCCCGGTGGTGACGGGCGAGTTCCGCCTCGGCGACGTACGGCACATCACCGCCGACTCCGCCCGGCTGCGCAAGGAGCTGGGCTGGCGTCCGACGATCGGCTTCGCCGACGGCATGGCCGAGTTCGCGCGGGCCGGCCAGCGCGACTCGGCGGGTGTGACGGGCTGATCCGGGAACCGGCCGACCACTTGGGCGTCGGCCGGTTCCGCAGCGGACCGGTGGACCGGTGTTCCCGGGCGGGATCCGCGGCGACACGGATCCCACCCGCTGCCGCCGGCTCCCGACCAGGTGCCCTCGGCCGGTGTCGTCGGCTCGGGGTTCAGCCGATGGTGACGACCATCTTCCCGAGCGCTTCACCGGACTCCATCGCCCGGTGGGCTTCGACGATCTCGTCGAACCGGAAGACGCGTGTGGGACGCGCCCGCAGCACGCCGGCCGCGACCTTGGCGTACATCTCGTCGAGCGGTACGTCCTTGAGCGGGAATGCGGGGGTGCCCAGGACGAAGGCGCTGCCGAAGAAGCTGAGCCGGACTCCGCTGGGGAGATCGGCGATCGGGTCGAAGTCCCGTACGGGCTCGAATCCGCCCAGGAAGCCCAGCTGGCACACCCGGCCGCGCGGCCGGACCAGGGCCAGCGAGTCACGCAGGACGCTGTTGCCGACGACGTCGAACACCGCGTCGATGCCCGCCTCCCGCACCGCGGGCCGGGGGGCGAGAGCGCCGTCGTCGATGAGTACGTCGGCCGCCCCCAGCTCCTTCAGCAGTGACGCTCGCCGCGGGTCCCGGGTCGTGGCGAAGACGGTTGCGCCGTGGTCGACGGCCAGGTTGACCGCAGCCTGGCCGAGCGAGGAGGTCGCGCCCCGCACCAGCACCTTTTCGCCCGGCCTCAGATCCAGATTGCCGAACAGGCCGCTCCACGCGGTCGCGTACACCTCGGGAACCGCCGCAAGGTCGGCCCAGTCCAGCGATGGCGAGGATCGGACGGCGACCACGTTGGTCGCCGGTACGGTCACCAGCTCCGCGTAACTCCCGTTGCGCGTACGCCCCATGCCGCCGAGGATCGCCACCACTCGGGTCCCGATGGGGAATTCACCGGACGTATCCGCCTCCACCACACCGGCGCACTCGATCCCGGTGACGGCGGCCACCCTTCCCCATGCGCCGCTGCGCATGTACGCCTCGGCGTGGTTGAGGCCGAACGCCTTGACCCGGATCAGCACTTCGCCTTGGGCGGGAACCGGTTCGGGCAGTTCGGTGACCGTGAGGACCTCGGGGCCTCCGTGGTCGGATATGACGATGGCCTTCATGTACCGACTCCATTCTTGAGCAGTCATTCAACTATGGGTGCGAAAGAAGGGCCACCGCGTACGGTGGCCCGTGCGCCCCGTCGTCAGGCGAGAGCGAGGAAGGCGTTGTCGACGATCGCGCGCAGGAGCTTCTCGTCGGGATCGGCCTTCCCGACGACCATCAGCCCCTGACAGGTGGCGACCAGCAGCCTGGCGCTCCCGGCACAGTCCAGCGACGTGCGCACCTGCCCCCGGCGGACCGCGTTCTCCAGCGCGTGGGTCATGCACCGCTCCAGCCGGGCCAGGTGCCCCCGGACGACGGCCGCCGCCTCGTCGTCCTCGGCGGCGTGCTCGATCGCCGTGTTGACAAGCAGGCAGCCCTGCCGGCCTTCGGGGCTGAGCAGATCGCGCACCAGACCGTCGAAGTAGCCACGGATCTCGGCCACCGACGCACCCGGGGCCTCCAGCTCGCCCAGCTTCTCGGGCACGACCAGCCGCGAGTAGCGCTCCAGCGACTTCAGGAACAGCGCACGCTTGCCGCCCGGGAAGGCGCTGTAGAGACTGCCGGGCTTGACTCCGGTCGCCTTGACCAGATCCTCGACCGACACGGCCCGGTACCCGCGCTCCCAGAATCGCAGCATGGCTACGTTCAGTACGGCGTCGGGCTCGAACTCGCGTGGTCTGGGCATGGGAGGAGAATAGATGAGCGACCATTCAAAAACAATGCACTCAGTGGCTCCCGGCGATTTCAGAGGCACCGTGGGGTCGGCGACGCCGCAGAGTGACCGCCACCCGGCGAACCGCTGACCACTGACCACTGACCGCTGAGGGTCCCGGCTCCTTCCGGTCCGCACCCGCCCCGGCGCCGCGCTATGGCGAGAGGAACGAGAGCAGCAGGTCCGGCCCGTTCGCGCGCAGGCGGGGGAAGGCGATGACGGCGGCGACGGCTGCCGGGACGAGGGTCCAGGGTGCTTCGACCCCGAGGCGGCCGCCCGCCCAGGCTCCCGCCCATCCGACGGCGCCGACGAGGAGCAGCGCTCCTGCGAGGTGCAGGGTCTCGCGCAGGGCGATCCAGTCGGCCGCCGGGTCGAGGCCGGCCAGTTCCTCGTCCGGGAGGAGCGCGGCGTAGCGGCCTTCGGCGTGCCGCTCGGCAACGGTGAGTGCCAGGCCCGACAGGTCGCGTACGGCAGCGGCTCGGTCGGTGTCCAGCCCGGCCTCCGCGCGACGCAGGGCCGATACGACGAGCCGGGCGTGGAGCCGCGCGTTCCTGCGGCGGGGCGAGGACCTCGGAATGCTGCCGGTGCGTCCGGGGGCCGCGAGCAAGGTGCGCTCAAGGGTGCGCAGGGCCCGGGAGACGTCCGCTGCTCTCGCGTGCCGCCGGCCGGCGGGTGCCGTGGCCAGTGCCGAGCAGCACCGGATCAACCGGAGGGCGGAGGCGACGGGCGCGTACTGCCGGTACGCGTGGGTGCGGCCGGCGCCGCGCAGGGAGATCCACCACCGCATCACGTACGAGGGGGCGTACATGAGCACCGCGGCCGCCAGCACCACCTGCACCGTTCCGGCGTTCTGCAGTGCCCCGCGCGCAGGAGCGGGCCAGTGGCCGAAGCTCGCCCAGGCCGCGGCCAGGGCCCCCCAGATGACGAAGGTGGTGATCAGGATGACCTGGTTGGCGTGCCAGAGGGCGAAGGTGCGCCGCCTCACCGCGTCACGGACCGGTGGGGGCAGGGGCAGGGCAGCGCCGGTGGCCGTAAGGCCCGTCTCGGTGTCGGCGGCGACCTTCGCGATGTCGGCGTGTATGACGGCCCAGTTGCCGCGGCCGGTGCCCCGGAGCAGGGGCCAGAGCGTACTGACGGACGCGTGGGCCGGCGGCATCGCTCCCCCTCCCCTTCCCCCCCCATGCCCCCCGCGGGAGGGGCCGGTCGGAGCCTGCCACATCCGCGGCCGCCGCGTGGCGGCTTTCACATGGCCGGCCCGCACCTCCTCGCCATGTCGCCGGATGATCTCCGGCCGTCAAGAGCCCCTGAAGGAAGCCCTGTTGGACGAGCCGCGACGTGGACTGCGGGATCCGTGGCCTCGGCGTCGCGTCCGTCTTCACCTGTGGAAGCCGGACCGGCCACGTCGGAGGGGGCGGCCGCCTTCTTCCGCCAGCACCTCGGCTGAACCCGACGGGGTGCACGGGCCGATGCGCACGAGCCGTTGTGCCGGGCCGTCGCACACGGGCCGTTGGTGCGGTCAGGCCGTCGACGACGACCCGGCCTGCGTCGACCGCACCTCCTGGGGTGCCCGTGCGGGCTGCGGCGACGGGACCTGGAGGTACCGGGCGGCCTCGTCGGCGATGTAGGAGGAGGTGAAGGTGAACGCCCGCGGGGACGGCCCGTGCGCCTGAAGGTCCGCCAGCCGCTCCAGGGCCTCATCGACGGTCGGGAGGTGGCCGGCGGGAACCCACCAGAGGACCAGGTGCGCCTCGACGTGCCGCTCGAACCATTCACGGCGCCGACGCATCACCTCCAAGTGCCCGCTGCGGTAGGTGAAGTCCCACAGCGCCTCCTGGGTCTCCCACACCGACATGTTGACGATGACGTCCTCGCCCGCCGGCCGCAGTGCGGTGGCGTCGACGGCCCCCTCCTCCACGAGTCGCCACACGAACCCCGGCGCGCTGTCGGCAGCGGCGTTGACCGGGTCGAGCAGTTCGACGAACGCGGCCATGCGCGGGTCGTCGAGCGGATGGCGGAGCGTGGCGACGTTGATCTGGGCGAGGTGGACGGCGCGCGCGTCGTGCTGGGATGCGGTCATGACCGCATCCCAGCACGACCCTCATTTCTATGTCAATGGCTATTGTTTTTAGAACCCTGCCCCTCGACCACCACGCAGCACTCCCCCGGCCGGGCGTCCATGCGCGCCCGGACCGGACCCTCGGCGCCGAGCAGCCCCTCCAGCAACGCGAGGTTCATGCCGCAGACGAGCGGCGGGAACCCTTCCGCGACCGCATGGAAGGGGCAGTTGCGCATGCGGACGACGGGTGCGGCTGCTTCGGCGTCCGCCAGATACGGTTCGTAGCCGCGTGCGGCCAGCACCTCCATGGCCTCTTCGAGGCCGGCGCAGGGCGCGGCCGATCCCCGCAGGGCCGCACCCCGACGGCGCGCGGCAGCGCAGAGCTCGGCATCCAGCCCGGCCTGCTCGGCGGCCTCGGCAAGCAGCTCAGCGGCGGTGCGGTAGTCGCGTGCGGGCAGCGAGACCGACCGCTCGGCCCGCGCCCGCGTGTACACCTTGGCGGGGCGGCCCGCCCCCGGTCCCGAGCGGCCCGTCAGGCGACGGCTGCCGCTCTCCAGCAGTCCGGCCTCGGCCAGCTTGTCCAGGTGGTGCGCGGCGAGCGTGCGCGCCACCCCCACCGCCTCGGCGGCCTCGTTGCGGCCGACCTCGCGGCCCTGCGCCGCCACGTACTCGTACAGACGGCGCCGCACCGGATCCTGCAGCACCACGATCACATCGATGTCCTTCACCCGGCCATTCTAGGAACAACGCAGATTGGAGTTAGAGCGGCGGCCGGGGCGGCCGGCCACACCCTCGCCCTCGGCCTCGAAGCCGCCCGGCAGGCCCGGGAGGAGCGCCGCGACGGGGGCGGTGAGGTCGGTCAGGGTCGAAGGCGACACCCTCGGCCGGGGCCCGGCGCCGGCGGTTTCGGAATCCGCAATTCCGGGGACGGTGTCCCAGCATCGCCGTGTTCGTCCCAGCGCCGCGACGGCGCCTGACACGACAGCCGAGGGAGACCATGGGTTGGAAAGGCACACGTCGGACGGCCGTGCCGGCCGCACTTGCAGGAGTGGTCGCCCTCGTCCTGGCGGCTCCGCCCCCGGTCGCCGCAGCGCCCCGGACCGGGACCGGGACCGGGGCCCGGACCGTGACCGCGCCGCCGTACGGCACCCCGGCCGCGCAGCTGCAGGGGTCCCCGACGCCGCCTCCGCCCCGCCTTCCCCGCGACTTCCGTGGCAAGGGCACGTGGATCGTCCGAGATCTGGACATCACGGTGCCGTTCACCTGGGAGGGCAGGGACGGCGACAGCCAGATGATCGCGGGGGGCCCGCAGTACCCGATCTGGTTCACCAACCTGATTTACCACGACACGCTCTACACGCTGACGTACAAATGGCCCGGGCTGACCGAACATCCCTGCTCGGTCATCCCGGGCTTCGACCTGGAGGCGCTCAACCAGGTGCTTGAGAAGGCCCGGTTCGTCGGGCCGGAGACACTGCGGGGCACCCACCCGCAGCGGAAGGTGAACCACTGGAGGGCCGGCGTGGTCTTCCCGGAGCTGCCTCCCGGCAATCACCCGCGCCTGCCGCTCGCGCTCGGCGACATCTACGTCGACGAGCACGACCGGGGCACCTTCTGGCAGGTGCTGCAGTTCGGTGTCCAGAACCTCTACGACCCCGAACTGGACGAGTGGCTGGTCATGGACACCTTCGAGCACCGACCCGGCACCGTGACCCTTCCCCGGCGGTGCGCATCGCCCGGGTGAGCACGCCCGGGGAATGATGCCCCGCGTCAGACCGACGGCGCCGTCAGGCTCCGAGGACGGACCGGCCTGCCCTCGCGGCAGCAGTCGCCGACCGGCTGCTCACCCCGGCCGTCCGACGGCCCCGCGCTCGGCCAGGGCGGAGGGGCCTACTGCAGTCTGCGATCAGCTGGTGTGGTCGGGGTCCGTCCAGTCGTATTCCATCTGGAGGGCGGTACGCCGGGCGAGCGGCTCGCCGAAGAGCCGGCCCACGATGTGCAGGCTGGCGTCGATGCCCGCGCTGATCCCCGCGGAGGTGACGATGTCGCCGTCGTCGACCCACCGGACATCCGTGCGCACCCGGACGTCCGGCCAGCGTTCGGCCAGTTCGCCCTGGTCCTCCCAGTGGGTCGTGGCCGGACGGCCGTTCAGGGCCCCGGTCGCGGCCAGCAGGAAGGCCCCGGTGCAGATGCTGAACGTCAGCGAGGAGGTCTTCCGGCGACGGGCCAACCAGTCGATGACGCGCGCGTCGGCCTCGACCGCCGTGGTGACGCCGCCGGGGATCACCAGCACGTCGAAGGGCGGGTCCTCGTCGAGGGTGTGATCCGCGACGACCTTCAGCCCGCCGCGGGCGCGGACCGGTCGGTCGGTCGCGGCGACGGTCAGAACACGCAGCAGCGGCTCGTCGGCGGCGGTCCGGGCCAGTCGGCCGGCGGTGCTGAAGACCTCGAAGGGGCCTCCCATGTCGAGTACCTCGACCTCGTCGAAGACGAGCATCCCGAAGGTGAGCGGAGCGGTGGTGGCAGGTTTCATGCCGCAAGCTTCGGTCCGCGCGGCCACCCCGTGACAGTGTCGTGAACGGCTTGCACCGCTAGGATTCCGTCATGCACCATCACCGGATCGCCTGCCTCGCCTTCGACGGGATGGCCCCGTTCGAGCTCGCCACGGTCGCCGAGGTGTTCGCGGTGTCCCGGCCGGAGCTGGACGTGGAGTGGTGGTACCGGTTCGAGCTGTGCGCCGAGACTCCCGGTCCGCACCGGGTCGTGGGCGGCTTCGACATCGTGGTGCACCACGGCCTCGAACGCCTGCGGTACGCCGACACCGTCGTCGTACCGGGGGTGGCGGACGTACGGCACGACGTCTCCCCGGCCGTCCTGGACGCGCTGCGGGCGGCGCACGCACGAGGGGCGCGAGTGCTTTCCATCTGCACCGGGGCGTTCGCGGTGGCCGCCGCGGGCCTGCTCGACGGCAAGGAGGCGGCCACCCACTGGCGGCACGCCCGCCTGCTCCAGGAGCGCCATCCGCAGGTGACGGTCAACGCGTCGGTGCTCTACGTCGACAGTGGATCCGTCATCACCGCCGCCGGAACCGCGGCCGGCATCGACGCCTGCCTGCACGTCATCCGCAAGGACCACGGCGCCGGGACTGCCGCGCGCGTGGCCCGCCGCATGGTGGTGGCCTCGCACCGCGAGGGCGGCCAGGCCCAGTTCACCGAGCACCCGGTGGCCAAATCCCCGTCCGACGGCCCGATCGGCGTCGCCATGCAGTACGCGCTGGACCGGCTTCACCTGCGTCTGACCTCGGGTGAACTGGCCGCCGTCGCACACCTGTCGGTACGGCAGTTCGAACGCCGGTTCGCCGATGCGACGGGACTGCCGCCGGGACGCTGGATCACGCACCAGCGGATCCGGGCCGGCGACGCACTGCTGGAGACCTCGGCGGATCCGATCGACGCCGTGGCCGGCCGCGTCGGCCTGACCGTCGCGGGCTTCCGTCACCACTTCGGGGAGACGATGGGCGTCAGCCCCTCGGCGTACCGGCGTCAGTTCCGGCAGTGACCGGCCCGCACCGCCACAGCTCGGACCGGCCCGCTACGGCTCGTCGAGCCGGCCGACGCCGGAGGCGACGAGGGGGGTGAGCGCGCGTGGCGACGGCGCGTTCGGGGCGGGCCTCGCGCACTGAGGAAGGGCTTCGCACGGTAGCCCTTCCGCCGGGACCCCGGGTCCCGAGGTCCCCCGGTCCCGAGGTCGTCTTACGCGCCTGCGCTCAGTGCGTCCCGCTGGATCTGACGGGCGATCGAGCGGCGTACCGATGCGGAAGCGGTGGTGGCGACTTGCGAGGGAAGGTCGAGTCCGCGGCTGATCGCGTCGTACGCGGCCCGGTGGGCGGCGGGGAGCTCGGTCCGGTGCAGCCTCAGGTCCTCTTCGACGAGACGGCGCAGCTCGTCGACGTTCTGAGGGGTGAGACGTTTCTTCCCCCGGGTGAGCGCGTCGACGAAGCCGGTGCAGCGGGCGGTTCCGGGGACGGTCTCGGAGATCTCCTCCGCGAGGCCCCAGAGCCGCCCCTCCAGCCAGGGGGCGTCGGGCTGACCGAGGGAGAGCCCCACGGGCCGCTCCGCGGCATCGGTCGCGGCATCGGTCCTGTGCTTCGCCATCTGTTTGGACACGGCGGGCTGACTCATGTCGGTGACGTGCGCGATGCGTTCCTGCGTCCAGCCGAAGCCCGCAAGAAGCTTGATCATTTCGGCGCGCAGCTTCCGCATCTCCTCGCCCGCGCGGATGACCTCGTTCATACCGGCCAGGATCCGCTCGGCCTGCTTCTCGGTCAGCACCTCGGGGGGCTGATGCGCACTCTCTCCACCTGACATAACCCGGTTATACACCAACCGCGACGGCCTCGCCCGCACCCCCCGCCCCCGCGGCAGACGGCTTCCGGCCACCGGGGCCGCCGCCCCGTCAGGGCTTCCGGAGCTTCGCCGCGTAGTCCGGTACGGCGTTCTGGAGGTCCTTGGGCGGGCGCACGTATCCCGTCGACGGGGGACGCGGCGGAAGGTCGAACGAGGGCAGGGGAACGTCCTCGTACGGGACCGAGGAGAGCAGGTGGGCGATCATGTTGAGTCTCGCACTGCGTTTGTCGTCGCTCTCGACCACGTACCAGGGCGAGTCCGTCGTGTCGGTGTGGACGAGCATCTGGTCCTTGGCCCGCGAGTACGCCTCCCACCGGGTGAGGGACTCCAGGTCCATCGGGGAGAGCTTCCACTGCCGTAGCGGATCCTGCGTACGGCGGCGGAAGCGTTCCTCCTGTACGGCGTCGCTGACCGAGAACCAGTATTTGCGGAGCAGGATCCCGTCCTCGACCAGCATGCGTTCGAAGACGGGGCACTGACGCAGGAACAGCTGGTGCTCGGCGGGCGTGCAGAAGCCCATGACGTGCTCCACTCCCGCGCGGTTGTACCAGCTGCGGTCGAAGAGCACGATCTCGCCGGCGGCGGGCAGGTGCTCCACGTAGCGCTGGAAGTACCACTGGGTGCGCTCCCGTTCCGTCGGCTTCGGGAGGGCGGCGATGCGGGCCACTCGCGGGTTGAGGTGCTCCGCGACCCGCTTGATCGTGCCTCCCTTGCCCGCCGCGTCGCGGCCCTCGAAGACGACGACCAGTCGGGCACCCTCCGCCCGTACCCATTCCTGGAGTTTGATCAGCTCCGTCTGGAGCCGCAGCAGTTCCTTCTCGTAGGCCGCCTTGCCGAGTCCCATGGCCTCTCCTCCCCGTCGTCGCCCAGCGCTTCGATCAAGTCAGTCACGTCCGGCTTCCGCGCGCAACGACGTCCGCCGGGCCCCGGCGTGTCGATACGCTGGTCGCGGGTCGGGCCGTCCGGCCTGGGGCGGAGGGGAAGCGCGTGGGTGTGGGGGATCCGTTGACGCAGGTGCCGAGGATGCGGCTGGACGAGCTGCTGGACGAACTCCAGGTGCGCATCGACGCCGTGCGCGGCACCCGCGACCGGGTTCACAGCCTGCTGGAGGCCGTGGTGTCGGTGGGGCGGGAGCTGGATCTCGCCCAGGTGCTGCGACGCATCGTGGAGGCGGCCGCGCTGCTGGTGGACGCCGAATACGGAGCGCTGGGCGTGATCGGCCCCGACGGCCGCACCCTGGTGCAGTTCCTGACCGTCGGGCTCACCGATGAGGAGATCGCCGAGATCGGTCCACTGCCGGCGGGCCACGGCCTGCTCGGCGAGGTCATCCACCACCCGGAGCCGTTGCGCCTCACCGACCTCGGCACGCATTCCTCCTCCTACGGTTTTCCGGCGCACCACCCGCCCATGCGCACGTTCCTGGGCGTGCCGATCCGGGTCCGCGACGAGGTGTTCGGCAACCTCTACCTGACCGACAAGCGGGGCGGAGTCGACTTCGACACCGAGGACGAGACCGTGATCTCCACCCTGTCGGTGGCGGCGGGCGTGGCGATCGACAACGCGCGGCTCTACGAGGGGGCGCAGCTCCAGCAGCGGTGGCTCAGGGCGAACGCGGAGATCACCGAGAGCCTGCTGTCCGGCAGTTCGCGCCCGGCGGTGCTGGAGCTCATCACCCGCCGCGCCCGGGAGATCACCGCTGCGCGGCTCGCGGACATCGCCATGCCCGCGGCCGGTGTCGACGGCCTGGTCGTGGAGTTCGCCGCCGGCGCCGACCGGTCCGCGCGGCAGGGCCTGGTCGTCCCGTTCACCGGCACGCTCTCGGGGACCGCGCACCGGGCCGGCCGGCCCGTGACGGCCGTTCTGGCCCCCAAGGACGAGCGCTACCCCGCCGAGGCCCAGGTCCGGGAGGGCAACGGGCTGGGGCCTGCCGTGGCCGTCCCGTTGGGCACCGCCGGCGGGGACAGCCGGGGCGTACTGCTGCTCGCGCGCCCGGCGGGCGGCCCCGTGTTCGGCGAGGGCGAGCTGGAGCCGCTCGTCGCCTTCGCGGGCCAGGCCGCGCTTGCCCTCGAACTCGCGGAGCGGCGGCGGGACGCGGAGCAGATAGCGCTGCTGGAGGAGCGCGACCGGATCGCCCGGGACCTGCACGACCTGGCGATCCAGCGGCTCTTCGCCACCGGCATGACCTTGCAGAGCGCCGCCCGCCTCGTGGAGCACGAAGGAGCCGCCGAACGGGTCGGCCGGGCGGTCGACGACCTGGACGAAACCATCAAGATCATCCGGTCGACGATCTTCGGGCTGCGCACCAGGGACCGCGAGAGCGCACCCGGCCTGCGAGCCCGGGCCGCCCGCGCCGTCGGCGACGCGGCCACCACCCTCGGTCATCCCCCGCGGCTCAGCATGGAGGGACTGCTCGACACAGACGTACCCGCCCAGATCGCCGACCACGTGATGGCCGCACTGGGCGAGCTCCTCAGCAACGCCGCCCGTCACGCGCAGGCCACCCGGGTGGGCGTGGGACTCAGGGCTGCCGACGGCGAGATCGTGCTGACCGTCTCGGACAACGGCACGGGCATTGCGCCCCGGGGGCGCAGAAGCGGTCTGCGCAACCTCGACGAGCGGGCTCAGGGCCTCGGTGGGTCGTTCACCGTCGAGAGGCCTCAGGAGGGGGGCAGCCGGCTCGTGTGGCGGGCACCGCTCCCGAACGGCAGCTGAGGAACAGCCCTGACGAGGACCGCAGTCGTCAGCACGCCGCCGGCGCGGGTCGCGGTGGCGTGGGCCGCGGTGGCGCCGCCTCCAGGCGGAATCCGGTGACGAGGTCCGGGCGGATCCGCAGGGCGCCGGTCATCGCCTGCGCCACCCACGGGTGCACCAGGTCCGCATACCGGTCGGCATCGTCGGCGTCCGTCACCGGGCTCGCATAGCCGGTGACGACGACGCTCCAGCCGAGGTGCGTGTCGGGATCGATGACGTCCGCTTCGTAGGCCACCACCACACCGGGAGCGTCGGCCGGTGCCGCCAGAGAGGCCAGGGCCCCGCCCCCGTGGATCCGGATGACGATGTCCTCCCCGTCGACGACATGGTTCACCGGCCGGACGGCGGGCAGCGCGTGCTGCGTGAAGACGATGCGTCCCAGTGACACCGTCGCGAGAAGTCTCAGGGCCTCCGCCCTGTCCAGTTCCCGCATGTGGCGGGCGGCCGTCGAGGCTCCCGCCCGGCCGGCGGGCCGCCGTATGCCTTCATGATCCATCGCGTGCACCTTCGTCCGGCCCCGATCCGTCCTCGCGGCTTCCGATCTCCCAGCCTCCCTCGTGAGCCGGCGGCGGATCCAGGGCCGAACGGTCCCCTTCGGAGGGCCGGATCCGGACAGCTCCGCGATCACGAGACGACGAATTCCAGGTGCTGGTCGGCGGTGAGCACCCGCATGGACTTGACCACCAGGGGCGGCACGTCACGCAGCATCAGGCGGGTCCCGCTCTCACGGCAACGGCGGTCCAGACGGACGAAGAGGTCGATGCCCGCGCTGTCGCAGAAGGCCAGGCCGCGCAGATCGACGATCAGGTTCCGGTGGCCCGCTCCGGCGAGCTCGCGCAGTCGCGGACCCACGTGCTGCGCCGTGTAGAAGTCGAGCTCTCCGGCCAGGGAGATTCTCAGACCGCGGTCGTCCCGGGCCACGGTCTTCAGGTCGATCAAGGCGGTCGTCATGGTGTCCTCCGCGCTGCGTGCGGCTCCATGGAGTCGCGCCGATCCCCGTGCGCCCTCAGTCCATCGTTCGCCGCGGGCGCCCGGGAGGGCCCGGCAGGCCCTGCGGACAGGGCCGAAGGTCCCTCTCCGGGGGCCCGACCGGTACCTGCCGTGCGGTGCGGCCTCGGCGATAGGGGCCGATCGGCCCTGTCCGCAGGGCCGGACGGGAGGCAGGATGCGGGTGTTCGTGCGTCCGGGACGGACCCATGCGAAGGAGTTGCGTCATGAACGGCAGCGATACCCCCTCCCCCGCGGCGGACCCCATCAGCATCTTCCTGCTCGACGACCACGAAGTCGTCCGCCGTGGTGTGCACGATCTGCTGGACGCCGAACCCGACCTGACCGTGGTGGGCGAGGCGGGCACGGCGCAACAGGCACTGGTCCGCATCCCCGCGCTGCGTCCCCGGGTCGCCATCCTGGACGTCCGGCTCCAGGACGGTGACGGGGTGAGCGTCTGCCGTGAACTGCGCTCGCGGATGCCCGGACTGGCATGCCTGATGCTCACGTCGTTCGACGACGAGGATGCCCTCCTGGACGCCGTGATGGCGGGGGCCTCCGGCTACGTCCTGAAGCAGATCACCGGCACCGACCTGGTGACCGCCGTGCGTACGGTCGCCGCCGGCCAGTCGATGCTCGACCCCGGGGCCACCACGCGCCTGATGGCCCGCATGCGCGGCGACGCCCCCAAGGAGAACGAGGCCCCGGGTCTGCCCGGCTTCACCGACCGGGAGAAGGAGATCCTGCTCATGGTCAGCGAAGGCCTCACCAACCGGGAGATAGGCCAGCGGCTGTACCTCGCGGAGAAGACGGTCAAGAACATCATCTCGCGGCTCTTCGTCAAGCTCGGCGTGGAACGGCGCGTCCAAGCCGCGGTGATCGCCAGCCACGCGCTGACCCCGCCGGGGCGCCGTCCGGTCCCGGCCGGGGAGTGACCACCCCCTCGGGACCCGTCGCCGAGGGGGCCCGGGGGGACCGGGTCGGGGTCCCCGGTCCGGCGGGGGGCCCGGGTGGGCGGGCACGCCGGTGCGGCCCGCCCACCCCGGCGGTCATTCCGCTGCGACGATCTCGTTCAGGATCCACGCGCCGAGCTCGTCGGTCATGGTCGTGTGTCCCTCGTTGCGGCCCGCGCACACGAAGGCGTCAAGTGCGCTGTGCTCCGGCGTGATCGGCCGGTAGAGCGCCTTCGGGTCGTCGATGTCCGCCGCCGCGACGGCGCTGACGCTGGGGATGAAGCAGGACGTGGCGATGAACTCGGGATCCACGGTGTTGCCGAGAAGCGTCATGAGGAGACCGGCCAGGCCGAAGCTGCCCGGGTCGCCCGCGGGGGACGGCATGGTGAACAGGCCTCCGGGAGCGCCGTCCATCTCGGGCAGCCCGCTGGTGCGCACCAGGGTCGGCTCTTCGCCCGCCTTCTGCAGCCTGGCGACGATCTGGTCGCCCTGGGCCTGCGTCTTCAGCCACGTGTCGACGAGCGTTTCGCCGTCACACCGCACGGCGGTGGCGTCGGGCTTGACGCCGTTGCCGGTTCCGGTGTCCACGCCGTTGGCGACACCGATCTTGCGCATGTTGCGCGGCCATCCCCCGAGCTCGTCGAGCTTCATCAGGAACTCCACCCGCTCCGGGGCCTGCTCGGGGGTGTCGACGGCCTTTTCGATGTGCCACCGCGCCATCTGCTTCGCGGCGGGGCTGTTGAGCAGCCCGGAGAACTGGCGCAGGACGGGCCCGATGGCGGGAGCGTCTCCCCACTTGTCCGTCGCGTAGTGCGTGAAGGCCTGGAGGGCGACGGGGAACCACGCGCCCTGGTGGGGGGTGTCGTACGAGAAGTAGAGGGACGTCTCGTGGTCGGGGAGCGCGGGGTCCTGCTCCATCTTGGCCAGCGCGTAACGGGTGACCAGTCCGCCCATGCTGAACCCGCCGACGGCCAGCCTCGCCCGGCCCACCCGCTCACTGACGGCCCGGCGGATGCATTCGATCGCGGTGTCGGCGTTGTCCGTGATCGACGCCGTGCGGTCCGCGAGGCCGAGAATGATCACGTCCCGGCCCGCCGCGTGGAATTCGGAGATGAAGCGGTAGTTCCCGTTCTCCTCCAGCCCGTGCCACAGCTGGTCGAGGTTGCTCGACCCGCCCGAGAAGCCGTCGCAGAGGATGACAGGCCTGATGAGCTGCCTGCGGTTCAGCGGGCTGTAGTAGACCCAGGCGGTTCCGCCGGCGAGGTTCCATTCATCGTGCGGTTCCGGCGCGGGCGGGTACGAGGAACGGGCCCCGGGAGAGACGGGGCCCCAGACGTCGACGACGGGTGCGGACATGATCAGCTCACTCCTTGCGCAGTTCACAGGCTCGCAGACATGGCAGGTCCCGTCACGCCGCCATCGCGAGATCAAGACCGCCGACCGACATGGTTGCAGACCGCGAGCATATGACTACGCAACGTGCACGACTCTGTGCGATCCCTTGCGTAACACCCTCCCCACCAGCTCACGACTGCACCTCCCGCAACTTCCGCAACAGGACGGAGCCCCACAACAGGGCGGAGCCGCGGCCTACCGCCCTGGCGTGGCCGGGGCTCCGGGTGCGGCCCCCTCCGTCCGTACCGCGGGGTCGCGCCGGGCGCGCGGACGGGAGCGGGAGACGGCCACCCCGGCCAGGCACAGCAGGCCGCCCAGCAGGGTCAGCCAGGCCGGCACCTCACCCAGGAGGATCCAGCTCAACAGGACGACGATGGCCGGCACGGCGTAGGTCGTCGCACCGAGCTTCCCGGCCGGCATGCGCGCGAGGGCGTACGTCCAGGTGGTGAAGGCGAGGGCGGTCGGGACCACGCCCAGGTAGACCATGTTCAAGGTCGCGGAGAGCGGGGCCCTCGGTATCTCGGCCACCAGCCGGCCGGTGAACGGCAGGCAGGCCACGGCACCGATCAGGCAGCTGTACGCGGTGATCTGCAGCGGCGTCCCGAACGACAGCGCCGGCTTCTGCACGACGACGCCCGTCGCGTACGCCACCGCGGCGAGCAGGCACAGCGCCACCCCGAGCAGCGAGGTCGAGCCGTCACCACCGGACGACATCGACAGGCCGACGACCACGGCGCCTGCGAAGGAGACCACCATGCCCGCCAGCAGCCGCGGGGGCAGGGACTCGCCGAGCAGGCGCGCGGCGAGGAGTGCCATGAGGATCGGCCCGGTGTTCACGAGCAGGGAGGCGGTTCCGGCGTCGACGAGTCGCTCGCCCCAGTTGAGGGCGACCGTATAGCCGGCGAACCACACGATTCCCGATACCAGGACGCCGCGCCGGGCGCCGCGCGGCGGCAGGCCCTCGCGGCGCAGCAGGAGCAGCACCACGAGGACCAGCGAGGCGGCGAGCAGCCTGCCCAGGGCGAGCGCTCCGGGCGAGTAGGCGGCTCCGGCACTGCGGATGGAGACGAAGGCGGACGCCCAGGCGAACACCGAGCAGCAGACGGCGCCGACGGTGAGGAGGCCGGGAGGAAGGGCACGCGGGAGGGTCTTCATGCCTCGACTCTACACGCAACACTTCGGTGAGCACCGAAGTATTTCTGCTGGAACTTTCCTAGCGGCCCGCGGAGCCCGGGGACCGCCCGCTAGCGCCACGCCTGCGGGGTGAGTCCCAGCAGTTCACCGAGTGCCTCCTCCCCCGCCCCCGTCACCAGCAGGCCCCGGCCGCCGCCCTCCGGGCGTACCACCCAGCCCTCGTCCAGGGCCCGTGCGCACAGCCTCGCCCCGACCAGGCCGCCCAGGTGGCGGCGGCGCTCGGTCCAGTCCAGGCACGAGCTCGCCAGCGGCCTACGCCCCCCGCTCGTCACGTCGACGCCCGCCCGGTCGCACCAGTCGAGCCCGTCCCCGGTCAGCGCGAAAACGCCCTCCGTGCGCAGCAGGCCCCGGTGTTCCATCGCGTCCGTCACCGCCATGCCCAGCCGCCCCGCGAAGTGGTCGTAGCAGGTGCGGGCCCGCGCCAGCGGATCGGGGGCGGCCACCACCGGCACGGCGTGCGCGGCGTCCCGGCCCGGCACGGCGTAGGAGGCCAGTTCGTCCACCAGGCGGGCCGTGGCGGCGTCGGCGATGCGCACGTAGCTGTGGCGTCCCTGCCGCTCGGTCACACAGATCCCCGCATCGAGGAGCCGGGTCAGGTGCCCGCTGACGGTGGAGGGGGCGACGCCCGTGATACGCGCCAGCTCACCCGCGGTCCAGGCACGCCCCTCCAACAGGGTCATGCAGATGGCGGCCCTGGTCTCGTCGGCCAGGGCGGCGGCGAGGGAGGCGAGCCGTGCGGCAGGGGCAGGTGAATCCGTCGGCGCGGAGGCAGGTGTCTGGTCCATGCGTCCAGAGTGCCTCATCGTTTCGGCATTCGACGAATGGTTCCATGGCGTCGGGCTCTATGCCGCGCGATGCACGGCTCCACCGGCACCATCGGCTTCCCGCGGGGCCGCGGACGGCGGCACGCCCGTGTGGGAGCCGGTCACGGCTCCGTGCGGGGCGGTTCCGCGGCCGGCGCGGCCGCCGCGCGACGCTTCATGGTGACGACCGAGGCCCTGGCCAGTGCCACGGGGTTCAGGAAGCGCAGCGGACCGATCAGACGGGACGCGAACAGGTACATGTGCCGGGCCGCCGCTTCATCGCGCGCCGCCGCCGAGAACATCAGCCGCTCCATGGGATTGAACGGCCGCGCCTTGGCGAAGTCGGCGGCGAGGTACTGGTGACCGCCCAGCCGACGCCGGTGTCTGCGGGCGTACACCGCGAGCGACCCGTCGAGGTCTCCCCGACCGGTTGCGGCCGGCGAGACCGCTTCTGCCAGCCACCGCGCGGACTCCAGGGCCCATCCGCATCCCACTCCCCACAGGGGGTCGCTCGTCAGGGCCGCGTCGCCGATGAGCGCGAGGCCCGGGGCGGTGGGCCGGCGGCTGACGAGCGGGTAGTTGACCGAACCGATGATCTTGGTGATGCGCTCGGCGGAGTCGATGGGCGGCGCCTCGGGCAGTGCGCGGACGAACGAGAGGAAGCTGCCCTCCAGGTCTTCCCGGAAGGCGGGCAGCCGCTTCTTGTCCGGGAGCACCGCGAGGACCGTCACCCCGTCGTCGTTGGGGAACGCGTACGCCATGTCCGGCTCCAGGAACCAGGTCTGACCGATCCCGTCGCGCAGCGGAAGGTCACGGAAGTGCGCGAGATAGCCGAACCGCGCGTTCTCGTACTGCCGGACGGGGACACCGGCGAACTTCGCCACGGCCGAGTCCTTGCCGTCGGCGCCGACCACCAGACGGGCGCGGATCTCACGCTCGCCCTGCGGCGTCGACGCACGCACTCCCGAGGTCCGCCCGCCCTCCCGGACCAGCCCGGTCACCTGATGACCGAGGAGCAGGTCGACACCGGGGGTCTGCGCCGCACGGGACCTGATCAGCGGATCGAGGGTGCTGCGCCGGATGTTGTACGCGTACGGCAGCGCGGGGCCCTGCGCCGCGGCCCTCGGCTCGATCCACCCCCAACGGGTGTACCAGCGGGCCTCGTTACGGACGGCTCCCGCCTCTTCGAGGGCCGGGACGAGGCCGAGCTCGTCCAGCACGGGGTAGGCGTTGGCGGTGATGGAGTGGGTGCACAGGACCTTGTACGCCCCGGGGTCCGAGCGACGCTCCAGCAGCGCGACGCGGACACCGCGTCGAGCGAGCAGGATCGCCGCGGCGCTGCCGGCGAGACTGGCTCCGCTGATGACCACGTCGTAGTCGTATGCCGCACTCTCAGGCCTGGTCATGTGCTGATCGCCGCCTTCGGGGGGTGCCGTGTGGGAGCGGTGCAGTGCCATGACTGTCAGGCACATGACTAATCATAGAAAGCAGCACGGCGCCTCCGCCCGGGGCCCACGGCGCGGGGCGTGTGGACCCCGCACGACGATCAGCGTGCGGGGCCCCGGCGGTTGAACGGCAGCCGGCCGAGCAGTACCGCCAGGCCGCAGGTGTCGGTGACCGCGGAGAAGACGAGTCCGGCACCGATCGCCCCGGACAGCAGCGGGAAGGCCGGGTGCACGAACACTCCGAGGAGCAGTCCGAGCAACACGATGGCGCCGGCGGTGAACCGGACCTGCCGTTCCATCGCCCAGACGGCCCGCACGGGCCCGGCGGGATGCACCAGCCGGTGCCCGGCCGCCACCCAGGCACGGGTGCCGCCGGCCAGGCCGGAGGCGGCGATGCCATGGACGGCGAGTTCCGTGACGGCGCGCTCCGAGCGCCCCCCGGAGGCGCACACCACGAGCAGGGGCCTCCGCTCGGCGGCCTCCCGCAGTTCCGGCACGCTGCGCGCGAGCCGGTCGAGGGGTACGTTGCGGGCGTCCGGCAGATGGCCGGTCGCGAACTCACCCGGAGTGCGGACGTCGACGACGGTCAGCTCGCCGAGGCGCGGTTGCGCCTCGCTGACTCCGGTGGTGCGGGAAACGGTCATGGCGGAACGCGTCCTTGCAGAGGGCGGAGGGCGAAGGGACCGCCGGGTCGCGGCCCGACGCACGAGCGGGGAGGCCCTGCCGGGGATACTAGGCAGTGCCGAGGGCCTCGTCCGGGACCTCGCGCGACCGCCACGAGCCCGCCACGCGACCGCCACGTTGCCGCAACAACACCGCCCCGGGCGGCAAAGGGCGGGCTGGGCTGCGGCATGCACGCGGGGGGGGTGGGATGGGCGCGCACCCGCCCCCGCAGCACTCCGGCCCGGCAGCTGAACGGGCCCGGGGCCGGGCCACCCGGCCGGCACCCGTGCGCCCGTGCCGGCCGCGCCTGCGCGAGACCCCCGTTCGCGCGCGGTGGCTACTTGTCGGCGATGAGCGTGCCGGCCGCGCCCCAGCTGTCGGCCGGGACTTCGTGGATCCACACCTGGACGGTCTCGGCCGGGATCTTGTACGCGTCGACGAAGGCGTCCGTGACCCGCTTGACGAGCTCACGCTTGAGCTCGACATCGCGCGGACCCTGCTGGACGGTGACGATGGGCATGACCGGACTCCCTTGCCAGCGGCGGCTCCCCGGCTCTTCCGGGTCGCTCACCGACGGACCCCAGTCCATCCGATCCGTGTCGCCCGGCCAAGGAGCAGACCGCGACCGCAGCGATCAGCTTTCGTGATCGCTGCCGGTCGGGGCTGTCGGGGGTGTTGTGAGTGCCTTCAGGAGTACGTCGACGACAGTGGTCGGGTGCCCGCTGCGGACGGCCAGGCCGATGGGCAGGGACAGGCCGGGGGCACGGAACGGACGGAAGGCGATCCGGGGGCTGAGCAGTACCCGGGCGTGGGCCGCGTACACCACGGTCCACAGGGGTGTGGAGCCGGCGCCGATGGTGGCGAGGGTGTCCTGCAGCGAGCCGCTGACGGGTCCCGGCAGCGGCTCGAAGCCGGCCGAGTGGCAGGCTCCGACGACCAGGTCGACCAGGACCGGGTTGTTGCGGCGGGCGGTCAGACACAGCGGCAGGCCGGCCAGGTCGGCCAGGGTCAGTTCCGGTTGGCGGGCCAGCGGATGGGCCGCCGGGAGGGCCACCACCAGGGGGTCCTCCCACAGGCGAAGGATCCGTACGCCCGGCGCGGGCTCCAGCGAGCGTACGAAAGCGGCGTCGAGGCGGCCGTCCGCGACCTGCTCCAGGCGCTCGCGGGCCGGGGCCGAAACCAGCTGGACCGCGGTGCCGGGGGCCAGGGCCGCCACGTCGCCCAGCACCCGGTCCAGGTGTTCACCGAGGCCGGTGCTGGTGCCCAGGCGCAGGCCGGCCCGTTCCCGTACGGCGGACCTGGCCCGCTCGGCGGCGGCGAGCACGGCCCGCGCCTCGGGCAGCAGCCGCTCTCCTGCGCCGGTGAGCCGGACGTGACGCGGCGAGCGGTCGAAGAGTGCGGCGCCCAACTCCCGCTCCAGACGCTGCACTTGCTGGCTGACCGCCGACTGGACGATGTGCAGCCGATCGGCGGCCCGCCCGAAGTGCAGTTCCTCGGCGACGGTGACGAAGTAGCTCAGCTGCCGCAGTTCCATCCGCCGACTCTAACCGTCACGGTCGGCGCTGTTCACGTGTCCGCGAGCGCGGGGTCGGGGAGGCGGGAGGGGACCGTCACCCCCGGCGGCGGGGTTCCGGCTACCGTGCGCCGGCCGACGAACCCGCCAGCGAGGGGGATCCGTTCGGGAACTGCGACACCGCTCCCGGAGGGTCGAGCTGCTGCTCCATGTCGTCCAGGGCGCTGCGCATCGCGGCGATGCGCAGGCGGAGCTCGTCCGCGCCCGCCGATGCCACCCGACCCGCGTGCCCTGCGGGCTGCCGGTCGGCGGCCTGTTCGGCGCGCTTCGCCTCCTCCTCCATCTCGCGCGCCTCCTCCAGGGCGTTGAGGACGACACCGATCAGCACGTTGACCAGGACGAAGGATGCGAGGAGCACGTAGGAGGCGTAGTAGATGATGCTGAACGGGGAGACGGCCAGTCCGGCATGGACGGCATCGCCCAGGCCCTCCAGCGTCATCAGCAGGAACAGGGTCAGCCCGGCCCGGCCGAGGGAGCCGTAGTGCTGCGGGTCGTGTCCGGCGAAGCAGATCCAGCCGACCATCGCGTACACGTACAGGATCAGGGCGCCCACGAACAGGAAGCTGACCGTCCCGGGCAGGCTGCGGCCGACGGCGACCAGCAGGACCCGCAGCTGCGGCATGAACTGCGCGGTGCGCAGCACCCGCGCCAGGCGCAGCAGCCGCAGCAACGTGGTGTTCTCCCGCAGGAACGGGACGAAGGCCGAGGAGACCACGAGCAGGTCGAAGACGTTCCACGGATCACGGAAGAAAGCTTTCGGCCGGTCGGCGTACGCGCCCAGGCGGATCAGCATCTCCAGACTGAACGCCGTGACGCAGAACCGTTCGGCGGAGTCGAGCAGGACGCCGTACTCCGCGGACAGGCCGCTGTACGTCTCGACGCCCAGCAGCACGGCGTTGAGGAGGATCACCGACATGACGCCCAGCGCGAACACGCGTGCCTCGCACACGTCGCGGCAGCGCGCGGCAAGCCTCTCGCGACCGGTGGACGTCCGGATGAGGTCGGGCATCATGCTCCCTCGGCCGTGGCCGGCACCGGCCACGGGCTGTGTCGCGCCCCGGCGTCCGCCAAGGCTGTGATCAAGCTCCAGGTCGTGTAACGCCGCATGGCCGCATACGAATCGCTCCGTCCCGACACATCGCCCGATCGGGGAACGGTGACGCCCGATCGTGGTCCGCACGCCCGCGGGTCCGGCCGTGCGTACCGGGGACTCCGTCGGGCTCGGCCGGGTACGCCGGCGAACCGGAGCCGTTGGGCTGACGGGCTGACACCGGGTGCGGCCCGGCTCTAGGTTCTTCCGTAGGTCGATTGCACTCGGGGGGATCGTGGAGCAGCTGAAGGCCGGTGACCCGGCGGCCGTCGGCCCGTACCGGATCACGGCGCGGCTCGGCGCCGGCGGCATGGGGCAGGTCTACCTCGGGGAGTCGCGCAGCGGGCGGCGGGTGGCGGTGAAGGTCGTACGGCCGGAGATCGCCTCGGACCCCGGCTTCCGGGCGCGGTTCCGGCGCGAGGTGGAGGCGGCGAAGGCGGTCGGAGGGTTCTGGACCGCGACCGTGGTCGACGCGGATCCGGAGGCGGAGACGCCCTGGGTGGCCAGCGACTACATCCCGGCTCCCGACCTTGCGCAACGGGTGCGGGAGCACGGGCCGTTGCCGGAGGACGCAGTGTGGCGGCTGGGCGCGGGCATCGCCGAGGCGCTGCACTCCGTCCACCGGGCGGGACTGGTGCACCGGGACCTCAAGCCGGCGAACATCCTGCTGACGGAGAACGGGCCGCGGCTCATCGACTTCGGGATCGCCAAGGCGCTGAACGGTGCGACCGTGCTCACCCGGACGGGCGTGGCGATCGGGACAGCCGGATTCATGTCGCCCGAACAGGCCAGGGGCGACGGTGTCGGCACGGCCAGCGACGTCTTCTCCCTCGGTACGGTGCTGTGCTTCGCGGCGACGGGGCGCATGCCGTTCGGTGAGGGCAGCGCTGCGGAGCTGCTGTACCGGGTCGTGCACGAGACGCCTGACCTGGACCAGGTGCCGGCGGGGCTCCGGACGGTGCTGGGCGGATGCCTGGAGAAGCGGGCGGACGCGAGGCCGTCCGCGGAGGAGCTGCTGTCCGTGCTGAGCGGGGGTGGCGCGGCGACCGTTGCCGGTGCGGGGGCGCGCCCTCCTGCGGCTCCGCCGGACCTGCCGGTTGCGCCTGCGCCGCCACCGCCTCCGCCTCCGGGCGGGCTCAGGCAGCCTGCGGTGCCCGTCGGCCACAGGGCGGTCGGGCGGAAGCCGGTGGCGGGCGCCGAGGTGCGCTACTCGATGGGGCACATGCGGGTCGCCTACGCGGCCGTGCTGGCCGGGGCAGTTCCACTCGCGGTGGCCGTGTTCTCCTCCGTGGACCACCCCGTCGCCGCCGTACTGACGAGCATCGTCGCGCTTGCGCTGTTCAGCCTGGGAGGACTGGCCATGGCGCGCGGCGACGCGGCTTGCGTACGGGTGACGGGTGACGGGCTCTCCTTCTTGCGCGAAGGGCATGACTGGAGCGCGACCTGGGCGGAATTGGCCCGCGTCACCCTGCGGCCGGCGCGGTGGGGTCCGGTGCAGGAGTTCGTCGTGGTCGGCGAACTGGCGCCGGGGGCGACGAAGAACGTCGTCTGGGAACGCTTCCGGCCGGCCGGCCCCGGTCCGAGGGCGGCGGTCACCACCATCCGCTTCCGCAACGAGGGTCTGGCCCGGGCGGAGATCGGACGGCTGCACGAGGCGTTGCTGCACTGCGCCGGCGAGCGCTACGTGTACGACGACGGGCCGATCGGCGTCATGCCGACCGGCGTCATCCGTGGCCGTTGACCGGCGGAGGCCGCCGGCAGCCGCTCGGTCATGCAGGTCGATCCCGCGGCACGTCCGTCGGGCCGACGGTCAGGCGGTCAGGCGGTCAGGCGGCTCGACGGTCAGGCTCGTACAAGGCGGGGGAAGAGGGACTCGGCGTTGCCACGGTGGATCGAGTGGAGCTGCCCGTCCGCCCAGTGCGGGTAGTCGACCAGCCCGTCGTCGAAGCCGCTGCACCATTCCTCGGGCACCATGGGGAAGTCGCTGCCGTACAGGACGTGTCCGGGCTCGGCGAACGCGAGGAGCGAGGGCAGAGAAGCCGGGCCCGCGCAGAACGCGGTGTCGAAGTAGAAGCGGCGCAGTTCGGCCATGAGGTCCGCGGGAGCGCTGCCCGGACGCAGCCGGGCGGCGGCCGCGAAGCGGTGGGCGGCGTACGGCAGGAAGCCGCCCGCGTGGGGAAGGATCATCTTGAGCCGGGGATATCTGCCCGGGACACCGGCGACGGCCAGGTGCAGGGCCGTGCGGGCGGTGTCGTACGGGAAGTCCACCAGCGGGCTGGGCAGGCCCGGGACCATCGCACCGGGCGGCGCGGTGGGGTGGACGAGGACCACGGCCTCGCGCGCGTCCAGCTCGGCCCAGAGCGGCTCGAACTCCGCGTCCCCGAGGTAGCGCCCGTCGGCGTTGGACAGGACCATCACGCCGTCCGCGTCCAGCTCGTCCAAGGCGTGGGCGGCCTCGGCGAGTGCCCCGTCGACGTCCGGCAGGGGGAGGACGGCGAAATTGCCGAACCGGTCGGGCCGGTCCTTCACGAGCTCCGCGGTGAACTCGTTCACGTCCCGGGCCGTGGCCCGGGCCCCCTCGTGGTCGCCGGGAGCCCCGAGCGGAGCGGCGTACGAGAGGATGCCGGTGGCGATCGAACGGCGGTCCATCATCGCGATCGCGCTCTGCCGGTCCCAGGCGGGCACCGGCCAGCCGAGGGCGGCGGCGCGGTCGGCGATGGCGCGGCTGCGGTCGGGCGGAATCACGTGGTGATGGACGTCGATGCGTGCGTGTTCCTTCATGCCGGTCCTCGTCTCCTGCGCCGGTCGCCGGGGCGGCCGGCGCACGTGCACGGTGCACGGGAACGCAGCGGGGCCGGGCCGCAGTCCATGGGACCCCACGGACGCCGACGGCCGTCGGCACGCGCGAAGGCCACCCCGGCCGGTCCACCTGTCCGGCCCACGCACCCGCGCCCGGGTCAGGACGCAGTGACCAGGCATGTCAGGGCGACGGCCCCGAGCACGGCGGGTGGGGCGCCACCACCGGCCGAGGTCTCGGCGGACGGCCGGGACCGTGTGCGCGGTTCTGTGGACGGTGATCTGCGAGGAGGCTGCAAAAGGCGGATCGCTGTCGCTCCTCGGACCCGTGCGGGTGGCGGATCGCCCTCACGCCGAGCCGGTGAAGAGGCGGCGTTCCAGAGGGGTGCGCATGCTCGGGCGGATACGGATGTCGCCGAGGAAGGCGGCCATACGGGCGGCTTCGGCGGCGGCGGCCGCCCGGGCCGCGGAGGTGCGGCCGGCGGGTGTCAGGGCGTGGGTCGCGATCTCGCCGTCGGGGCGCTGCGTCCAGCCGCCGACGATGCGGCCGTCCCACCAGATGGTGGGGCCGATGTTGCCGTAGGCGTCGAACAGCTCGGGTACGAGGGCGGGGTCGAGGTACCAGTCGCGGTGTCTCCAGCCCATGGGGGTGGGATCGAGTGCGGGCAGCAGGACGGCCGCGGGTTCGGTCTCGGGGGACGGATCGAGGTGGTCGGGCAGGGCGTGGCCGGGGCCGTGCGAGAGGTCGACCTCGACGGCTCCGGTGCGGGCTACGGCCTTGCGGGTGTCGGTGAGGGTCCAGCCGGTCCACCACTTGATGTCGTCGGTGGTGACGGGCCCGAACGCGCGCAGGTAGTGGGTCGCGAGCTCCACCCTGGCTTCGTCGGCGGCCATTGCGGGGTGGGGTTCGGCCACGGTCCAGCGGAACTGGGACGAGGCCCAGGTTCCCAGCGGGCGTCCGCGCCGGATCCGGCTCTCGGCGGCCATCACGCCCAGCACACGACTGGTGATGCGGGGTGTGGCACCGTACGGCTTGCCCGGAGAGACGGTGATCTGGGTCCGCAGTGCGGGGACCGCGGCCGCGAGCTGGGCGGCGGTGGCCTCGCCGAGCCCCGCCAGGGCGGCCAGCACGGCGTCCTCGGTGGCGGCCAGCCAGGCGTCGCCGTGACCGTGCTGCTCGGCGAGGACTTTGAGGAGGTTCCTCCGCTCGCGGGCCGCGACGGCCCGTGCGGTGGAGGCGTCGACGACGGGCGCAAGGTCGCGGGGGACGACGAACATGGTGCGGCGCATGCACAGCATCCGCACCAGGGTCCGCTCCGCGTACAGGGCGCGTTCCAGCTGCGCCGGGGCAGGATCGGTCGTACGGGCGGCCACGGTCAGGTACACCGTGGCGGGATCCGTGGCGTGGAGCGCGACGAGCGCTTCGCAGACCTGCTCGGGCGTGTCCGCGCGGCCCTGCGGCGTCAGGAGGTGGCTGGTGGTGACGCGGGCGCGCCGCTGTCGGTCGGTGATCTTCGGTCGGGCATTGCTCATGGTGTGGGCCGGGGGCGCATGGCCGCCCGTTGCCGTCCTTCCACTGGTTCGACGGAGCCGCGCCGCCCGGAAGGGGCAGCCGTCGGGGGGCGCGGCGAGGGCCTCAGGCGGTGTTCAGGGCGCCGCGCCGTTCGAGCAGTTCGTTGTGCCGGTGGCCGGCCCGGCCCTTGATGGTGCGGTGGTGAGCCTGGTGGTGGTGTCGTCGGCCTTCGCCATGGATCTCCCCTGCTGTGCGTACGTGCGTCCGTCCCGGGCAGGCCGGTCAAGGGCAGTCTCGGGGCCACACGGCCCGGCGCCATCCGACAGCCCCACGGGCGGAACCGACTGTACGCAGCATTGCGGACAGGATGGGTCCGCAATGCTGCGACGTCTCAGCCGGCCCCGCCGAGGGCCACGATGCGCTTCGCCTCCTCGGTCGCGAACTCGAATCCGGCGTCCGGGTCGAGCCAGAGCCGCTCCGTGGCGATCGCGTGCGTGCGTACGCGCGGATCGGGATCCGCCGTAGCCGCACCCAGCACCGGCACGATCACCTCCCCGAGCGCGATCAGTGCCCGGCTGAGACTCAGCTGCGTCTCGCGTTCGCCGCGCCCGAGCTGTCCCGCCAGCAGCACGGCCAGCGCGCGCTTGTCACCTTCGGGCACGAGCACGACCGCTGCCCGCCACGCGCTCCGGGCCACCTCGTCGTCGGCATCGGACAGCAGCGCCGGTGTGATCGCCGGCCACGCCCGCCGGTCCCCGATCTTGGACAGTGTGTGCAGCGCCTGGCTCCGTGCCTGCGCACGCTCCGAGCGGAGCTCGTCGAGCAGCGCCGGAACCGTCAGCGACGGCGCGTGGCGGATCAGCGCCCACGTCAGCATTTCCCGTACGTAGAAATCGGGTTCGACGGCGCACCGCTCGACCAGCTTGCCGATGGCGCCCGGGTCGGGGGCCGTGCCGACCGCCAGCGCTGCCCGCAACCGGACCGGCGAACTGTCGTCCTCCAGCCCCTCGACGGCTCGCATCGCATGTGACACCTGTTCCGACATGGCCATGGGGACCACCTCCTCGGCCACGAGTGAAGAGCTTGTCACCGTGTCAAGGTCAAGCGAAGTCCCATCGGGTTCGCCGCACGGCCCGGAACACAGGGTCGGCACCGGGCCGGTCACGGGATCTGGTCCGGTCACAGCTCGGGACGGGGCGACCCGGAACGCCAAAACGCCCGGCCGGGAGGTCCCGGGCGGGCGTCTTCGGATGTCTGCTGCCGCTGGTGGCTCAGTACCAGTGGTGGGCCTGCCAGAAGTTCCAGGCGCCCACGGGGCTGCCGTAGCGGGAGTTCATGTAGTCCAGGCCCCACTTGATCTGGGTGGCCGGGTTGGTCTTCCAGTCGGCGCCGGCCGAGGCCATCTTCGAGCCGGGCAGGGCCTGGACCAGGCCGTACGCGCCGGAGGAGGCGTTGGTGGCGGTGTGGTTCCAGCCGCTCTCACGGGAAACGATGTTGTTGAAGGCCGCGAACTGCGCCGGGTCCTTGATCATCTGCTGGGCGATCGCCTTGGCGCTCGTCGGGGCCGCCTGGGCGGGGACCGTGGCGAGCATGGAACCGGCGGCACCGAGGGCGACCACAGCGCCCGCGAGCGTCTTCTTCGAAGCGGCGATGCGGCGGATGACGGGATTCGACACGGTCTGACCTTCCGAAGGGAACCAGGACGGTCGCCGCATGCCGAAGACATGCGTGAGCCACTCACGCGAAGGAGAGGGGTTCGTCGGCGGCGGGGTGGGTACCCGTGCCGCCCGGCGACTGACCCAGTTCTACAGACGGCCCGGACCCGCTGACAATGCCTGCTCCTACTACCGGTCCTCGCAATGACCCGGCGGCGATCTCCGGCAAACTCCGGGGAACCCGGTGCGGTATCTCCTGTCAGGTCCTACGAGCCGGGTTCGTATGTGATGTGCACCCTATGGGGCGAGTCACCCCGGAGATGCCGGAATCTCACCATGTGCAGCGACTCGTCACGCTCGACGCATCGCGTCGCACCGCATCGCACCGCCGGCCGTACGGCAGGGCGGCGGGGCCAGGCGGGCCGTTCGTCCGCCCACCCGGACGCCCACCCGGATGGCGTAGCCGGCCGAGGAAGTCTCATCAGGCCCCGAACCGGCAGGCCGCATACAGCAGGGCCGGTCGGGCCGGCGCTGCACGGCCGAGCCCGGCCGAGCCCGGCGACACCGATCGTGCACCTTTCGACGCGAGTTGGGGCTATTGCCCGGATCACCTCTGTGCCGATCCTGCGGGCTTCCTTAAGGGAAGTTGAAGAACCCCTCCAGATCGATCTTTTCGCTGGTCACCAGCCTAGGCTCGGGCCGAGTCCCCTCTCCCTGCCTTATGAGGTGTTACCGGCATGAGCCCCACTACCCCCGGACGTCCGTCCCGCACCGAAGCACGACGGAGGAAGACGGTGCGCACGCGCATCGTGCTGTCCGTCACCGCGGCCGCCGCGGCGGTGGCGGTCGGCGTCGCGGTGGCCGACTCCGATGGTGCTGCGCGCGGGAGTGGGCACACCGACGGCGCCGCGGGACCGCTGTCCGGGAAGGCGAGCGCCGACGCGGGGACGACCACCCCCACCACTCCCGCCCCCACCGGCGAGGCCTCGGCCACGGCGAGCCCGAGTCCGTCCGGGACGCCGGGACCCGACGCCTCGGCCTCCGCCGCTTCCGCGCAGCCGTCGGCGGCGGAGGGCAGCACCGAGGCCAAGGCGGCGCCGGCCCAGACCGACAAGCCCACCCGCAAGCCCGCCACCAAGGGCAGCGGGTCCGGCGGATCCAGTGGCTCCGGCGGGTCCGGCGGGTCCGGCACCGTCGACGCGAACAGCGAGTCCGCGGTCCTCGCCCTGGTCAACAAGGAGCGCGCCGCCGCCGGGTGCGGCCCCCTGGCCACGAACAGCAAGCTGAGCGCGGCCGCGCGGGCCTACAGTGACACCATGGCCCGCAGTGGCGTCATGTCCCACACCGGGCCCGACGGGTCCACGATGACCAGCCGGGTGGAAGCCGCCGGATACTCGTGGTCCAACCTGGGCGAGAACATAGCCCGCGGTCAGGCCGACGCCGACGCGGTGATGAACGCGTGGATGAACAGCCCCGGCCACCGGGCGAACATCCTCAACTGCGCCTTCAAGGAGATCGGCATAGGCGTGCACAAGGGTGACGGCGGCCCGTGGTGGACGCAGGACTTCGGCGCCTCCAGGTAGCCGGCCCGCACGACACCCCCACGTCCTCCGACCCGTCCACGGGTACGGAGGACGTCGGCGTTCGCGGGTACGGGCGCCCGGTCGAGGTGTCTGGCCAGGCGCCTGGCCAGGCGCCCGTACCGGCCCTGCGGAACGCCAGGTTCCCCGGAAGGGGGAGGCGGTGACGGGCCCACCGGGGCGTCCGCCACTATGGGGCCGTGCCCCGACTTCCGCGCTACCTGCTCATATGGCTGTCGTGCACGGCCGCCAGTGTGACCGCCGTGCTCGCCACGGTCCAGTTCGTCGTCGGGTCGACCCGGCACACACCCCCGGTCGCCCGGTCCGCCCCGACGGTGATCGAAACGCCGCCCGCATGGCAGGCGGGCACCCCGTCGCCGAGCACACCGTCCCCGAGCGCATCCGCGAGCCCCTCGCCCTCGGTGACGCAGCGGCCGTCCCCCTCGCCCGCGTCCCCCTCCCCCGCCAAGGCCTCGGGAGCCCCCCGTAGCAGCGCCCCGAAGGGCTCCGTGGACTGCGCGGAGGGCGGAGCGGGCCTCTACACCGTCCCCTCGCAGGGCGGCAAGGTCACCGTGCGGTACGGGAGCCGCGGCGTCTGCCTGATCTCCGCGGTCCCGGACCACGGCTTCAAGACCAGCACCTCGCAGACCTCGGACGACACCCTCTCGGTCACGTTCACCAGTGCCGACCACCGGTCGCTCGTGACGGCGACGATCGAACCGTCGGCGAAGGCCACCGTCCGCGAGTCGTCCTTCTGAGACGCGGCCGGACGTGGTGGGAGCCGGTGGGACGTGGTGGGAGCCGGTGGGCCATGGTGGGACCTGATGAGGCCCGATGAGGCCCCATGCGGCCCGATGCGGCCTGGTCGCGCCGGACATCCCCGTCACTCCCGTCACCCCCGTCCGCCCCCGGATCGCGCTCCGGCGCAGCGGAAGGTGAGCTGTTCCTTAGGGCATCCTCAAGATCGGGCAGAGCCGGTTCCGGCGGCCCGGAGCGGTCCTATGCTCGCCTCAGCCGAGTGGCCTTCGGCGCCGGGGCGTGAACCCGGCGATCCGCCGGGCCTCCGGTTTCACCGAGCCGGGGGCGCCCTGCCCCTCCCGCCCTCCGATCCGTGCCCTGGGGTGTCTTCGCCATGAGTTCTCGCATGCTCCGACCCGTCCGCACCGACCGCCGTACGCAGCCGTCCCACCCCGGTACGCCCCGCGGAGTGCGACTGCCCCTGCTCGCCGCAGCCGTGGTCGCGGCAGGTCTGACCGCCGCCTGCGGGCCTTCCACCCAGCCCGTCGGATCCGCCGCGCCGTCCGCGGCCTCGCCGTCCCCGGAGCTCTCCGCGGCCTCCGCCACCGAGTCCGCCACCCCGTCACCCGAGGCGTCCCCGACCGCCTCGGCCTCTGCCTCTGCCTCGGTGTCCGCCACGCTCCGGCCCGGTTCCTCGCCTTCCTCGCCCGCCAAGGCCGGCTCCGCCGCCACCGGGACTCAGGCCAAGCCGTCCCGGACGGCCGACGCGGCGCAGCCTGCCGCCGTCCCCGGGCCCGGCTACGACAGTTCGGCCGACGCGCAGAAGCTCATCGACGCGGCGCTGCGCACGGCCAAGTCCGAGGGCCGGATGGTGCTGCTCGACTTCGGCGCGAACTGGTGCGGCAACTGCAAGGCCGCCGACAAGGTGTTCGCCCAGCCCCAGACCGCCGCGATCCTCGGCGACTCCTACCGGGTGGTCAAGATCGACATCGGTGGGAACAGCTCCGCCAACTCGGCGCTCCTGCGCAAGTACAGCCCGTCGGGCGGCACCTACACGATGCCCGTGCTGCTCGTCGTCTCCCCCTCGGGGTCCATACGCACCGACACCCACGTCACCGGCAACCCGTCCCTGACCGCGGAGGGCATCAACTCCTTCCTGCGCAAGTGGGCGTCATGAGACGACCGGTACGGACGTCCGTCCTCGCCCCGGCCGGGGACGGACTCGCGGTGGCGGCCGCCCTGGTCTTCGTCGGCCTCGCGACCCAGGACGGCGGAGCCGGGGTGCCGGGCGGCCAGGCGGGTACGGCCGTGGGAACGGCGGCGGACACCACGCTCATGGAGCCCGGTTCCCGACCGGACGCGCCCGTACTGACCGGCGACGACCTGGAGGGAAATCCGGTCAGCCTCGCCGGGCTCCGAGGCCACGTCGTCGTCCTCAACGTCTGGGGTTCGTGGTGCGGCCCGTGCCGGGCGGAAGCCGATGGCCTGGAGCGGCTCAGCCGCCAGACCCGGGCCGACGGAGTCAGGTTCCTCGGGATCAACACCCGCGACCGGGACCCGGCCGCCGCCCGGTCCTTCGTACGCGCACACGCCCTGAGCTTCCCCAGCCTGCCCGACCCCACCGGACAACTGCTGCTCCGCTTCCCGCCCGCACTGCTCAACCCGCAGGCGGTCCCGGCGACCCTCGTGATCGACCGCCGCGGACGCATCGCCGCCGGCATCGGCGGCGCCGTCACCGAGGAGCAACTGCGCCCCGTACTGGCACGCGTGGCGAGGGAGGAGTCATGACGCCCACCGTCGCGGACGCCCCCTCCCTCGTCAACGGAACACTCCTGATCGCAGCCCCGGTGGCGCTCGTCGCCGGACTCGTCTCGTTCCTGTCGCCGTGCGTCCTGCCGCTCGTACCGGGCTACCTCAGCTACGTGACCAGCCTGTCGGTCTCCGACCTGGCCGACGCGGGCGGCGGGCGGCGCGGGCGCATGGCGACGGGGGCCCTGCTGTTCGTCCTGGGCTTCACGGCGGTCCTGGTCTCGGGAGGCGCCCTGTTCGGCCACTTCGGCCGTGTCCTGCTGGCCCACCAGGAGACGGTCACCCAGGTGGTCGGCGCCTTCACCGTACTGATGGGCCTGTCCTTCATGGGGTTCCTGCCCGGTTTCGCCCAGCGGGAGTTCCGCGGCCACCGGCGGCCCGCACTGGGGCTGGCCGGAGCCCCCGTGCTGGGGGCGGTGTTCGCAGTGGGCTGGACCCCCTGCATCGGCCCGACGCTGGCCGCCGTCCAGGCGCTGGCCTGGACCGAGGCGAGCGCGGCCCGGGGAGCGCTGCTGATGACGGCCTACTGCCTCGGGCTGGGCCTGCCCTTCGTCCTGGCCGCGCTGGCCTTCCGCCGCGCCCTGGACGCCTTCGGCCTGGTCAAACGTCACTATCCGTGGGTGCTGCGGATCGGCGGGGGTCTGCTCGTCCTCGTCGGCGCACTGCTGGCCACCGGAGTGTGGAACGAGCTGGTGTACACGCTGCAGCTGTGGAGCGCGGACTTCACCACCGCCCTCTAGTGCCGGTCCGAGCCCCCCGTTTCACGGAGATACAGAGATACAGAGATGCACATGAACGTTTCGCTTCACCCGCGGCATTCCCGGGCGGCCCGGGTCACGGTCGCCCTACTCTCCTGCGCCGTCCTCGCGGCATGCGGCGGTCAGCACGCCGAGGGCGCCGGCAACTCCGCTCCCACGACGGGTTTCACCGAGCAGGGGGTCACGGTCACGCTCTCGGTGTCCGACTGGCACGCCTCGAAGGGCACGCTCACCGCGGTGTTCACACCCGAGCGCAAGGGATTCCACCTCTACAGCACCGATCTGCCGACCGGTGGCGTCGAGGGCGTGGGCAGACCCACGGCGGTGTCCGTCAGCGGTTCCGTCGAGGCGGACGGCAAGCTGACGGCCTCCGCGGAGGTACGGTCGATCACCGTGCCCGGTGTCGAAACCCCGCTGCCCGTCTACCCGGACGGCCCGGTCACCACCACACTGCCCGTACGTGCCGACGGAAACGGGGACGCGACGGTGCTGATCGGATACGCGAGCTGCAGCACTCAGGACGGCTGTACCATCCCGGTCTCCGACCGCCCCGTGCACCTGCACGTCACCGGCGACCGCGCGACCTTCAACCCCCGCTAGCCGCGACCCACCCGGCCGAGCCTAAGGTGTCCCCCATGCCCAGCGTCCTGGTCGTGGAAGACGACCCCAGCATCCGCCAGTCACTGATCGAGGTCCTGGCGGAACACGGGTACGCCGTACGCAGCTCCGCCGACGGGTTCGGAGCCCTGCGGGAGGTCACCCAGACCCCGTTCGACGCGGTGGTCCTCGACCTGGGCCTGCCCGATCTGGACGGAGGAGACGCACTGCGGATGATCCGGGGCATCTCCTCCGTACCCGTCCTGGTGGCCACCGCCCGCGACGACGAGCGGGAGATCATCAGTCTCCTCAACGCGGGCGCCGACGACTACCTGGTCAAACCCTTCTCCGGCGGACAGCTCGTCGCCCGCCTCTCGGCCGTCCTGCGGCGCACCACGCACGTTCCCGCCGCAGGGCCCGCCCCGGGAACGCGGGGTGCGCCGGCGCCACGGGTCGCTCCGGCGGGCGAGGCACTGCACCCCACCACCGTGGGCGAACTCACCGTGGACCCCGGCGCGCGCACCGCGTACCTGGCCGGCGTGGAGCTGCGCCTCACCCGCCGGGAGTTCGACCTGCTGGCGTTCCTGGCCCGCCACCCCGGCCAGGTGGTCTCCAAGCGGCGACTGCTGACCGAGGTCTGGCGCGAGCCGTACGTCGACGACCAGACCGTCGACGTCCATCTGTCGTCCCTGCGCCGCAAGCTCGGCGAACGGGCGGCGGCCCCGCGCTACCTGCTGACCGTCCGCGGCGTCGGCATCAAACTGGTGGCACCGCGTTGAGGCGTTCCCTGGCCGGTGTGGCACTCGCCGTGACCTCCATGGTCGCGCTCTCCTTCCTCATACCGCTGGGCGCGCTGGTGATGTCGCTGGTCAAGGCGCAGGCCGTCACCGCGGCAGAACAGCGCGCCGCCGCCCTGGCCCCCGTCCTCGCCCTGACCACGGATCCCTCCGCCCTCCGGGATTCCGCCGCCAGCCTGGACCCGGCCCGGCAGCTGGTGGTCCACCTGCCGGCGGACGCCGGGGCCCTCGGCGACTCCAAGGCGCCCCCCGCGCTGCTCGAACGGGCCCAGCAGGGACGGGAATCCATCTCCCAGGCGATCCCCGACGGCTGGATCTGCCTGCAGCCGGTGGTGCTCCCCGGCGACCGGGTCGCCGTGATCGAGAACTTCGTGCCCGAGGAGGAACTGACCCACGGGGTCAAGGAATCGTGGGCGGTCATGTCCTTCCTCGCGGTCGCCCTGATCGGCGGTTCCGTCCTGGTCGCCGACCGGCTCGGCGCGAAGGTCGTCAGATCGTCGAGGAAGCTCGCCCAGGCCTCGCGCGCACTCGGCCAGGGCGACCTGGACACCCGCGTGGACCCCGTGGGCCCCAAGGAGCTGCGGGACGCGGGCGTCGCCTTCAACGCGATGGCGCACCGGATGAACGAGCTGCTCGCCGTTGAACGCGAGCTCGTCGCCGATCTGTCCCACCGGCTGCGTACGCCGCTCACCGCACTGCACCTCGCGTCGGAGCGCATGGCGGGCACACCCGAGTCGGCCAGGGTCGAGGCGGCCGTCGGTGAACTGGAGGCGGAACTGCAGGCCATCATCGCCGCGGCACGCACCCCCCTCGCCGTCGGTCCCATGGGCCAGGGCATGCTCGGCACGGAACCGTCCGCCGGTCACGAATCGGGGGCCGGGGCCGGGAAGCCCGGTCCGCGCTGCGAGGCCTCCGACGTGGTCCGCCGCCGTACCGCCTTCTGGTCGGTCCTGGCGGAGCAGCAGGACCGGTCCTGCCGCCTCGACCTGACCCAGGAACCCACGACCGTCGGCCTGTCCGACGACGACGTCGCCGCCGTGGTGGACGCGCTCATCGGCAACATCTTCCGCCACACCGCGCCCGGGACCCCGTTCGCCGTCCAAGTGGTCCGCACGGCCCAGGCCGTGGAGCTGGTCGTCGAGGACGGTGGGCCGGGCATCCCCGAACCGGACCTCGCCCTCTCCCGCGGCAGCAGCACCGGTTCCACCGGGCTGGGCCTGGACATCGCGGGGCGGGCCGCGACCGCAACGGGCGGTTCGGTGGAGATCGGCCGCAGCGCCCTGGGAGGCGCCCACATCACGGTGTCCTTCGCCCTGGCGGCGCAGGCCCCTGCCGGACGCAGGCCGCGCACCTCCCGCCGCCGGCCGGCCTGGCCGCACAGACGGTAGGGCCGCCTCCGCCCCGGCCGGTTCGGGGGCGGCCGGGATGCCTGAGCCCCGTCCGCACCGCGGGCCCGGGATCGACGACAGTGACCGGTCAGCTGTCGAGTTCGCGCCTCCACAGTTCCTCCGTGAGCCGGCTCACCCCGGCCGCGAGATGGCGGCGGTACGTGGACATCGGCAGGCCGAGCAGGTCAGCGGCACGCTGCTGGGTACCCGCCGGCTGGAGATAGGTGTGGTGGAGCGCCCGGTGGGCACGCCGGTCGCGCGGGGCCGCCTGGAGCTCGGCGGCCGTCTCCCTGAGCAGGGCGGACAGCGAGGCGGCCCGGTCGTCCGGTCCCGCGCCCCGACCTGCCCTGGACGCGACCGCCCGGGAGTGCAGCAGGACCGAGCCGCGCAGTCCGCCGGCCCGCCCCAGCCCGCGCAGGGCCTCCCGGACTCCGGCGGCGAAGGTCTCGGCGTCGAGCACGCGCAGTGCGTCGCCGGGTCCGTCGGGTGCCGCGACCGCCAGCGGGTGGGCCGACGACTCCCGTTCGCAGAGCAGGCCGAGCCAGGCCAGCGGGGGCGTACGGCGCCAGTCGTGGACGAACGTTCCGTACGGGCGTCCACCGACGGTGAAGTCGGCCTGGGGCAGGCGGTGGAAGTCGGTGTACGCGCAGCCCGCGGACCAGAACTCCGGGTCGGCGAAGGGGAGGAGGGTGAGCGCGGGCCGCTGCTCGGCCGTGAGGTAGTGATGGGTCAGCCGCAGCGTGATGAGGGTCTGCACGGCGGAGACGTCCTGGTACGTGTCCCTGGCCAGCCACGCGCGCACCAGCAGGGCCCGCTCCCCCGCACGGAGCTCGCCGTGGCGGGAGAGCCAGTCGGCGGCGGCCGCGGTGCCCGGGTCCGCGATGACGGCCGGGTCGTCGAGGTCCTCGGCGCCGAGGGTGAGCAGGAGGTAGAACCCTGCGGGGGAATACGGCCGCGCCTGCGCCCCTACGGCGGCCCACGTCGCGGCCGGGCGGCCCCACCAGCCGCGCAGCAGCCGGGCGGACTCGGGCCCCTCGTACCGTTCGGCCATGGCGAGGAGGGCCGGGAGCTCGGTTTCCTCCACCGCCGTGATCGACAGGGCGTCAAGGTGCGTGGAGCCCGCCGCTCCGGAAGCGGTGACCGGCGCCAGGAGGGGTCCGGCCAGGGGACTGTCGCGGTGCAGATAGGCGAAGTCGGCCAGGACGGCGCGCTGGCGCGCCCGGTCCCCTTCGGTGAAGAGCTGTTGGTAGTACGTGCTCGCGCGGCGGCGCAGGTCCGTTCTGCGGGTGGGATTCCGCCAGCCGAGTTCGGTGTCGAGGACGGATCGGGCGAGGTCGTGGGGGTGGATCCCCCGCGCGCCGTATTCGGTGATGGACAGCGTGCACAGCCACTCGAACAGGTCGCTCGCGTCGGGCACGCCGACGAGCGCGGCGAGCAGCGGCTCCGTGGTGACGAGGGCTTGGGCGTAGGCCTCCAGGGCGGCGCGGTGCCTCGGCGTGGGAACCGCGTCGAGCAGCGCTGCGAGCAGGGTGTTCACCACGCGGGGCGGCGAAACCGGGCTGGTGCTCCCGCGTGAGCCGTGCACCCGTACGTCGGCCATGAGGGCGAGCGCGAGCGGATGGCCGTGGGTGAAGGCCAGGACGTTCGGGTGCTCCGCCTCGGGTACGCCGCGCCGCTTCAGGAGCTCGGCGCTGTCCGTGGGATCCAAGGGGGCAAGTGGCATGGGGTGGAGGAGACCGAGCCAGGCGGGGTCGGTCCGCCAGGCGAGCGGCGGCGGCTCTCGGTCGGCGAGAGCCAGCACGCTGTCGTCGGGCAGGTGGGCGAGCAACCCCTCGGCGGCGAGCACCGCTCCGGGGACATCGACCAGGACGAGGCTGCCGGGGGCCACGGGGGGAAGCGTGGCCAGGCGGCTGATTGCGCTGCCGCCCGGTGGGGCGGGTTCGGCCCGTGCGGCTGGCTCGGTCCGTGAGGCTGGATCGGTCCGTGAGGCTGGATCGGTGCGTACGACGGGATCGGTCGGTACGAACGATTCCTGGCCGATGACGGTCACCGGCCGGCCGGCACGCGTGGCCAGCCACGCGAACTGGTGCAGCAGTGTGGACTTCCCGATCCCGGCCGAGCCGTGCACGTGGACCACCGCGCCGCGCGCATCCGCCAGGATGCGGCGGAAGGCCTCCACCTCTGCCTGACGCCCTACGAAGCCCTGGGCTCGGGCCGCGGCGAAGCGGTCGGCCATCTTCGGCGGTGTCTGCTGTCCCCCCACGCGATGGTGATACCACCGGCCGGACGGGGAGCGGGCCCAACGAGCGGAATTCGAGCGGAAGTCGGTCACTGTCCGGCGTGTCGGACGGACAGCGGCCGCTCCTACCGTGGGCAGTGCCCGGGACGGCGGGACGCAACGAACCGCCCCCCTCGACCCGCCTTACGGCACCGCACTGCACCGCACCTGCGGCAGGCAGGTCAAGACGTACGTGCAACCGAACACTCACCCAGGAGGGAAATCCATGTCCGACATGACTTCGGCAGTGTCCGCGCCGTCCGCCGCTTCCGGCTCGCCGGCCCCGGTCCGCAGCCGGCGGCGCCGTGCCGGCCTGCGGCTCTCCGCTGCCGCCTCGGTAACCGCAGCCTGCGCCGCCGCGCTCCTCGCCACCGCCGGCCCGGCCTCGGCCAGCCAGTTCTTCGGGGGCACGCTGCACCCCGGCGAGCAGCGCTGCATCCAGCAGTACGCCTCCTACCAGGTCCGCGCCGACGGCAAGGCGACCGGCCAGGGCGCGAAGTTCAAGCTGCAGTACAACGGCGTGACGGTCCCGGGCACCGGCTCGCCCGGCCTGGTGACCAACTGGGCCGCCGACCTGCGTACGGCATGGGGTACCTTCCCCGGTCCCGGCTACTACACGGCGTGCGCGACCAACAACGGCACGGCGGACACGAACATCCGGCTGGAGCTGAAGACCGACGGCGAGGTCTTCTGAACGCCCCCGTCCGCCCCACCGCGGGCCCAGCGCCACCCCGGCGCGGGGCCCGCGCGTTTGTCCCGCCCCGGAGGGCAGCACGATCACCGGGGGCCCCGGGCCTCGTCCCACCGGTCACCAAGCCTCCGGGTCCACGGGCCTCCAAGTCCCCCGGGCTTCCAGGTCCCGGGCCCCCGGCCCCGGGACCCCGGCCCCAAGCCTCCGGGACCCCCGCGCGGACCGTTCCGGCCGCCGGTGGCGGGGCGTGGCCTGATCGGTGCTCTGCCGGGGGCGGGCCCCGCCGTGGTCCACTACCTCCGGCACCGCCCCGCACCGGCCGCAGACCGCCGGCGCGGCTTCCGTGTGCCGCAAGGCCCCCGTACGCCCTGACGAGCCAGGAGAGGTCATGCCCCGCATCACACGATGGACCGCGGTCGCCACCGTCGCCTTCGCCACCGCACTGGCCGGCACCGCCGCCGCCAGCGCTGCCGGCGGGACCGCCGCCCAGGTCCAGGCGGCACCCCGCCCCGTGTTCTGGACAGCCCAGCCGCAGGGGCTGGCGGCCCCGGCGCCGCAGCGATTACTGGACCAGCCCGTCCGGATCACGAACGACTTCGCCAGGCGTCCCACCACCCAATGCCTGGACGTCGACGCGAACGGCGGCGGCAACGGCACGGTCGTCCAGATCTGGCAGTGCAACGGCACCACCCAGCAGCGTTGGTACCTCTGGAACAACGGCGCGCTCGAGAGCTACCGGTTCCCCGGCAAGTGCCTCGACGCGGACCTCAACGGAGGCGGCAACAACGGCACCAAGGTGCAGATCTGGGACTGCAACAACACGCCTCAGCAGAAGTGGTCCCACCCGTCGGGTGACCGCGCCATCTACAACGCGCGCTTCTACGGCGGCGGCAACATCGTCCTGGACCGTGACGCGAACGTCACGGGCAACGGTGCCCGCACCCAGTTGTGGCAGAAGAACTTCCAGTCACAGCAGTGGTGGGACGTGTGGACCGACTGACTCCGGCCACGCGATAGGCGCCCCGGGCGGCGCGGCCCCAGCCGCCCGGGGGCGCCACGGCACAATCCGGTGCGGCCGTCGCGTCACGCTTGGTGCCGGGTCCACGATTGATGCCGGGTCCCCGCCCCAGGACTCCTGAACCGATCGAGGCGCCGGCCTCGGCCCGGCCTCACCTACCTGCGCCTGCACCCCCAGGGCATCCGCGCGGTGGAGCTCGACTCGATCGTCCCCGCAGCGTACGTCTCCCTGCCGTTCGCCTGGGCCCAGCCGCCCCAACTGGCCTTCCAGAACGGGACGTGCCGCATCCGGAATGTCTCGGACCGCACCGCCGTCCACGGGTGGCCACAGCCGGCTCGGTGCCGACGCTCTTCGTCAACGGGACGTTCGACATGAACACCGGGCCCGGTCGGGCGCAGAAGGCGGCCCGCACGCTGTCCCGGTCGACCACCGTGCAGGTGCCCGGGACCGCGCACTGAGTGGTCCCGCAGTCGCCCCGTGCCCAGAAGGTACCGGCGTCCTTCCTCGCCGCCCGACCGCACCCGACACCGGCTGTCTGGCGGGGCTCAGGTGGGAACCCTTCACGATCACCCCGAAGTGACGTCGGGGACGGCCGGCGTCCGACAAGCCGTCGTGCCCGCCGGTGCCGGTCCCGCCACCCCGGTCGCCACTCCCGCGGCCCGGACCTACGCTGGCCGTAGGGGAAGCGGCCACGGGCCGCCCTGAGACGAACACCGTGTTGCCGATGGCGCACCGCCGTCGCGCGTGCCGGTCGTGTGCCACCCCTTCCCATGACGCTCCACGGTCGTGAACCGCGCCGGCACTCTCCGCTGTTTCCGTGCGACCAGGGAACCGCAATGACAAGACCTACTCGTCGTGTACACCGCCGCGCCATGACCCTTGCGGCGACGCTGATGGCCGGAGGACTGGTGGTCGGGGCGGGCTCAACGGCGTCCGCCGCGGTCTCGGCCGGCATTCCCGCCGAGGTCAGTCCGGCCGACCAGTCGGCGCTCGTGAACGACACCAATGCGATACGTCAGACGGAAGGCGCGCCGCCCATCGCCTGGGACGCAGCTCTCGCCTCCGGCGCGCAGTCCTGGGCCGACAACCCCGCCTCACACCCCGGCGGGGGCCTCGCGCACGACAACAGCTTCAACAACGGCGCCGAGAACATGTCGACTGTCGGACCGTCCCAGGCCGTGTCGCAGTGGGCCGGCGAGAAGGCCGCCTACGACGCGGCCGGCCCGGACTGGGACACGAATTCCCCCGGCTACAGGGACTGGGGCCACTACTGGAACATGGTCCAGAAGAATTACACGAAGATGGGATGCGGTGCTGCAAGCGGTGTCACGGTCTGCCGCTACGCCTGACCGGAACTTCGCGCACCGGCACGGAACGGGCCGCCGAATGGCGGGATTCAGCCGTTCGCCTGCCAGATGGCGGCGTTGAGAACCGTCGCGAAGCAGACCCAGGCCAGGTAGGGCACCAGGAGGAATGCGGCGACCCGGCACTCACGGTGGAAGAGCCTCAACGTCATGAGGAGGGCCGCGACCAGCAGAAGGATGTCCAGCAGGGCCAGGCCGTATTGGCGCGCACCGAAGAACAGCGGGGTCCAGGCGAGATTGAAGGCCAGCTGGACGCCCCACCACGTCAGCGCCCGCCGCCCCGCCCGCCGCGCAGCATGCCGCCGCACCAGCCAGCCCGAGACGGCGACGGTGCCGTAGAGGACGGTCCAGACGGGGCCGAAGAGCCATGGGGGCGGCGCCCACGCGGGTCGGTCCAAGGCGGCGTACACCGCGGGCGCGTCGGACGAGGCGAGCGCACCTGCCGCCGCCACCGCATAGGCGACGACCAGGAATCCCGCCAGGGACACCCACGCCCGCCCATCGCGTTCACGCGTGCTGCGTACTACCGGTCCTGACATCAGAACTCCGAGGGAACAGGGGCGTACGGACACACGGACTTCCGTATCCGGCGCCCGCACGGATGCACTGCGCCGGCGATCGCCCGGGGGAACCGTGAGCTGTGCCCCGGGGCGGCCGTCCGCGTACACCAGGCCGTCGTCCGTGTCGGTTCCGTGCCGGACGAGCCGGCGCTGCGCCGGGCCTCGAACCGGTCAGGGCTTGTTCAGGTAGGTGAGCACCGCGCGGACGCGGCGGTTGGTGTCGTCGTCGTCCGTGACGCCGAGCTTGCCGAACAGGGAGGTCGTGTACTTGCTGATGGCGCCCTCGCTGAGGAAGAGGCGGCGCGCGATGGCGTGGTTGGACAGGCCCTCGGCCATCAGGCCCAGCACGGAGTACTCGCGCTCGGTGAGCCGCCCCAGGCCCCGGTCGGGGGCGCTGCCCGCGAGCAGCTTCGCGATCACGGCCGGGTCCATGGCGGTGCCGCCGGCCGCGACGCGCTCCAGGGAGCCGATGAACTGGTCGGCGTCGAACACGCTCTCCTTGAGCAGGTAGCCGACGCCCCCGGAGCCGTCGGCGAGCAGTTCGCGGGCGTACAGCTGCTCCACGTGCTGGGAGAGGATCAGGACGGGCAGGCCGGGGATCTCGGCGCGGGCGGTGAGGGCCGCGCGCAGGCCCTCGTCCGACTGGGTCGGGGGCATGCGGACGTCGATGACGGACACGTCCGGGCGGTGCGTCCGCAGTGCTTCGAGCGTCTCGGGCCCGGTGGCGGCCGTGGCCACCACCTCGTGCCCGAACGCCTCGATCAGGCGGACCATCCCGTCGCGCAGGAGGTACAGGTCTTCGGCTACGGCTATGCGCATGGCACGGCCATCCTGACACGGGTCGGGCCGCCCTGGGGACTGGTGATCGCGAGCGTGCCGTCGAAGACGGCCAGGCGGCGGCGCAGTCCGGCGAGCCCGCCGCCGGCCCGGATGCCGGCCCCGCCCCGGCCGTCGTCCTCGACCTCCACGACGACGCCCGTGTCGTCCCGTACGAGCACGACGTGCGCCCGGGCCGCCCCGGCGTGCTTGACCGCGTTGGTGAGGAGCTCGGCGACGCCGAAGTAGAGGGCGGACTCGATCGGCGGGTCCAGGCGCAGCGGGCCACCGGCTCTGACGGCCACGTCGAGGGGGACGTCCAGCGCGAGAGCGCGGACGGCGTCGACGAGACCGCGCTCACTGAGGACGGGCGGGCTGATGCCCCTGATCAGTTCGCGGAGTTCGGTCAGTGAGGCGGCGGCGCCGGCCCGCGCCTCCCGCATCAGCGCCTTGGCCTGCTCCGGGTCCCGGTCCATCAGCGCCTCGGCGGTGGCGAGCGAGAGCCCGAGTGCGACGAGGCGAGCCTGGGCGCCGTCGTGGAGGTCCCGCTCGATACGGCGGATCTCGGCGGCCTGTGCGACGGTGGCGTCCGCGCGCTGGGAGGTCAGTTCGTCCACGCGTTCCGCCAGCGCCATCGCGGGCGAGGGCCGCAGGAAGCGTACGGCCACCGGACGGAGGGACCGCCAGGCGTACGGGGCGCAGCCGAGGGTCAGGGCCAGGGCGCACGCCCCGGCGAGACGCGCGAGGTTTCCGTGCCGGGTGAGCCCGATGACGGCGACGGCCAGCGTGGCCGGCGGGAGGGCGGACACCACTCCCGCGGTGAGCGGGGCGATGACGGCGAACCGCAGGTCGCGCCAGGTGGCGGGGTCGCTCCACCACAGCCTCATCCGCTGGTCCATGACGGCGTCCCGGCGGCTGCGTTCGTAGCTGAAGCCGTTCCACCAGTACCCGGTGGACAGCTGCATCACCGGCCCGGGCTCCCGGCGCCCGGCGGGGATGTCCGTGCCGGTCCACCGCGCGACGAGGAACCGGACCGCCCGGCAGACGGTCTGCGCCAGGGCGAGCGTGCCCGCGCACACGATCACGGCGGGCCCGATCCACGACCAGGGGTGCTGCGCCCCGCACCACACCCCCAGCCCCACGGCGGCGGCCCACACCACCGGCACGGGCATGCAGACGGCGGTGGCGGCGCACGCCCGCCCGAACCCCGCCCTCCCCGTCCTCAACGCGGACCGCCAGGGCGGCCCGCCACCCGTCCGCCACCCCCACCCCCTCCGCGACCCGCCCGC
>LJCW01000286.1 GCA_001298555.1 Actinobacteria bacterium OV450
CACCATGATCGACCGATCCAACTGCCCTTGACCATCGCCAATACACCTACACGTCAGTGACATACAAAGCCGAACATCCCAGTGACATCACGGCCGAACCTCACACCAGGCACCCGGGCCGGCTCTGGCCGAAGTTCGGGAGCCAGATAATGGACACCCTCACCCGTCGGCCGCGCGTCGATGTCCTTTCCGATGGGGTGACGCCGACTCGTTGCCGTACGCCAGCCGTAACGCTCATCCCACACCAGCGCAGGCACAGCCGACCGGCCGGGCGCAAGCTGGACAGCGGCAGCCAAGGCCCCGCCCTCCAGCTCCACCACCTCTACCTCGGCAGCCTCTGCAAAGCCGTTCTCCGCAAGAACATCTACGACCGCCTGAAGGTACGGACGTACCTCCCGCATACGCATCTCCACTTTCGCCGCCGCCAGCGCCCGGCGCCGGGCGATCTGGGGATAGCCGAGGCGCTCGGCGGCCAGCTGTGGATCCAGATGCGGCTCATGTTCGAGAAGATCAGCGATGCGGCGACCTCGCAGCGTCGCCAGGCTCTTCATGGCCGTGGTCATCGCCACCCCCAGCTCCTCCACAACTGCAGCTGCCGTAAGGGTCGGGTCGGCATCCAAGAGCCCCTGGGTGCGGAGAAGGACCTGATCACGCGGCACCATATCGCCGCTGCCCCGCGGCCGGCCGCTGCCGTGCCGGACGCCACGCCCCGGCCGCGAATCACGGAAACGGCGTACCGCCCCCCGCGGCCAGTGCTCCACGCCGGCGACCACCACCAGATGCTCAGCCACTGCCGGATCGCGCTTGTAGGTATTCCAAGCGCTCACCCCGACGTTCAGCTCATGCGCCGCCTCATGCCGGTCCAGCAGGTCCTCATCATCCTCACCTGCAGGAAGCGCCGGCACCGGCTCGCCGGCGAAATACGCCGCCGTCTGCTCCTCGTCCCACAGCAGCGTCTGCGCCCTCGGCGAGCTGACCGGATCGGGAAACCCAGATGCGGCGTAAGGCCTGTTGTTCCTCAGCGTTCCTACCGACACCCCCAACGCTTGCGCCAGGCCAGCAACCGACTGCACACGCCCGCGACGACCAGCACGGATCACCCTGAACCCCTCCCAGAACAGCTTCAACCACGGAACCAACCCGCAGCACAGGAGAGAACTGTAACCACATGTCTGTCATTGCCAGGGAGCACTAGCCAACCCGGAAACGTGACCACAACAGCAGTCCTCCACAATCGGGAGCATCCCAGGCCAACGCCCTTGCCATCCGCCGCCCCGGAAACAGACACCGACCACATCTACCTCCACCACCCAGAAACACCCTTCCTCCCACCCCTTTGCCCAC
>LJCW01000287.1 GCA_001298555.1 Actinobacteria bacterium OV450
CCCGCCCCCCGCCCCCCCGCCCCCGCGAAGCGGGGGCGGCTAGCCAGGTCCCAGACCGGCTGGCGGCATGGGTCCTGGGCGGGCACGCGGTGCCCGCCCAGGACCAGAGGCTGGCGGACACCGTCAGCAGGCAGGAACGGGGCGCCGGGCCCGGGGCGGCGGCCCCCTCCTACAAAAGATGGCCACGGCCGCCGCGGGATGTTTATACCCATTGGGAGATCACTATGGCCTTTGTGTGACGTTGTGATGACCGCGGGGCGGTCCGTATACGGCCGGTGGCGGCCGCGGGTGCCTGTGCCGGTCTGCGGCGCGGCGCCGGGCCCGGCATACCGCCGGGCAGCTGCGGCTCACCGGCGCCGACGCCGTGGCAGCCGCCGGCCCCGGCGTCCTGCCCACCACGGACCGCGGCGACCCGCTCGACACCGCCACCAAGGCACTTGTGGCCGCTGCGGCGGCGGACCGCGGTGCTCACCCGTGGCCGGCTGCTCGCGTCCTCCTCCAGCGGCTGATCCGCCAGACCCGTTCCCGGCTGCCTGGACACCGACACCAGCACGCCCTGAGCGTCGTCCGGCGCCACAGCGGCGGCCGCCCTGCGCATCCGGGCGGCACCTTGCCGACGATGCCGCCCGATTTGCGGACTCTTCGTCGGCCCCGTGAGCGCCTGCCTCGTCGGCATTCTCAACGCTGGGCAAGTGCGCCACGAGGCGCTTCATGACCGAGTGAACGTGAAAGGCCTTCTCCGCCGGGTCGTCGCAGCGGCCTGGCGAAGGTAGACAGCCTGATTCGGGGAACGCCGGGGAGGGTGGAGAGCAGCCCCGACAACGGCAGGACGTGCCGGCACTGCCGGACGGTGCGGGTCTGTCTAGCCAGGTCAGAAGGTGTAACGAGTGAGCAGTGCGTGATGCCGTGGCTATAATGCGGTGGCGTGAACTCCGAAGCCGGGTTTGGCCCCCGGGGAAAGCACCGGCTGCCCTGCGGCTCGTTCCGCCGTTCCCGTCCTGCGGGCCTGTGTCGGGGGTGTAGGACGGGCGGTGGTGCTGGCCTTCAGGTGGAGCTGTGGGGGTGTTGCGGGCTCTGGTGGTGGCGGGGCTGGTGTGTGGGCGACTGGGGGTGGTTTTCCTGATTTGTGGGGGTGTCCGGGGTGGCTTCGGCCGGGGTTTTGCGGCTCGTACCGACTCCGTTGCTGAATTCGTCAGCTGGCGAGTCGGCAGCTGAGGCGTTCGAGTCTGCTGGTGCGGGGTTTGCGTAGTGGGTCGGTGGTCAACCAGGCGTCGAGCCGG
>LJCW01000288.1 GCA_001298555.1 Actinobacteria bacterium OV450
GGGGTGCTGGCGGCTGTTCGCGGGGGTGCGCGGGTCAAAGCGGGGGGGTGCGGGGCCGGGTGCTCGGGGCGCACTTCTGTTGGGGCCTGCCGCTCCCTGACGCGAGGAGGACCATCACGTAACTCTTCTTGGTGAACGCCCAGTTCAACCATGAGGAGTACGTGATGGCCCTGTCCCAGTCTGACCTGATACGGCTGCTGGAGTCACTACGCTCGTCCGACGGAATCGAGCTCGTCCGCAGTGTGGCCGAGCGGATGCTGCAGGAACTGATCGAGGCTGAGGCGAGCGCGCACATCGGTGCCGGCTGGAACGAGCACACCGCGTCACGGACAGCCTTGCGCAACGGGCACCGGGACAAGACCCTGACTACACCGGCCGGGGATCTCGAGCTGGAGATTCCCAAGCTCCGCACCGGAAGCTTCTTCCCCAGCCTGCTGGAACGTCGGCGGCGTATCGATCAGGCCCTGTATGCCGTGATCATGGAGGCGTATGTCCACGGAGTCTCCACGCGCTCGGTCGACGACCTGGTCAAGGCCCTGGGCGGGGACAGCGGAATATCGAAGAGCGAGGTCTCCCGCATCTGCGGCGAGCTCGACGAGCCGCTGACCGCGTTCCGCACCCGCCCCCTGAACCACATCAGGTTCCCCTACCTCTACCTGGACGCGACGTACTGCAAGGTCCGGGTGAACCACCAGATCGTCTCCCAGGCCGTCGTCATCGCCACCGGCATCACCGAAGACGGCGGCCGCGAAGTCCTCGGTGTGGCCGTGGGTGACAGCGAGACCGAAGCCTTCTGGAGCGAGTTCCTGCGCTCGCTCCGCGCCCGCGGCCTGGACGGCGTCCGCCTGGTCATCGCCGACCACCACAGCGGACTGGTGGCCGCGATCCGCAAGGTGATGCTGGGCTCCGCCTATCAGCGGTGCCGCGTTCATTTCCTGCGCAACTGCTTCGCGCACATCCCCAAAGGCGCTGGTGAGATGGTCGCCGCGACGATCCGAACCGTCTTCGCCCAGCCCACCACCGAACTGGTCCGCACCCAGCTCGACACCGTCGCCGACATGCTCGGCGAGCAGTTCCCCAAGGTGAAAGAGATGCTGCTGGCCGCGAAAGAGGACCTGACCGCGTTCGCGGTCTTCCCCCTCCAGCGCTGGAAGAAGATCCAGTCCACCAACCCGCTGGAACGGCTGAACCGGGAGATCAAACGCCGCACCGACGTCGTCCAGGTCTTCCCCAACCCCAACGCGCTCGAACGCCTGGTCACCGCCGTGCTCTTCGACCTGCACGACGAGTGGATCGCCTTCCCCC
>LJCW01000289.1 GCA_001298555.1 Actinobacteria bacterium OV450
CCTCGGCAGCAGGCACCCTGGCGGGACGCCCCGCCTGAAGGTCCCTGGTACGCCGAGCCCGGTCGCGGCGGGCCGCAGCCCTGCACTCGGGCCGCGTACATCCATAGCCGGCGCAGGAAGGGCTGCCGTGGCGCACACGCGAACGCACCGGCCGCACGCCCGAACCCCCCGACACCGGCCGCAGCCCGCCCCCCTGCACGCTCCGTCCCGGACTATCTCCAGCAATGCTCAAGTTGTTTCTCCCTCCCTTGCCTTTCCGCTGTCAATGCTCCCGCAGCCCAGTTTTGCGGCCTGGCCCGGCAGGGGTTCCGTCGGCATGGCTGCTGGATTGAACGGCAAGCGGGCAGGTGTGTCGTTAGCCCCAGAAGGCGCGTCGGGGGTCGTCGAGGGTGTTGAGTGCGGTGTCGAGGGAGGTGGTGGCTGGTGCGTGGTCGTAGTGATGCCAGCGGCCGTTGCGGTCGGCTCGGTCGAGGAGCCATCCCTGCTTGGTGTGGCGGAGCCGGGCGACGCGGCGTGAGGTCCAGTCGCCCGTGCCGTCCCACGGAGCGCGTTCCTCGCTGACGACGGCGGCGCTGCCGCGGATGGTGCAGGCCACCCTGACTTCTTTGCGAGCGTGAGCGGGAACGTGCTGTTCAGCCCACTGGGTCAGCCGGGCGCGGTCTGCTTCGGAGATCTTCATTCCTCCACGGTAGGCGCAGGCTCGGTGGTGTCACGCGTGGGGTGGTGGATGGTTGAGGCCCGGTCGAGGACCCGGTATACCGTCGCGCGGCTGACGGAGAACAGTTCGGCGAGGTCCGCGATGGAGTGCTCGCCGGTGGCGTGCTGCTTGACCAGATGGGCCTGCTGGCGGGCTGGAGTGTGCGGATAGCTCCCGCTGACCGGACAGATCATCGGACACCTTATATGAGACGGCGTCAGGGCTGGTCGCGTCCTCTGCTCCACCAAGATCGCTTGTGTCCGCTCAGGGATCCCCTTACGCCCACACCGGCGACGGTGAAGTCGCTTGTCGCAGAGATGCATGGAGGGCTGCCGGTGTGAGCGGCTTTCAGATGATGGGGTGCCCGAGGGTGAGGGTGGTTTTGCGGAAGCGGTCGACTCCGTTGCTGAATTGCCTGCGGTGGCCTGGGTCTGTTCGGCATGATCGTCGGTGCGGTCGTTCTGTCTGCCCTGGCCGCAGGAGGTCGGTGCAATGTCCAT
>LJCW01000290.1 GCA_001298555.1 Actinobacteria bacterium OV450
GGGGGCAGGCGGCAGGGGGCGGGGGGCCGCGGACTTCAGTTCGGCGAGCAGGAGCAGGACCACCGTCGTGCCGAGCACCGCGGCGCCGGTGATGACCAGGTGCACCGGCGCGAACTCGGCGGCGAGCCCGGCCAGGGCCATGCCGACGCCCTGGAGGGTCATCAGGCCGGTGCTCAGCAGGGTCATCGCCCGGCCGCGCAGCTCGTCGGGGACGGCCTCGACGTACCACTGGTCGAGACCGAGGGTGTACGCGTGCGCCAGACCGGCGAGCAGCAGGGCGACGAGGACGGCCGCCACCCCGGGCCGGGCGGCGTACACGAGCAGCGGCAGCATCCCGGCGGCCGCGAGCGGGGCGACGAGCCGGGACCGGGCGCGGGGGCCGAGTGCCGAGCCGGCCCACAGTTCACCCGCGATGGTGCCGACGGGCAGGGCGCACATCATCACCCCCAGCGCGACGGTGCCGGCGCCGATGCCGTCGGCGTACGGGGCGAGCAGCGCCTCCGGGGCGATGACGAAGACGGGCGGCAGCCAGAACAGCAGGGTGAGCGCGCGCAGCCGGCGGTCGCCGAGGACGGCGCGCAGCCCGGCGAGCGGGGAGGTGCGTGCGGCGGCGGCCCGGGCGGGCCGGGCCGCCGTGCCGAAGCGCAGCAGCAGGGCGGAGCAGAGGAACCCGGCTGCGGTCAGGGCGATGGCCGCGCGCGGGGCGAGGACGGTGAGCAGCAGTCCGCCGAGCCCGAAGCCGATGAGCTGGGCGCTCTGGGCCACCATGCGCATCAGCGAGCGGCCGAGGACGAAGACGTCGCCGGGGCCGAGGATGTCGGCGAGGGAGGCGTTGCGGGTGCCCTGGAACAGCGGGGCGACGAAGGCCATCGCGCAGCGCAGGACGAGGAGCCCGGCGACGGGGGTGCCGGGCAGGACCATGGCCGCGGCGCAGGCGGCGCAGACGAGGTCGCAGCCGACGAGGACCCGGCGGGCGGGCCGGCGGTCGGCGACCCCGGCGAGGAGGGTCCCGCCGAGGGCGTACGGGAGGAAGCCGAGGGCGAAGGTGAGCGCGCTCATCAGGGGCGAGCCGGTGGCGCGGAAGACGAGGACGGTGAGGGCGATCTCGGCGACGACGAGGCCGAGGACGGACAGCAGGTGGGCGGCGAAGACGGGCCGGAACTCCCGGACCCGGAAGACGGAGCGGTAACCGCCCCCGGGACCGGCCGGGCCGGAGACGGCCTGAGGCGCACTGGACATGCGGACACCCTGCGGCGCTACGGTGACCTGACGGCAGTGATTCGCCCTGCACCGAATCACTCCCGCCGCGACGGCGCGTCGCCACAGCGGCGGCACGGCGGACGGCGGCACGTCGGCGCTGCGGGGCCGGCGCCGCAGATCGGAAGAG
>LJCW01000291.1 GCA_001298555.1 Actinobacteria bacterium OV450
TGGAGGTCCCCTTGATCATCGGAGCTTCGTTGCGCCCGGGACTGCCGCACTGAAGGTTCGCCACACCCCTGTGACCTGCTGCTTCTCGCGGCAGCCAGGACTATGAATTAGCCCTGGGTAGGCCCGAGAGGCAGGCGGTTGGCAAGCCCGAGGATCCAACCACACCGATGCTCTGGCTGCAGGAAGCGATCTAGTGGCTTAAATTGGGGAAGGAAGCATCCACGCAGTACCGATTCGGCCGACCAACCCAACCCCTATCTTCGCTGGGTGAGCCGAATCTGAAACGAGGTAATGGTCAATGTTTGATGGAATCTTCTTAAGCGCGTTAACTGCGTTCGCACTCGCATTTGGTGCACCAGTACCCATGTATCAGGGGGTCGCCCGCGTCAATGGTTGTCCGGGTGGCTGGGGGACTCTACAGAAGGCCTCACCCGCAACCGAATACAAGCCGCTGGTAAATGTCAGGACTGGACGCCACGATTGTTATGATCGAATGGTGTTTGATGTCAGTGGCGTCCGTGACCACCGGATCGGCTATCAAGTTAAATACGTCAGTAAGCTGTTCCAGGATGGGAGCGGTCGACGCATAAAGGTGACCGGCGGTGCAATTCTGGAGATCCGAATCTCTGCCCCGAGCTACTCTCCCTCCACTGGGGAGCCAACATATCCGGCCAAGGATGGACGTACGCTTCCCAACGTCAATCTCGCCGGTTACAGAACTTTCCGGGATGCACGGTTCGCGAGCAGCTTCGAGGGAGACACGTTGGTTGGACTTGGGGTTCGCACCCGACTTCCATTCCGAGTCTTCCAATTGGGGGGACGCATCGTAGTGGACGTCGCCCACGATGTTTAGCCGCAAGTGAGGAGTGGGTTGAGGGGCCTCGCGTTTTCCGGACAGTGATCTGACAGTGATCTGACCATTTATTTCATGCGGCTATGCGCAACTTCGTATATTCGGCGTGGACTTCTCGCGGTGGGC
>LJCW01000292.1 GCA_001298555.1 Actinobacteria bacterium OV450
CCAGTCCTCCACCTTTAGCACCCTCCATGATCGACAAGGGGGGTCAACTTTCGGAAGTCTCCCGGGGGTCAGTCTTCAAGAACCTGCGACACCACGGTGCCGGCGTCGGGGAGACCATTCTCGGCATCTGCGAGGACGACACGCACGTGGCTGTATCCGGCCGAGTCGAGAAGCATGCGCGCCCGTCCGGTGACGTCGGGATCGATGTCGATGGTGACGACGGATCCGTCCGGCCCGACCAACTCCGCCATCAGGGCCGCGTTGTATCCGCCGGAGCCGACCTCGCACACCCGCATATCGCTCTCGATCTCGGCCTGCTCCAACATCCTCGCCTGGACGACGGGGGCTGAGACAGAGCTGATCGAGATGCCGTGCTCGTTCACCTTCGTGGACACAGCGTCGTGCGCGGCGTAGGCCCGGCTCAGCTCTGCCTCCGGGGCGAACGCGTGACGGGGAACCGTCCGGAACGCCGCCTCGACCTGCGTGCTGCGGATGGTGCCCTCCCTGACGAGCTGGTCCGTCATTGCGGTGCGCAGCGCCAGAGGGTCGGCGGTTTCAAGATCGGTCATTCGGTCACCTGTTTCTTGTCGTGGTGGAGATAGGGTCGGCCGGCCTCCCCGCAGAGGGGTGTCAGCCGGGGCCTCGTATGTAGCAACTGCCACGCGGCGCGGACGGTGTGCGGCGACGGTAGCCAGAGAGCCGTCCCGGCGACCGAGGTATCCGCCGTGGGACGCGATAGCCCCTGGGTATCGGCTGAAACCGTATGCTTCGAGACCCGCAGCCGGGTCTAGACAGCGCTTTCGACGGCCGGGGCGCGCCACGCTGCAGGGGGCAGTTGCTGGGCCAGGGCCCGGGAGCGGGGTCTCAGTGGCTGGTGGCGCACTCCCTCATGGAGTTGGTTGGCTGCCGCGTCGGAGCAGCTGAGGCTGAGCCTGCCCCGTGGCTGTGGTTCGGTGACCTTCAGTACCGGGTGCAACGCTCAAGGCCGCGGAGTTACGCGTCCGGCGCCTCCGTCAAGCGGTTCTTCGAAGGTCGAGTGCGGCAACGGGACCTCCGCTATGCAAGGGATCGACCAAGATCTGTTTGCATGAGAGGTCCCGGTGCCCG
>LJCW01000293.1 GCA_001298555.1 Actinobacteria bacterium OV450
GCCGCCCCCAAGAGCGCGGGGACGGGGGGGGGGGGGGGGGGGGGCGACGCCGGGGGGGGCGCGGGGGGCGGGCCGGGGGGAACCCCCCCCGCGGGCCCGCCGCTTTGTCAGTGCCACCGGTTAGCCTGCACGCACCGGCTGTCGAAGGAGGGGGTGGATGGGGTGCGCGTACTCGGCGTGGACCCGGGGCTGACCCGGTGCGGTGTCGGCGTGGTCGAGGGCGTCGCCGGACGAGCCCTCACCATGGTCGGCGTGGGGGTCGTACGGACGCCCGCGGACGCGGAGTTGGGGCACCGGCTCGTCGCGATCGAGGCGGGCATCGAGCAGTGGCTCGACGAGCACCGGCCCCAAATCGTCGCCGTGGAGCGGGTGTTCAGCCAGCACAACGTCAGCACGGTGATGGGAACCGCCCAGGCCAGTGCCGTTGCCATGCTGTGTGCCGCCCGCCGCGGGATACCGGTCGCCCTGCACACCCCCAGTGAGGTCAAGGCCGCCGTCACCGGCTCCGGCCGGGCCGACAAGGCGCAGGTCGGGGCCATGGTGACCCGGCTGCTGCGGCTCTCCGCCCCGCCCAAGCCGGCCGATGCCGCGGACGCCCTCGCCCTGGCCATCTGCCACATCTGGCGGGCCCCCGCCCAGAACCGCCTCCAGCAGGCGGTCGCCCTGCACGCCTCGAAAGGCCGCCCCTCATGATCGCCTTCGTCAGCGGCCCGGTCGCCGCGCTCGCCCCCACCCTGGCCGTGATCGAGGTCGGGGGAGTGGGCATGGCCGTGCAGTGCACGCCCACGACCATCGCCGGCCTGCGGATGGGGGAGACGGCCCGGCTGGCCACCTCCCTGGTCGTACGGGAGGACTCGCTGACGCTGTACGGCTTCGCCGACGACGACGAGCGGCAGGTCTTCGAACTGCTCCAGACCGCGAGCGGGGTCGGGCCGCGGCTCGCCCAGGCGATGCTCGGCGTGCACAGCCCGGACGCGCTGAGGCTGGCCGTCTCCACGGGCGACGAGAAGGCCCTGACGGCGGTCCCCGGCATCGGCAAGAAGGGCGCACAGAAGCTGTTGCTGGAACTCAAGGACAAGCTGGGCGCTCCGCTGGTCGGGGCGCAGCGCGCCCCCGCGGCCACGGGGCCGGCCCCGTGGACCGAGCAGCTCGCCGCGGCGCTGATCGGGCTGGGCTACGCCTCCCGGGAGGCGGACGAGGCCGTCTCGGCGGTGACGCCGCAGGCGGAGGCGGCCATCGCCGCCGGTGGCAGCGCCCCGGTCCCGCAGCTCCTGCGCGCCGCCCTCCAGACCCTGAACCGCACCCGCTGACGGGGCTGCCGGGTGCCGCCGCGGGGCGGGCCGGCGCCGCGGGCGGGG
>LJCW01000294.1 GCA_001298555.1 Actinobacteria bacterium OV450
CGGGGTCCGGGCGGGGCGGTGTCCGGGTGGGTCCGGGGGCGTCCCGTCAGTCCACTGTCCTTCCGTGCCGTGCCGGGCCGTCAAGGGCGCTCCTTCGTCGCGTCGCTTCGCGATGGCCTGCGGCCACCCCTGACTGCCCGTCCCGTCCCGGAAAGACAAAGACTGTCGGGAAGCCCCCGAAGGATCGCCGGGGGGTTCATGTCCAGGGGCGGCCCCATCACAGATCCCGCCCGGGGGCCATGGTTGTCAGCACCCGGCTCACCAGGACCGGCCAGCCGGACGACGAGGTTGCGCAGGGAGGGGTACGGCTCCCATTCGGGCCCACGGAAGGCGTTTCCGGACCCCGGCAGGGTCAACCTGCACTAGGCAGCAACCAGAAGCTCATCAGAGTCGGAGCGGGCCCGAGGACGCACCAGACCGCTACGCGCTCCTCTCGGCTTAGCGTCCACCGGCCGTCTGGGGTTGGACATAAGCCGCCCACGGCCGGTGAGTGCTTGACGTGGTCAGGCGGGCTGCCAGAGTTCGATGCGATTGCCCTCGGGATCGGTGACCCAGCCGAATCGGCCGACGCCTTCCATGTCCTGGATCTCTTCGCCCACGTCCGCGCCCTTGGCGCGCAATTGCGCGAGCATCGCGTCCAAGTCGCGGACACGGAAGTTGAGCATGGTCTGTTGGGTGCGGGAACCGAAGTAGTCGGTCTCGGACTCGAACGTCGCGAACACCGTGGCCCCGGCCTCCTGGCGCCACAGACCGTGCTGATCGGCGTCCAGCCCCAGGCAATCGCGATACCAGGCATTCAAGGCTCCGGGGTCGGCCGCCCGCAGGAAGTACCCGCCGATTCCAAGCACACGTTCCATGGCGCCATCTAACCAGGACGGCGACGGGCCTCCTGTCCAACAAGGCAAAGTCGTCGTGCCCAGCCCCGGACGGCCGTCTGACGCTGAGAAAGAAGGAGCACGTAGCGATCTGACGCGTCCACGGGCCGGCATGGACTGGGACGGGCTTCTCGTCGCTGCCTGGTGCAGGTTGACCCGGCCGAGGTCCGGAATGGGCTTCCGTGGGCCCGAATGGGAGCCGTACCCCTCCCTGCGCAGCATCGTCGTCCGGCTGGCCGGTCCTGGTGAGTCGGCTGCGGAGGGACGGGGACCCCTGTCCCGGATCTGTGATGGGGCCGCCCCTGGACATGAACCCCCGGCCATCCTTCGGGGGCTTCCCGACAGTCTTTGTCTTTCCGGGACGGGACGGGCGGTCAAGGGTGGCCGCAGGCCATCGCGAAGCGACGCGACGAAGGAGCGCCCTTGACGGGCCGGCACGGCACGGAAGGACAGTGGACTGACGGGACGCCCCCGAACCCACCCCGACACCCCCCCCCCCACACCCCCCCC
>LJCW01000295.1 GCA_001298555.1 Actinobacteria bacterium OV450
GCCAGGGCCGGGCGTGCCGGGCGGCGCGAGGCGCCGGGGGAGGCGCTGATGCCGCGGCGGCGGGCGCGGATCGGCGTTCGGCTGACGCAGACGGCTCCGGAGGGGCTGGCGGCGGCGGGCATCGACCCGGCGCTGCTCCCCCCGTGCCGGCGACCGCCGAGCAGCTGACGGTTGAGCGGGCCGTTGGACCACACGGTGCCCAGGTTGCCGCACCGGACGTGGCGGGGGAGCAGGCCCTGGAGGAGTCCACTGATGAGGGTTCTGGCGTCGGGTTGGGCATCGGGTTGGAGCCGGCCGTCGGCCTCACCGATGACGCGTACCGGCACGCTCGCCAAGACAGTCCCGAAGCTCACGGAGCACGACCGCCGACCCAGTCGTCCGCCCCGGTGGCCGCAGAGCCCGACCGTATGACGCAGGCGCAACTCTGGGTGGCATGCTGCTCGTACGTGGCGCGCACCGGCAGGGTGCCTGATACCGCCGCTTTCGCCGTGCACCCGGCTGAGGCGTACGGGGCGGTGGGCCCCGTCACTGGCAGGTCGCTGGCCGTCGAGAGGTGGAGGAAGTACTGACCCGGTTCCCCGGAAGCCGGACGGCTCCGTCGATGACCGGGCACGGGTCGGCCTCAGGACCCCATCCCTTCTTTGGCGCCTCCTCGGCCCGCTGGGCCGGTCACGCACCCGCCGCGCACGGCTCCAAGTACGCTCCGGTACTGACGTCATCGGCTCCGGCCGGTGAACGGCGGTCTTCCCCAGCAAGTGAGCAGATGGCCCTCGACGGTGTGACCGATCCGCTCCCGGGGCTGACGGGAAAGGCGCAGCTGTGGGAGGCGACGGTCGCTGACACCCTTACGACGTGGTGTGCGACAGCGGATGTGGCTGGGCCGCCGTGACGTGAGAAGAGCCGTACGGGTTGGGAAAGTTGTGAAGCGATCCTTGGCCCGTACGGCTCTCTCGCATCCTA